>CAZYGG010000050.1:0-27874 GCA_964647585.1 uncultured Desulfobacterales bacterium
TGAGGACTTCCGGGCGCATGGCTGGATCGCCCACCAGCGCTATCCCACCCGCGGCCGGATGTGGCATCCGGGCGGGGCGCATCCCTTTTCCGGAATGCATGAAGCCCTGGTGCATAACGGTGATTTTGCGAATTATCATTCGGTATGCGAGTACCTGCACCAGTATAACATTCATCCCCAGTTCCTCACGGACACAGAGGTTTCGGTGATGCTGCTGGATCTCTACAACCGGACCTTTGAATATCCCATGGAGTATATCATCGAGGCCCTGGCGCCGACTTCGGAATACGATTTTGATAGCCTGTCGCCGGATAAGCAGCATGTTTACCGATACCTGCAGTCCCAGCACATGTCCGGTTCTCCGGACGGGCCCTGGTTTTTTATTATTGCCCGCAACGATCCCTATAATAATTTTTTCCAGCTGCTGGGTATCACCGACACGGCCATGCTGCGGCCCCAGGTGTTTGCGCTGATGGAAAGAGAAGAGGTCCAGATTGGCCTCGTCTGCTCCGAAAAACAGGCCATCGACGCCACTTTGCAGAACCTGGCGGCGGAAGACAGCCGGTATTGCCCGGTGGCCGATAAATACTGGAATGCCCGCGGGGGCAGTTCCAGTGACGGGGGTGCTTTTTCTTTTACAGTGAAAGATGCGGGTAAGGGCGATGGCAGCAAAGTGCTCGTAACCGCAAATAAATTTGGTGAAATTGTCGGCACACCGGAAGGCCAGGTGGGTTGCGACACATCCGTGGAACTGCCCGCTTCATCCCGGGCGGCGGATATCACCCAGGCCGTGGCAGCGGGCCTGACGCCTGACGGACTTGGCGACTTTAAACGGTCCTGTGCGGCTGCCATGGCAGACTGGGATTATGCAGATCTTGGGCACCTCGGCCGGGAACTGATCACAGCCGCCGGTAAGAGCGATGACCTGAAAACAGCGGCTGTTGAATTCATAACCTACCTCAACGATCGTCTTTTCCCCACCGGGTCCAAGAAACGGGGGGCGGTGCTCGATATGCTGCGCAACAGCCTGACGGAAATTTTTGATGCATCGCCGGGGCTGGACGACCATGCCGGCAGCCGGTACACTCACATTGACCGGGCCACCCGCGAATCTCTCCGGGCCCCGGAGGCCGGTGAAGAGGTCCTGGTGTTGAATGCCCGGGAATTTGAGCCCGAAGGCAAAGATTGCGATTCACGCCTCATGAACAAAGCCTACCGGCTCGGCTGGAAAAAATATATTTGTTACGGCTATAAGGGCCAGCGCTTTACCGGCTGCGGATTCGGCAAAGAAACGGATGATGTCCGAATCGACGTCTATGACAGTTCCGGAGACTACATCGCTTCCGGCATCGACGGCATGGAAATCCAGATCCACGGGAATGCCCAGGACCAGCTGGGGCAGATTATGAAACGCGGCAAGCTCGTGATTCATGGCGATGTGGGCCAGACATTCATGTACGGTGCCAAGGGGGGCGATGTTTATATCATGGGCAATGCCGCCGGGCGACCGCTGATCAATGGAACCGGACACCCCCGGGTCGTCATTAACGGAACCTGCCTCGATTATCTCGCCGAGTCTTTCATGGCGGGTGACCCGCTGAACGGCGGCGGGTTTGTCATCCTGAACGGGATGGCCTTTGATGACAACGGTGCCCTGACCAGTTTGCCGACACCCTATCCCGGCGCCAACCTGTTTTCACTGGCCTCAGGCGGGGCGATTTATATCAGAGATCCGCACCGGCAGTTGGTGGACGAGCAGTTGAACGGCGGGGAATTTGTTGACCTGGAGCAGGTTGACTGGGATCTGATCCGACCCTACCTGGAAGAAAACGAACGGCTGTTTGGTATATCCCTTGAAAATGACCTTTTGACGGTAGACGGCCAAAAGAAAGCCTATGCCGAAGTGTACCGGAAAGTGCGGCCGGTGAAAATCGCCGCGCTGGCGACCACGGCGTTTTCAGAAAGTGAGGATACCCCGGCAGAAGCCCTGGAGGCTTCCTGATATCTTCAGGCTGTCACTCTGAGCGAAGCGAAGAGTCCCCCCCGTGTTAAGGGCGCGTTTCCCGGGTTCTGTTATCAATGATTCTGCTTAAATTGCGCCAGCCGCTGCTCAAGTTCCGCAAAACGTTTGCGTCCGGTCAGGGAAACACAGGCCCGGATTCCCTCTAGCCTGTTACTGCCCGTGGTGGCCAGAGAGATGCCACTGACACCATAGTAAAGCAATTCCTCCACAAGTGCCTCCCCTGAAAAGCCGGGATAGGCCACGGTGAAATAGAAACCGTCGGCCAGGGGTTCATCTTCGTCCAGGTCGTAGACGATCTTGAATCCGTTGCCCGTAAACAGCTTTTTCATGATCCGGGCGCGCTCGCCGTACTCCTTCACAGCCTCCACGAAATTATACTGGCCGTTGTTGACTGCTTCAAGCAGGCGGGCCAGGCCGTGCTGGCTACTGTGGCAGACACCGGAACTCAGGGCGTACATCCCGCCGAAAATGTAGGCGTAGCCGAACTTATTGCTCCCGAAGTAAGGCTCCAGATTGTTACCATCAGAATTGAACAGGGCAGTTGAGATGGCGGTCATGCCGATGCGCTGGCCGGCCAGGCTGAACGATTTTGAACTTGATATCAGGAGGATGTAGTTGTTCGTGTATTTGGCCACCGTGGGAATGAAAGGCGGCTTACCGGGCTGTGAGTAATCCTGCCTGAAATCCATGCCGAAATAGGCCAGGTCTTCCAGGGCGATCACATCGTATTGCGTGCAGAGCCGCCCGATGATTGCCAGTTCCTTTTCCGTGAAGCAGATCCAGGAGGGGTTGTTGGGATTGGAATAGAGAATGGCCCCGATGTCGCCTTTTTCGAGATAGGATCGCAGCTTGTCCTCCAGAAGGTCTCCCCTGAAATCGTATACGTCGAAGCTTTCAAAGGGCAGGCCGATCACTTTGGCCTGGATTTTATTGACCGGAAAGCCAGGATCAATAAAGAGAATCTTGTTTTTGCCCGCCATACGTCGGCCGGAAGCCATCATGGCCAGGTAGCAGCCCTGCATGGATCCGACTGTGGGCAGGCAGCCTTCCGGGGCGACCTCGACATCGAGAAAGTTTTTTACAAAGGTGGCAATGCCCGTTTTCAGTTCCGGGATGCCGTCGAAAGGCGGGTATTTGGAGCCGACGCCCTTTTTTAGCGCGGCTATTTCACCTTCCACCGCGATTTCTGGGGGATCGAATCCCGGGATCCCCATCTCCATCCGGATAAATGATTCACCACTGGCGGCTTCGATGTTCCCGACCAGCCGGTTCAGTTCACGGATAGAGGCCAGGCCCACGGATTTAAGACCTGAGGCCGAAATGAGTTTTTTGACGATGTCTGGATCTATGGGTGTTTGCATCGTAGCTTGAACCTCACAGGTCAGGTTTATAAATCCGAAATCCGGAATGTTCTCAAGGCGAACGCCGCAATATCGAAATTCGAAACAATAAAGAGCAAATCCGAATGACCAAAAAGTTCAAACAAAACCTTTAGATGCAACTTGCATGCATCTGTTGTTGTCATTTTGTCATTTGAATTTCGAATTTGTTTCGAGTTTCATGCTTCGTATTTCGAAATTTTCATTTCGTACTATATCCTTCTTTGTACGAAATGGTAAAGCCGCGCTCCGGTTTCGAAAAAGAGTTCCCGTAAAAGCCGGGTCCTGATCGTTTGGGCTTTTGAGACCGGTAGCGGGATGTTGTCCGCCGAGCCGCCCATAAGGTACTCGGCCATCAGTTTCCCGAAGACGGTGCCTGGCCCGATCCCCCGGCCGTTATAGCTGGTGACCATGACCATGTTGTCATCCAGCAGGTGAAACCGGGGTATATGGTCGCAGTTCATGGCAAACGTCCCGTGCCAGCCGTATTCCAGCGTCACATCGCCGACCTGCGGATAGGTCTTTCTAATGGTCCGTTTAACCCAAGCTTCGTGCAGGCCGTAGGCAAAGTCGTTGACCGTTCCAATGCTGCCCACGATCAGCCGACCGGCCGCGTCCCGGCGGTAGGAGGAGAGGATCAGGTTCGTATCCCAGGATCCCTGGTGTTCCGGCAGTACGGTTTTATCGGCTTCGCCGCTCAACGGCGGTGTCGCAAACTGGAAAAAATTCATCCAGAACATTGATTTATTAATCGATTTGAATGCAAATCCCGGGTAAGCATGGACCGCTACAATGACTGATTTGGCTATTACAGTTCCCTGCGGGGTTGTCAGTTTATAGCCGGCGCCGGTTTTTTCATGGCCAGTTACGGGGGCGCTTTTAAACAGCTGCGCCCCGGCTTTAAGGGCGGCGTTTGCCAGACCGTAGGCGTACGACAACGGCTGAATGGTGCCGGCGCGTTCATCCATCAAAGCCCCGTAAAAGCATTGGCTGCCGGTCCGGGCGGCGGTTTCCTGGGGGGTCAGAAGTTTGACCGGTGCCCCCCGTTGCTGCCACTGGGCTTCACGCTGTTGCAGCGCTTTTAACCCGCTTTTCGAGTCCGCACAGTGCAGCGTTCCGTTGCGCAGGGCTTCGCAATCAATCTGGTGGTCCTGGATCAATTGGAACACCAGGTCGGGGGAATCACCCAGCACATCCAATAGTTTCTCGCCATATTCCGCACCGGCCAGTTTCAGCAACTCGTCGGGCATAAGCCATAATCCGGCATTGACGAGACCGACATTGCGGCCGGCCCCCCCGTACCCGATATCTTCGGCTTCAAGCAGGACGCACTCGCGGCCTGCCTGGGCCAGGTGCAGTGCCGCCGATAATCCCGTATACCCCCCTCCAATGATGGCAACCTCGGCAGTTTCTTCGCCTTCCAGTGTCTTTAATTCCGGTTGTGAGTTTGCTGTAACAGCCCACAATCCGTGGCTTGTTTGTCGATCTTGCATATGTCTGTTCCTATTCCAGTCGAAGATGTCGATTGTTTATACCGATTGTCATAAGTACGTTCCGTTACTTTGTCACTCTGAGCGGAGCGAAGAGTCCCCCACCAGTTAAGGCCGTGTTTCGATGTGAGGGGTTCTTCGTCGTTTCACTCCTCAGAATGACAGGATAGCTCAGCCTGTACATGTTTTTGGCAATCGCTATAGAACCACCTGGATCTGCTATTTACCAGCCCGGGCAGCTGCCGTTTACTGGAGCGTAAATCAGCATAGATTCGGAAAGAATGCAATAATTAATAGAGTGCCTGTAAAATCTCCTGAAAGCTGATCGGGGGCCGGTAGGCCCCGAAGGCGGTGGCATAAATCAACAGAAAAATGGCCATCGCCTGGAGGACGGTTTTGCCGTTTGTGGTCAGGCGCCAGGGCGGCAGGAAAAAGGCCGTGAAAAAACCGGTACAGGCAAAAAAGATACTGAAATAGCGGACATTGGCCGGATGCCAGGCGGCCACCAGGCAGAGGGCGTAAAGATAGACCGCCAGCGCGATGGCGGTTGCCTTCAGGCGGCGAGGGCCCCGTATGAGGACATAGATGAATGCCGGGGGAACCAGCAGGAACCCGGCCGGGCCGAACCAGGCAACCATTTCATCAGGCGTGGACGAGAGCGCAAAAGGAACCGTGGCACCGAGACCGCCGAACAGCGGGGTGATTGCGGCGCCATAAAGACCTGACAGCATCTCAGTGAAGGTCGTGCCGTTGAAGACCTTCCAGAGGGCGTCGGCCGGGCGGGTCAGGTCGACAGCCTGGAAAAGATAGCGGAAAAAATTGGCCAGGGCGCCCTGGATGCCGTCGCCGTTGTAGGCGAAAGCGGTAAATGCCGGAGCCCCGATCCATTTTTCCCCCCGGAAGACATTGTGGGCGAACAGCCACACCTGCGAAAACACCAGCACCGGCACCACGATCGAGACCGTGGCCAGCTTGTTGCGGCGGAAGATGTGCCACCACACCATGGCGCCGTGCCTTCTGAAGAGCATGACCCCTGCCAGAAGGATCAGGATTGCCGGCAGAAGGAAACAGGCGGCATCTTCGGTCAGCGAAAAGAAAATACCGGCGATTAAAAGGTAAAGGTCGCGTATACCGGGCGCTTCAATTAATCTGTACAGGGCCAGGATGCAAAACAGGGCACCGGCGGCGGGGATGATTTCGCCTCCGGGGGAACTGGCCTGGTAGATAAAACGCGGCATACTCATGACGACGATGACGGCCGTGTAGGCCGTGGGCGGCCACGCATACCGGCGGGAGAGGGCATATGTGGAAAAAGCGATGGAAAGATAGGCCAAAAACCCGAAAAGCCCCAGGCCCATGTCCGTGTTGAATCTCAAGACGAAATGGCCGAGAATGGCCGTGTTCAGCGGATAAAGCGGCAGCAGCGTCTCTGCTGTCGGGGTGGTCGGCGGGAACCCCTGGCTGAGCTGGCAGTGGAGCACCGGCATCAACCGACTCCAGTGGTATGCGGCCGGCGGAACGAGAATTGCCCGGGCGGCCAGGTAGCAAAGGGCCAGCGACACGACGATGGAAGCGATTCGGTGCGTCCGGGCGAATTGCAGGAACGCCAGCAAGTCACCTGCCAGGGGCGTGCGATGTTTGTATATAAATCGAACACTTGCCAGCCAGACAAGGGCTTCGGCTGCCAGGGCCGGGTAGCGCAGGCCGGGCATAAAACCCGATTGGAACAGGAAAGAAAAGAACATCATGGCGACGACGATCGCGTAGGCGCCGCTTTCAGCAAGCGTGTTGTTCCACTGCCTGAAGAGCGTGAAAAGCGCCAGGATCAACGTCATGACTTCAGCGATGGCCATGCCGGCCAGAAGGTCATTTACCATGGTATCTGCCCGAAGGTTTTCCCCGTCGTTGCAACCCGGTTTACCCTAACGTTGCATAAAAAATATGACAAAATTGGCAACATCCTTTAAAAGCACCACCTGTAAATCCTGGGAGTACCTGGCTTTTTGCTGCCATCGCCTCTATTCCCTGCGGTTAAACATTCTTTGTCATGTTTCTTATGCAACGATAGGGTTTACTCCGGCTGGCTGGCTTCCGATTCGCGTTTTTTCTTTTCCGCTTTCAGGTGTGCCACGATTTCCACCATGAAAGCGTGCATCTCTTTGGCAAGCCGTAAACATTCCGGGCAGTAAACCTTTTTTAAGAGTTTATCATGCTCTTCTAATTGGTGCCAGTACCAGGCACCGTAGGGTGAGCCTTTGCAGAATTTCTGACCGGTATACTGGGCGATGGGGCATCCATAACAGACCAGCATGTAAAAAATTCGACAGGGGGGGCAGTCGATGACCCCGCCGTCAGAACCTTTCCCGGCAATAATGCGTTCCCATTTTCTTACGGATGCCTCCATGATGCTGATTTTGTTCATGTCCGTCTCCCTTGATCGGGGAAGGTCAATCCGTCCGGCGTGCTTTCCCGAATTGCCTGTTTGCGCCTAAGGGGCTGCAGAAAGGCAGATCATATACTCTTCCAGAAACGGCTCTGGACCGGTAAAAAGCGTTTGAGCACATAGTTTATTTTGTTTTTATCCGCCTGCGAGGCCATTTTGGCTATGTCCGTATGGGACAGGCCGGCCAGTTCAAGTAAAACGGCATGCACCGACTCTTTCAGGGCGGCAAGGTGATAGCCGCCTTCGAGGGTAAGCACCAGTTTCCCCGCGCAGCAGGCCGCCGCGATATCCATGACCACCCGGGTAAGCGCCGCATATCCGGCCGCGGACATGTGCATGTTTCCCATCTGGTCCGCGCTGTGGGTATCGAAACCGGCTGAAACAATAATGAGTTCCGGTTTAAATTCCAGGGCGATGGGCCGGAGCAGGCGGTCGAAGATATGGATATATTCTCCGTCCCCATATCCTTTAGGCAGGGCGACATTGGCCGTATACCCTTCGCCCGACCCCCTGCCGGTTTCCGTAAAGAAACCGGTGTCCGGAAAATGGGGATATTGATGAACGGAAAAAAAGAGTACCGCGGGGTCATCCTCAAACACATGCTGGGTGCCGTTGCCGTGGTGAACGTCCCAATCCAGCAGCAGCACCCGCTGCAGTCCCAGAACTTTACGGGCGTACATGGCGCCCAGGGCGATATTGTTAAACAGGCAGTACCCCATGGCCCGGTTTGTTTCGGCGTGATGCCCCGGCGGGCGTACCAGGGCGAAAGCGTTGGCCAGTTCAGTCGTTACAACGGCCTTGATGGCCTCCAGGACGCCGCCGACAGCCAGCCGCGCCGCTGCGAAAGAGCCGGCCGAAACATGGGTGTCGGCAGTCAGGGCGCAGGTGTCACCCCCGTCAGTGGTTTTCACAAGGTCGTAGTAGTCGGGCGCGTGTACCAGCAGGACTTCGTCGCGGGTTGCCGGCCGGGGCGAAATGTTCACCAGCCGGTCTTGAAAGTCAAGACTGTCCAGAAGGTCATAAACCTCTGCGAGCCTCTCGGGAGTTTCCGGATGCCCGGGGGCGGGGCAGTGTTCGAGATAGGCGTTGTCCCGCACAATTCCGGTCTTATGGCTTTCTTTTTCAATCATGAAATCACGGGGTTATGGCTACCTGTTCACCGGCACAACGAGTACCGGGCAGGTCGCGTGACGCAGCGCCGCTTCGGTGGTCGATCCGATGAGGATTTTCCCCAGGGTGCTGTGATGCAGGACACCCACAATGATCAAATCTGCATCAACCGAGGCGGCAAAGGTTAAAAGCCCTTCACCCGGGACACCGGGAATCAGGGCCGGTTTAATGGTGCAACGGCTTTCGTCATGCCGGGGTACCAGCTCGCCAAGTTGCTTCTTTAGCGCTTCCAGCAGGTTGTCCTGGACCTGGGTGTAGGGTCCCCCGGTTGGCTCAACAATGCGCTCATTCAGGGGTGTTTCAACCGCATGCAATAGGTGCACGGTACTCTCATATACCTCGCCGAGATCTACTGCCATTGCCACCAGTTCAGAGGTTCCCGTGGAAAAGTTGCACCCGACCACAGCTCGTTTGAACTTTGCCGATACCGGGTTGTTTGCCTTGGCGAGGTTGCCCGGCGAACGGAGCACGAGAAAGGGAAAGGGCAGTGAGCGTGCCATTCTTTCCACAACCGATCCCATAAAAGCCCTTTTTAAACCTGAAAATCCGTGGCTGGCCGCAATGGCGAGGTCAACTTTACGATCGAGGCCCACATTGCGGATCTGTTCCACCGGGCTGCCGCTGACCACAACCGGTTCCCAGGCAATCCGGTAGGGTGCCATGCGTTCTTTTATCCTGGCATGGGCTTCCGCGGCCAGCCTTTCAAGCTTGCCGGTGCGATCAAGAACATCGGGGCCGTACAGGCGGTTGTCATCCGATGCTATGGTGTAAAAGATAAGCAGCCGGGCATCGAAGTGCTGCGCCATTTCGGCACCGCAGTCAATTACCGGCTGGGAGTAGTCGGAAAGATCGATGGAGCAGAGTATTCTTTGAAGGCTCTTAGGCATGGGTGTTCCTTCATACCAATTGTCAAAAATTGGTTCCTTTTGCCCTGATTGGCCGAAAGCTACCTGACATGGAACACCAGCTTTTTATCGGTCGTGACAATTGGTATCTATTGAGCGGCCTGAAAGGTTCATTTTGTTTTTGGTGCGTCTCAAGAAATTATTTCCACGCGGGCAGTTACGCACCAAAAACCGTTGCGTCCTCCTTCGGGGAGGCCCCAGATAGCGGTTGCCGGCATGAAAAGTGCCTGAAGCATTGCATAGTTCCCAAGCCGCCTGCCAATTGCTCAGCCAAACGGAATATTTATGGCAACCGGTATAAGCAATCAGAAGATGCAAATGTCCTGGGAGCGGGGTTTTCCATTGGAAACGAAACCGTGCTGGTCCGTCTTTTCCCGGGGCAGTGGTTACGTCCAAACTATAGAGAAAACACGGGCCAGTGTCAAGGTGGCGGCCGATGAGGTAAACGGTCGGCACCGGTTTCCGCCAAAGGTCTCAACTGCTGAACCGAACTTCAGGCAAGCTTCAACTCCTGACCAACCTTCAGGTCGTGGTAGCGCTCATGGAATGCTTCCCGGAACTGCGCGATACTCCAGTCGGAACTGTCGTGGGGTGACAGGGCGATAAATTCCGGATTTGCGGCTTTGATGGCGGCAATCGCTGATTTTACATCCTGCTCACCGATCCCTTTCCAGGGCGGGGTGTCCGTGCCCACTATGTTTTGAAGGTTGAGCGGGCCTATCATGATGCGTCCGTCCTTAACCGGAAAGTGCAGGCCGCCGATAATGCCGTAGATGGGGTCGTCAAAAAGCTGCTGGGCCCGTTTAATAATTCTTTCTATGGTCTGGTGCCCGCACCCGATCACCAGCACAATCCCCTTGCCCGCGATATTAACGGCCAGGCTGTTTTCCAGGGTGTACCCCATCAGGAACAGGTTCCGGGGGATGACCCCGATGCTGGCAATGCCCTTGGACAGCACCTGGGGATTTTTTATGACCTTTACTTCAGGGTCCGGATTCCAATGGGACGGGGCCATTTCAGTGGGCGCGTAGGCCGGTACCGCCGACAGGGAGACCGGTCCCTGTGAGAGGCTGAACTGGCCCTTTTTTTGCTCCTGCATCCCGCCCACATGGTCCAGGTGGAGGTGGCTGAAGAAAAGGTAATCGATGTTTTCCGGCGTCACGCCGAGGGCCTGCATGTTGTGCACCAGGGGGGAGGGGTGCTCTTTCTGCTTATTGAAGCCCACATCCATCAGCAGGGTGGTGTCATCAGCCTTAATGAGATAGGAGACACCCGCTTCGGTTTTCAGCCGGTCGTCGTCGGTGTAGAAATCGACCAGCGGCAGCAGCGCGAAGCTGCTCACGGAGCCGATGTCGGTCAGGGGTTCGATTTTCAGGGAGGCCCTATTCGCTGCGGCCTTTTTATTTCCGGCCCTGAGCTGTTTGAGTTTAATGGCCAGAAAAAGGCAGATAAGGGCAATCAGCGCGAGGATGATATAGAAAAAGGTCATAAGGTTTTACTCCTTGTCAGGGGGGGCGAATTGGGCGATTAGCTTTTAGCTATCCGATTTCATATCGTGAACCGTCCACATGTCTTCGTCCGTGAAGCAGCGCTCACTTTCGTCCGGGTGCAGGGCGTCTTTTTCCATTTTCCGGCGATCGTAAGCGGGGTCAAGGACCTGGCTGTAGTATTCGTGCTGGATGAGCAGGTTCATGATCTGGCTGGTGCCGGTCCAGATCATGGAAAGGCGCATGTCCCTGAGGGCCCTTTCGATGGGGTATACGTCGGTATAGCCGATGCCGCCCATGATCTGCATGGCGTTGTTGACGACTTTCCAGGCTGCTTCCGTGGCGAACCGCTTGGCTTCACTCACTATGCGCCGGACGTCGGGGTAGTTTTCATCCACCGCCCGGGCCGCCATGTAGGTGAGCGCCCGGGCGGCATCCAGTTCCGTGATGGAGTCGGCCACCAGGGTGTTGACGGCCTGGAATTTCCGGATCTCTTTTCCAAAGGCCCGGCGTTTGGCGGAGTAGCGGACCGCCAGATCAAGGGCTCCCCAAACCCCGAGGCACCCGGCCGCGGAGGTGAGCCTCTCTGGAATCATCATCTGGTTAAAACAGAGGGCGCCGCTGTGCAGTTCGCCGATCAGATTTTCCCGGGGGACTTTTACATCCCGGAAGACCAGGCGCCCGGTGCCGCCGCCCCGGCAGCCCATGAGACCGTAGAGGTATTCGGTTTCCACCCCGGGGCCCTTTTCAATGACCAGCAGGCTCAGCTTCTCGTATTTGTGGGCGCCCGGCTCGAAGTTGGTCCGGCAGTAGACCACAAAAAAATCCGCGCCTTCCGCACCGACCACAAACCGTTTCTGGCCGTTGACGATAAAATGGTCCCCGTCCAGGTCGGCCCGGGTGGTGGCGCCGAAAAAGTCGGAGCCGCCCCGCGGTTCGGTCAACGCCTCGGCGGCCACCAGTTTGCCCGCCAGGTAGGGTTTGAGGTATTTCTCTTTAAGAAATTCACTGCCAAACACATTCAGGGCTTCACCCACGATGGACGGCATCACGTAGGCGCAGCCCAACGCGATTCCCAGGCAGCCGATCTCCTCTGTGGCGGCCACCTCGGCGACCCAGCTCAAATTCCGGCCACCGTATTTCTCCGGAAAACGAATCGCCCGCAAGTTTGCGCGGGCCACCTGCTCCACGAATTCCCGCGGGTAAACAATCTCATCCTGATCCATTTCCCTTAAAAATTGGCTGCTGATCTGTGTGTTGACAAATTCACGGGCTTCTTTTTTGACAGCCTGCTCAGCGGGGGTCAGCATAAAATCGTACATGGCAGCTCCTTGTGAAGCTCAAAATCCGGCGGCAAGGATTATGAGCATATGTTTAAAATGTTTCAGCCTGATAGTCAAGCCATTACCGGGTGCCGCCGGTCGAGACTGTGTCACAATATCCCCTTTGGCCCCATCTTTGCACCTGAAGCCAAATTGAACATTGTGACACAGCCGCGGTCCTCGGGGTTCGTAAATTCCCGGCCGATATGTTATGAGAGCGGGAGGATTGCAGACCCGCCGCGCCAGAACCGGCTCGCCGGGAGACGGGTTTAAGGAAACGACTTGAAGAATTCCGGGAAACCATATCTTTATCTCACCCTGGCCATTTTGTTCTGGTCCGGGAACACCGTTGTGGGCCGGGCGGTCAGGGCTGACATACCGCCCCTGGCGTTTGCGTTCTGGCGGTGGCTGACGGCCGCGGTCATTCTATTGGTAGTTTCCATTCCCTACCTGAAGAAGGATCGGGATGCAATTAAAAGCGGCCTGCCGATACTGCTGCTGCTTTCCGCCATCGGGATCGCCGCGTTCAATTCGCTGCTCTATTCCGGGCTCCAGTGGACCACGGCCATCAATACCTTTTTGCTGCAGGCCATGATGCCGGTTTTTATTGTGTGGCTCTCTTTCCTGCTTTTCAAGGAAAAAGTGACATTTCGCCAGATTATGGGTCTGGTGATCTGCCTGGCCGGGGCCCTTATCATCATCACTCATGGAGACATGGCTCTGCTGGTGCGCTTGTCGTTTAATCTTGGGGATATTTACATCTTCATCGCGGTGGTTTTCTACGCGGGCTACTCGGTCCTGCTGCGCAAAAGGCCGCCGATCCATGAACTGAGTTTCATGGCGGTTACCTTCGGCCTGGGGACCCTCCTGCTGCTGCCGCTTTACCTCTGGGAAACGTTCGCCAGTCGGCCGATTGAATTCAACCGGACCAGTTTTATGGCTGTTGGCTACGTGGCCCTGTTTCCCTCCATCGTTTCCTATTTCTGCTTCAATCGCGGCATCGCGATGGTGGGTGCCAACCGAGGGGGGATGTTTCTGTACCTGATGCCGGTTTTTGGCAGTGTACTCGCCATTATTTTTCTCGATGAGGCCATCCGGTTGTACCACCTGGCCGGGATTGCACTTATCCTACCGGGGTTGATTATCGCCGCTCGCCATTAGAGGTGGTTTCAAAAATAATTCCCATAAAATGTTCAGATTGAGCTGGCCTGTCATTCTGAGGAGAGAAACCAGTCTTCGCCAATGGCTACGCCCGGCAGGCGCAGAAGAATCCCTTACAATGAAAGAGTAACTTGCCATGTGGGGGACTCTTCGCTACGCTCAGAGTGACACAACGAGGGTTGTCGATCGAATACTTAACCACGTCAGCCTATTTTCGTATATGTTGAAGAACATGAATTCCAAATTCGAGCACTATATTTTTGACTGGGGCGACACCCTGATGGTGGATTTCCCGGATGTTGCCGGCCCCATGTACCGCTGGGAGAAAGTCGCGGCTGTAGAGGGAGCCCGGGAAACCCTGGCAAAACTACACCATGACGCAGGGTGCTACCTGGCCACAAACGCTCAGGATTCCAAAGAGAGCGACATTATCAAAGCCCTTGAAAGGGTCGGGCTCGCAAACGATATCGACCGGGTCTTCTGTTTTGAAAATGTGGGGTACCGCAAACCCTCTCTCGATTTTTTCAATACGATCCTTGCTGCTACCGGAGCGAATCCATCCCGGGCGGTGATGGTGGGAGACAGTCTGGATACAGATGTGGCCGGGGCGTTGGCCGCCGGCCTGCATGGCATCTGGTACAATCCGGCCGGGTTGGAAGGTGAACTGAACGGTGCCGGTGTCATCCGGAACCTGACCGAGTTGGTCGCGTCTTCGGGATAAACCGTTTATAGATAGCGTTTTCGATTTCGGCTGAAACCCGAAAGTTGAGGAAAAAAGATCCAGATAACCAACTACCTGGGAGAATAGAGAATGTTTACGAAAAAATCAGATGCAGATTACCGGGAACTTGTAGACGGGGTGGAGATGAAAACCCTGGCCCATGGCGAGAAAACCCTTCTGGCCAAATTCCACCTGAAAAAAGGGGCTGTAATTCCAATGCACGGCCACCCCCACGAACAGACCGGTTTCATGGTCAGCGGCAAAATGAGATTCACCATCGGCGCGGAAAAATTCGATTGCGAGCCCGGCGATGCCTGGTGCATTCCCGGGGATGCGGAACACGGGGTGGAAGTGATCGCGGACTCTGTCGTGGTGGAGGTGTTTTCACCGGTCCGGGAAGACTACCTGCCGGGCAAATAAAAGGGTTCAAGGGGTCGAGGGTCGAGTGGTTTGAAGTGAAACTTCATTTGAACGTCGAACATTGAACATCTAACGTCCAACTTTGAATAAGGTTTTGGCGCGCGATTTCATTCTAAATTGAGCGATTAGCTCTTAGCCATTAGCTGTTAGGTCGAATCAATCAAGGCGTTCATCAATAGCCGATTTACAGCGGAAAAGATAAATCGAAAAGGCTATAACAAAATGGATTTTTAACCTAATGGCTAAAAGCTAAAGGCTAACTGCTTAAATCAGATTTATTAAAATTAAATAGAAGGACGCAGCAGGCGACCACAGTTCAATGTTCGATGTTGAACGTTCGATGTTCGAAGTTCAAAGGGGTTTAGGTTTCAAAGTTCTTTCACTTGAACCCTCGACCCCCTGGCTCCTTGAACCCTTTTAAAGGATTTTACTTATGCACATTCCCTTCTATCAGGTAGACGCGTTTACAGATAAGGTCTTTGGCGGGAACCCCGCTGCGGTTTGCCTGCTGGACCAGTGGCCGGAAGACAGGGTGCTGCAGCTAATCGCGGCGGAGAACAACCTGTCGGAAACGGCTTTTTTGGTCGGGACCGGGGCGGACTACGATTTGCGCTGGTTTACCCCGACTCTTGAGATAGATCTGTGCGGACATGCCACCCTGGCCAGTGCCTTTGTCATCTTCAATTTCCTGGCTCCGGACCTCGGAACGGTCCGTTTTCAGACGGCGAGCGGTGAATTGCGGGTAGCGAAATCCGGGGATCTGCTCGAAATGGATTTTCCCGCCCGGAAAGCCGAAAAACAGGGGTCTGTTTCCGGACTGGCAGATGCGCTGGGAGTGGCTCCGGCCGAAGTCTTCGGCGCCAGAGATATTCTGGCGGTATTTGAAACCGAGGCGCAAGTGAGGGCCCTGGCACCGGACTTTGCGGCCCTTGAAAAGATCAAAGAGGCGTTTGCCGTCATCGTCACCGCGCCCGGTGAGAAGGTGGACTTTGTATCCCGGTTCTTTGCCCCCAACGCCGGTATCCCCGAAGACCCGGTGACCGGCAGCGCGCACTGCACGTTGGTACCTTACTGGTCCGCCCGACTCGGGAAAAAGAAACTGCACGCCCTGCAGGTGTCGGCCCGGGGCGGGGAACTGTTTTGCGAGGACCGGGGAGAAAGAGTTTCCATGGCCGGCCGGGCGGTTTTATTTGCCCGGGGCGAGCTGGCCTTTTAAATAGTTGAGCAGTCTGGGAGTTTCCCAGTTCAATGACCGTCATTCCGGCGCAGGCCGGGTACGCAGTGAAGCTTAGCGCTATCCAGTCCGCCAAGCGGGAACGTCTCTGGATGCCAGCCTCCGCTAGCATGCAGACAATGACTCCCCGACCCCTGAAATAGTTTCTATTAGATCTGGATTCAATATTCTGTCACCATGGCCACAAAAACTCCATCAACTACTGAAATCATCTCGAGAGCTGAAGCATATGAAGGCGTCCAGGCCGGGATTGTCGGCCTGACGGATGTCTTGAAAAGCCCCTCCTATCAAGTGGCCCCGGGCGGCCCAACCATAAGGGGTGGTTCAAACAATGTTCAGAATGATCATTGGCCGGCCTGGGCCCAATCAGTGTTGGTATTGGCTCTGTATCACTCGGAGAAAAACCCCCGTTTGGACTACTGGGAATACGGCGATACCTGGGGCAATCGGCGCCTCAAGGAAATATCGGAGGAACTGAGATACTGGCTGCGATGGTCATTCCATCTTATCTCATCCCCCTTGCCCTATAGTGTGGCAAGGGGGGGTATCTTTCTGAAAGATGCGGCTGCTTTATCCGGGATTGGCATCATCGGCCGGAACAATCTGGTCATACATCCCCAATGGGGGCCGCGACTCAGGCTCCGGGCCCTCCTGCTTGAAAATGAGTTCCAAGCAACAGCTGCACTTGAGGGGTTTTCACCCTGTGAGGTCTGTAAAGTATTTTGCCGGAAAGCCTGCCCCGTGGACGCTTTTCCCCATGGCAAGTACAGCCGGTTAGCCTGCAGTGACCAGATGAATGCCGACGAGAAAAATAGAGTGCCCTTTGGAGAAATTGGAGAAAGCGGGGCGCGTAATCTGGTGATCCGTTATTGCCGGGCCTGTGAAATGTCTTGTCCGGTGGGATCTTAAAAGGAGCGGACTTATTGCAACAGTGCTTGATTTTGATATACTCAATATATCTGCAATAGATGGTGAAATTGTGGTATTGGCATGCTGTTTCTGTCAATTATCAGTACTCCCAGCGCCCCACTTCGATGAACCCGTCACCACCTTTACACAGCCCCGCACGAGCCAATGTATCGATTAAAACCCCCTGTCGCTTTGCACGCTCGCCCTCGAATCTCGGCGTCATCATCGGTATACGGTTTATTTCGAGCAGCCAGGGTTTGAAATCTCGATCGATGGCGAAGTCCACCCCAAACAGTTCGAAACATAAGTGCCCCAGAAGCGTCTCGCTTGCTGCAATCGCTGGTGCGACCGATCCCACTACGGCTCTAATCGCCCGCCCCATACCACGCAGGAGCGGTGACGGATCGAAACCTGCTGCAATCAGCGTGTCCACAAGGGATGGCAGATCGGTGGGAGCTTCCGGAGGACCCAGCCAGTCCTTTTTCGATATAGTGATCCATGCATCAAACCCTTCATCGGTTACAGGGACGGAGGCGTAGACGACGGGGCCCCAGCGGTGAAGCGAGGCCGTTATGCTACCCGGTTCACGGACAACGAGCAAGTATGCCCGCAGGCTGCAGCGATGGTTCGATATGGTGAGTAGGTGCTGGAGGCGGTGTTGGATCAGCCAGTCTCCCGGTCCGCTTACGAGGTCCATCGCCTTATCGGCTGTCTCTACCAGATAGATCCCGCGACGGCGCTGCAGTCGGGCGTTCTTGACGATCCAGGGGCCCCCCTGAGTATTAATCCTACGAAGGTCCGATGGGAATTCGGGCAAGAACGTCTCAGGCAGGACGGTTTTAGCGATTTCACGTCCCCTAGCTCGCACCAGCGTGTGCCACAACCGCCGCTTGCTGCTGATGTGCCGACACTCGGGAACAGCACCGCTCACCGCATCCGGGCGTGTCGGACGCAATGCCGCCAGAGACTGTTCTATAAGATCTCCCGGTGAAGGAAGCCAGAGCATCCAGTTGTTGTTCTGATATCTCCAACCGATGTGATCAAGGGCCTCTTCTTGCACACTGCTAGGGCGGTGCGTGCTTTTAACGATGATCGTCATGAACCTCTGGCGCGCAAAATGTGGTTAGGAAAATGACATTCAAGAGGGGTCTACCACCCGACTTGCTTGCCCCCCTATCCTTGATTAATTATTCTGCTGTCTCGCCCTCTTCCTCTGGTTCTTCGTCCGAAATTCCGTCACCAATTTCGTAGTCACCGTCGTCGAGGTCATCGCCATTTTCGACATAAAGACCGGGACCGCTTAGGCAGCTGGGAATCAAGGTTGCGGGGTCACCAAAGCCATCCCCATCGGCGTCTAAATAGAGCATGTAAGGCTCGTAATCGCCATGGCTGAGGTGTCTTTCCAACGCCTTCGGACTGACGTTCAACAACTTGACTTGATTGTTGCGTTTAATGTGACAAACATAGTCTCCTAACGCAACGCCTGGTGTGCTGGCTGCGCCGAACATCAACGCAAGTGTAATCTGAGCTCCTATCTTCTTTTTGCTTGCCATGGTATGTCCCTCCTTGATGATAAGAAATGATGAGAAATTGCTTTTTCAGCAATACAAATGCCCCCCGCAAGCGGACGGGGTACCCCTTAAAGGACAGTTCTTTTTTACCGCCGCAAGCGGCGGGGAATATACCCACAAGGATTTAAATGTTTTTCCTGGTTGTCCATAAAACTAGGTGACATCGCGTTATACAATTGAGAATACAGACGATTTGTAACAAAAAGCCCATTGGGGTATAATCTTTATATCTTCAGTTGGTTAGGTTATTATCACTTTAGCGAAGTGGATAACCAGGTTGTTTCTTTTAGATGTAACTATAAGAGTATCCGGATGACCGACATCCGGTATTATTCTGCATCGCTGGATGCGAAACCGTTAACCAAACTAATGAAGCGAAAAGCTGAAATAGGGTGGCACCCTGAGAACCGCAAGGGAAGGGGCAGTGATGAAATTAATGCCTACAAATTTGATATTCCATAAAGGATGAATAGTCAATATGTTAATTACTTCAGTGGGTTATCGTACTACAATGTGGTACCTGTTGCTGAAAAGGCTTATTGTCGATGGTCTCAGAGACAGGCGTCAAACTACTTTTGGAATCACCATGCAGCTCTCAAATTTTAAGAGAGATGATTACATGTATGCATTACGTATAGTGTGCGTTAATCGACAGATTCCGGCGATATATTATGGGGATTTAAGACTTTAAAAATGAAAAATCAATAATTGGGGTGTCTGCTACGATCCCCTACATATCAATTGGCTGAAAAACTTGTGATATCTCCGACTTAAGCCAAAGTTCCCCGGACCTGTCGATATTTTATCTTATCTGGTCATCAGGAAACAGTTGTGATCCGATGATGCAAGCGCTGCGCCCGGAGGCAGAAGGCTTCCAGTTTGGCTGTGGTCAGTTGCGGGAAGGGTGAACCATCGCTCTCTATGGAGAGAAACGGCAGGTCTTCTACCTCTGCGAGGGTGGCGCGCAGTTTTTTATTGTGCGGGTCCGAAGCCAGCTTGTCCGCCGGGTTCATGACGTCGCTCAGGATTGCTTCCGAAAGGCGATTGGGCATACAACCGAAGGGCCCGATGGCGATCACCCCGCAGACATCGGTAACGATTTCGGAGAGGGAACTGCCGATGGTCAAAACTGCCTCGCCCATTAACTGGGGTGACATGAACGGGGCGGCCCTGGCGATGACCGCCTCCACCTGGACGGGCACCGGGTGCACGAGGCCGGAGGTGGCGAGGACCGATTTAATGCGGGTTTCATATTTGTGCATCGCGTTGCGCCGTAATTTCTGCCCGATTTTGCCCAGCAGTGACAATTCCGGCGGTCGGTTGATATGATCATCCAGGTAATCGATATAGTGCAGCCATTCGGCAATGGGCGAGCAAATGGTCGCAAACCCTTTTTTGGCGAGCTTTTCGGTAATATTCTGGCGGGAAAGGGCATCCCGGCGAACGAAGATCTCGCCGGTCAACAGAACTAAAGGGACATCTTTACACGGCTGCTGCAATTCGATACGGCCTAGCCTGCGGGCCGTTTTTATTAGTTGTTCTTCTATATTCGGGTAACTGCCTTTTTCCAGGGCAGACAGGATTTTGGCTACCTCTGCATTGAAAATGGAGAGTGCTTCTACCAGATCATGGGCATTGGCCAGCAGCATGGCGCGGATATCTTCCAGCACGTCGGCGATCACCACAGCCCACCAGCCTTTCTTATGGAAATCATTGCCCATGTCGGTATAGGCGCTCTCTTCGTTGAGTGAAAATAGGGCGACATCCGCCAGTTTGAGCCTTTTGACAAGATCCTCCATGAAGATAAAGTACTGACCGAACCGGCACGGACCGGTCCCGGTGGGCATGAAAAAAACCACGACTTCATCTTTGCCGCGGCCGTTGCGGACATAGTTGAGCAGTGTCCCGGTGGTGAGGATCAGCGGGAGGCACTCCTTGCAGGAAGTGTTGCCCCGCCCAAGCTTCAACACCGCTTCATCAGCCGGTTTGTGGGCCCGGGTATTGTAACCGCCCCCGCGAAATACAGCTGCCAGGGCTTCCGATGAAAGTCCGCCCATGGACGGCATCAAAATCGTTACCCGGGGGTGGCTCATGGGCAGCTGTTCTCCGGAAGATGTCATGACCATGGGGGTAAGTCCCTGGAGAAGGGTCCGGGCCGGCTTGAATCCGTTTCCTCCCGGTGTAACCTGGCTAAAGCGGGTAAGTTGCCGGTACGCGGCCACTACATCAAAGAATGCCTCGATCCGGGTTTCGAGTCCGGCATCCGCAGTGTGGTTGTCGAGTTCAAGCGTCAGCGATGGTTTCTTGCCCATGATCTCCCGGTAGTAACCGATAATGAATGAATCCGGACCGCAGGAGAAATTGGTGATAAAAATACCAAAAAGCTGGGGATGGCGGGCCACCAGGCGACCCGACTTGAGGATCAATTGACCCATGCCCCAGTACATGTGCCGCTTGGTCCGCTCGCCTGCGAGCGGCAGAAAATCAAGGGGAATGACCATCACATTCCGGGAAGCGATCTTGTGCGGAATGCCCATGTTGGCTTCGTCGACAAAAGCATTGTAGGGCCTCCCGCAAAGCACCACGGCCATTTGATCCGGATCGGCTTCCAGCCGGGCGATAACCTCTGTGCCGATTTGTTGCATAGCCTGCTGGCACGCTATCTGTTTTTGCAGCGCGCGGCCAAAGGCCTTGTCTGCTTCCTGCCGGCTGACGCCCATCTGCATAGCAGTTTCCACCAGGGGGCTTCTGGCGCTGTCGAGGCCCCGGTCCAGATCTAATAGCGGGGTTAACAGCCGGGTGCCCTGTTTTGCAAGGGCGTTGATTTCTTTTCGAAAAGCAGCCCGCAGGTAAAAAGTTTCCCCCTGTACGAAGGGGCAGACCAGGGACCCCTGGCTGCCGTTCTGGTTGGGAATCGACCTGAAGTGCGGCAGAAACAGAAATTCGGGCGGCTGCTCGGATTCTAAAAGGGTATGGAAAAAGCCATGGGCCAGTTCGGCGGGGTAGCAAAAAGGGGCGTTTTTCTGATCGACACCCGGCAGCGACAGACTGCCGGGTAATACCGGTTCAAACCCGAGGTTACTGAAAAAATTAGCATACAGCGGGTAATAGGTGTTGACCAGGAAACTCCGGTTGAAACCGATGCGTCCGCGCCATTTTTCAGCGGGGATGGCCCCGGGCTGGGGGGCGTATTCTTCAAACAGGAGACGCTGCCTGACGCCCACGAGGTCAAGTTTGCCGATGTCGAGGTGGATATTTTTTCTCAGGTTGTCGTACCGGTTGCAGGCCCCGCCGAAGGGGAGCAGCTTCCCGTTGATGCTGAGGCGGGCAATTTTACAGCGGCGGTCACATTTTTCTCGGCCGCCGTTACAAATAAACGTGCGGCCGTAGGTGATTTCCCGGTCGGCCAGCACTTCCAGGTCAAAATGACCGGCGGGGATCTGGCCCTTGGCGATGCGTGTTTTTATCTCCAGGGCGGCACCAAAGGCACCCATGAGGCCCGGTTCGGGGGGGACGACAATCGGCTTGCCCACCAGGGTTGCCATGGCCAGCGGGATGGCCTGGTTGTAACAGACACCGCCCTGCATGAACACTTTTTGACCCATCGGGCGATTGCCTTTGACCCGGTTGGTATAGTTCATACAGATAGAGTAGACCAGCCCGGCCACGATATCGGCATGGGCGACTCTTTCATGGATGGCGTTTTTTATATCCGAAGAGATAAAGGCGGCGCACTGGTCGTTAAAATTCGGCGGGCGGTAGCCCTGCAGGGCCACCGCGGCGATATCTTCCATCCGCAGGCCCAGGGTTTCGAAAGCCGATTCCTCCAGAAAAGAACCGGTGCCGGCGCTGCAGGCTTCATTCATGGCGTAGTCAGAAGGCACGCCATTGGTGATGTAGGTATATTTTGCGTCCTGCCCCCCGATCTCAAACAGGGTGTCAACTTCCGGGTCAAAATAGACGGCGGCTGCGGCATGGGCGACAATTTCATTGATGACGCCATCGGTGGCTGCGTGGAGTCCGGCTATCTGGCGGCCGGACCCGCAGACACCGATGCCGGTGACGGTATACTGCCCGGGATCGATCCGTTGACGCACCTGGTTCACAATGGCTTCATAACAGCGGCGGGAGGCCGCCACCGGGTCACCGTCGGTACGCAGGTAGATGGACGCCAGGATCGCATCGTCCGACCTGCGCATCAAAACGGCCTTGGTGGTGGTTGAGCCGACGTCGAGCCCTAAAATGCAGGTATCGCCGGGTTGGATTTCCCCGGTTTCAATGGTCTTGAATTCAACCTGGCCGGCGGCTTGGGCCAGCGGAGGGAGCGTGTCGAAAGTTGCGGCCCGGGAGGCATACAGGGCCGGGATTCCCGGGAAAGGGGCCGTTTCATTCTCAAGGGCCCAGAGGGCTGCGCCCAGGGCTTCCATATAAGGCGCCTGGGTGGGGACAATCAGTCCCGGAAGCTCGCGGCCAAGGTACGCGATCATCATCTGGTTCCGGGCGGTACCGCCCGTAATCATGATGTTGCGGCGCTCGACTTTCTTAAGTAATTCCAAGATTTTGTTAGCCATCATCTGGCCCAGCCCGGCCGCAACCCGGGATTTCGGAACACCTTTATTGGTGACATGGGTACAGTCGGATTTGCAGAAAACAGAGCATCTGCCCGAAACGTTGTACGGTGTCTCTGCGACCGCCCACTGGGCGGCTTCGGCGAGGGTGACGTTCATCCGGCGCAGCTGCTGCAGGAAAAATTCTCCGGTACCGGATGCACATTTGTTGCCGGTCAGGACATTGATAATCCGTCCTTTTTGGTTAAGGACATAGACCATGAAGGTTTCACCCCCGGCCGACACGATAGCCGGGCAGTGGATGCCGGCGGGTTTGACGAGGGGGTAGGCGGTTTCAACTGCTTCCGGTTCGGAGATGGTAGACAAGTTTAAAAAGCGGCAGAATTTTCTTCCCGTGGCGGCAATGCCGGTGAACTGGTCGAGGTCAAGTTGTTCAAGCGCGTGGATCAGCGTCTGGCTGGGATTCCCATCATGGGGGTACAGGGCATAGTCGTGGATGGTGGGGGTTGCGGCTGCCTGGCGGGGCCCCGGATCACCGGAGTTTTTTAAGCCTACCTGTACAATGGATACGGTAGATGCTCCCAGACAGACCCCCAGCGATTTTCTATCTCCAGGCATTTGCCCTCCGGTAGAGAAACAAACGTTTTGTGTCGGGCAACTACTTACTTAATACCGATTGCCATAAGTACGCTCTGATATTTTGTCACTCTGAGCGGAGCGAAGAGTCCCCTACAAATTAAGGCTGTGCTTCGATGTGAGGGATTCTTCGTCGTTTCACTCCTCAGAATGACAGGATAGATAAACCGGAACATATTTTTGGTAATCGCTACAGGTGCGCGTGTGAGCAGGCAGTCGATAGGGTAGTTCGCAGTAGAATATCAGCTTCAGGTCTTCTCTATATAATTACGTGATGTTAGCATGAAACCCTTACGCGTAGAAGTATTTTTTTATAATGGCGTCCAGTTCTTTTTTTAGATTGTCGTCTTCCCGGCCGGCATAGCGGTCATATAAGGACCGGGACATGGTTTCGAAAGCGTCCACAAAGTCCGGATCAAAGTGGCTGCCGCTGCCGCTTTTCAGGATATCCATTGTTTTCTCGTATGATAACGGATCTTTATAGGGGCGTTGGGAGGTGAGGGCGTCGAAAACATCCGCGTTGGCAAAAATCCGCGCGGTTGCCGGTATCTGGTCGCCGGCCAGCCCGCGGGCGTACCCGCTGCCGTCATATTTTTCATGGTGGCAGCCCACAATATCCATGCCGTCCTTGATCCACTCGGCCTTGTCCACGATGTCCAGCCCTAGGGGCACATGCGTTTGCATAACCGTGAATTCATTGTCGGTGAGGCGGCCGGGCTTGTGCAGGATGCCGTCTTCAATACCAATCTTGCCGACGTCATGGAGAAAGGCGCCTTTGATCAGGCGCTGGATGGTATCGGCGGACAGCCCCAGGCGTTCGGCCAGTTTTACGGAAATAATGGAGACCCGGTAGTTGTGGGCATCGGTATCGCTGTCTCTTTTAGCAATGGCATTGCCCAATACCGTGAGGATTTCCAGGTTGGCATCGAAAAGCTTGGCTGACAGAGAGGATACCTGATTCAGCAGGGTAATGACAACCGGGTAGATCAGGGCGGTGGTCAGGATTACAATGGCCACGGCCGCCAGTGCCAGCCTGAGAGCCCGGGTCCGAATGGCGGACATGGTTTCTTCCGCTACAGCGAAAACTGTTTCTCCGAACGCGGCTTTCTCCCCTTCCTCATTATACAGGGGGGCGATGATTTGTATGTGGGGGCTGTGGTTCAGTTCACTGATGTCAAATGCCATTTTCCCATGGGGCGCCGCCGCCTCACTGATTCGTCCGGTAATGGCTTTTAACAGTTCGGCATTCTCATAGGTGTCATCCTTAACCATTGCCACCGGTTGCCCGTCCAGATTGTAAATGGCGATCCAGACGTATTGTCCGAGCCGGATAACTTCACGCCGGCTTAAAATATCAATAAGTTCCTTTTCTATCGCCCAGGGGTTCAAGTTTGCAGGAGTGTTGAGCAAATGGCGGATCTGGTTGTTTATACGTTTAAAGCCGTTTTCTGTCTTTAACAGAATGGATTGGTCTATCCGGTCCTTTTCCACCTGCCAGATGATAACTCCGCAAAGCAGGGCGATGAAAAGCCCCATGAGGCTGATCCGGAAAACAAGTTTCCTGTGAATTGTTGCAGGGGTGATGTTATTCATATGCAATTATACCGATTGTCACAAATACGTTCCGTTATTTTGTCACTCTGAGCGTAGTGAAGAGTCTCTCCCACATGCCAAGGTTATCTTTCATCGTAAGGGATTCTTCTGCGCCTGCCGGGCGTAGCCATTGGCGAAGACTGGTTTCACTCCTCAGAATGACAGGATGGATCAATCGGAACATATATTTGGAAATGGCTATAGTGCTCAGGCTACCGCTTGCTTCACCTCCTCAAGAACCGTTTCCACAAGGGTTCTGATTTCAGCCAGCCGGGCCGCGGTCATGGCTTCAAAACGGAGCACCAGGGCCGGTTGGGTATTGGAGGCCCTGACCAGGCCCCAACCGTCGTCGAAGAGGACCCGGACCCCATCGATGTCAATCACATTGTACGCTTTGCGGAAGTAATCGGTTACCTTGGCGACAACTTTGAATTTGACCTTGTCCGGGCACTCCACCCTGATTTCGGGCGTGGTTACCGTCCGGGGCACGTCTGCAAGCAAGGCGGACAGATTTTTACCGGAATCGGCCAGGATCTCCAGCAGGCGACAGGACGCGTAGGTGGCGTCGTCAAACCCGAAGTAACGGTCCGCAAAAAACATGTGGCCGCTCATCTCGCCGGCCAGTTCGGCCTTTTCGGCCTTCATCTTCTTTTTTATCAGGGAGTGGCCGGTTTTCCACATAATGGCCCGGCCGCCGTGTTTTTCAATGTCATCATACAGGGTTTTGGAGCATTTTACTTCGGAAATAAAGGTGGCCCCGGGTTTGCGGGATAGAATTTCCCGGGCAAACAGGATCAACAATTTGTCACCATAGATGATCTCGCCGTTTTCATCCACCACACCGATCCGGTCGCCATCACCGTCATAGCCGATGCCGATGTCGAGTTTTTCCTTTCGGACCAGTTCGATAAGGTCCTGCATATTCTTCAAAACGGTGGGGTCCGCCTCGTGGTTTGGAAACGTACCGTCCATTTCACAATAGAGGTCGTGTACGTCGCAACCCAGTTTCTTAAGAATCGGTACCGCCACCGGGCCGGCTGTGCCGTTGCCCGCATCGACGCCGACTTTCAGGGGCCGGGAGATATTGATGTTCCCGGTTACATGCGCCGTATACGGGGTGAGGACATCCTCACTTGACTGGGCCCCCGCACCGGATGCAAAGGTTTCGGCTTTGATAATTTCAAGGATCTCCTGGATCTGCTGGCCATGGATCGATGCCAGTCCCAAACACATCTTGAAACCGTTGTATTCGCCTGGATTGTGGCTGGCCGTGACCATGACCCCGCCATCCATTTTCAAATGCTGGATGGAAAAATAGAGAACCGGCGTCGGGCAGACCCCGATATCGGTGACATCGCAGCCGGTAGCCCGCAGCCCTGTGATCAATTGTTCCGTATAGGCGTCGGAAGTTGTCCGGCAGTCGCGCCCCACCGTTATTGCCCGGGCCCCGTTCTGCCGCAGGAACGTGCCGATGCCTTTTCCAATGAGCAGCACATCCGCCTCTGTCATGTCCTGGCCCGCAATGCCACGGATATCATATTCTCTGAACATTTCGTGATTCATGGTGAACTCCTTATGGTGTAGGTAGCTCTTGTTGTGTCTTAAGTCCCGTATTTAATAACGCTGCGACTCTGGCGTTTTTAAGTACCTAAAAATCCGAAATCCGGAATGTTCTCAAGGCGAACGCCGCAATATCGAAATTAGAAACAATAAAGCAAATCATAATGACCGAAAAAATCAAACAAAACCTATTATTACAGTCGGTAAGCACCTGTTTCTGTCATTTGGCCATTTGAATTTTGAATTTGTTTGCGGCGTTCGCCTTGAAAACATTCCGGATTCCGTGTTTTGTGTTTCGGATTTAGTTGCCGCATAAATCCATGATCGGACAACCAGTTTGGTTTTTCTATATCTATCTAGGCTTGTCTCGGGTACCCTGTACTTACATACTGGCAATCAGGGCCAGGCATCCCAGAACCGCGCAATAAGGTGCAAAAAAGTGCAGGCGTCCCCGGCGGACCATCCAGACGAGCAATTTTAAGGACGCGTATCCCACTATACACGAAACCAGGGTGCCGGTTGCGATAATCGTTGTTGGCAGGCTGTTGTGACCCAGCAGGTCTCCGGCCCCCAGCAGACCGGCACCCGCCACGGCCGGGATGGACAACAAAAATGAGAAGCGGGCCGCGGTTTCACGGTCGAGCCCCAGAAACAGACCGGCCGCGATGGTTGAACCGGAGCGGGAAATACCCGGGATGATGGCCAGCCCCTGTACAATACCGATGGTAAAACTGTTTTTTACCGTAAACCGTCGGATGCCGTGTCCTTCTCCCTGCAGCCCCCGGGTGCACCAGAGAATGATGCCGGTGATGATCAGGGTGACACCGACGATCGCCACCGATGAAAACAGGGTTTCGGCGATCCCCTTAAACAGCAGGCCCAGTATGGCAGTTGGTATGGAGCCTGTAATGATCAGCAAGGCGATCCGGATCTCCCGGTCTTCCTTTAGCAGAACGCCGGCCGCCTGCCGGTCAGGCAGCACGGACAGCCATTTCACGAGTGCTTTTAGAATTCCAAGAATATCTTTAAAAAAATAGATCACCACCGCGAACAGGGTGCCCACATGGACGCTTATATCAAAGGCAAGCAGCGGCTCTTTTAATCCCAGCAGGTTCTGAAAAAGAACCAGATGCCCTGAACTGCTGACGGGTAGAAATTCTGTCAATCCCTGTACAATGCCAAGTATAACCGCTTCCGTCAGATTCATATGTGTATCCAGGTTGATTAGAAGCTATCTCAAAAAAGTCTTGGTCTCGGGCATAGCCTTCAGGCGACGACTGAT
>CAZYGG010000051.1:0-27690 GCA_964647585.1 uncultured Desulfobacterales bacterium
GGGAATGATATGCTGGCCGCCCACGGACAACCAGTTCAGGTCCGGTTTCAGATCCCGGAGTTTGCCGTCGTCGGGCGGCCGGGAATGATCGGTATAATCATAGGTTGCCTGGAAGATGCACACGCCCTTTTTCCGTTTTTTTATAGCGACGTAGTTTTTCCGGAACGTTCGCGGCCGGATGTTGTGTTCCTGCGCAATCTGGTCGATCTCATCCGCGGCAAATTCCATGAGAACCAATTTTGTTACGCCCCTTTCCGAGATGCGTATCAGGGCCCGGGACTCACTTGAACCAACGTAAACCGTAGAAATACAGGGAATGCTTTTCAGGAACTGGGCCGCTACGATCGCTGCGGTTCTTCTACCACCGACCATCACCGGGACGCCGAAGTACTCGAAAAATTTCTTCTGAATATCTTCGGCGTACTTGTCACCCCGCTCATAGAGATCTTTAGATATGTATCGCAGGCTGGCGGCCAGGCTTTCGGCCGCGTCGGCAATCGGCCAGTCCACCCGCACGTGAAAGTGACTCAGCGAATAATTGTCCCGGGCCCGACTGGCCGGGTTCCTCTGGATCAGCAGGGCATAGTCGATGGGCAGCAGCTTTTGCAAAAAGTTATTGAAGTGGACCGATTCCAGATTCTTCTGGTTCCGGTCGAATTTTTCGTTCAAGGGCAACGCACCGGTATGCAGCAGGTTTTCCTTGGTGGTCTTGTTGACGTCGAAAAAACGGATATATTTTTTATGTGCGGCCGGAATGGAGTCTTCCACAAACAGGACCAGAAAGGTATTCTGGCATTCATATTCTTTGCCGGGGATCCTGGCCCGGGGTTTCAACTCACGTTTTTCCACAAAGGGATACTTGATCTTGCGGCGGGTAAAATTGTAGTAGGATTCGATCAGCGAATGCTGAATCATGAACTGGTCCAGATCATCCCTGAGCAATTCGTAATAGGATCGCCTTAACCGGTTTACCTGGCTGAGTTCTTCCCTGACGCTCCAGAATGCCACGCTCGCTCTCCTGTAGAAGATTTCGCTTCAGAGGCCCCTAAATACCTTGTTTTTTCAAAAGGATAACACCAATTTTGCTGTACGTCAACCTCCGGGACAGCGGCAGCGAGTCCCGTCTAGAGCGGACCGGTCGGCTTTAGCCGCCGATACGCACCTGGGCCGCTTCCAGCGCGGTGACAGCCGGCAGGGGTTTGCCTTCCATCAACCTCAAAAAGGCCCCCCCGCCCGTGGAAATATAGGTGATTCGATCGGTTTCACCGGATTTGTGAATAGCCACATCCGTGTCACCCCCCCCGACGATCGTCATGGCGTAGGAGTTGGCCACGTTGTGCACCATGGACATTGTGCCCCGGCTGAAGGCATCCATCTCAAACACCCCCATGGGCCCGTTCCACACAACCGTTTTCGCGTCATAAAGCACTTCACCATAGAGCCGCGAAGTGGCCGGGCCTATATCAAGGGCCATCCACTTCTCGGGAACTTCACGGGCCGGTACTATTTTCGTTTCCGCCCGCTCGTCAAGTTCACTGGCCACCACGAAATCAACCGGTAAATAAAATTTAACCCCCCGCTCGGCCGCTTCCGCCATGACAGCGGTGGCGCTTTCCATCAGTTCGGCCTCCACCC
Organism: uncultured Desulfobacterales bacterium; assembly: GCA_964647585.1. Lineage (GTDB taxonomy): Bacteria > Desulfobacterota > Desulfobacteria > Desulfobacterales > CAJINA01 > CAJINA01. The sequence goes on from CAZYGG010000051.1 coordinate 1,636, forward strand.
GCGAAGCGCCCAGGTCAAACCCTTTGCTTTTGAGAAAGGTGTTGGCCATGGCCCCGCCAACGATAATTTTATCGACGTTCTTTAACATGTTTTCCAGTGCACCCAGCTTGCTGGAGACCTTGGCGCCACCGACAATGGCCACCAGCGGACGCTGCGGATCGGCCATGGCCTTGCTGAAATAATCAAGCTCCGTTTGCAGTAAAAATCCGGCGACACACAGGGAGGCAAATTTGGTGATCGCGTGCACCGATGCGTTCTCCCGGTGGGAAACGGCAAAGGCATCATTGATGTAGACATCGCACAATCCGGCCAGCCTTTCTCCAAAGGCGTCTTTATTGGCCTGTTCCGCGGCGTGAAACCGGAGGTTTTCAAGCAACAGGACGTCCCCGGCGGCCATATTGTCAACCAGTTCCTGCACGGCGGGGCCGATGCAATCCGGGGCCATCCGGACCTCTTTTTCGATGAGCCGCCCGAGCCTTTTGGCAATCGGAGCCAGGCTCATGGCCGGCACAGCCTGCCCCTTGGGGCGTCCCAGGTGGGAGGCAATGATAACCTTTGCCTGGTGGTCCAGTGCATATTGAATCGTCGGCAAGACCGAACGTATCCGGGTGTCATCGGTAATATTCTGGTATTCATCGAGGGGGACGTTAAAATCCACCCTTATGAAAACCCGCTGACCTGCCAGGTGAATATCCTTTATGGTTTTCATTTTATCCTCCCGATCAGTGTTTCTACTCCTTTTTCTTCTTTTTTTTATGGAGTGTTTTCTTTCTTGACCAGCGGTCAAGGAACCCTATCATGCCGGCCTCATAAGCCCGGTCCACCTTCTCTTCCCTGACCGACAGGCCCTCGGCGCCTTCCATGGCGCTGCGCAGACACCTGGTTTTATAGATACAGACCTGGCACGATTCAGGTACATGCCGCAGCCCGTCTTCACCTAGCGGAAAGACTTCTTCCAGTTTAGCGAAGCAGTAAGGGAGTTTTTCTTTGGTATCTATCATGTTTAACTGGCTTAATAATCCTGATCCTGTGTACCCAACCGGACATGAACGTCTATGCCGGTATTTCAAGCATATAAGTGCCTAAAGTGAACTAAAGTTTGAAGTGATCTAAAGTTAAGGTATTCTACTGGTTTTATAAAAAAGCAGAGCAAAGCGACTCCTCAACTTTAGTCACTTTAGATCACTTTAGTCACTCCAAACTTACCGGTTGCGCCTGCCACTGCTTCGGCAGGCGAGCCAGAACTGGCAACCTAACTCAGGGTCCCCCACCTTGGCTGTCATACTCCCGGCTCATCCGCAGCATATGCCCCTGGTCAGCAAAGCTGAAGTACCGGTTGTCCCCGATGATGAGATGTTCATGAACGGTTACCCCTACCACCCGGCAGGCGAATACCAGCTGCCGGGTTATCTCCATATCCTCGGGAGAGGGCTCCGGTTCGCCGGAGGGATGGTTGTGCGCGAATATCAGGGCGGCTGCGTTCTTCTCCAGGGCCGCTTTGACCACTTCGCGCGGGTACACGGCACTGGCTGTTAAGGTACCCTTGAAAAGGGTTTGAACTTCTATCACCCTGTTTTTAGCATCCAGGAAAACAACCTTGAAACACTCCTGGGATTTATCCCGCATGCTGTGGTAAAGAAAATCAAACAGCTCGCGCGAATTGTTTAAAACAGTCCTGCCGATAACCTTCTTTTTTAAATACCGGTCGGCGACCGCTTTCACCAACCGAATCCCCAGCAGGTTCCGGGGACCGATGCCGGGTACCTGCACCAGAGTATCCGGGGAAGCCTCCATGACAGCCTGTAGAGTTCCGAACTGTTGCAAGGCCGCCTTGGCACTCGCCTTGCAGTCCTTGCGCGGGGTCGCCAGGGTGAGCAACAGTTCGATCACCTCGTAATCGTGAAACCCTTCCAGGCCGCCAACCAGGAAACGCTCCCGCAAGCGTCCACGATGTCCGGCGCCCTTGTGTGGTGTTTTGTCGGTCATAGGTTAAATTAGAGGGTCCAAGGATTCGAGGGGCCGAGGGTTCAAGTGATAAAAACCAATAACCAATATCCAATCCCAATGTCCAATTTCCAAGTAAGGTATTTTGCCATTTCGTTTTTTATAAATCAGCAGCGCGAAGCAATTCCACCCCTGGACATTGGGCGTTCCTTATTGGATATTGGATATTCGCTCTTAATACCCCTTGACCCCTCGGCCCCTTGGCCCCTCGAATCCTTTAGTTGGCATCCAACTCGGGTTTAAGATCCCGGGTCATAAGCTGACCCAACACCTCCAGGGGGTTAAGTTCGTCGTACAGGATGCCGTAGATACCGTGGGATATGGGCATCTCGACATCAAGTTTCCGGGACAGATTGTAAACGGACTTGGCGGTTTTGACCCCTTCCGCAACCATATGCATCTCATCAAGTATCTGCTTCAGAGTGGATCCCTGGCCGATTTTTTTGCCGACCGTGTGGTTGCGGCTCAAGTCACCGGTACAGGTGAGGATGAGATCGCCTACGCCGGAAGGGCCCGCAAACGTGTCGAACTTGGCGCCGAGTTTCAAACCCAGACGCCGTATTTCTGCAAGTCCCCGGGTGATCAGGGCTGCCCGGGTATTGAGGCCCAACCCGAGGCCGTCGATAATGCCGGCGGCAATGGCAATGACATTTTTAACCGCCCCGCCCAGCTCCGCGCCGATCACATCGGTACTGGTATAGACGCGAAAGTAAGGTGATGAAAAGACCGCTTGAACCTGCTCCGCCACAGAGAGATCTGCGGCAGCGGCCGTCACGACGGTGGGAACCTTCTGCGCGACCTCCCTGGCAAAACTGGGCCCCGTTAGCACCGCCAGGTTCCGGGCCGCGATGTGGGGCAGGGTCTGCGCCAAGATGCCGGTCATGGTGAGATACGTTTCGTTTTCTATGCCCTTCGAAGCGGATACAAGCAGGGTATCCGGATGCAGATAGGCCGCCATTTTTTCAGTGGTTGCGCGCATAACGTGCGAGGGCACAACGATCAGGACAATATCTTTATCGCCGACAACCGCCTGCATATCATTTGTCGGAACCAGATTCTCACTTAAGGTAAACCCTGGCAGGAACATCCGGTTCTCCTGATGGGTTTCCATCTGCTGTTTAACTTCGGTCTCAAATACCCAGTGGTCTATTTTAAAACCTTTCTGGGCCAGGAGATTTGCCAGGGCGGTCCCCCAGCTCCCGGCACCGACAACACCAATTTTAAGTTTGTCTACATCAATCGGATCACTCATCTTCAGGCAGTTCCTGTTCCTCTTTCTCGATAAGCCGCGCCGCACCGGCAACACGCTCTCCGGCAGACATGCCGATCAACTTGACGCCCTGGGTATTGCGGCTGATGACGGAGATGCCCTTGATGGGCATACGGATCAGTATCCCGTTATCTGTCATCAGCATCAGGTCATCGTCCTCTTCCACCAGAAGAATGGCAACAACCTGCCCGTTGCGTTCGTTGGTTTTTATCGTAATAACCCCTTTACCGCCCCGCTTCTGGACGGGGTATTCGTCGATGAGGGTTCTTTTTCCGAAACCGTTTTCAGTAACCGCAAAAAGTGTCTGTCCGTGGCTGAGCACTTCCATCCCCACGATGCGGTCCTCGGAATTAAGCCGAATACCGCGCACTCCCCGGGAAACACGCCCGGACGCCCTGATCTCCGATTCATGAAAGCGGATTGACTTTCCGCCGGCCGACCCGATGAACACATTAAAGGTTCCATCGGTAATCCGGGCAGTAATCAATTCATCGCCGGGTACCAGGTTCAAGGCGATAATACCGCCGGCCCTGGGACGGCTGTAGGCCATGACATCGGTCTTCTTGACCAGTCCGTTCCGGGTTGCCATGAGGATAAATGATCCGGGCACGAATTCGGCCACGGCCAGCACGGTGGTCAACTCTTCTTCGGAATCGAGATCCAGCAGATTCACCACAGCCTTGCCCTTACTCATCCGGCCGGCCTTGGGAAGTTCATAAACCTTGCGCCAGTAAACCTTACCCAGGTTGGTAAAGAAAAGGAACGTATGGTGGGTGGAGGCCACGAACAGGTGCTTGACGAAATCCTCTTCTTTGGTCCCCATGGCCGTCTTGCCCCGCCCACCGCGATGCTGGCTCTGGTAGAGGGTGATGGGGTTGCGTTTTATATACCCGCCGCTGGAAATCGTGACCACCATATCTTCCTCAACGATCATGTCTTCGAGGGTGATCTCCCGGGTGGATTCCACAATCTCCGACCGACGCGTATCCCCGAAATCCGCCTGCAGTTCGTTCAACTCATCCTTGATAATGTTCAGAACCAGCTGCTCGCTGGCCAGGATCTCCTTGAAACGCGCAATGGCCTTCAAAATATCGTGGTATTCTGCGATAATTTTTTCGCGTTCAAGGCCGGTCAAGCGCTGCAGGCGCATATCCAGGATCGCCTGGGCCTGAATATCGGTCAATTCAAATCGCTGGATCAAACGGCTTTTGGCCTCACCGGGCGAAGTTGATTCCCTGATCAGGGCAACGACATCGTCCAGGTTGTCCAGGGCAATTTTGAGGCCCTCGAGAATATGGGCCCGGGCTTCGGCCTTGTTGAGGTCAAAGCGTGTCCGTCGCAGGACGATCTCCTTGCGATGACCGATAAAATGTTCCAGGATGCGCTTGAGCGATAACAATTCCGGGCGGTTGTCAACAACCGCGAGGAAAATAATGCCAAAGCTGTTCTCCATCTGGGTGTGTTTATACAACTGATTGATGACGACTTCGGCCATGTGGTCTTTTTTGATACCGATGGCAATCCGCATACCGTCACGATCCGACTCATCTCGTATGAAGCCAACCCCTTCTATCTGTTTGTGCCGGATCATGCCGGCCACCTTTTCTATGAGCCGGGCTTTATTGACCTGGTAGGGCAGTTCGGTTACCACAACGGTTTCACGCTGGGTCCGTTTGTCGATTTCCACGTTTACCCGGGCCCTGACCCTGATAATGCCGCGTCCGGTTTTGTAGGCGTCCAGGATCCCGTTCTTGCCGTAAATGATCCCTGCGGTGGGAAAATCCGGACCGGGGATGTGTTCCATCAGTTCCTGCCAGGTGATGTCGGGGTTATCGATAAGCGCTTTCAGGGCATTGATGGTTTCCGAAATGTTATGCGGCGGAATATTCGTAGCCATACCCACGGCAATCCCGGAGGATCCGTTGACCAGCAGAGAGGGTATCTTGGCCGGCAGCACCGCCGGCTCAAGCAGAGACTCGTCGTAGTTCGGCGCAAAGTCAACGGTCTCTTTTTCCAGGTCGGCCATCATTTCATGGGCAAGCTTGTGCATGCGAATTTCGGTGTAACGCATCGCCGCCGGCGGGTCACCATCCACACTTCCGAAGTTCCCCTGCCCGTTCACCATGGGATATCTCAAAGAAAAGTCCTGGGCCATCCTCACAATGGTATCATAAACCGCGCTGTCGCCATGGGGGTGGTACTTACCGATGACATCCCCCACGATGCGGGCCGATTTTTTATACGGTTTGTTCCAGTCGTTTTTCAACTCCCGCATGGCATACAAAACCCGCCGGTGAACCGGTTTCAACCCGTCACGCACGTCCGGCAGGGCCCGTCCGATGATAACGCTCATAGCATAATCGAGGTAGGATTTCTTCATCTCCTTCTCGATGCTGATACCTGGAGTTTCTACAGCTTCAATCATATTCTACACCCTATCAATCGTTGGTTCTGCGTAAGTATTCTGATTATTTTCTTATAGACGCCATCTCAAAAAACGGATTTTGGTTCAAAGTCAAGGCGGGCGCGACATTTGAACCGGAGGTGCCAGCGAAGCCAATGCCTTGCGTGGTAAATACTCCAGTATTTCGAGGATTTAAATTTCGCGCCCAACGCCGAGATTGGGCCAAAAGGCTTTTTTGAGATAGCTTCTACATCCCCGGCACCTGATCGTCCCCCGGGTTCTCATTGCAATCAACGGCGTCACCGGTTTCAACCTGTTTCTGATAATTCACGTGATAGATATCCGTCAGGGTCAAAAATGCCGTGATAATCAGCGGCCCGTAGATAATGCCCAGTATCCCGAAGACCTTTAACCCCCCCATGATGGAAAGAAATACCAGCAGGGTATGCATTTTGACCCGGGTGCCCACGACTTTGGGTTTGAAAAGATATTCAATCCCCCCGGACAGGATCACGTAAAAAATGATAAAAAACAGACCAGCCCCCACATCGCCCTTTAAAAAAAGAACCAGAGCCGTGGGGATAAAAACAAGGCCAATCCCCAGTATGGGCAAAAATGCCAGCAATCCCATGATGACCCCCCACAGGAAAGGCGAATTCAGATCAAACAGATAAAAGACGGTGCCGCCGATGATCCCCTGGATAACCCCGCAGAGGCCATTTCCGATAAGCACCGCTCCAGCCATATCCTTGAATTTCAGGATCAATTTTTCATCCTGGTCATCCGGCAACGGGGACAGATCCATGATAAACGTGATCAAGCGGTCCCCATCAATGAGCAGGTAGAAAATGATAAGCAGCATGAAAAAGAAATAAACCAGGAAATTAAGTATATTGGAAGCAATTGCCTGGGCCTGCTGATAGAGGAACAGGCCCACCACTTTCCCGGTTTCGGACAGTGCCCGGTTCAACTCCTCGCCGGTTATCTGGTAGTTAAAACCGGACAGTAACTGATTTACATGCTCGAGTACCTGGCTTCCAGCCAGAAGGGAATTCACCTCTTTGCTGATAACGGCATTGCGGCCCATCTGGTAAAGACCGTAAGCCTCACTGGCAAGCGTGGTCACGAAAAATACGATGGGGATAAACAGCACGATAAAAATAAGCGCGCATGTGGCAAAAGAGGCAAACCCCGGACGAGCATTCCGCACCAGGAACATATAAACGGGCCTGAAAATCCCTGAAACGACCGCAGCCAGAATCAAAACGGAAATAAACGGCATCAACAGGCGTCCCAGCAGGTAAATCGAGATCAGGAACAGGGCCAGAAAAAACCATATAATCGCATTTCTGGAAGTTCCGTTTAGCATGTTACCTCCGAACTATGTGTAAAATGGGGAGGAGTTCCAAAATCACCGCCTTGAAAAACAAGTGGCACCGATTTTCGCCATACGGATAACCGGTGCCACAGTATGTATTCAAAAGGGGTCGCGCAAGGTGCGGGGGCAGGTGGATTACTTGCTGACAAGCGCGCCGGCAAAAATGTACAGGATAACCTCATAGACCGCAACAGCGGTGTAATTGCCATGGGTTAATGCATATACAATGCCGCCTCCAACGATGGCCGGCACACCGAAAAAAACCAGGGTCCCCAATCTCCTGCTGACACTCATCTTGCACCTCATCTGGTTAAGTAATTACATTCGCTGACCGCCGGGTTTACACCGGCTGCCGACCGCCTGGAAATCGGTTCGCGGCCCGCTTGGTAAAACTGGCGAATATTAGCAATAACCGCTCATTATGTAAAGGAAAAAACGGTCTTTTCCCGGCTACCGTTCAAGGACCATGGCCATGCCCATACCGCCGCCGATACACATGGTTACCAAGCCGGAATTATAGCCTTTTCTTTGCATCTGGTACATACCCGAAACCATCTGGCGAGCCCCGGTGGCCCCGATGGGGTGACCCAGTGAAATACCGCTGCCCAGTTCATTTGGTTTATCGGTGTCAATCCCCAGTTCACGCATACAGCCGATGGCCTGGGACGCAAAGGCCTCGTTGAGTTCGATCATGTCCAGATCGGCCACGGTCATGGAGGCGCTCTGCAGGGCCTTGCGGACAGCCGGTACCGGTCCGAGGCCCATGTAGGCCGGGTCGACACCGCCCGAAGCGAAGGCCTTGATTTTCACAATCGGTTCCAGGCCCAGATCGGCCGCCTTTTCAGCGCTCATCACCAACACCGCGGCCGCGCCGTCATTGATACCGGAAGCGTTCCCGGCCGTCACGGTCCCGTCCTTTTTGAAGGCCGGTCGCAGCTTGCCCATTTTCTCCAGGCTGGTTTCCATGGGTCTTTCATCGGTAGCGAACACGATCTCGCCCTTGCGGGACTTGATGGTCACAGGTGCGATTTCCTTGGCAAAAGTTCCATCTTTGATTGCCGCCATGGCCCGGTTATGGCTCAGGACTCCCAGTTCATCCTGTTCCTGGCGGCCGATACCATACAGGTCGGCAATATTTTCAGCCGTCATGCCCATGTGGTAGCCATAGAAGATTTCATAGAGGCCGTCAAAAACCATCAGGTCGTAAACATCACCAATCCCGGTAAGTTCCATCCGGTGCCCCCAGCGGGCCTTGGGAAGGGCGAGCGGTACCATGCTCATATTCTCCTGACCGCCGGCAAGGATAATGTCGGCCTGCCCGGTCATGATGGATGCCGCGGCAATCGCAATGGACTTGAGCCCGGACCCGCAAACTTTATTCAGGGTAAACGCAGGGGTTTCCTTGGCAATCCCGGCGCGAATCATCGCCTGCCGGGCCGGGTTCTGGCCCTGGTTGGCCTGCAGCACGTTGCCCATGATCACTTCATCGATCGCCACCGGGGTGGCGGCATCATCATAATCATATCCGCCCTTTTCCAGATCCGTAAGGCCCTGGTCTTTCAGCTTGCCGGGAGCCAGCGTGCCGTAATCTGCAGCCGGAGTCGGCCTCAGGTTCAGCTTTTTCAGGAGATCTTTCATAACGATCGCCCCGAGGTCCACCACGGGAACCGTTTTCAACGAACCGCCGAAATTGCCGACCGCGGTTCGGGATCCACCAACAATTACAGCCTCTTTCATCACATCTCCTCCTTGTTGAAAAACCTGGAAAAATGTCTTACTTTAGTCTCTAAACAGGTAGCTGGACAATTAGCATTTAAACGACTACAGGTCAATGGCAGGTACCCATGTGTCTGATTCTTTTTTCTTACAATAACCATCCGGTTTTCAAGCTGGTAATGGCCGCCAATCGGGATGAATTCTATAACCGGCCAACCGCCCCGCTGGAAGTCTGGGAGAACGAACCCCGGGTTGCGGCCGGGCGGGATTTGAAAGGCGGCGGCACCTGGATGGGCGTAAGTCCTGACGGCCGCCTGGCCGCGATTACCAACTATAGAGACCCGCGCGCATTAAAACCGCAGGCCCCTACCCGGGGAACCCTGGTGACCGCATTTCTGACCGGCGGGCTGTCGGCCCGGAGTTACCTGGAAAAACTCAGCGGGTCGGCCGGGGATTATAACGGATTCAACCTGGTGGTATATGACGGCGAAGATTTTTGTTTCTTTTCCAACCGGGAAGGCGTTGTCCGCCCGATTTCAACCGGGCTGCATGGTTTAAGCAACCACCTGCTGGACACCCCCTGGCCCAAAATTAAAAGGGGCCTGAAGCTGTTTGAAGCGGCCACCACGGCGGATACCCTCTCCGCAGAGGGCATCTTCACGTTCCTGGGTGACCGCAAATTGCCGCCTGACGGGGAGCTGCCGGATACCGGCGTGGGCCTCGAATGGGAACGGCGCCTGTCACCGCTTTTCATCGAAAGCGACATCTACGGTACCCGTTCATCTTCATTCGTGACCATTGACCGGTCCGGGAAACTTGAATTTTACGAATGCACCTATCCCGGTAAAAATGAACGCGCTCTGGCCCCTCAAACCCGCAAGGTCGATTTCCGGATCGCTCCTCAAGCCAGGTAGTGGATTAGTTTTATACCGATTTTGGTAATCGCTCTAGAATGAGAAATGTGGGAGCGGCATCTTGCCGCGATGGGCTTTCCAATTGCAGCACTATCGCGGCAAGATACCGCTCCCACATAGATATAGGCAGCCAGATACACATTTGCTCATTCTCAGGAAAGTGGCCTCAGGCTTTCAACCTGCTTTGAGCGTCTCCATGATTTCGCTCAAGATATCGTCAACACTGTCATAGGGGACCTGGCAGGTGCCGACTTTTTTATGGCCGCCGCCGCCGTAGCTGAGCATCAATGCGCCGACATCCACCGTAGACGTGCGGTTCATGGTGCTGTGGCCTATGGATATCATGGCAAACTCTCTGTTTTTACCATCCACAACCCGCACGGATATATTTTGCTCCGGAAAAAGGACGTATTCCATGAAACGGTTTCCGGTGGGGATCTCAGCGGCACCCCTTAAGTCGATAAGAATGATATCCCCCTCCACCTGGATGTTTGCCTCGAGAAACTTTTTATAAACCTCGGTCTGGTTCATATAGAATTCAACCCGCTCCACGACATCGGGCAATTGCATAATCTCTTCAATATCCCGGGTGCGTATCAGTTCCGGCAAGGCGTCCATCAGTTCAAGATTCGATATGCGAAACCCCCGGTGATATCCGAGTCCCGTTCTTGGATCGGCGATAAAAGCCAGCATCATCCACCCCCGGGGATCCAGGATATCGGCTTCGGTGAATTGGGCCGAATCAGCGATATCGACAATCATCAGCAGTTCATCAAACCGTTCCAGTTTGGCCGCACAGGCATCGTCTTTGCTGTAATAGTTGGCGATTACCCGGGCCGCGCTGGGTTCCGGCTCACTGGCACCCTTGAAACTTCCCCCCAGGCGCATGCGTTCCTCTTCACTGGAATGATGATCAAACCACAGGCCGCAGCCCTCCGCAAAGGGGACATTCGCCAGGACGTCGTTTTCACTCACCGGCACTTTTTCATCCTGCACGTCCTTGGGATGCACGTAGAGAATCTCGTCGATGATACCAAGTTCTTCAAGCAATACCCTGCAAACAAGGCCGTCAAAATCAGAACGTGTGACTAACCGCATGATATCCTCCTGTTTGAAATATATTTAAACGAAATATCCAAAAGTAATCTTATTCTGTCAGCTTTTGGGACATTTCCGATCTTACTACCGAAAAGGGTTCCAGGATTCAAGGGGCCAAGGGTTCGAGTGCTATTTCACAATACCGCTAACAATGTTTTAGCCCTTCACTGGGCCCCTCGGCCCCTTGGACCCTTGAACCCTATTGAAACAAACATACCGGGGTAACTTCTATTTTTTATTTGGCGGCGGTTCACCGGGAGGCGATCCTCCTTTATTAATCTCTCGCCATTTCGCCAGGCGCTGTTTAACCGTCTTTTCAAAACCCCGGTCGGTCGGTTCATAGAGCCGCCGGCCTTTGAGTTCATCCGGCAAATAGGTCTGGGCAACGAACGCCTCGGCATAGTCATGCGCATATTTATAGTCCCGGCCGTAGCCCAGTTCCTTCATCAAACCGGTCGGCGCATTGCGTATATGCAAAGGGACCGGCAGGGCACCTGTTTCAGCTACAACCTGCTGGGCCGCTTTGTGCGCCCGGTAGAGGCTGTTGCTCTTGGGTGCCGTGGCCAGGTAAACAGCCGCCTGCACCAGGGACAGGTCGCCTTCCGGGTGTCCGAGAAACCGGAAAGCTTCCATGGCGTTCATGGCTACCGTAAGGGCAAACGGGTCGGCATTTCCGATATCTTCGGAAGCAAACCGCACCATACGCCTGGCGACGTAAAGCGGGTCTTCCCCGGCTTCCAGCATTCTGGTCAGCCAGTAGGCGGCCGCATCCGGATCGCTGCCCCGCAGGCTTTTATGCAGGGCCGATATCAGGTTATAGTGCTGTTCCCCGGTCTTGTCGTAAAGCAGGGCCTTTTTCTGGAGGGACTTTTCCACCATCGCCAGGGTTACCGTACGGTCCTCACCGGCGTGATCCGCCACCCTTTTTGCGATCACTGTACCAACGATCTCCAGGGCATTCAGCCCCACGCGGACATCACCATCAGCGATTGCGGCCAGATGATCCCGGGCCTCGGGTTCAAGGGCCACCTTCAGACCGCCAAACCCATTCTCGCGGTCCTTCAAGGCCCTATCGATCACGATTTTCATGTCGTCCGCCGACAGGGCTTCCAGAGTTACCACCCGGCAGCGTGACAAAAGGGCCGGTATCACTTCAAAAGACGGATTCTCGGTGGTCGCCCCGATCAGGGTAATGAGGCCGTTTTCAACATGCTGTAAAAACGCATCCTGCTGGGCTTTGTTAAACCGGTGGATCTCATCCACGAACAATATGGTCCGCCGGTGGTGCAGGTTCAACTGGTTCTGGGCCTCGCTGATAACTGCCCGGATGTCCTTGACGCCGGAAAGAACCGCCGAGAACTCTACGAAGAAAGAATCGGTTTCCGCCGCCACTATTCGGGCAAGCGTGGTTTTGCCACATCCCGGCGGCCCCCAGAGAATCATGGAAAAAATCCGATCTTCTTCGATCGCACCGCGAATCAGGGCCCCCGCCCCGGTAATCCGTTCCTGCCCGACCACTTCATCGAGCGTCTGCGGCCGCATTCTTTCAGCCAGCGGCCTGGCCGGTGCAGTTGCTTTCCGGGAACTGTATTCAAAAAGGTCCATGTTCCTCTATATTAAAGCGATATTGAACTTCGAACATCCAACATCGAACTTTCAACATCGAAAAAGGCTGAAGCTTCGCTTCGCTGATTTATACTGTTGTCACCCCAAGAATCTGCAATCAATTGATTCTCGTCCAAATGGCCGCCGCAGGCGCACCTCTGTTCGATGTTCAGTGTTGGATGTTCGATGTTTCTTTTTTCCCACTTACTATTTTCCCGTTTTCACCAATTTTAGATCAACCTCATCTTCCTTTTTTCCCCCGCTTCGAGTGCCGTCCCTCTTTCTTTTTGCGACTTCCGAAGTCAATGGCACCCGTGCGCTGCCGGAACATCAGCCGTACCGGTGTTATGTCGAGCCCGGCGCCGTCTCTTATCTGGTTCATCAGATACCGCCGGTACGAAAAGTGCACCGCCCCGGGAAAGTTAACAAACAGTACAAAGGTCGGCGGCTTGACCGATACCTGGGTGGCAAAATAGAATTTAAGTCTTTTGCCTTTGTGCAGCGGCGGCTCGTTCTTCGCCACGGCCCGTTCCAGGATCTTGTTCAAAGGGCCGGTGCTGATACGGGTGGCATATTGGGTATACACATCTTCAACCAGTTTGAATATACGGCTGACCCGCTGCCCGGTAAGGGCGGAAATGGTGACGGCCGGGGCAAATTTGAGAAACTTGGCCTCCAGGCGCAGGCGTTCATAATAACGTTTGACCGTGGTATTGTCTTTTTCTACCAGGTCCCATTTATTCAATAAAAAAACGCACCCGCAGCCCCGTTCGTGAGCATAGCCGGCCACGCTGATATCCTGGTCGGTAATCCCCTCGTCGGCATCGATGACAATCAGGGCCACATCGCACCGGTCCAGGCTTCTGAGGGCCTTGATTATTGAAAATTTTTCTATCTTCTTCGACACCTTGCCCTTACGGCGGATACCGGCGGTATCTATGAGAAGGTATTGTTTGCCGTCAACCCGGCACACACTGTCAATGGCATCCCGCGTGGTGCCGGGTACATTGCTGACCACCAGCCGGTCCTCCCCGAGAAGCCGGTTAATCAATGACGATTTGCCGGCGTTGGGTCTACCGGCCACGGCGACTTTAATCATCGCGGCTGCTTCCGGTGACGCCTGGCCGGGAAAGGTGGCCACCAGGGCATCCAGAAAATCGGGCACCCCGTATTTATGCTCTGCTGAAATCGGAAACAGTGTCTCCACGCCCAGGGAATAGAATTCAAACAGGTTCTCTTCCTGTTCCAGGCCATCTATTTTATTAACCGTATAAAATACCGGCTTTTCCACGGTTCTGAGAATCTGGGCCATTTCACGATCATAGGGTGAGACGCCCCCCTTACCGTCCAGGACAAAAATGACCGCATCCGCGTCTTCGATCGCCTGGAGAACCTGCTTCCTGATTTTGAGGGCAAATTCGTCCTCATCGGCTTCCACGAACCCGCCGGTATCGACCAGTGTGAATTCAATATCGTCCCAGCTGGTATCCCGGTAATGCCGGTCCCGGGTGACCCCCGGGGCGTCATCCACCAGCGCCTCACGGGTCCGGGTAATGCGGTTAAATAGTGTGGATTTGCCGACATTGGGCCGGCCGACGATGGCTATAATCGGTTTCATTTATTATATCCGTTACAAGGGCTCTATACTGATTTTCATAAATACGTTCCGTTATCTTGTCACTCTGAGCGCAGCGAAGAGTCCCCCGCATGCCAAGGTTATCTTTTATTGTAAGGGATTCTTCGTCGCCTGTCGGGCGTAGCTTCCAGCGAAGCCTGATTTCACTCCTCGGAATGACATAATAGACCAATCGGAACATATTTTTAGAAATTGCTATAAAGATAGACGCATGCGTATAGTAAACTTAATTGTGTTTCCAATCAACGCAATTATGTCGGTTTTGATAGGCTTTCTGTAGGGAGGCCGGGCCATCTGCCTTTCAATATATGCGGCAGAAGCCTAACTGGCAGATGGCTTCTAATTGAGAATCTGGCTCAGAAACAGTTTCGTTCTTTCGTGCTGGGGATTGTCGAAAAATTCATCCGGCGTGTTGCTTTCAACAATCTTCCCGTAATCCATGAACAGCACCCGGTGGGCAACGCTTTTGGCAAACCCCATTTCATGGGTGACCACCAGCATGGTCATCCCTTCCTGAGCGAGACTGATCATGACGTCGAGAACCTCTTTGACCATCTCCGGGTCAAGGGCCGAGGTGGGTTCATCAAAGAGCATCACATTCGGTTTCATGCACAGGCTTCTGGCAATGGCCACCCGTTGCTGCTGGCCGCCGGAAAGCTGGCCGGGATATTTTTTGGCCTGCTCGGCAATATGTACTTTCTCAAGATAGTACATGGCCGTCTCTTCAGCCTCTTTTTTGGGTGTTTTCCGGACCCAGATCGGTCCCAGGGTCAGATTCTCGACGATGGTGAGATGCGGGAACAGGTTAAAGTGCTGAAACACCATCCCGACTTCCGCCCGGATCTTTTCAATGTTCTTAATATCGTTGGTCAGTTCGATGCCATCCACGATGATCTGGCCGCGTTGGTGCTCTTCCAGCCTATTGATGCACCTGATCAGGGTGGATTTTCCGGAACCGGACGGCCCGCAGATAACGATACGCTCGCCCCGGGCTACTTTCAGATTTATTTCCTGCAGCACATGGAAATCGCCGAACCATTTATGCATGTCCCTGATTTCGATTATGGGGTCATCGCTGGTGGCCGGCTGACTGTTTTCCAGATTTTCCTGATTCATGACCTGCTCTCTTTATGAGGTGTTTTACGTTTTTGGTCTTTTTGCCCTTATCTCTTGACCCCCTGGCCCCTCGACCCCTTGCTTTAACTACAAACTTCTATCCAGTTCCCGCTCTAATCGTCGGCTGTAGTTGGACATGAAAAAGCAGCAGACGAAATAAATGAGGGCCAGAAAAATATAGGCCTCGGCCGAGTATCCCATCCATTTGGGATCGGACAATACCGATTGGGTGGTCTTCAAAATATCGTACAGGGCTATAATGACCACCAGTGATGTATCCTTGAAGGCTGAAATGAGCACACTGACCGTGGGCGGAATCACAATCTTCAGGGCCTGGGGCAGGATGACCAGGCGCATGGTCTGGTAGTAGTTCAACCCCAGGGCCTCGGCAGCTTCATACTGTCCACTGCTCATGCCCTGCAGCCCGCCGCGCACCACTTCGGCAACATAGGCGGCCGTAAAAAGGATAATGGCAACCTGGGCCCGGAGGATTTTGTCGACCGTAATCCCCTCCGGCAGAAAGAGCGGAAAGACCACCGAGGACATAAACAGGAGGCTGATCAGCGGCACCCCCCGGATCATTTCAATATAGATCACGCAAAGCGTCTTGACCATCGGCAGCTTTGACTGGCGCCCCAGCGCCAGCACGACACCCAGCGGATAGGCCGCCGTCAGTCCGAAGACGGATAGCAGGAGCGTCAGCGGCAGGCCGCCCCATTGAGAATTCTCCACCAACTCCAGTCCAAACAGGCCGCCTTTCATGAGCAGGCCCATGATGAACAGACCGACAATCCAGGCCCAGGCCAGAAATTTGTTCCAGCGGGTTCGGTCCTGGCTGTAGAAAAGCAGGCTTACGAGCAAAATCATGGCCACCAGGGGGCGCCACTGCTGCTCGTGGGGGAAAAATCCGAACGTAATAAAGCGAATATTGTTGGGAATAACTGACCAGCAGGCCCCGTCCGTTTGGCGGCACTGTTCACTGGCGGAGAACCAGACACTGTCTATGAAAGCCCACTGGACGAACGGCGGAATCGTTTTCCACAGGAGAAAAAGCGTCAAGAGGGTCAAAATGGAATTAAACCACCCATCGAACAGGTTGGACCGCACCCATCCGATCACTCCCACTTCGATAACCGGGGGTTTAATCTCTTCCGCCCCAGCCTTTTCTTCTATTTGGGTCGTTTCACTCATATCTTTGCATTACGGTCTTTAAGTTGTGGGAATCGCAACAGCGATTTTATCTTTCCACAAGTTTCATCTTCCTATTGTACCAGTTCATAAATGCTGATGTCGCCAGGCTGAAGCAGAGATAAACCGCCATGATGAGCGCGACGCCCTCCATGGCCTGGCCGGTCTGGTTGATCGTTGTACCGGCCACCGAAACAAAATCCGGATAGCCGATGGCCACCGCCAGGCTGCTGTTCTTGGTCAGGTTGAGCATCTGGCTGGTCAGCGGCGGTATGATGACCCGCAGGGCCTGGGGCAGGATGACCAGGTTCAAGACCTGTCCCTGCTTCAAACCGATGGCCATGGCAGCCTCGCTCTGGCCGTGGCTCACCGACTGGATACCGGCCCGGACAACTTCAGCCACAAACGCCGCCGTGTACAATACCAACCCCAGCAGCAGGGCGCTGAATTCGGGACTGACGCTGAGCCCCCCCTTGAAATTGAAACCTTTCAGGGCCGGTATACTCATGGCCGTGGGCATGCCGGCCAGCAGCCAGGTGACCAGCGACAAACCGATCAGCAGGCCGATCCCGGTACTGAATACTGGAAATGACTGGCCGGTCTGCGCCTGCCGCTTGCGGGCCCAGCGACGTATGAAAAAAATCAGAACACATCCGACCAGGAAGGCAAACCCCATGTATTTAAAGGCCGGATGGTACTCGGGCACCGCAAAAATCAGGCCCCGGTTACAGAAAAACAGCCCTGTAAATGGATTCAGGGCCTCTCGGGGGGATGGCAGCATTTCGTAAAAGAATGCGTACCAGAAAAACAACTGCAACAGCACCGGTATATCCTGAAAAAGCTCAATATAGGCGGCTGCCAGTTTGGATACCAGCCAGTTGGTGGACAGGCGGGCAATACCGACAAACGTCCCCAGGACGACAGTTAGAATGATGCCGATAAAAGATACCAGCAGGGTATTAAGTGCGCCGACCAGCAGGGCTTTCCCATAGGTGTCGGCCGCGGAATAGGAAATCAGCGATTCACCAATCTCGAATGCCGACTCCTTCTCAACAAATCCGAAACCGGTGGCAATGGCTTGTCTTTCAAGGTTCGCCAGGGTGTTCGAAATGAGATAGTATCCCAGAAGCGCGACCATTGCGGTAACGCCGATCTGGTAGAGAATCGCCCGTTTATCGGGGTCTCTCAGAAATGGGATTTTTTCCGGCTTGGGATTACTCATCTTAAACGCCTGGATTACCTGCCCGGTAAAGGCAGTGGAAAAACGGGCGCGCGCCGATAGTATCTATCGACGCGCGCAGTCTGCTACTTTTTGAAAACGGATTACTTAAACGGAGGTGAATACAGCAAACCGCCGTTTGTCCACAGGGCGTTTAAACCACGTTCGATGCCCAGGGAGGTGTTGACGCCTACATTGCGCTCGAAAATCTCGCCGTAGTTACCAACCTGTTTGATGATGTTGTAGGCAAATTTTTCATCGATGCCCAAGGCCTTGCCGTTCCCTGGGGTTACACCGAGAAAACGTTTGACTTTGGGGTCTTTGCTTTTCAGCATTTTATCGACGTTCTTGGAGGTGATCCCCAGCTCTTCAGCATTAATCAAAGCCAGGACCGCATAATTGACAATATCCTTCCACTTGTTATCGCCATGCCGGACGGCCGGGGCCAGGGGTTCCTTGGAAATGATTTCCGGCAGGATGATGTAGTCTTTGGGATTGGGAGCCACTGCCCGGGTACCGGCCAGCTGGGAGGCATCGGAGGTCAGGACATCGCACCGGCCGGCGAAGAAGGCCTTGGCCAGTTCAGCCGTGTTCTCGATAACAACCGGGTTCATTTTCATGCCGTTGGCCCGGAAATAGTCGGCCACATTGAGCTCGGTGGTGGTCCCCGGCAGAACGCAAACCGCCGCACCGTCCAACTCCTTGGCGCTCTTGACGCCCAGTTTCTTCGGAATCAAAAAGCCCTGTCCGTCATAGTAGTTCACCTGTACGAAATCCAGCCCCAGGGCGGTATCACGGCTCAGTGTCTGCGTGCAGTTCCGGGTCAACACATCGATCTCACCGGATTGCAGCGCCGTAAAACGGGTTTTGGCTGTGAGCGGCGTGTATTTCACCTTACCTTTATAAGTGCCGAATACCGCAATGGCAACTGCTCTGGCAGTATCTACATCCAGACCTCTCCAGACACCCTTTTCATCCGGTTTCCCAAACCCATACAGGTCACCGTTTACGCCGGCCTGAATAAAACCCTTGGCTTTTACATCTTCGAGTGTGCCTGCCGTCGCAATCCCCGATACGACGAAAACAGCAACAATAACTGCAACCATCCCAAGTTTAAAAAGCTTCATCTGTAACCCTCCTTTTTTGGTTGGCAGATTTTCTCATGGGCGATACCTTTACCGCCCCTTCAACTGGCGTCTTTCGATCGGCGTCCGTCCTGATTCCGGATTTCCCGGGATGCACTGGAACCGGTCTGGCTCAGGGTTCCGCGTTCCCTGAGCGCCAAATTTGACAATAAGCTAGCAATTTACCTTACAGCCCTGTTTTTTGCAAGGGCAAATCACGTCTACCCCTTGACTTGACACCGTTCAAGACGTTAGTGTGCAGGCATAGCCGACGATTCTGAACACCGCATGGCTGATGAAAAAAACCAATGCCCGGAGAAATTGATAATGTTACCCAACAACACTTTTTACAGGCTGGTCCTACTTGCGCTGATCACCCTGCCCCTATCCGCAGGGTGTGCTTCAACCTCCTATATAGAGGTGACCTATCAGCTTCCCGAGCCACAACAGAACATCGGTCAGAAGGCCGTAGCCCTCC
The DNA here is from genome assembly GCA_964647585.1 of uncultured Desulfobacterales bacterium. Taxonomy (GTDB): domain Bacteria; phylum Desulfobacterota; class Desulfobacteria; order Desulfobacterales; family CAJINA01; genus CAJINA01. The sequence continues at coordinate 20,786 of CAZYGG010000051.1, forward strand.
AGGTGGTTGATCAGCGTCCGACGGAGACAATTGCCGGTCCAAATTCCAAAAAAGAGCTTGAACACTTTACGGGCCTCTTTTCGCTCTATGTTGCCCCTGAAGGGAAAGAACCGCTGCTCATCGGTGCGTTCGACCTGACGGCCCTTTTCAAAGAAGCCCTCAAACAACGCCTGGAGTCGGAAGGCGTTACGGTTTTGGACCAGGCGAATGCAGAGCAGCCGTCCATAGAAATCCAGATCCAGGAGTTTATCCTGGACCGGGACGGCAAAAACTGGAAGGCCACCCTGGCCTATAAAGCGGTCACCCGCAAGGCGGGCCGGGTTCTCACCAGCCAGACCGTATCCGGCGGTGCCGAGCGGCTTAAAATTGTTGGTACCAGTGACGCCGAGAAACTTCTGGGAGAGATCTTCTCAGACATGGTGAACGAGCTGGACCCCGAAAAGCTGTTCAATCATCCGGACCTTTAGATGGCCACGTTCCACCGCCACCATTTTTGCGATTCCAGAGAACTTGCGGTCGTTGATTCGGAAAGCATTGAGCTGGTGGTCACCTCGCCGCCCTATCCTATGATCAGCATGTGGGATGAAGTCTTCTGCGACCAGAACCCCGCCATTACCACGGCGCTGAACGAACCTGATCCGCGCCGGGTGTTTGAACTGATGCACCGGGAACTGGACCTGGTCTGGGCCCGGATTTTCAGTGTTTTAAAACCGGGCGGTATCGCCTGTATCAATATCGGTGACGCGGTGCGGACCGTTGACGGTCAGTTCGCCCTTTATCCCAATCACGCCCGGGCCCTTGAGGGACTTCTACGAGTCGGCTTTACACCCCTGCCGGCGATCCTGTGGCGCAAACAGACCAACGCCCCGAACAAGTTCATGGGGTCCGGGATGCTGCCCCCCGGTGCGTATGCCACCCTCGAACATGAGTATATTCTGATACTCAGAAAGGGTGCCCGCCGAACATTCACCACCGCAACACAGCAACGGGCAAGGCGTGCGAGCGCTTTTTTCTGGGAAGAACGCAACGTGTGGTTTTCGGATGTCTGGATCGACCTCAAAGGCGTGTCACAGGTGCTGGATGCCCCACTCACCCGTGAGCGGAGTGCCGCCTTTCCGTTCGAACTGCCGTTTCGGCTGATCAACATGTTTTCGGTAAAAGGCGACACGGTGCTGGATCCCTTCGCAGGAACCGGGACGACGATGTATGCCGCCATGGCAGCCGAGCGTAACTCAATCATGGTGGAAAGGGATACCCAGCTGATCGCACCCCTGCTCGCGCGGACGGACACAATCAGGGCAGCCGCCAATGCCCGGATTAGAAGCCGCCTCGACGCGCACCTGCACTTCGTTGCCGAGAGAGAGGCGACCCATGGTTCCCTGAAACATACCAATCGTGTTTATGGTTTCCCGGTAGTCACCCGCCAGGAAACTGAACTGGCCTTTTCCCAACTCACCTCCCTGCTGCAAGGCGCTGATGGCCTTTTGACGGTGGAATATAAACAGATGGTCTCTGAAAAATGAAAAAAACCGGAAAACATACGGCGGTTCTGATATCCGCCGACAGCGCCCTGAGCGGCCCGCTGCGGATATTGCTGCATGCCATGGACTGGGAAGTGGTTCATCTATCCGGTCACATTGAACTGCCGGCCGCCATGCAGACGAATCATCCCGACGCGGTTATCGTAGCAGTAGAAGATGAGCGGGCAATCCACACGCTTGAAGACCTGAGCTGCAAAATCTTTCCCCTGGGACTTGTGGCCGTTTGCCTCCCGGAAAAGATAAAGGCCGTAAAAGCACGCCTGGAAGGCAAGGTTTACGAATTTATCAACCGGCCCGTCGACCCGGATGAATTTGAAACCGTGATGCGCCGGGTGGCTTACGCGTCTTCCCTGGCCCGCCGGCCGGGAGAGGATCAGCGGGTCGAGACGGAAAGGTTTCTGGGCATCCGCCAGGTCGTCGACAAGTTGTCATCTTTTATTTCCATGGTGGCCACGGATGTACAGGGCGGCGTCAAATATTTCAACGAGTTGCCCTACTTCGTCTCGATTCACAGCAGTGAGTGCCAGGTACTCGCCGCCAACAAAACTTACAACAAATACCTGGGCAATCGGATATACAAAAACAGCTGGGGTATCTACAGCGGCAAACGAGCCACCCGCAACGCCTGCCCGGTGGGGCGGGCCCTGAAGGCGGTGGATGTCATGTCCACGCGGGCCCTGGTGCGGTATAAGAGTGGTGCCCGGGTGCCGGTAACCGTGCACACCGCACCTGTTTACGATGACGATGGCCGCATCGCCCTGGTCCTGGAGGTGTTTGCCGGCACAAAGGAGATCGAAAAGCTGGCAACTGAGATTAAAACCACCCAGCAGCGCTACGAACAACTGTTCGACGCCGTCCCCAGCCAGCTGGTAGTCATCGACCGACACTTTACGATCACCGCCGCCAACCGGAAATTCATCCGCAATTTCGGTGAACAGATCGGAAACAACTTTTTCAATGTTCTGCGCCCGGCCAGTTTCCCGGCGTACCGGGACCCGGTCACCCGTACGATAAGAACCGGGCAGCCCCACCAGGGTGAAATGGTCATGACCGATGCCAGCGGCACCAAGCAGAATATGATGGCCTGGACATCCCCCATTACCACCGGCGCCGGCAAACTTATCCAAGTCCTGGTCATTTTTGCCGACGTTACCGAATTGCGTCGCCTGCAGCACAACCTGGCTGCGCTCGGTCTCATGCTGGGCACAGTCTCCCATGACCTGAAAGGCAGCCTGACCGGCCTCGACGCGGGCCTTTACCTCATGGACACCGGCTTTTACCGTAACAAACCCGGGCGCATTGAGGAAGGCCTGGACCTGACCCGGCTTATGGCGGAACGCATTCGAAAATTGGTTTATGATATTTTATATTACGCGAAGGACCGCGACCTGGAATACCAGAAGGTGGCTGTGGCCGAGTTTGCTACCGACCTGGCCGCCAACATCGAGCACAAAGCCCGGGGGGCCAGTATCTCTCTGGTCTGCGACCTTGGCAAAAACCTGGGTTCTTTTGAGATTGACCCAAGTCTGATGCGGGCGGCCTTGATGAATATCCTCGACAATGCCATTGAGGCCTGCATTGCAAACATTGAAATCACCGTCCCGGAAATAAGAATAGCGGTCAAGAAAGTTGAAAACGCAATCCAGTTTACCATTTCCGACAACGGCAGCGGCATAAAACAAGAGCGCATCTCCCACCTTTTTGATCTTTTTTATTCATCCAAGGGACGCCAGGGTACCGGCATTGGATTATTCATCACTAAAAAAGCCATCCAGAAACATGGCGGTACCATCAGCGTGGATTCTGCCCGGGACCAGGGCACCACCTTTAACATACTGATACCACAAGCACCTGAAAATTTTGATATAAATTGATGAATTCATAAAAAGCCGAATTCATCGGTTTCGCGTGTTAGGTGTTAGGAAAAAGTAAAGGATCCTGGCCCAAAGGGCCAGGCTTTGGGTCGCCCCGTCGTAGATCCCGGCATTCCACGGGGGAAGGGGCTTATCAAAGACATTGAGTGTGAAGTGACTAAAGCGTCTACTGCGCCTCCCGGCTCTCGATATTCACTACGACCCGGGACCGGGCACTTTTACCGTCCTGAAGGATCACCAGAAAAATCCCGTTTTCACCCGCGGGAATCAGCCCGGCGATAAGGTTGTTCTGCTCGGTATCAATAGATTGCTCCCGTAGGGGCGTAAAGGCAATCAGCTTATGCGGGGCGATGTCCCGGGTAAACGTGCTGCCGGCCGTGATAACCGCCCCGGGAATGGTCGCATTTTTAACAGATTCAGGAACAACCCCTGCGAATACGAAAAGACCCGCGTCTTTCCCGTTATGGATGTATCGGGTCCGATTCCAGTCAATCTCCATATCCTTTCCGGTTTTATTCACCACGGTCAGGCGGAACCAGTTAAAAAAATCCGCGTCCTTCTGCAGCGGTTCCAGACCGAGTTCATAGGACTGGCTGTTGAGGGTCTGATGAGCCGGTGTGCTCACCCAGATTCTCTTTTGGTTGCAGGCCGGAAAAATCAGGATACTAAAAATGACTGATACAGTAAAAAGCTTGCGTGTCATTTATTCCGCCACCCCTTTTTCTCCATGCAGCTTTTAATTAATTTCATCTCATCCATGGTATCGTAGGCTTGGGGATTATCACGAACCCCGTCGCGGATGATCTGTTCACACTCCGCGTGATCCTTACTCCATTCCGAGCGATCCTTGGACGGGTGCCAGGTACCGGTGCCGCAGCCGGCCACAATCAGGATGGCGCCCAACAGACATATCCGTATTAATCGTTTTTTCATTCAACACTCCTCGAAAAGCAGCAATCATAAATCGGTTGACCTGCCGGAAACGCATTGGTTATTTACTTCAGCATATAATCCTTTTATTATCAATGATAAATCGTACAATGCCCATGCCTGCCCGCATAACCACGACCAGGACGCGGACGGCGATTTTCTTATAAAATAAAGGGTAACATTTACCCAAGAGGAACGAACCGATGAAGATACTTTTTGCGGCACCCGAAAACGCATGGGGCGGCATCTTAGACATGCTGCGTACCGAACTGCCCGACCACGAGTTTGAGGCCACCGGCGGCTTTCATGTCGCGAGCCTGGCTGACACCGACGTGTTGATCCCCACCATGTGCCCGGTGACCGCAAAAATGCTGGCAGACAGTCACCGCCTGACGTTGATCCAGCAGTGCGGGGCAGGCCTGGAGGGGGTAGATATGGAGGCGGCGGCCAAAAAAGACATCTGGGTTGCCAACGTACCCACGGATATTTCCGGCAATGCTGATGCGGTGGCCGAGATCGGGGTCTATTTCATGATTGGACTTGCCAGGCATCACCGACAGATGGCGCAGAGCCTGGCCGTCGGAAAGATGGGCGAACCCCAGGGCCTCTCCCTGAAAGGGAAAACCGTGGGAATCGTCGGCCTGGGCGGCATCGGACGGGCCCTGGCGGCCCGCCTGGCACCTTTCGGAACCCGGCTCATCGGTATCAAGCGGCAGCATCTCCGACAGGCCCGGCAGGCACTCGATCTGGAATGGATCGGGCGCCCCCCTGACCTGCCCGAACTGCTGGCCCGCTCCGACTTTGTCGTCCTGGCCCTGCCGGTGACGGCCGACAGCCAGAATCTGATTGACGATACCGCTTTGGCAGCCATGAAACCGGGGGCCTTTTTAATCAATCTTTCCAGGGGTGGGCTGGTGGTCAAACAGGCCCTGGAAACGGCCCTGAAAACCGGTCAGATTGCGGGTGCCGGTCTGGATGTTTTCTGGGATGAACCCCCTGATCCGGCCGACCCGATTTTCGCATGCAACGTCATGGCAACCCCCCATATCGGCGGCGTAACCGATCTTTCCATGCGGGGTATTGTCAAGGTGGTGGCTGAAAATATTCGCCGGGTGGCGCGCAATGAAAGACCGCTTTATTGCAAGCGTCCGGCCGTCGGGGCTTGATCGGGTTGCCGGAACCGGTTATTTTGATTCAGCCGTTAAAATCTGGCCCTCAAGGACAGGTCAGAAAACTATGGCTCTGCCGAAAGAAATTGATGCAAAAGTAGAAGCACGAAATAAGAAATCCGAAACAAACTCTAATGACCAAAATTCTAATGTTCAAAACAAAACCATTGTTATGAAATGAATACTTTCTTGATCGTTTGAAGAATTTGAGAATTCGAATTTAAGATTTGTTTCGGATTTAGATATTCGAATTTCGGATTTAACCCGTTCAATCGTAGAATATCCCCTTTCAAGGGGCAATCCAAAGCATAGTCCTCTGGGCCAGGATGCTTTACTTTTTCGTGTCTGGCGAAACGGCCCCCTGGTTCTCTTTCACAATCCCGCCCCGCCTGAGGTTCGAAAGATAGCAGTCCAGGGAATCACCGCATATTTTGGTAAGCGATTGCAGATAATTGATATGATTTCTGATGGACTCGTTGTAAAGATTCTGATCAATATCCATCCAGCTCTTGAAATGGGTGCGCATGTGACGGCAAACCCCGCCGAGATCTTCCTGCAATCTTTTCTGGGCAACCACTTCAAAAAAGTCTTTCGTTTTTTGCAGCAGCTCCAGCTCGGAGTCAAATCCCGGCAGGCGGGCCTCTTCAAACTCCTTGTACAGCAATAGAAGTTTTTCCAGGTAAAGCCGGTCGGCCATCTGGGCCAGCAGATCGGCTGTTCCGACGATATAACCCAGTTTTTGATGTTCCGTTGATGCAAAGGGAACCTCTCCCGGCGGCAGGCTCAAAATGGTACAGCGAATAAACCGCGCACAGGTCTCCAACTCATGGTTGGCAAACCCCTTACCCGTGAGGTATTCATTCAAAAACGCGATGCTGCGTTCCTCGTGCCCGACCGTATATTTGGCCCCTGATCCCTCCTGGTCATCTTTTTCCTGGATGAGACCCACATCGTGTAAAAGGGCGGCAAGGAGGGTCAGCAGAATATCCCGCGCTGCAAAGGTCAACCCGTCTACGGAGCTGCCGTGGATTAACCGGGCGGTGGCCAGAACAACCGAAAGGGTGTGCTCAAAATCATGGTATTTGGTATTGGAGGAGCGGTAGCCGGGATACTCGCCCCGGAAAAGCAGTTTGATGTCCTGAAAAACCTGGTCAAACAGATCAACTTCAGCATCTCCTATAAAGCGGGAAGCTATCTTCCGAGTTTCCTTCAGGGTGGCATCCACATCGCTGACCAGGATCAGCGCTTTGGTCCGATCTGAATTATTTAGAGCCATTTGTTCCACATTTCCTTATGGTTATGAATGGAATCGTCTATTACCGTGTTAACGCGGAGCCTCTAACAGGCTGTTGAAAAAGTCATTTTTCCACTTGCAATCCAATTGGGGTTAT
>CAZYGG010000052.1:0-27592 GCA_964647585.1 uncultured Desulfobacterales bacterium
CGCCGCAAATACGAAACAAACTCGAATGACCAAAATTCTAATGATCAAAACAAAATCATTGTTATGAAATGAATGTTTTCTTGATCGTTTGAAGAATTTGAGAATTCGAATTTAAGATTTGTCGAGCGCCTAGCTTCACTTCGTGTCGGATTTAGATATTGCGGCGTTCGCCTTGAGAACATTCCGAATTTCGGATTTAACCCGTTCAATCGTAAAATATCCCCTTGCCCCGTGGAGTGCCGGGATCTGCGACAGGGCACTCCAAAGCCTATTTCTCTGGGCCAGGATTCTTTATTAACTGCTATTCCAATGGGTAAATCGACGAAATGTCCTATATGGTAGAAAACGACCTTTGACTTGCGGATGACTCTTCGCTACGTTCGGGGTGACGAAAGGGATAAAATGAGAGTGACAAAAGACTGGAATTTTGATGAAGTCATTGACCGGGGCAACACCGGATCCATGAAATGGGAGCCGGACATATTGCGGGCAACTTTCGGCCGCGGAAAAGAAGATTTATTACCCCTCTGGGTGGCCGATATGGATTTCAGATGCCCGTCCGTGGTGCGCCAGGCCATGGAAAAGCGCCTGGCCCACCAGGTATACGGGTATACCATGCAGGACCCGGATTATAATCCGGCCGTGATATCCTGGTACCGCCGGCGGCACCAGTGGGACATCAAAAGCGAGTGGATCCTGACAACGCCGGGTATTGTCCCGGCCACCCATTACCTTATCCAGCGGTTTTCCAAACCGGGAGACAAGATCCTGATCCAGACACCGGTTTACTATCCGTTTGCCCGGGCGATCACCGCCAATGGGCGCACCATTTTGGAAAATCCCCTGAAAATTATAGACGGCCGTTATGAAATGGATTTCGAGGATCTGGCTGAAAAAGTCAGGGATCCCCGGGTCAAGGTTGCCGTTCTTTGCAGCCCCCACAATCCGGTCGGGCGCGTCTGGACAGGCGCGGAGCTTGAACAATTCGGAAACATCTGTATGGAAGGTCAGGTGCTGGTCTTTGCCGATGAAATTCATTGTGACCTGATCATGCCGGGATTCAAACATATCTGTTTCCAAAACATATCCCCGGCATTCGCCCGGCATTCCATTGCCGCCAATGCCGCCAGCAAGACATTCAATCTGGCCGGCCTGCAGCAGTCGAATATCATCATTCCCAATGCCCGGCTGCGGAGTGACTTTTCAATCTACATGGAAACACTGGGTGTGGGGCCCCGGGGCGGCGGCACCCTGTTCGGGGCTGTTGCCACCCAGGCCGCCTACCAGGGAGCCGAACCCTGGCTGGATGATCTGCTTCTCTATCTGCACCAGAACTATATCTATCTGAAAGACAGTCTGGAAGCGAACTTGCCCGACGTCAGGGTTTTCAACCTTGAAGGTACCTATCTGCCCTGGGTGGATTTCAGGCCCCTGGGGCTTACCCCTGAACAGATTATTCAAAAGATAGAAAAAAATGCGGGACTGGCCCTGGACCATGGCGCCTGGTTTGGAGAGAACGGCGCCGGGTTTGAACGGTTCAACATCGCCTGCCCGCGGTCAATTTTAGAGCGGGCCGTAGAGGCGGTGGTGATGGCTTTTACTAAATAACAACGCAAATAAAATTTAGAAGAGGGACCCTCCATGAAAACAAGCACATTTCTTAAATATGGGAGCGTTGCGTTAATCATTCTTTCAGTTATGTCTTGCGCAACAACCGAAGAGCTCTTACGTGATTCTTACAAAGGTTTCTCCATAGAAATACCAAGTGGATGGGTTGTTCTTAATCAAGGCGAGGTATTGGAGAATCGCAATACTGTTCAGTTAATGGAAAAAGATATACAAGAAAAAGTCAATAGTGAACAATTTCAAACTCTTGTAATAATTGCCCAACATCACGAACCCTATGAAGGACTGAATGCGACTATTAAAGTTGTTTACCGGAAATTGGGAGAGTTCAGGCAATCATCACCAACTGAAATTCTACGCCTCGCTACAGCAATCATTAGATTGGCCGTGCAAGATTATGATCTTAAAGAACCCGTTAGATCAACTACCATATCCGGCTTTAATGCATCCCATCTGCGGGTAAATTACACAATTGCGGGTAACAAAGGAAAAACGCATGATGTGGATTCATCGTTTTATGTTATCCCAAGGGGGGATTACATGTTTGTGGTAAGAACAATGAATCTATCGGCAGACTCTGATAAATTGGGCCCCATATTAGATGACTCCATAAAATCAATTAAGATAGAAAAATAGTGTAGCGTAATAAACAGCACCCAAAAAGAGCAGACCGCATGTTGACAGATATTCCTTAAATCACATCGGCCTCGGCAAACTTTTGGATTTGCTCGGCGTTGTAACCTAACTCCTCGAGGATCGTTTCGGTATGGGCTCCGAAGCTGATGGAGGCGTTACGGACCGCGCCCGGGGTTTCGCTGAGTTTGACCGGGACACCCAGGGTCTTCTCCGGTTTGCCCGCGGCCCCGGTGAGTTCCACGACCATTTCGCGTTCCTTGAACAGAGGCGCCTCCAACACTTCATCCAGGGTGTTGATACCACTGACGCAGACATCCATACGGCTGAATTCTGCTTCCCATGCGGCCATCGTTTTCTGGCGAAAGGCCTTTCTGAAGGCGACGATGATTTCTTCTTTTTTACCATCATCGTATTGCTTATCTGTGTATTTTTCCAGCCCCATGTGTTCGCACAGTGTTCTCCAGAACTGGCTTTCAACAGCGCCAACCGCCATATGGCGGCCATCCGCAGTCTCATATGTGTTGTAGCAAGCGTAACGGTGGGAGAGCATGGCGTTGCCGCGTTCGGGGAAGGACCCCATGAGTTGCTGCCAGAGAAGCGCCACCGGGAACAGGCTTACCATGCTGTCTGTCATGGAGATATCGATGTGCTGCCCCCGGCCGTTTTTTTCACGGGCAAAAAGGGCCAGCAGGATGCCGATGGTAGCGTTCATCCCGCCTCCGGCGATATCGGCGATCTGGACCCCGGGAATCGCGGGAGGACGGTCGACTTCACCCAGGAGTGACAGGATGCCGGCATAGCCGAGATAGTTGACATCGTGCCCGGCTTTTTCCGAAAACGGCCCGGTCTGTCCATACCCGGTTACCGAGCAGTAGATAATGGCCGGGTTGATCTTGCGTACGGTCTCGTAGTCGACACCCAGGCGTTTGACCACCCCGGGACGAAAGCCTTCCAGGATCACATCGGCGTCCGCGAGCAGCCGGGTAAATATTTCCTGGCCTGCCTCGGATTTCAGGTCCAGGGTCATGTGCTCTTTGTTGCGGCAGACATTTGGAACGAAAAGGCCGTCTTTGGCGTATTGCTTTTTATCCTCGATGGCGATCACGCGTGCGCCGTGATCTGCCAGGATCATGGAACAGAAGGGACCGGGCAGCAGGCGTGAGAGGTCGAGGACGGTGACTCCGGATAAGGCGCCTTTGGTTGTCATGCTGAGATTCCTTTTATGAAGTTAAAACCCATGAATATCGAACGTTGATGAATTCGTAAAAAGCCGAATTCATCGGTTTTACGTGTTAGGAAAAAATAAAACATCATCAAGACAGATACTTAAAACTTAAGACCTAAAACTTAAAACTATCGTAAAGGTAGTTTCTTTACTTTTTACGGGTTCTTCGATGTTCAGTCCCTATTGAATCCTTTCCACCGCCTCCCCGGCTTCAGCCATCATGCGGCTGAGCAGTTCTTTCACAGTCGGAATATCATGCACCATGCCGATGCCCTGGCCACAGGCCACGATACCGGCGCCGAGTTCGCCCTGATCGAACATTTTTTTGGCATTATCGCCGGAAACAACCGGGTAAATTTCGTCAAAGCCGGCGCAGGCGTCCTCAAGTTCGGTGCAGCGATTGGCGGCCGCGTTATTCCAGACCCGATGGGTGGCGTTCAGGCTGCGCAAGATCAGCATCGTGTCCAGTTCGCTGGCACCTACCAGGGCTTCCTTAAGGTCGTCGTGAATGGGGCACTCCTGGGTGGGGAGCAGGCGGGTGCCGATGATAACCGCTTCAGCACCGAGGGCAAATGCCGCGGCGATGCCCCGGCCGTTGGAGATGCCGCCGCCGCCGATGACCGGCAATTCCACCGCGTCTACAACGGTGGGAATCAGGACCATCGTGCCGATATCGAGCTTGCCCGTGGCCCCGCCGTTCTCATAGCCGACCACTGTGACAATGTCGGCCCCCATGGACTGGACTTTCAGCGCGTAACGGACGCCGACGCACTTGTGTATCCAGATCATGCCGGCATCCTTGAACCGCTGACACAGGTCCTCCGGGGCGCTATGGCCGGAAGTCTCCACGATTTTGATTTTTTTATCGACCAGGACGTCCACATAGTCATCATTGTCAATGGGACGCATGGAGGGAAACAGGTTGATATTAACGGCAAAGGGTTTGTCGGTCAATTCCCGGATCCGGTCGATGGCGTCGGCAAACTCTTCCCGGCTGTGATAGATGGCGGAGGCCAGTACACCCAGACCGCCGGCTTCCGAGATGGACGCCACGAAATCGGCATCGGAAAGCCACATCATGGTGCCCCCGATGATCGGGTATTCGATTCCAAGTTTTTCAGTAATTCTGCTTTTGAACATGTCGGATGCTCTCCTTTATAATCGCTGTTAACGCAAATTGTTGTCACTCTGAGCGCAGCGAAGAGTCCCCTGCAAGCTTAGGTTGCCTTTCATTGTAAGGGATTCTTCGTCGCTATGCTCCTCAGAATGACAGAATGAAACTTGTTTTTCCTATTTGTTGGAACTGTTAATCTGTCGTTATTCTGGTGAAACTTGAGGGTTAATTTCCGCCAGGGTAAACAGCGCTCCGGCGTACATGCTGCCGAAATGATTTTCGTTGCCCTTGAGCGGCATTTTAAGCTTTATATGGCGCGGTTCAAGTTCAACAGCCTCAATCCCGGAACGTTCGACAAAGGCAAAAGGCTTTTCGACAAAGAGCTTAATCTCTTCCGGTTTCAGTTCCATTTTACTCTGTCCTCAAATCTTGTACCGTTAAGTGGGTGAAAGGATTTTCCTACCGCCTAAACACCTACCGCCTATCAGCCTGAATCGGGCCCTCCGGGCCAGGATTCTTTACAATCCCATGAACTTGGCGGCTATCCCTTTCATGATTTCATTGGTGCCGGCAAAGATCGACATGACCCGGACATCCCGAAATCCGCGAACCAATGGGCTGGCTTCCAGGATGCCGTAATTGCCTAGCAAGTCCAGGCTGCGGTCGGCAATCCGCCGGACCATGTCCGTGGTCCAGTATTTGGCCATGGAGGTTTCGACGATGATCTCCTGGCCCTCCACGTGATCGGCCACCAGTTTATCCAGGAAGGTCCGGCCGATTTTTACTTCCGTGGCCATCTCCACTATGGCGAATTGGGCGGCCTGGGATTTGGAGATGGGTTTGCCGCCCACCTGAGTGTCTTTACAGTAGTCGATAACCCCTTCCAGCATTCTTTCCGCCGCGACAACCGCGCCGACAACAGTTGCCAGCCTTTCCTGCTGGAGTTTCTGCATGAGCATGAAAAAACCGGTGCCTTTGTCTCCAATGCGATTGGCCACCGGAATCCGGCAGTTGGAAAAGAACAATTCCGTTGTATCCTGGCTCCACCAGCCCATCTTTTCCAGGTGGCGGCCCCGGGTGAATCCGGGGGTGCCGTCCTCAACCACATACAGCGACAGGGCCTGGTAAGGATCTTCTTCTTTCGGTTCACGGGCGGCTACGATCACGAGATCGCAATTGATGCCGTTGGAGATGAAGGTCTTGGAACCGTTCAGGATAACCTCATCGCCCTCTTCAACAGCGCTGGTTCCCAGCGAGGCGAGGTCCGAACCGGCATCCGGCTCCGTCATGGCGATGGCCGTGACAATGTCGCCGCTGACGCATCCGGGCAGACACTTTTGTTTCATCTGCTCGGATCCGAAGGCGCTGATATAGGGGACGACCACATCACTATGCAGGGCGGTTGCCAGGCCGGTATGCAAGGTGTGGGACATCTCTTCAGCTATGATCAGGGCGTAGATAAAATTTTCGCCGCGGCCGCCGTACTCCGTAGCAACCTCCGGGCAAAGGAATCCGGCCCGGCCGGTTTTGCGCCAGATCTCCTTGGGGACGATGTGGTCGGCTTCCCACTGGTCCACAAAGGGGGTGATCTCTTTCTCGCAGAAGGCCCGCAGCTCTTTGCGAAACGCGATATGTTCATCTGTGTACTGGATGATGTCCATTATTTGAGCCTCCCGATGACAGACGCCGCAATGACGTTTTTCCGGTGAAATCCGCCGGAACCGCCCAGCTCCAGGGCCTTGGCGTCGCGGTAGAACCGCTCGACCTCCTGTTCGGTCATGTAGCCGTAGCCGCCGAAAAGCTGGATGGCCTCATCGGCCACCTCGAACGCGATACGGCCGGTAGACACCCGGGCCATGGCCGGCAGGGCACTGTCTTTGCTTCCGCCGTCATAAGCCGCAGCCGCCCGATAGGTGATCAAGCGGGCGAGTTCGGTTTTCATGGCCATGTCCGCCAGCTTGTGCCGGGTTACTTCGAATTTGGCGATCTTGCGGCCGAACTGCTCCCGCTGCTTGACATAGGCCAGAGCCCGATCCAAAGCGCCGAGAGCAATGCCCAGGGCCTGGGCGGATACGGTGATCCGCCTGGCATTAAGGTAGTGTTCATAGTGGGCCAACCCCTTGCCGCGTTTCCCGATGAGGTTGGCCCCCGGTACCCGGACATCCGTAAAACGGACGGTGGCCAGGGCGTTCATCCCCGATCCCAGGGTTTTGCCCAGGTTTTCAACCGTAATCCCATTTTCGGCGGCATCCACCAGCAGCAAGCTCAGGCTCTTTTCAGGTTTTGCATCGGGCTCGGTCCGGGCCAGTACGATATAAACGCCGGCAGCGTCTCCGTTTAGAACATAGCCCTTTTCTCCATTGAGAATAAAGTCAGCCCCGTCCTCAACGGCACGGGTGTCGACAACCGGCATGACCGGCCCGGCACCTGTATCCACGAATGCTCCCGCCGTAAGGATTTCCCCCTCAGCCACGCGGGGAATATACTTTTCCATCAGATCAGTCGACCCGAAGCCGGTGAGGCACTCCGCACCGGAAGCGGCCAGGGTAAGGGCGAGACCGGTGGTGGAGTCTTTGCGGCAGAATTCTTCTGCCAGAAGGCAGTTTTCCACCAGCCCCATACCGCCGCCGGACATATCCTCCGGAAAGTGAATACCGATGAATCCCAGTTCGGCGGCTGTCCTCCAGATCTTTTCAGGGAACCGGTTTTCCTTTTCGAACTCAATGGCCTGGTCCTTGTCAAATTCACCCTTGGCAAAGTCCCGGGCAGCTTTCTGGATTTCCTTCTGCGACCGTGTCAGTTCAAACATCGTATGTCTCCACTGCTATAAGTGTGGAGTGACTAAAGTGATCTAAAGTGATCTAAAGTTTCGGAGTCGCTTTGCTCCGCCTGTTTTACAAAACTGGTAGAATTCCTTAACTTTAGATCACTCCAAATTTTAGCTCACTTTAGGCACTTTGTTTTAGAGCCCCATAAACTTGGCCGAAATGCCCTTCATGATCTCATTGGTGCCGGCAAAAATTGTCATGACTCGGGCGTCCCGGAATGTCCTGACCAGGGGGTACACTTCCGCCAGGGCCTGCTCGCCCACCAGAGAGAGGCAGCCGTCCGCCACCCGGTTGGCCATTTCGGTCGTCCAGTATTTGGCCATGGAGGTTTCGACAATTACCTGCAGCCCTTCCACATGGTCGGCCACCAGTTTGTCCAGAAAGGTCCGGCCGAGTTTTACATCGGTGGTCATTTCCACCAGGGCGAACTGGACTGCCTGGGACTTGCTTAACGGCTTGCTTCCGGCGGTCGTGGTCTTACAGATAGCCAAAGTGTGCTCCAGGATGTATTCTGCGGCAGCCACCCCCATGACGGCGCAAACCAGGCGCTCCTGCTGCAGTTTTTCCATCAGCATGAGAAAGCCGGTGCCTTTGTCGCCGAGACGGTTTTCAACCGGGATGCGGCAATCGGAAAAATACAACTCGGCCGTATCCTGGCTGTGATAACCCATTTTTTCCAGGTGGCGGCCGCGTTTGAAGCCGGGTGTTGTTGCTTCCACGAGGTAGAGCGAAATGGCTTCATAGGCATTAGTCACTTCCGGGTCGCGGGCAGCTACGATAATGAGATCGGAATTGATGCCGTTGGTGATAAAAGTTTTGGAGCCATTGATGACCACAGTTCCGTCTTCTTCAACGGCCGTGGTCTTGAGACTGGCCAGGTCGCTGCCCGCATCGGGCTCCGTCATGGCAACTGCGGTGATGGTGTCCCCGGAAACACACCCTGGCAGGTACTTCGCTTTGATGGCCGGGGAGCCGTAGGACTCGATATAGGGGACCACAATGTCACTGTGCAAGGGGGCCGCCAGGCCGGTGTGGTTGGTCCGCATGATTTCTTCCACCAGGATGACCGAGTGGCGGAAATCACCGCCCAGACCGCCATATTCTGCAGCGGCGGCCGGGCATAGAAAACCGGCTTGCCCCACAGCTTGCCAGGCGCTTTTAGGAACAATGTGTTCTTTTTCCCACTGTTCCACGTGGGGCGTCACTTCGGTTTCCAGAAACGCACGCAGGCGTTTGCGAAAATCGTGATGCCTATCTGTATATTGCAGTATATCCATCTTTTTCCTGAATTTTTGCCAGCGGTTCTATGTCAAACAATTTGAAGCATCGTTGCATCGTGTAGAATCAGATTTATTTTCTTTTGAAAAAAGAAAATAAATTATGCATCATACTTGCCAATAATCGAAATGCTGCAAATGTTCTGGAACGGGAATCCGCCCAGGTTGTGGGTCAGGCCGAAACGCGGGTTTTCTACCTGGCGTTCATCGGCCCGGCCGTGCAGCTGCAGGTACATTTCATAAAGCATCCGTAAACCGGAAGCGCCGATGGGATGGCCGAAACATTTCAGTCCGCCGTCTACCTGGCACGGTACGGTGCCGTCCAGGTCGTAGAAGCCGTCCAGGATGTCGCGGACCGCCTTGCCCCTTTCGGAAATGTGCAGGTCCTCCATGGTCACCAGTTCTGTAATGGAAAAACAGTCGTGCACTTCCATCATGCTGATTTCTTCTTTGGGATTACTGATGCCGGCCTCTTCGTAGGCCTTGAGACTGCACTTGGTGGTGGTCATGAAATGGTCACCGTCCCAGTCGTTGTAAGCGCTTTCTTCGCCGCTGCTCAAGGCGAGTTGAAGGGCCTTGACCGAAACGAAGTCCTTTTTACCCAGTTTTTTGGCAATTTCCGGCGTGGTGACGATGGCGCAGGCCGATCCGTCCGAAACGCCGCAGCAGTCGAACAGGCCCAGGGGGTGTGCAATAATGGGCGATGCCATGACCTGGTCGATAGTGACCTTTTTGCGCAGGTGCGCCTTGGGGTTCAGCAGGCCGTTGTCGTGGCTCTTGGCCGAAATGTGGGCCATGGCCCGTTTGACATCCTCGTCGGGGATCTTGTATTTGGCGGCATAGGCCGAGGCAAGCTGGGCAAAGGAGCCCGGTGCCGTCAAGTTGGGCCACCAGAGCCAGGAGAGGCTGCCGTGTCCGCTGCCGGGATTGGGCAGGCCGCCGTACCCCGTGTCCTTGAGTTTCTCAACACCCTGGGCCAGGCAGATGTCATAAGCCCCGGAGGCGACCCCGTAGCAGGCCCCCCGGAACGCTTCCGTCCCGGTGGCGCAGTAATTTTCGACCCGGGTCACCGGGATCATCGGCAGGCGCAGGGTGGTAGCCAGCGGCATGCCGGTTTTTCCGACATTGATCTCTTCCAGGCAGGTGCCGAACCAGGCGGCGCCGATATCCTTTTTTTCGATGCCGGCATCGGCCAGGCACTCTTCGAAGGCCTCGACCATCAGCTCTTCGGCCCCGGCGTCCCAGCGCTCGCCGAAACGGGTGCAGCCCATTCCGATGATTGCGACTTTATCTCTAATTCCAGTAGCCATAATATTCCCTCCTAAATAGAAAACAGCTTTTCGATCAGCTGGGATTTCATCACATCGCCTTCGATAATCAGTTTGCCGGATGTGAAGGCCTGCATGGCCGGCAGTTTGCCGGTCATCATGTCGCCGAAGTCCGGTGCGGCCATTTTCAAGGTGCAGGCCGGTTTTGCATGGGTTCTGGTTGCGATGTTGCAGACCTGGTCTTTAATCTCACAGGTCCAGTCGCCGCCTCCGGTACCGCTGATTACAAACTGGAAGACAACGTCCACACCGGAGGCCGCGTCGGCCTTGAAGGTGTCTGCCATGTTGTCGAAGATTGCCTGGACATCGGGTCCGGCGGCCGCGGGCGCATCTGCCTTTTCATCGGTCTCGGCCGGGGCCGGGGTGATCAAGTCCATGAAGGCGGCATTGACATCATCCAGCTCCTTGGTCCCTGAAATGGTGTTGATCGTTTCCCAGTTGGCTTCAATCTGTTCCACGGTGGGCGGGTTGCCCACGTCACCGATCTGGGCGCCGGCGCCGGTGAAGATGGCCGCCCGGTTGAAATAGCCCATGCCCGCGTTGAAAATGGCCCCGGATTCACTGCATTCGTCACTGCAGAGGTAGGCTACCAGAGGCACGACGAATTCCGGTTTGGCCTTGTCGAAGATGTCCGGCGGCATGATATCCTCGGTTAGTCGGGAGGCGGCCAGCGGTGCGATGGTGTTGACCTTGATGTTGTATTTCTTACCTTCGAGTTTCAAGGTGTTCATCAGCCCCACCAGGGCCAGTTTGGCCGCCGAATAGTTGGTCTGGCCGAAGTTGCCGTAAAGACCGGCGGCCGAAGTTGTCATGACGATGCGGCCGAAGCCGTTCTCCTTCATGGCGGCAAAGGCGGGGCGAGTGACGTTGTAAGCGCCGTTGAGGTGCACGTCCAAGACCGCCTGCCAGTTCTCCGGCTCCATCTTCAAAAAGCTTTTATCTCTGAGGATGCCGGCGTTGTTGACCACGATGTCCACCCGGCCGAAAGCGTCCAGGGCGGCCTGGATAATGCCTTCCCCGCCTTCGGCCGTGGCGACATTGTCGTAGTTGGCTACGGCCTGGCCACCGAGGGCTTCGATCTCGGCAACCACTTTGTCGGCCGGAGAGGCGGAGCCGTCGCCGCTGCCGTCCGGGGCGCCGCCCAAATCGTTAATCACGACTTTGGCGCCGTGGCGGGCCAGCTCCAGGGCGTAGGCGCGGCCCAGACCTGCCCCGGCGCCCGTGATGACCGCCACGCGGCCGTCATAACTGATCTTGTTCATCTCTTCCGCGGCTCCGGGAACCGGAACCGCTTTCCAGAAGTAGTTGACGAACCCGCGCTCCTTGTCATCCACGCGTTTTCGAAAGACCATCCGCATGGGCAGGCCCACCTTGAGTTCATCAAATTCGCAGTCTGTGAAGTCGGCCATGATCCGGCCACCGCCTGCGAACTGGACCATACCGTACTTGTGCGGCGGGTCCACCGAAACCGCCAGCAGGTCGCCGGTAAAGGTTTTAATCTTCGAGGGGACATCCGCGAATTCATAGTCATCCTGGCTGTGGTGAGCGCCGCAGTTCGGGTTGACGCAGATGTCCATTTTCGGGAACTGAGGCGTCTGACACTCACGGCACTTGCCGCCCACCAGGCCCAGGATCATCTCCCGTTTGCGCCACAGGGTCGACATGGCCGTCTGGGTGGGCGCTTCCGCCCGGATGCCCATCTCGGGATCAATCAACTCCCTGAATTTCAGCCACTTGGCGTAATTGTCGGTGGTGACCTTGTTGGCCAGTGAGCCGGCCACCCCGGACCGCGGGGCCAGTTTTTTGATGGCGTCCGTGACTACGAAGTAGAGGGCGCTGCAACCCTGGCCGAAGCCGGCCATGACAATCCGATCGCCGGGTTTGGCCTCTTCCAGGGCCCGGACGAACATCAGCAGGGGATGGGCCACCCCGGTCTCGCCGCACTCCGCGTGCATGTTGCCGACGATTTTGGCGGGATCTGCGTTGAGCTTGCGGGCGATGTTCTTGTGCTCGGCCTTGAAAAAGCAGGGATAAACCAGGCGGTCGACCTCGTCAATGGTGATGCCGAGCTTTTCCATGAGGCCGTTGACCGCTTCGGGGATGATTTTGGCATACCCCTCGTCCCGGGTCCAGCGCTCCTCCCACATGTAGTCGTACTGCTTGTTGCTGCCCCGGTAATGGGGCACGAAGTCGTAGGAGACGCTGTGGGATCCCTTGAACTCGGCGATGACATCTTCACTGCCAACCGCCAGGGAGGCTGCGCCGTCGCCGAACCACATTTCGTAAAAGTAGCCCGGTTTAGTTTCACGCTTGTCAGTGGCGGCGACCAGGATGTTGTTGCGTTCGCCGCTTTTCACAGACTCCAGGGCCGCCAGCAGTGCGTTCGTGCCGGCTTTCTGGGAAGCGGTAAAATCCGATGCGAGGATGCTGCTGGGCATATTCAGCGCGGTGGCCACGATGCCGGCGTTCTGGCGGTCGGCAAACGGCAGGGTGGTTGAGGCCAGATAAAGGCCCTCCAGATTGGTTTTGTCGCGGCCGACGAGACAATCGCGGGAAGCGGCTACCGCCATGGTCAGGGCGTCTTCGTCCCAGTTGCACATGGAGCGTTCCCCCTGGGCCACCATGACGATGGCGGGGGCGAACCAGCCCATGTTCTGGAAAATGGCCATGCGATCGAGGCGCAGCCGCGGAATATAGGCACCATAGGAAGTAATTCCGATCATTGTTGCTTCTCCTTATTATGGGAAACTCTCTGTTTATGTTAAAATATACATGAATCGGATCTTTTATTTCTACCATGCAATTACGCAGGGGTTTAGGTTGAAGACTGAAGGCTGAAGGCTGAAGTAAATCAACCTGAAAAACTGAAAAGTTTTTCAATCAACTGTGACTTCATGATGTCCCCTTCGATTTTCAGCTTGCCCGAGGTATAGGCCTGCATGGCGGGAAGGGTGCCGTTCATCATGGCCAGGAAATCAGCGGTGTCCATTTTAAGGGTGCAGACCGGGGCGTCATGCTGGCCAGGGGCTACCGTGCAGGCGCCCTCTTTGACCGTGCAACTCCAATCCCCGCCGAGATCGCCCGCGATGTTGTATTGAAAGACAACATCCACGCCGCCGGCCGCGCCGGCGTTGAAGGCGCCCGGCATGGCGTCGAAGACTTCGGCCGCGTTGGAAAACCCGTCCACCACGTCATCGGTATCGGCCGGCGGGGAGGTGAAGGCGGTGAGCACGTCGCCGACCTGCTCGTTGAGCTGGAAGTATTCCTTCGCGTTGTCCACGGAAGAAATTTTGCCGATGGCATTCCGGATAGCGTCCACTGTGGGTGGATTGTCCTCATCCAGCAGAACCGCACCCTGTCCGGTGAACAGTGCGACCCGGTTGTAAAACCCCATCCCGGCATTGTAGATGTTGCCGGTGACCGGGCAGCCTTCACTGCACAGGTAGAGCGTCATGGGGACCACGAACTCCGGTTTCAGTTTTTCGAAAAAGTCGGGCGGGAGCACATCTTCCGTCAGCCGTGAAGCGGCGATGGGGGCGATGGTGTTGACCTTTACATCATATTTCTGCCCCTCGAGCTTCAGGGTGTTCATCAGGCCGACCAGCCCCATTTTGGCGGCCGAATAGTTGGTCTGGCCGAAATTGCCGTAGAGGCCGGCGGCTGAAGTTGTCATGATGATCCGGCCGTATCCCTGCTCTTTCATGACGGCAAAAGCCGGTTTGGTGACGTGGTAGGCGCCGTTGAGGTGGACGCCCAGGACGGCCTGCCAGTTGTCCGGGTCCATTTTAACGAAGCTCTTGTCCCGGAGGATGCCGGCGTTGTTGATCAGGATATCCAGCTGGCCGAAAGCGTCCAGGGCGGATTTTACGATATTTTTTCCGCCGTCGACCGTGGCCACGTTGTCGTAGTTGGCGATCGCCTGACCGCCCAGGTTTGCAATCTCGGTTACCACGTCATCCGCCGGGGTGCTCGACCCGTCACCGGAGCCGTCCCGGGCGCCGCCCAGATCGTTGACCACCACTTTGGCGCCGCGGCGGGCCAGTTCCAGGGCGTACGCTTTGCCGAGTCCGGCACCGGCCCCGGTGACGATGGCTACCCGGTCGTCGAAACGGATCTGCATCTCGGGGATTTCACCGTATTCAAAAATCCCGTTGTCGATGACGGTCTCGCCAGTTTCGCTGTTGACGGTCCGCCACAGGGCTCGGCCGTCTTCCGTTTTCCAGATCCGGGTCTGGATGGGCATGCCCGGGTACAATGTTTTAGAGAAGCGGCAGACCATGCGCCGCGCCTTCTCGGGCTCACCGGGGATGAGTTTGTCGATCAGGGCCCGGCAGGCGAAACCGTGGGTGCACAGCCCGTGCATGATCGGTTTTTCAAAACCGGACGCCTTGGCGAATTCGGGATCGACGTGCAAACTGAAGATGTCGCCGGAAAGGCGATAGAGCAGGGGTTGGTCGTCCGCGGGCTGCTCATCGACGATAAAATCCGGATCGCGGTCTGGAAACGTTACCTCGGTTTTAGGCGCGTTCTCGCCGCCGAACCCGCCATCCAGGCGGCTGAAGATGGTGCAGATGCTGGTAAACAGCTTCCGGCCGTCAGAGTGATAGGTATCACTTTCCCCGATCACCAGGGCCCCCTTGTCCTGGCCCTTGTCGTAGAAACGGGTGATTTTTCCCTCGGTGGTCAGCGTGCCTTCGGGGGGGATGGGGTTGTGAAAAACCAGTTCCTGCTCCCCGTGCAGGATGCCGGCCAGGTTGACTTCAGACTTAATCCCGATCTGGGCGAGGATGTCGAAAATCGAGGCGATTGAAAAACTGGGAATCACCTTTAATTTGTTTTCATAGCAATAGTCGAGGTCGGAAAAACCGGCGCCGACCCCCAGCGCGTAAAGGACCACATCTTTCCAGGTGTAGTCCTTGGTCAGGGGACCGATCTTTTGCCCCAAAGCATCCAGATTTAAAGCCATATGTCTCCTCCTTAGTGTCTTGTTACACAAATAAGGGTAATAAATGCGGCTCGCTTGATATCGAGTTACTGAAAGTGACCAATCTCGAAAAACGAAGCACGAAATTCGAAACAAATTCAAAATGCGAATAACCAAATGACCAAGAAAAGCTTAATGGTTGTAATGCTTGGTTTTGTTTGAATGTTTCGGTCATTGTGATTTGCTTTTTGTTTGCGGCGTTCGCCTTGAGAACATCCCGGATTTTTCCTCACTTTAAAACATTGTAATGGCAAAGCTATTTCCCAAGAAATTCAAGAGGCGCAACACTAGTTCACCTCCGCACCCCGTTCCCGCGTAAAAGCCGGAATCAGGATGAACTTGAGGGATTCTTTTACTACCGACGCGTATTCCGCATTGTCGAGTTTAAGCAGAGATTTGAAAAAATCGTTTCCGGCGGTGAAGTTTATGACCGAGTTCCATACCGCCAGGACCCGGGCGTTCGCCTCGGGCGAAACGTGCTTTTTATCCAGGGCCAGCCCCATGGCGATGGCGATATTGGCGATGTGTTCCGTCATCCGGGCATCCAAAAACGACTCGGTGCGGGTTTTACTGAAATAGCTGAACAGGATCAGGCGTGAAGCCTCGGGACGCGAAAACAGGTAGTCGCACATGATGTCGATGGCTACCCCCAGGCGATAGTCCAGGGGGCGGTCCCGGACGAGGCGTTCGATCTCGCCGAGTTTGTCACGGATTTCATCATTGAGGTCAGTCAGGACGGCTTCGTAGAGGTCCTGCTTTTCGCCCCAGTGATAATAGAGGGTGGATACATCGATCCCGACTTCTTTGGCGATCATGCGGGTGGTGACGCCGTGGTAACCATATTCACCGAACAGTTTGCGAGCGGCGTCCAGAATTCTGGCTTTCATGGAACCGGGATCCTGGCGTGCTTTTTCAAGCGGTGAGGGCATGCACACATCCTTCCATCAAATGTATCCCACAATATGTTTCCAACAAATGATGGAGAAATATTGTTCATAAAAATAAATGATTGTCAAGGTGTAAATTGGGTCCATATCGATATATAGCGTTTGCAGGATAGTGTTTCGATAGCAGCGTTTGTTCGGGCAGTCCCGAGTGTAGCGCTAACAACTGTGATAACCAGGGCAAACGCTATCAGAAATAGTTTCAAGTTGAACCACCTTTCGCAATTTCACTACTTTTATTACTATTCGCGGTTATCTTAGATAAACATATGAATTTAAATCTAATATGCTATTTTCTTGGCCCGTTTCCGATGAACTCCCAATCACAGTCAGATTTTCCCGCCTGTGCGGTAGGATTAACCTTTGTCATACCGCAATTTTATACACATAACCAATTTTCCCTGTGAATCGGCTGTCGGGGAAATCTGACTTTTTACATCTTTTTTACAATCGTTTTACCCCCTGGTTACGACATGGACGGATAAGTGTGTTGAAGTGCAGTCAGGTATACGGTCTACACGGATGCCGTCCCCGGAAGCTGGCGGAAAGGTTTTTCCGGGGCATTCATCCAAAAGGTCAGTTGCCGTGTGGTTTGATAACTGGTATCCGTTAACTGAATGACTGACGGCTACGCGGCGCTGCCCTGACAACCAGGCAGGGGGTAAGCATGGTTAAAGTAATCGAGAAAAAGCCTTACAAAAAACTGTTTTCAGGAATTATGGTTCTCTTATGGACCGGTATAGTCGGTGCCATGGCATTTTCCGGGGTGTCCCACGCCGCGACCGGGAAAGTGAAAACCCGGGTCGAGATTGACCGGGGGATGCTGCCGGCCGATCGTGCCCAGACCGCGGTGGTTAAAGTCACCCTGGATGCGCCGGCCCCGGTGCAACGGGCCCGGCGCCCGGCAGTGAACCTTTGCATCGTTCTGGACCGTTCCGGTTCCATGGCCGGTAAAAAACTGGCCAAGGCCAAAGAGGCGGCTATCGAAGCCCTGCGCCGTCTTGACCAGGAGGATATCTTCTCAGTGGTTGTCTATGACCACAACGTCCAGACCGTGGTTCAGGCCCAGAAAGCCCGCCATGTCGAGCGAATCGAGGCCCTGATACGGTCCATCCGTTCCGGCGGCAACACGGCCCTTTTCGGCGGCGTAAGCCAGGGGGCGGCCCAGGTCCGCAAAAACCTGGGGGGGGACTATGTGCACCGGATTATCCTGCTCTCGGATGGAATTGCCAACACCGGGCCCAGTTCACCGGAGGATCTCGGCCGGTTGGGGGCGGCTTTGCTCAAGGAAAATATTTCGGTTACAACCGTCGGCGTGGGGATGGATTACAACGAAGACCTGATGACCCGGCTTTCGGAGCGCAGCGACGGCAATACGTATTTCGTGGAAAGCAGCCAGGACCTGCCCCGGATTTTCGCCGCGGAACTGGGCGATGTCTTGAATGTGGTCGCCCGTAAGGTCAAAGTAGTCATTGAATGCCCCGGAGACGTAAAACCGCTGCGTATTATCGGGCGTGATGGCCGCATAAAAGGTCGCCAGGTTGAGCTGGGCCTCAACCAGCTATATGGAAACCAGGAGAAATATGTCCTGGTCGAGCTGGCACTCCCCCCCGGTAAAGAGGGCCATAAAATGGAAGTTGCGCGGGTTAATGTGACCTACGAAGACCCCATGACCAAAAAATTTGAAACCGCCAGTGCGCGTGGTGTGGCCGGGTTTAGCCGGGATCGGCAGAAAGTAGAGAAATCTGCCAATGTGGGCGTCCAGAAAGAAGTGGAGCTAAATTACAGTGCCATCGCCCAGGAGCAGGCCATTGATTATGCGGACCAGGGTCAGACGGATGCGGCCTATCAGGAACTGAAGGAATCCGCGGTCAAGCTCAAGGCTTTCGGCGCCAGGCACGGAGATGAAGAAATGCTGGAGAAGGCCGAGGAGATGGAAACCCGGGCAGGGGAGATCCGCAAAAAGGGGATGACGCCCAAGAGCAGAAAAATCATGCGCACAGATTCGTACCAGATGAAACATCAGCAGAAGAGCAAGTGATTAGAGAAGCGGTTAGCTGTTGGCTGTTAGTCGTTAGCAAAAAAAGTCGGGGAAATGTCAGATAGGCCAAACAGGAGCAGGAAAACCGGGTGATGTTCGGTTTTAAAGAGCTAACAGCTAAACGCTAAAGGCTAACAGCTCTATGCGAGCTAAATGATTACGACTAATTGAATCAAGGGAACCATTGGGTAAACGATCAATTATATTTTTCTGGTTGCTATTGTTGATCCCGACTCTGTTCATTGCCGCAGGCGCCATGCGGCTCCTGCGGCATGAGCAGGCCCGGATCGAATCCATGCGGGTGACGGCTGCCCGGGAAATGGGCGGCGCCCTGGCGGATTCGCTCCAGATTACCATTTCGGAAGTCAAGGCAGAACTGCTGGCCTCGTTGCGGGCGGTTGCCCCGGATCAATTGGAGGAGACGCTCGGCGCGTGGGCGGCGGAAAATTACCTGGTCCGGAATGTCTTCATATGGGACCCGGATCGGGGGCTGCTGTTGCCCAGCCCGGAAGGGGGCACGACCGGCGAGGAACGCAGCTTTATGAGTCGGTTTGATGCCCTGTTTTCCGGAAGGTTTGGATGGCCGGAGATTAACGGAAGTGAAACAACGCCAACCCCGGTTTTTTCCCAAACACCAGCCGGT
Source organism: uncultured Desulfobacterales bacterium (assembly GCA_964647585.1). Classification (GTDB taxonomy): domain Bacteria; phylum Desulfobacterota; class Desulfobacteria; order Desulfobacterales; family CAJINA01; genus CAJINA01. The sequence continues at coordinate 18,647 of CAZYGG010000052.1, forward strand.
TCGCAGGGCCCGGCAGCCCAGGCGGATAGTGAGCCCGGGCCGTCCCCCCTTGTCGAAAGTATTGAAAAAATGAAAGCCAGCCGGCGCAGCATGGTGCAGGCGGCGAAAGGTGCGCCCGTGGCAAAGACGTCCGCGGAGGCCCTGCCGGAATCGGCAGCCTCTGCCGGAGGCTGGATCCCCTGGTTCGAAGAGAACCGGCTGCATATCCTCGGCTGGGTTCGTAAAACACCGGCGAGCCCGGTCTACGGATTGGAACTGGAACTGATGGCCCTGTTGTCACGCATGGTCCCGGAATTTTCAGCCCTTTCTGAGAATGGTACGGTTTACGCCCTTATAGATGGTTCGGGGCGGATTGTATCCCAGAGCGGCGGGTCGCCGTTGACCGACAAAGACAAACCGGATATTGCCGTCTCCCTGGCGCCCCATCTGCCCCACTGGCAGGTGGCGGTGTTTTTCTCCGGCGGTCCCGGTACGGATGCTTCCCGCAGCAGCCTGCTGGTACTTTCCAGCCTCCTGTTGGGAATCTTTATCGTGGCCATTCTTTCCGGTGGCGGGCTGCTCACCTGGCAGGCGCTCAGGAATCTGAAAGACGCCCGGCAGAAGACATCTTTCGTGTCCAACGTGTCCCATGAATTGAAAACACCGCTGACCAGCATTATGATGTATGCCGAACTGCTCAGGGAAGGGCGGGTTGCGAGTCGATCCAGGCGGGACCACTACCTGAGGGTAATTGTGGATGAGAGCCGGAGACTGACGCGCCTGGTCAACAACGTGCTCGATTTCCGCCGGCTGGAGCAGGGCCGCAAGACGTATAACCACCGGACGATGGATATCGGGCGTTATCTGGTGGAGCTGATTGAACTGCACCAGGTACGCCTGGAGGAAGCATCCATGGAAATCGACCTGCAGGCGGAGCCCGATCAGTTTTTTTCTGAAATTGACCGGGATGCCCTGGATCAGGTGATGATGAACCTTATCGATAACGCCATTAAGTATGCCGACCAGGGGGGGTATATCGGCCTCCATCTCGGTGCGGAAAAAGGAGTGCATAGCCTGCGGGTTGAAGATCGGGGTCCCGGCATACCGGCGGAGTTCACCCGGCGTCTGTTCGAAAAATTCCAGCGGGCGGATGATTCTTTGACCACCAGCAAACCCGGCTCCGGCCTGGGGCTGAGCATTGCCCGGCAATTGATCCGGGACCAGGGCGGCGATATTCGTTTCGAACCGGTTGCCGGTGGCGGCAGCTGTTTTATTATCCTGTTACCGGCAGAGGAAAAACCTGATGGCAACTGAACAGAAAGTACATATTCTGATAGCAGAAGATGATAAGCGCATTCGGGAGGGCCTGGTGGACCTGCTTGAAAGCGAAGGATACCGCGTGACGGCTACTGACGAGGGTAGTTCGGCCGGGTTGCTGCTGGAGAAAGAAGCCTTCGACCTGGCCATCCTGGACATTATGATGCCCGGTAGAAGTGGCTATGATTTATGCCGCGATTTACGGGCCGCAGGATCGCTGCTGCCGGTCATCATGCTGACGGCCAAGAGTGAAGAGATCGATAAAGTGGTCGGCCTCAAGCTGGGGGCTGACGATTATATAACCAAACCCTTTGGCGTGCATGAGCTGCTGGCCCGGGTTGATGCGGTCCTGCGCCGGGTCCGGCGCGCAACCGCCGCACCCGTAGCGCAGAAAGCAGCCTTTCGATTTGGCGCCGCCCGCATCTATCCCGATCGCTACCGGGTGGAAATCGGGGGCGTGACCACAGATCTTTCTGCCAGGGAGTTGGAACTCATCCTGTTTTTCCATAAAAATGCCGGACGGGTCGTTAGCCGGGATGAGGCTCTGGATGCGGTCTGGGGGGTGAATTACTTCGGCACCACCCGCACCCTCGACCAGCATGTGGCCCGGGTGCGGAAAAGGATTGAGAAAGATCCGGCCCACCCGCGTTTCCTGACAACAGTTCACGGGGTGGGGTACCGCTACGAGGAGCCGGAGGAGGATAAATAAGAGCAGATATCGAATATCCAACAAGGCATGTCCAATGTCCAAGTGAGGTATCGCTGCGCTCTACTCATAAATATATTCTAAATCAGCAGACCACTTTACGCATGTATTCATTATTGGATATTGGGACTAAAAAACCGGCCCCCATTGAGGAGACCGGTCTTGGTTATCAGCATGCTGGCAAACACTCTCTGTTGCAGTTCGGCTATAACTCTTCCATAAAATCCTGAACCAGGCTGTCCACATAATCGAAATCAAGGTCGCCCTGTTTTTCAAAGGCAATTTCCTGATTGGCATTGGAAAGCTTCGTGAGGAGGCCAAAGACAATCACCAGCAGGATCTTAACACCCGCACTGGAATCGGATTTAAAAAAATTCATCAGGTCTTTGCGGGCAATACTCATCAGGATGGAGTCCTTTGTGGCCGTAACGCTGGCGGTTCTTTCCTCTTTCAAAAACATGGCCGCCTCACCAAAAGTATCCCCGTCAACGAGGGAACTGATGACAATCTCGCCTTCCTGCAATTCGCTGACCGAAACATCGGCCGACCCTGAAATAAGTGCGTAAAAGTGGTTCCCGGTCTTGCCCTGGGTGACAATCTTACCACCTTTTTCATACGCGACGACCTCGGCGATGGCCAGAAGTGACCGGAGCTCCATATCGTCCAAATACCGGAATGCTCTAATTTTCCGGATTTTCGGTATGTATTCACTGACTTGTTCGGGCGTTGCCATCTAAGATCCTCCTGTACGGGTGGGTGGCTGCTGGGCGTTTGTATTCTATCGCGATGGTGATTCAGGCAAATGCGTGAGTCGTTATACCGTTTGCCGGAATAATACTCCCATTTGATAAGGTTCTGTGGGTTCTTTTTGAATGTCCAGTGTTTACTACAATCCGGGCAAACGCTATCAATTGAGTCGCTTGAAAGCTTATCTTTGCAAAACGGAACCAAGCGGGGCAACCGGTATTGGCTGAAAAATATATGAAGGGGTCATCGTTGTCAAGATCGATTCTCAGGCGGGTAAGGAATCAAGCGGTATTTCAACGCGAAAGAGACTGCCCCGGCCGGGTTGTGATTCGACCGCTATGGTGCCTTTATGCTGGGTGATAATCTTATTGGCGATGTAAAGGCCTAAACCCGTACCCCGGCGGTCTTTTGAAGAGAAAAAGAGTGTGAAAATCTTTTCACGGGTTTCCCGGTCCATGCCGATACCATTGTCCCGTATAGTGAAGATAAGATGAGCGGCACTTTTTTCTATAATAAAATCAACCTGGTGATTATTCCGGGACGCGTCTTTCTCACAGGCATCAACCGCATTTTCAAGGATGCTTATCAACGCGGATTGCATACTCTCCGGATCAATGACGATCTGATCCGGCGCCCGGGAGCTATCCGGTGCCAGGGTTACCGCCTTACCATCAACCCGCGGCTGGATGGTTGCTATAATTTCTTTAGAAAAGGCTACTGTGTTTACCGTTTCCAGGTTAAGGGGTCGTTCCTTGGCATAATAGAGGATGTCGCCCACCAATTTTTTTATATGCGCGGCGGTCTGCTGCAAGGCATCCCGGCCGGCAGCGATCTCTCCAGGATCACTTTTATGAATACCTGAATCGAGCAGGTAAATACCCCCGTCCAGACGGGTTATCAGCCCCTTGATGCCATGCGAAACCGAGCTGATCAATAGCCCCAGGGAAGACAGGTGGTCCTGGAGTTCGGTTTTTTCCTGGATCAGTTTTTCCAGATTTTGGGTATATTCAAGCAGCTTGAGACGGGTGTGGATTCTTTCCTCGGCCCGGCCCAGGGCAATTTCCAGGCTGTTCACGTTTATGGGCTTGATGATGAAGTCGGTGGCTTCATACTTGAGGCTCTTGATAGCGAGGCTCATATCTCCATGACCGGTTATCATGATCACTTCTGTTTCGGGGCTGTCGTTCTTGATCTCCTGGAGCAGCTCGATCCCGTCCATACCGGGCATTTTGATATCGGTCAGCACCATGGCGGGCTTTTCTTTTCTGAAGATAGCCAGGGCTGTTTCAGCATTCTCCGCTGTCAGTACCTTGTACCCGAGATCTTCGAGGGGTAGCTGAAGAACATCCCGGATATCCTCTTCATCGTCAACCAGCAAAAGCGATTGTCGGGTTGTGTCATTTTTATTCATGGTATTCACCGCAGGTGTGCATCGGTGCCCGGCACCGGGAATTCGAGCACAAAACAGGTGCCCCGGGGCTGATTAGGCCGGGCATTTATTTTTCCACCGCAATCCTGGACAATGCCGTAACTGATGGAGAGACCCAGTCCGGTCCCTTTGCCCACCTCCTTGGTTGTAAAGAACGGTTCGAATATCTTGTCGGCCACATCCGGTTGGAGGCCGGTGCCGGTATCACAAACCGAGCAGACGACTGTCCCGTCTTTAACCGCAGTTTTCAGAGTAATCGCGGCGGCTTCTTTTTCTCCGGGTGAACTGTCCCGGTATTCCCCGATTGCGTCGCGGGCATTGAGGAGCAGGTTAATGAAGACCTGTTCCAGGCGGCCCGGATCGGCGTGGATAGACGGCAGGTTTTCATCGATTTCCCAGTGAACGTCAATGCCCCTGACTTTCAATTGCTGACTGAAAATTTCAAAGGCACTGCGAATTACCTCGTTGGCCTGAACCTTTTCCAGCTTGGTATCCGACTTGCGTGCAAACTGCCGCATGTGGTTTATGATATTGGCAGCGCGATCCACATTGCTATCGACCTTGCCCAGCATGGTCTGGGTGACATCTTCCGCGATGGTTTCATGCTTTCCGATTTTTTTCAGGAAAAAACTGCTGACCGTTTTGATAACCGACAGGGGCTGGTTCAGTTCGTGTGCGATACCCGTGGCCATTTCTCCTAAAGTCGCCATCTTACTGGCCTGGATAAGTTGCTGTTCAGTTTCCAGGCGTTTGGTGATGTCACTGGTTGTTACCAAAAAGACTTTGCGACCGGAATATTGGGAAGGCGAGATGCGGATATCGACGTAGCGTAACTTTCCGTCTTTGCCCCTTTGCTTGGCCTGGTTTATCATCGTTGTGGTAGTGATGCGCTTTTCGTAATCAGAAGACTCATTTTCAAAAAACAGGTCCAGAAAGCAGCGCCCGATAAGTTCAGCGGTCGTAAATCCGTAGACCGGCAGCACGCTCTCGTTGCAGTCCAGGATGTCGAAAGTTTCCACATCCAGCACGAATACCGGGTTGGGAATGTTGTTAAAAATCGCGTGGTATTTTTCCTCAGATTTTTCCAGCTCATTTTCCAGGTTTTTCCGCTGGGTAATGTCCAGGGAGATCTCCATGGCCGCAGTAATGTTGCCATCCGCGTCCTTGATCGGTGACGTTCGGACGATCCAGTGCTTGGTTGTGCCGTCCGGGTCTGTAGCCGATTCCTCGGCATAATGCGACTGGCCATCTTCAAAAGTTTTTTCCACCGGGCAGACTGCGCATTTTTTATCCAGGCCTTTATAGGCTTTGTAACAATAATCCCCTGGAGCCGGTGTGAATTTTTCCGCAAAGAGTCCATTGTAGCGGATGAGCTGGTAGTTTTTGTCCTGGACGGTAATCAGGCAGGGAACCTGTTCAAAGAGGTTTTGATATTCGTCCCTCTGTGTATTCAACTCGGCCTGATTGGCGGCGATTTCATTGCCCATATAGGTGATTGACTTTGCCAACTGACCCATTTCATCCATCTGGTTTACGTCGACATCAACAAGATAATTTCCACGGGCAATCTGCTGGGTTCCTTTGATAAGCCGTTTTATGGGGTGATTGACGAAACGCAGTACAAACAGGAGAATAATGGCCGATGTTACAAAGAAAGCAAACGCGGCGAACCCGATCATGCCTCGCTGGGCGCCGGTTATCTCTGTGTCCGTTTTTTGCAGAGAAACCACCACATCCATCGCACCCAGAATCTTTTTACCTTCCGGATGGACATGGCAGTCACCGGTGGAACAGCCGGGTTCGTTGCAGATAGGGCTGAGAATTCCCAGCAGCCGGTAGCCGTCCGCCGAGTGAAATATGCGCGTACGCTGATCGAGATCAAGATCTGAAAGGGGCGGATCGGTCCGGTGGCAGACATCGCAGGCCTCGGCCTTGATATTGGTGGCCATATCCACTTCGGACAACCGGTTCGAATACTTAACTTCACCAGCTTTGTTATATATACGGATATTTTCGATTTCCGGCTGCTTGCCAATGTTCTGGATAATCTGGTTGATATCATCCCTGGAATTCAGCATCATCGCATAGTGGGTGCCCAGGCGGATGGTGGTGGTCAGTCTGTCAGTGCCGGCCACGATGTTTTCCATGAGTTTTTCTTTTTGATTACTGACATTGAAATAGGCCCAGGTGGAGATGGACAGCAAGAAGACGATCCCTACCGTGAGGATCAGTTTCGAGACCAGACTCCGGCGAATTTTGTCGATTAAGGTTCGCATGAGATAACCTTTTGTTTTAGATCACTGCACATTTATCATCAGCCGGCGCCGGCCAGGGCCGCATCGATGATACCGAACATTTGCTGCCCGGTGAATCCCTGTACCACCGCGGCTCCGTTCGGGCAGGCCGCGGCACATTCCCCGCAGCCCTGGCACATGGCCGGATTGACCATTACCTGGTCCAGGTCGGGATCAACCCTGCGGGCCGTGTAGGGGCACTCTGCGATACAGCGTTCACAGAGGCTGCACAGACTGTGGCGTACGGTGGCGACCACCCTTCCGGACGGCAGCCGTTCATGGGCCAGAATTCTTAAAGCGCGCTGGGCGGCGGCGCCGGCGGTGGCAACGGTTTCGGGGATTGATCGCGGTGAGAGCGCCAGCCCACAGGCAAACACCCCTTCTTTGAGTCCGTCCACAGGTCGCCATTTGGATTCGGCCTCCTCGAAAAAGCCGTCCCCGTCTGTATCCGCTCCGAATGCGGCTGCCAGTTCTGCCGGTAGTTCGGGGACGACGCCGGTGGCCAGGACCAGCAGGTCCGCTTCGATTTCAAGGGGTCGCCCCAGCAGGGGATCGACGGCCGTAACAGTCACGGGGCCACTGTCAGCCCCGGCTACCGCCACCTGCGGCGGGTCTTCAACCTCGTACTGGATAAAGATCACGCCGGCCTTACGGGCCTCAGTATAATAACTTTCGGTAAAGCCATGGGCCATGATGTCCCGGTACAGGATGTAAACCGCGGTGTCGGGATTCTGCTTTTTCAATTTCAAAGCATGCTTGAGTGCTGTCGGACAGCAGACCCGGCTGCAGTAATTGCGGGGTTCCTGGCGCGAACCCACGCACTGAATCATGACAACCGATTCAGGCGGCCTAGCCTTGATGTCATCTTCTGCCAGGCGGGCCTCCATTTCTTTCTGGGTGATAATCGCTTCGCTCTGGCCGTAGCTGTAGGATTCCGTGGGGGCTTCGTGGCCGCCGGTTGCGAGGATGGCCACGCCATGCTCAACGGTGGTGACCTCTTTGACGTTGTTTTCGAGGGTCGTAAAAAAGTTGCCCACTTCGCCGAAAGCTGTGGTTATTTTGGTCTCCAGGTGGATTGTAATCTGCGGATGCTTTTCCACCCGTTCAACCGTATCGGCTAGAAATGTGGCCGTAGACTCGCCGTCTAGGGTAGTGCGCAGCCAGTGCAGATTGCCGCCCAGGGTATCACTGTGCTCAACCAGGTTGACCGGATAGCCGTGATCGGCAACCGCCAGGGCAGCGTGCAGTCCGGCGATACCACCGCCGACAACCAGTGCCTGCCGGCAAACCGGAACCGTGCCAACCGGCAGAGGCTCGATATGTTTCAGACGGGACAGGGCCATGTTCAGGTTTGAAAGTACACCAGCTTTCCATCCGGACGCGGGCTTCGCCCGGCTGGCTATGATCGGTGACATGATGTCCACCACATCCATGCAGGCCGGATCAAGATCGATGCGGCGTCCCAGGTCCCGGAGCTTGCGAATAAACAGGTACGGATGGCAGGCGCCGATGAGGATGCGGTTGGGTGTGAATTCTTCAGCCGCGGCAACCAGTTTTTCCCATCCGGAAGCTGTACAGCTTTGTTTGATCATAAGCACCCGGTCTACACAGGGGTCTTTTTCCAGGCTGCGCTGCAATGTCTCCGGATCGAGACTGTCCTGAAAGCTGTTGTTGCAAGTGCAGATAGCCGCCATCACCCGGGGGGGCTCCTGCGATATATCCCGGGTGGGCTGCTCCGGCACCGACCCGGCGGAAAGACTGCCCCCGGCGGCATGGAGTACCCGTGACGCTTCCACTGAAGCGGCGGATGAATGAATTACCGATTCGCTGATATCCTTCAAACCGGTGAAGGATCCGCCGACCACAATGCCCGGGCTGGCGGTGACGGCCGGGGAGAAAGCCCCTGCCTGGGCAAACCCCCACTGGTTCAGCGCTATCCCGGTCATTTCAGCTATGTCGGCCGTGCGCGGCGCGGGTCGCTGGCCGACGGCCAGCACCAGCATGTCAAAGGTCTCATCCGTGCAGGTGCCGTCCGTATGGACATAGCGTATGCAAGGTGCCCCGGTTTTGACATCCGGCCCGACCGAATGAACGCGGGCTCTTTCAAAGCGAATGCCCTGGTCGTTTTCCGCACCCTGGCGGTATCTTTCGAAGGATTTTCCAAATGCGCGCATATCCATATAAAATATGGCTGCCTCCAGTTGATCCCCCAGGCGCTCTTTTACCAGCAGGGCCTCCTTGATGGCATACATACAACAGATGGAGGAGCAGAAATCCGCGTCCTTTTGCAGATTGCGGGAGCCCACGCATTGCAGCCATGCGATTTTTTCCACCGGCTGCCCATCGTGGGGCCTCAAAAGCTTGCCCCCGCTCGGGCCGGTACCGCTCAGCAGCCGTTCGAATTCCAGGCTGGTGATGACGCCGGGGTTGACGCCGTAGCTGTAGAGGTTCTTTTCATCGGCCGGGTTGAAGAA
>CAZYGG010000053.1:0-27399 GCA_964647585.1 uncultured Desulfobacterales bacterium
CTAGTGGGCATATCCAATTGAATTTATTTGGTTCTTAACCGGACACTACTGATATATTATAAACATTTACTAATAAAAAGAGATTTTCAAATTTTTCAGGCAGGCGCAGGCAGGGGTTGATTTGTTGTTTTCAAACCGGGTGTTTTCCACCCGGCAACAACAGCAACGCTAAAATCACTGACGTGTTTCTGGATTTCCGGCCTGCGCCGGGAATCCATGCCACCCGCTATGCGAGTGGCCGTTGACTTCAACGCAATATTCTTCTAAACATGCAGCTATGGGAACCGTCTTCGATTTCAAAGATGCCCAGGCTTATTCCCGGTGGATGGATGATCCCCGGAACAAATCGGCCCTGGAAAGTGAGAGCCGGCTGATGATGGAGATGCTCGCCCCGCTGGAAACAGATTCCGCGGTGAGTATCGGCGGATGTGCCGGGATACGCCTGCTCCCCTTTGTCGATCGGGGCATCAACCTGACGGCCATTGATGCTTCACCCTACATGCTTGATCTTTTAGACGCGTATTTTGGCAATCGGATTGAGCTTTACCGGGGAGATCTGGGGGACCTGCCGTTTGAAGATAACTCTTTCAACCATGCCTGCCTCGTCACGACCCTGGAATTTGAAGACCATCCAGAAAGGGTCATTGCTGAGGCCTGCCGGGTTGCCAAGGATAAACTTTTCATAGGATTTTTGAATAGATACGCTATAAAAGGGGTGCAGCGCAGGGTCAGCGGCATGTTCCGAAAAACCCTTTTTAACCGGGCCAATTTTTTCAGTGTCTGGGAACTGAAAAAGGTTGTGCGAATCGTGGCCGGTGATGTCCCCGTTGCCTGGCGGACGGTCGGCCAGTTTCCGGATACCGGCGGTTTTTTTAAAGACAGGATTGAGCAGTCCCGGGTGATCCAGAGATTTCCTTTCGGTGCCTTTGCCGGTATGGTGGTTACCCTCGTACCCCGCTTTAAAACGCGCCCGCTCGCGCTGCGCCACTACCCGAAAGGCCATACTGAGACAGTGCCGGGGTAAAATACAGGAGTCAAGGATAGCGCGTACGCTTCACTTCGTGCCGAGGGGCCAAGGGGGCGAGGGGTCAAGCGAGAATCAAATAACCAATATCCAACAAGGAATGCCCAATGTCCAAGTGTGGTAACACTTCGCGTTGCTGTTTTTGAAAAACAAATTAGCAGAATGCCTTAATTGGAAGTTGGATATTGGAATTGGAAATTGGATATTGAGGTTTTAATGGTTTTCACTCGAACCCTTGGCCCCTCGGCACGAAGTGAAGCGTACGCGCTATCCTCGGACCCTTATTTTTAAGGAGCCCCGCCATGGAAGCACTTTTATGGGAATCACGCGGCGATGATAAAGTCAGGTGTAACCTGTGCGGTCACAGATGCATCATCAAGCCTGAGAAGCGGGGCATTTGCGGTGTACGGGAAAACCGGGCGGGGGTCCTGCATACGCGGGTGTACGGCAAGGTCATCGCGCGGCATATCGATCCGATCGAAAAAAAACCCCTTTTCCACCTGTACCCGGGCAGCCGGTCTTACTCAATTGCCACCGTTGGCTGCAATTTCAGGTGTGACTTCTGCCAGAACGCCGATATAGCCCAGATGCCGGCCGACAGGGCCGGCATGGTGATGGGACAGGACATGTCGCCGGAGGAGGTTGTGAAAGCGGCTGTGCAGGCGGGCTGCAAAAGTATCGCCTATACCTATACGGAGCCGACCGTCTATTTTGAATTTGCCTGTGACACTGCCCGCCTGTCAAAAGCAAGCGGGATCAGGAACGTATTTGTGACCAACGGGTACATGACCGCGGAAGCATTGGAAATGGTCGCCCCCTTTCTGGATGCCGCCAATGTGGATCTCAAGGCTTTTACGAATGATTTTTACAAGACCTATTGTGGCGCCCGGCTGCAGCCCGTGAAAGAGACGCTCGTACGCATGAAGCGGGCCGGGGTGATGGTGGAGGTGACCACCCTGGTCATTCCCGGACTGAATGACGATCCCGGCCTCCTGGAAGACCTGGCTCATTTCATAGCGGCGGAACTGGGCCGGGAGACGCCCTGGCATATCAGCCGCTTTCATCCTACTTACCGGCTCACGGATCGGGGGGCAACTCCGGAAGAAACCCTGGTAACCGCCCGGCGTATAGGGATCGCGGCGGGTTTGCACCATGTTTATATCGGTAATGTGCCGGGGTCGAACAGGGAGAGCACCACCTGTTCGGGCTGCGGCCGCGTGGTCGTGGAGCGGGTTGGGTACCAGATTCGGGACTATCGCCTGGAAGGCGGAAAGTGTACCTTCTGTGGTACACCGGTCTACGGGGTTGGGATGTAGGGAGTGTTCAGATGGTTCCGGGTTCATAGGTTCTGGGTTCAGAGGTTAAGATCAGAACCTTTTGGGATTATGGTTTTAAGGCCTTCAACCCAGAACGGGGAACGTTGAACCGGGAACCTGAGATAGCTTCTACATCAAGCCGGCTTCCTTATAGTAACGCAGTGCGCCGGGATGCAGCGGGGCCGTCAAACCTTCAAGCATACCCGATTTGGTCAGATGCGCATGGGGCTGGCGCATGTTTTTAAAGTCTGCAAAGTTCTCAAATATCTCCCTGGTAACTGCATATACCACTTTAACGGGGACATTGATGGAGGTTACCAGGGTGTTTTTTACTCCAAAAGTGTCAATCCCGCCTTCATTGACAACCCCCGGGTAGAGCCCGGACCGAACGATGCTCTGCGTGTAGTAAGGATATTTTTTAAACAGTTTGTCCATTCCGGAAATCGTGGCAAAGCGAACTTTCCTTCTACCCGTGGTGGCGTCCCGGATGGTGCTGCTGGGGTGGCTGACTGTATAAAAGAAAGCGTCGATGCGTCCGTCCTGGAGCAGGCCGGCTGATTCGGAGGCCCTGATGCGCTCGGCATTCATATCGGTTTTATAATCAATATTGACCGCTTCAAGCGCGTCGATGGCGTTTTCGCGATGACCTGAACCCGGGTTGCCAATGTTGACCCGTTTACCTTTGAGGTCCATGATGCTCTTGATGCCGGCATCGACCGCCGCAACGAGGGTCACTGATTCAGGATAGATGCTGAAGACAGTGCGCAGATCGGCCCGGGGGCCTTTCTCTTTCCATTGGCCTTTACCATGGACGGCCTGCCACTGGCGGTCGGACTGAACGATGCCGAACTGGAGATCACCGGACATCACGGCGTCAATGTTAAACACGGACCCGGCCGTGGCCGCGACGGTACAGCGCAAGTTGTATGCGTCTATTTTGCGGTTCACAAGTTCGGCGATGGCTTTGCCGGTCAGAAAATAGTTGCCCCCATCACTGCAGGTGCCGATGGAGACATAGGGGGGCTGTGGAGTCGTATGTTTTTCAGGCCCAGCGGCCTTGTCTTCGTCCTCTTTCCCGCAACCCACGGCAAGTGCCAGAACGAAGCCAAACAACATTCCCAGAACGCATATTTTTTTCATTTATAACTCCCTGAAATAGAGTCAGATGCCTTTGGGGATATTTACCTCACAGCTCCACGAGCCATACCAATTGAAAAGAAAAAAATCAACGAATTTAAGTATTAAGGCGCCAATGACGATTGCCGCATATGTGTTAAAGCGATTTGTTTTAATGCAAAAAATATCTAAATAGTGTATTGAAAAAATCCTGTGGCAACACCGGGGGCACCTGGCTTGCAGGTCCTTGTTCGGCCAGCAAGTGGTCCGGCTGTTCTGAAACGATGATTGTCATCCTTACCAGGGAGAAGCATGTCAAACGGGAACCCCAACCCCAGCGTGAGTGTTATCATCCCGACGTATAACCGCGGCTGGACATTGCGGGCGGCGGTAGATTCCGTGCTGGCGCAAACCTATCGTGATTTTGAGTTGATTGTAGTGGATGACGGGTCCACCGATGACACGGCGGAAATTCTGCAGTCGTACGGTCCCGACATCCAGGTTCTCAGGCAGGCCAACGCGGGCGTCAGTGCTGCCCGGAATGCCGGTGTGCGTTTGGCAAAAGGGGCCTTCATCGCGTTTCTGGATTCGGATGACCGCTGGCTCCCTGACAAGCTTGGCGTCCAGGTCGATTTTTTTACCTCCCATCCTGAGGCGGTGATATGCCAGACTGAGGAGATCTGGATCAGAAAGGGAAAAAGGGTCAATCCCAAAAAGGTGCACCAGAAACCGTCCGGCCGTATTTTCAAAGCATCGCTTGCCCTTTGTCTGGTCAGTCCATCAGCCGTGATGCTGCACAAGGCTCTCTTTGACGAGATCGGAAGGTTCGATGAGGCCCTGCCGGCCTGTGAAGATTATGACCTGTGGCTCAGGGTCAGTGCGCGCTATCCGGTGCATCTGGTAGAGCCCCCTCTGATCATCAAAAACGGTGGCCATGCCGACCAGCTTTCCAGAATGCCCGGTCTGGACCGGTATCGGATAAAGGCCATTGAAAAAATTTTGTCCGCCGGGGAGCTGTCCGCCGACCGTCGCAGGGCCGCCATCGAGATGCTCTTGAAGAAAGCGGCCATTTACGCGGGCGGGTGCCGCAAACGGGGCAAAAACAAAGAGGCCCGTATCTATGAGAGCCTTATCCGCACCTACCGGTGAGTCTGAAATATCTATTTGATACCGCAAGATAACTGTGGTACTATCCAATTTTCTAATTCGCATCCAATCATCCACACTCTTGGGGCTGCTTAACGTAAACGGGGGGCATGTTGTCTGCCGGTTAACTTTTCATTGTTGACACCCTGTGATTCCAGCCTGGTCAACGTTGAGAACGGGGCATTTTTCCGGCAACAACCCACTGCATTCAAAGTGTCGGGTCAGCGTTTATTGTTTTTTATTCATTGCTGAAAGGAGGGTGATAAAAGGGCGAAACTGGAAAATATTATGTCAATACCCAGAACCCGCATGAAACCGTGCCGGGTCCAGGCATTTAACAACCATTAATTAAGGAGGGATAGATGAAAAAGGGACTCGTTTTTACAATTGCACTGATGTTTGGTTTTGCGCTCATGGTAGGTGCTTCCGCAGAACCGGTTCAGGCCGGCCAGACCTTTGTTACCATCGGGACCGGCGGCGTGACCGGTGTTTATTATCCCACTGGCGGCGCTATCTGCCGGCTGGTTAATAAAACCAGGAAAGTACATGGGATCCGCTGCTCGGTTGAAAGTACCGGTGGCTCCGTCTACAACTTGAATACCATCCGTGCCGGTGAACTGGATATGGGCGTGGCCCAGTCCGATTGGCAGTATCATGCCTACAACGGCACCAGCAAGTTCAAGGACAAGGGCGCCAACAAGGACCTGCGGGCGGTTTTCTCCGTACATCCCGAGCCTTTCACCGTGGTTGCCCGGGCTGATTCCGGTATTAAAAAGTTTGCCGACCTCAAGGGCAAAAGGGTTAACATCGGTAACCCCGGTTCCGGTCAGCGCGGGACCATGGAAGTGGTAATGGCCGCCTACGGCTGGGACAAGGGTGATTTCAAACTGGCTTCCGAGCTGAAGTCCGCCGAGCAGTCCAAGGCCCTGTGCGACAACAAGATCGATGCCATGGTATTTACCGTAGGTCATCCCAGTGGCTCCATCAAAGAGGCCACCACATCCTGTGATTCGGTCATGGTGGAAGTAGCTGGTATGAAAATTGATAAACTGGTAAAAGACGCTGATTACTACCGGACCGCTACCATCCCCGGTGGCATGTACCGCGGCACCGCCGCCGATACCAAGACCTTTGGTGTGGGCGCGACCTTCGTCTCCTCGGCCAAAGTTCCGGATAACGTCATTTACAATGTGGTCAAGGCTGTATTCGAAAACTTTGACCAGTTCAAAAAACTGCATCCGGCTTTCAAAAACCTGAAAGAATCCGAGATGATCAAAGACGGCCTCTCCGCGCCGCTGCACAATGGTGCCAAGAAATACTACAAAGAAAGAGGCTGGCTGTAAGCATACTATAAAGAGAGGGGTGTAAGCCCCTCTCTTTATCCAGAAGCCGTTTCAAAGCTTTTTTGAGCAGAACATCTGCCCCGGTTTGCTGTTTGCACCAATGGTCAACATTTCGAACCTGGGCCTGAATGTTCAACCACAGGTTCCCCGGGAGACTGCCGACAAGGTGGCCCCGGGGGGGCTTTTAAACAGCTTCTAAACAGGCCGGTCGCGCGGTCTGCCCGTCCGGTTGGCTTTTCTCTGGCTCGAGGTGATTACCCATGAAAAAGATAGTTGAAATTTGGGGCGTTTGGTTGTTGTGTATGACCTTCGTATTGCCGGTTTCCGCCCTGGCGGAAGAACAGATTCTGATCGGCACAGGCAGTAAGGACGGCGTCTACTACTATGCAGGCAAGGCCATCTGCCGGATCGTCAACACCAAGGTCAAAGGCGTTTCCTGCGAGGTAGTATCCACCCCCGGTTCGCTCTACAATCTCAGCAACGTCCGGGACGGCGGGCTGGACGTCGGTGTGGCCCAGTCGGACTGGCAGCACCATGCCGTGAAAGGCACCGGACCCATGCAATTTATGGATGGTGCCTTCCAGAATCTGCGGGCGCTTTTTTCGCTGCATGCCGAGCCTTTTACCCTGGTGGTGCGTCGGGATGCCGGTATTACCCGGCTGGATGAACTTGTCGGCCGGCGGGTCAATATCGGAAACCCCGGCAGCGGGCAGCGGGGCACCATGGAAGTTGTTATGCGGGCCATGAAATGGTCCCATCAGGATTTCCAGTTGGTGGATGAGCTCAATGCGTCCGAACAATCCCTGGCCCTGTGCAACAACCGCATCCAGGCCATGGTGTATACGGTCGGACATCCAAATGCTTCGGTGTCAAAGGCTGTGAAATTGTGCAATGCCACCCTTGCCACGGTAAACGGGCCGGTGATCGATAAGCTGGTGGCCGATAACGCCTATTACAGTTACACGGATATCCCCGGGAACCTTTACCCCGGTGTGGCGGATCCGGTGCGTACCTTCGGTGTAACCGCAACCGTGGTTGCTTCATCCGATCTGGCGCAGGACACGGTCTACCGGATCGTGCGGGCCCTTTTTGAAAACCTGGACGCATTTCGCAAAATGCATCCTGCTTTCAATGTGCTGCAGCCCGAGAAAATGATACGCGACGGAATCTCCGCCGAACTGCACGATGGCGCCCAGCAATATTACCGGGAGAAAGGGCTGCTGTAATCGGACCTGATTTTAATACATCGCTACATATTACTATCTGTAACCCTCCGGGAGGGAGAGCTGTATGAGTGAACAACAGGATAAAACCCATGAAGTGAACGATGCCGCTATGCAGGACATGGTTGCTGAAACCGAAACCGGTGCGCGCAATCCCACTGGAGCGATTCCAAAGAAGGTCCTATTTTTCGTACCCCTGATCTGGACCCTGTTTCAGCTCTGGTACGCCTCGCCCCTGCCTTTTATCTTTAATATTTTCGTATTGAACGATACGGAGGCGCGGGCGATCCACCTGGCTTTTGCGATCTTTTTGTCCTATACGGCCTATCCGACACTCAAATCATCACCGCGGAGTTATATTCCGATCCAGGACTGGATTGTGGGCCTGATCGGGGCGTTTTGTTCGGCCTACCTGTGGATTTTTTATGTCGAGTTAGCCGATCGTCCGGGCGACCCGACCCAGCTTGACCTGGTTGTGGCCGCCATCGGCATCCTAACCCTGCTCGAAGCAACCCGCCGGGCCCTGGGGCCGCCGTTGATGGTGGTCTGCGCCGTGTTCATGATTTATACGTTCGGCGGTCCGCATATGCCGGATGTCATTGCCCATAAGGGCGCCAGCTTTACAAAGGGCATGGGGCATTACTGGCTCTCCACCGAAGGTGTCTTCGGCGTTGCCCTGGGGGTTTCCACCAGCATGGTATTCATGTTCGTGCTGTTTGGCGCCCTGCTGGAATCAGCCGGAGCCGGCAACTATTTTATCCGGACGGCCTTTGCCGGGCTCGGCCATCTGCGCGGTGGGCCGGCCAAGGCCGCGGTGATCTCTTCCGGTCTCACCGGCCTGGTATCCGGGTCATCGATCGCCAACGTCGTTACCACTGGTACTTTCACGATCCCGTTGATGAAAAAGGTGGGTTTCTCAAAGGAAAAATCAGGGGCGGTTGAGGTGGCCTGCTCAACCAACGGCCAACTGATGCCGCCGGTCATGGGGGCGGCCGCGTTCCTCATGGTCGAGTATGTCGGTATTTCCTACGTTGAGGTCATCAAGCACGCCTTTCTGCCGGCCATCATTTCCTACATCGCCCTGGTTTACATTGTGCACCTGGAAGCCTGTAAAATGGGTCTCAAGCGGATGGAGAAGCCGGGGGTTAAAAAGACACTGATGTCGACGATGCTTTCAGCGGTGATGACTTTTTTGTTTATCATCATCATGGGCGGGGCAACGTATTACGGGTTGGGCTGGATTAAAACCATAGCCGGCGGGGCAGCCATCTATATCATCGGGGTGCTGATCTTTGCAGCCTACCTTTTACTGCTCGCGTTTGCCTGTAAAGTGCCGGAGCTTGAAACCAGTCTGGAGATCAAGGTGCTGCCTGAACTGGCACCGACGGCCCAGGCCGGGTACTACTTCCTGCTGCCCATCGTAGTCCTGATGTGGTGCCTGGTGGTGGAACGCTTTTCGCCGTCGCTGTCCGCCTACTGGGCAACGGTCCTATTGATTTTTGTCGTGTTGACCCAGCGCCCGTTGAAGGGTTTTTTTCGCAAAGCGAAAGGGCCGGAATTCACTTTCAAAAGCGGCTTTGACGATATGATCGAAGGGTTTGTCAACGGTGCCCGCAACATGATCGGGATCGGTGTGGCCACCTCTGCCGCCGGCGTCGTTGTCGGCACGGTAACCCTCACCGGCATCGGTCTGGTCATGACCGAATTCGTCGAGTTCATTTCCGGCGGCAACCTGATGCTGATCCTGCTTTTCACCGCGGTCATCAGCCTGCTTCTGGGAATGGGGCTGCCCACAACCGCCAACTACATTGTTGTGTCGACCCTGATGGCGCCGGTTATCGTTGATCTGGGCGCCCAGAACGGCCTGATTGTACCCTTGATTGCCGTTCACCTGTTTGTCTTTTATTTCGGTATCCTGGCGGATGATACGCCACCGGTGGGGCTGGCGGCGTTTGCCGCGGCCGGTATCTCCGGCGGAGATCCCATAAAAACCGGTATACAGGGTTTTACCTACGATATCAGAACAGCCATTCTGCCGTTTATGTTCATCTTCAACACCGAGCTGCTGATCATCGGGGTAGACAACTGGATGCACCTGGTGGCCGTGGTTGTGATTGCCATCGTCGGGATGCTGGTGTTTGCCGCCGGGACCCAGGGGTACTGGCTGACGAAGTGCAAAATCTGGGAAACCATTGCCCTGCTGCTGATCGCTTTCACGCTGTTTCGACCCGGTTTCTGGTGGGACAAGATTTTCCCGCCTCTGGTCGAAGAACCGCCCGCCAAGCTTGAGCAGATTGTGGGTGACATGGAACCCGGGGCCTTGATACGCATCATGATCGAAGGGGAAAACATGCGCACCGGCGTCAAGTTCACCAAAACGGTGATGCTGCCGGTGGGCGCTGAAAGCACCGCTACTGAAAGGCTGGCGGGTGTTGGTATCGAAACGCGCGAGGAAGAGGGTAAAACCCTGATAGACAACATCGTGTTTTCCAGCCCGGCCGAAAAAGCGGGCCTCGATTTTGATCAGGTGATCCTGAACGTACAGATACCTGCGCCGCGGCCGCCCAAACAGCTGATGGTGATACCGGCGCTGCTACTGCTGGGCCTGATCTGGTTTCTCCAGCGGGGTCGTGTTCGTAAGCTTGCGGCGGCACCGGCTACTTAGTGTCCATCCATAAATCAAATATTTCTGGATGGAGCTATTGGTTCTTAGCGGTTGGCAATTAGGTAATACACTGTATTTAAAATGTTTTTACTAACACCTAATAACTAAAAGCTAACACCTTCCATCCATGATTTCCAATCATGGATGGACACCACTAACAAGTTTTAGGAGCGATTTCATATTTGGGGGTGGATTATGTTTAACAAGATCCTGGTGCCGGTGGACATCGATTACCCGAAGACTGCCGCCCTTGTTTATCAGAAAGCGTTGGACCTTGCCGAATCAACCGGGTCCGAAATCCGGATAGTCAGCGTCATGCCGGGGTACAGCATGCCCATCGTGGCCTCATTTATATCCGAAGAGATGGTAAAAAAAGCCAAAGCCCAACTGAGGGAAACCCTGGAAGCGTTTATCCAGGACAATTGTAAAGAACCGATTACGTATACCATCAAAACCGGCAAAAACTGGGAGGAGATTGTCAAGGCTGCGGACAGGTGGGAGGCTGATCTGATTGTGGTCTACCACAACCGTCGTCGGGATGAGAACGAAGTTTTCAGCAACTCCTGCTCCCAGAGGGTCATGGAAAACGCCAACTGCTCGGTGCTGCGGCTGAGAAATATTCGCAATTAGAGTCATTACGGACTCTGGTAATAAAGAGAAAATGGAAAGGGCGCCCTCTTGAGGCGCCCTTTTTTTTTATGGTCCCGAAAATCTGTTTTCCCGGGATTTCCCGACTGTCATTCCGGCCAAAGAGACTATTCCAAATGGCTCCGTTCTGCCGGTGGGAAACTCCCCTCCCTTGACGGGAGGGGCTGGGGGAGGGTGACCTGACCGGCAAGCTATCTTGACGATTACCACGGTGATTCCAACAGCACCCCCACCCAACCTCCCCCGTCAAGGGGGAGGAGAATATTCCCCTTCAAGCAGATTGTGCCCGGGCTGCCTCCCAGCCGACCAGGGCCTTCTTCCTGGCCGAACCCCAGTGATATCGATGAATTTTCCCGGATTTGGCAATAACCCGGTGGCAGGGAATGAGGTAGCCCACGGGGTTCAGAGCCACGGCATTGGCAACGGCTCGAAAAGCTTTGGGGTGGCCCAGGTAAACCGCAATGTCCCGGTAGCTCGCCACCCACCCCTCGGGAATCCGCAACAGTGCTTTCCAGACGTTGACCTGGAAATTAGTTCCCCGCAGATGTAAATTGAAGGGGCCGGTATTTTTGGGATGATCCGGGCTGAAGATCTCCCCCACGACAGGGTTTATCCGGTTGAACCTTTCTGCGAATACGGCATTTGGGAGTTTTTGAAAAAGCTGATCCAGGGCGGCGGACCGCTGATTGTTTTCCACAAAACCCAGGTGACAGATGCCCCGGCCGGTCATTGCCAGCAGGCACTCACCGAATGGTGAATTGCTGAATCCGTAAGAAATGTCCAGACCGGCCCCCTGCTTTTTGTATTCACCGGGGGACAGCGCCTCGAAGGTGACAAACAGGTCATGCAGACGCCCAGGTCCAGAGAGGTATCCAGCAGGTTCCTGGATTCAGCCAGTTTTTGCTTGGTATAGTCCAGGGTCAGATACTGCAGAAACTGGATGGGGCTGACCCCGGCCCACCGCTTGAATAATCTGTCAAAATGATGCCGGCTTAAATGCACGCTGGCGGCAATCTGGTCAAGATTAGGCCGCGCCTTAAAATTTTCCTCGATGAACTGGATGGCTTTCTCAATGCGCTGGTAATTGTCCGACTGATGTGAGAAGTCATTTGGTGTCATGGCGGTCTCCCTTATTATGATCCTGCCGTAACCTTAATTCAGAGAAGCCGATAAGGCCACCCGAATTTTGCTGAAAATGTCAGCAAGATTCGGGTGGCCCGTTCATGGAAAAGAGGTTACGAATGTAATTACAGGTTTGAGACAGCAATGCTTAACCTCCGCAAACACAGGAGATCACGTAATGCAGGAAAATAGATCAACTATAAAATCAACTTCGCATGCAATTGCTCAAGAAATTCCGGCAGCTGTCAACAAGGTGATGGGGCTCCGGGAATGGGGACTTATTTTTATTCTGTCCATTCTCTGGGGGGGCTCCTTTTTTTTCGTTGGCGTGGCGGTAAAGGATATGACCCCTTTGACCATCGTTTCCGGCCGGGTTGGCTTCGCAGCCATCATCCTATTGGGCTATATCTATCTGCGCGGAGGAAAAATGCCCTTTTCACCGGGGTTATGGGGTGCGTTTCTTATCATGGGCGCCTTGAACAACCTGATCCCCTTCAGCCTGATAGTCTGGGGGCAGACCCATATTGAAAGCAGCCTGGCCAGCATCCTGAACGCGACCACACCTATCTTCAGCGTGATCCTGGCCCATTTTTTAACGCGGGAGGAAAAACTCACCATCAATCGGATAACCGGCATCCTGATCGGCTGGCTCGGGGTGGCGGCCTTGATCGGCATCGAAGCCCTCCAGGGTTTCGGGGTTGAAGTGCTCGGACAGATCGCGGTTCTGGGGGCAGCCCTGTCCTACGCGTTTGCCGCCATTTACGGTCGTCGGTTCAAAAAGCTTGATCCGGCCGTGGTTGCCACCGGCATGTTGTGCGGTTCAACGGTCATGATTATTCCCCTGACGCTGTATATTGAGCAACCCTGGCATCTGGCGCCCGGCTGCACGTCTCTGGCGGCCGTCTTCGGGCTGGCTGCGATCAGCACCTCTCTGGCTTACATCATCTATTTTCAGGTCCTGGCCACGGCCGGGGCCACGAATATTCTTCTGGTTACTTTTCTGATACCCGTAAGTGCCATTATTCTGGGCATGCTGGTTCTGGGAGAACGCCCCGGCTGGAACGCCTTCGTCGGGATGGGCCTGATTTTTGCTGGCCTGATCGCCATAGACGGCCGCCTGGTCAAGCGGTTGAAGAGCAAAGGGTCTGGCGATTGACGGATTTGAAAGGGGCTTGTTCGCGTTCGCACATTATTTACAATCTCACTGAAAAGTTGCCTGCGAGGGCGAGATGATTATAGTTTGATATGCAAAAATTTATCCGGGTGGGTATATACGCGGTTTTTCTTCTGGGGGCTGTGGGCGCGGTTGCCTCTGATCTTCAGACTGTTCAGGGTGTGGAGATAAAACACCTGATCAAGTGCGTCTCGGACTCGGGATGCACATTTATACGCAATGGGAACGCCTATTCACCTGCAGAGGCCGTCGCGCACATCAATAAAAAATACGCCTACTTTGAGGCAGATATAGACAGTGCGGAAAAATTTATCGAATTGTCGGCCACTCAGAGTACCCTGACCGGAAAGAAATATACCATTAAGTGCCCCGGCAAAGACGTTGTGGAAAGCCGGAACTGGCTGCTGGAAGAGCTGCAGGCCTTTAGAAGCCGGGCCAGCAAGTAGCCCTTGTCTTTAGAGGGTGTATCACAATGTTCAATTTGGCACAGTCTCTAACCGTATGGGGTTAATCGGAGGTAACTGATATGAAAAAACTGCTGATAGTTTTCGGAGCCATTTTTTTGACGTACCTGCCCGTGAGCCATGCGGGTGAGGCGGATGTCGTCAAGGTCGATGCAAAGAAAGCGGGTAATAATACCTATCATTTCAACGTGACGGTTTCCCATGCGGACACAGGCTGGGATCATTATGCGAACAAATGGGATGCTGTGGCGCAGGACGGAACCGTTCTGGGGACCCGGACATTGCATCACCCCCATGTGGACGAGCAGCCCTTTACCCGCAGTCTCTCCGGCGTTGTAATTCCAGCCCGGGTAAAAACCGTTACCGTCCGGGCCCATGACTCCGTCCACAAATACGGCGGTAAGGTTGTCTCCGTTGATGTACCCCGCTGATTAAAATGGTGTGGGAGGATTTTTGCCAGGCAGGCTATACAAGGTCTTCCTTCAGGCAATTCGTAAGATGTCCGCGTACAGCCGATCCAGACGTTTGGCGGAGACTTTCCCCACGGTTTTCAACTCCTGGGCGTACTGGGAAACCTTGTATTCTTCGATCAGCCAGAAGTAATTTTCCACCGCATTCCTTTTTTCGACGGATGTTGTCGGCGTAAACGTTTCCAGCAGCGCTTTCAGGCGGTCTCCATGGACATCGATCAGGGCGGCTTTCTGCCGGTCTTTTTCCGGGGCGTCCAAAGCCCGCCGCGCCCGGATAGCCAGGGCTCTGGCATAGCGTACCAGGTGGGGCATCCGCTGGATTTCGTACAGGGTGACAAAGTTCTCCGGGATTAGTTTGCGCAGTTCCGCCATCAGATTCTCTATCAAACTTACCGCCGGCCCGCTGGAAAATGATTTTTTTCTTAGAGAATCGATGGCAGTGCAGGTTTCGCTGTAGGCTTCAATAACGGTTTTTGCTGTAAGGACAAATTCATCGCCGCTGTTCATGATCCGGGGTGAAATCTCTGCGGCGTGCTCCTGGAACGCTTTAGCGCTGCGTATGTTCTTCGCGAAGAGGCTGTTCAACAGAGTATCCTCAATCTGTTTTTCCAGGGCGCGATTCCCGCCGAAATGACGGGCGGCCAGAGTCAGGTATTCCGGGAGCAGTAGTTTCCGTCTGAGAAATCGGATGTCTTTGGCAAAATAGTCCGCGTAAAGGTCCCGGACCGCACAGCGGTGAGCTGTCAGGGCTTCCGGGGCATCGTTGAAAAGGCGGAGGGCCACCTGGCCTTCTTCGAGGGTGAGGGCCGGAAAGACAACCCAGGGCTCCGGACCGGAAACGGGTGCTGTGAGGGTGTCCGGCAGGTCGGGAAACGTTTGGGGGGTAATGCCGGTTTTTTCCCATTGTGACCGCAGCTCGGTCAGCTGGGTGTCCGGTTGGTCGCCGGTTTTCTGTTGCTTCAAAATTGCCGGGTCACGGCTGGTTTCAATCCGTTTGCCCCTGGCATCCGTGATCGTGAGCCGGGCCTTGAGATGTTCCGGCAGGGTTGCCGCCGGCCAGGCATCGGCGGGAATGTCAACCTTCAACCGTCGATGTAAAAAGCGGCTCAGGCTGGTCGTAAGCGCGCCTTTTTCCCGGGTCATTTCAGAGGTGACCCTATCTACCGTATCTGCGACCGGTACGAGTTTCTTTCTGTATTTTTTGGGCAAGCCCCTGATCAGGGCCTCGATTTTATCGCGGAAAAGGCCCGGTACCAGCCAGTCGATATCTTCTGCCGGCAGGGACGCCGCCTGGGAACAGGGGATTTTTATGGTGACCCCGTCGTCCTCACCATCGGGCCGAAAACTATAAGTGCAGCCGAACTCTCCGTTGCCGATTTTAATACTGTCCGGGTAGAGATCCAGTTCGGCATTTTCAGGGGCATAATTCAGCAGTTCCGCGGCCGTCATTTTCAGGAAATCATCCCCGCCTTTTTTCTTTATGAACGTATTCATAGTCCGGATGTCGTAAACAACGCCCAGGCGTTTCTGGTAAAATGCCGCCATTTCATCCGGGTGAACCAGGATATCCCTTCTCCGGACGCGGTCTTCCATGTCACGGATCCCGTCAACCAGGTCGCGATTGTGTTTTATAAATGCCGCCGGTCGGCGAACATCGCCTTCTACCAGGGCCTGGCGTATGAAGAGCTCGGTGGCATGTTCGGGGTTGACCTTTCCGTAGGAGACCCGTCGGTCGGCGATGATCACCAGACCGAAAAGCGTGACCTGTTCGGTGGCCACCACCTCCCCCCGGTTTCTTTCCCAGTGCGGATCAAGATGCGTATACCGGCACTGTCCCCGGCCGGCTGCTTCCAGCCAATCGCTGTCGATCCGGGCACAGATGCGGGCGAAGAGTCGGGACGTTTCCACCATTTCAACGGCCATGATCCACCGCCCGGATCGGTCAAACAGGCCTGAACCGGGAAATACCATCACTTCCCGCCCCTTGGCGGCGTTAAAGAAATTTTTTTCCTTCTGCACGGCAATATTGGAAAGAAAACCGCTGAGCGCGGATTTGTGAATGGCGGTGTAACGGTCGCCGAAAAGAGGTTCGGCGGCCGGCTTGCGCTTTCCGGTTTTCCGCGGGGTCGATTTTTGGGCCTGTTTTCGGGTAAAACGGTTTTCCCGCAGGATCTCCTGAATCTGGTAGTGGACGTCGCGCCATTCGCGCATGCGGCGGTAGGAAAGAAAATGGGCCTTGCACCACCTTTTCATCTTTCCGGTCGTTTTTTCCCGTTTTAAAGTGTCGTGGTACTGCTGCCAGATGTTAAGCAAAGTTACCAGATCTGACAGCGGGTCTATAAACACCTTCTGGGCCTGGTCAGCTGCCTGGGCGTTATCTGACGGACGTTCCCGCGGGTCCTGGATGCTCAAAGCTGCAGTAATGATCGTGATGTCCGTCACGCAACCGTGTTCCCGGGCTTCCAGCAGCATCCGGGAAAGCCGGGGGTCAATGGGCAGGCGCGCCATCATCCGGCCGGTGGTGGTCAAGCGGAAGCGGCCGGTATTTTTTGTTTCAGATGCTTTCCCGGTTGACGATATGGCTCCCAGCTCAAGCAGGAGATCAATCCCGTCCTTGATATTTCTTTCCGCGGGCGGATCGATGAAGGGGAATGTCTCCACGTTGCCCAGTTTCAGGGAAATCATCCGCAAGATGACTTCCGCGAGGTTGGCGCGCAGGATCTCAGGGCTGGTGTACAACGGCCGGGAAGCGTACTCATCCTCCGCGTAGAGCCGGTAACAGATACCGTTTTCAACCCGGCCGCAGCGGCCCATGCGCTGATCCGCGCTGCTTTTTGAGATCATGGTGACGGGGAGTGCGGTTGTACGCGAACGGGGCATATACCGACTGATACGGGCCAGGCCGGTATCGACCACGTACCGGATGCCCGGAATGGTAATGGAGGTCTCCGCAATGTTTGTGGCAATGATAATTTTACGGCCCCGGGCCGGTAAAAAAACCCTGGATTGCTGCCCCGCGGTAAGGCGCGCGAACAGGGGCATGACGGTAACACCTTTATATTTACGGCCCTCGATGAGTTCCCGGGTTTCCCGAATACCCTGCTCGGTCGGCATAAAGACCAGGATATCCCCGAAGGGATTGTCCCGCTGGATTTTGTCCACTGCCAGGGCGGCCATCTCGATATGGCTCTGTTCGTCGGCGTCTTTGGCCTCATCGGGGGGCAGGTAGCGGACGTCCACCGGAAACATCCGACCGGAAACCTCTATCACCGGGGCGTTGGAGAAGGCCCTTGAAAACTTTTCGGTGTCAATGGTCGCCGAGGTAATGATCAGCTTGAGGTCTTTTCGCTTACGCAGCAGGTTCTTGAGGATGCCCAGCAGAAAATCGATATTGAGACTGCGTTCATGCGCTTCGTCCACGATGAGGGTGTCGTAGCTGTTCAGCCAGGGATCTCCCTGGGCTTCCGCCAGGAGAACCCCATCGGTCATTATCTTGATGTAACCTTCCCGGGCGGCTTTTTCATGAAAACGGATTTTATAGCCCACGGATTGTCCGGCGGTTTCACCCAACTCCGCGGCAATTCGCCGGGCAACGGTGGTGGCGGCGATCCGGCGCGGTTGGGTGCACCCGATGAGTCCGCTGACCCCCCGGCCGGCTGCCAGGCAGAATTTGGGTATCTGGGTGGTTTTGCCCGATCCGGTTTCACCGGAGACGATGACCACCGGATTGCGACGAATGGCTTCAATAATGTCATCTTTTTTAGCAGTGATGGGCAGTTCGGGCGGGAACTGGGGTTTTGGTCGGCTTTTAATGCGGGCGTGGCGTGTGGCCACCGATGCGCGCAGGCGTTCCTCAAGCCGGTTGAGTTGCTGCTCCTGCTTTGCCGAGAAAACCGCCTGGCCGCGCTTACCGGTCAGGCGGTTCAGAGTGCGGCGAGCCGTTCTCTGATCCTGGCCCAACGCGTGGGGGATGAGATCTCGTATTTTTTTTATATCTGGTTTTTGCATGGGTTGACGTCGCCTCATGAGCGTATACCTTGCATATTGCACGAAAAAAGTGAAATGGTTTTCAATGGATTCCGATCATTTGCATGGCTATTTTACATATGGACAATTGTCGGCATTCCGTTTTAGACTGATGTTTCAATTTCCTGGTTGTGGGAGCGGCATCCTGCCGCGATTGGTTTTCCCAAAAACCCGGTTTTTCGCGGCAAGATGCCGCTCCCACAACCAGGAAATATTGAAAAGACCGCTATCGGGATCGGGATCGAAATCGGCCCGTGAAGGGTGGCAGAACTTCTATAGCAATTACCTAAAATATGTTCCGATTGGACTCGCCTGTCATTCTGAGGAGTGAAACCAGGCTTCGCCAAAGGCTACGCCCGGCAGGCGACGAAGAATCCCTTGCGCTGAAAGATAACCTTGGCATGTGGGGAACTCTTCGCTCCGCTCAGAGTGACAAAATGGCGGAGCGTACTTTTAGCAATCGGTATAAACAGAGGTGACGAATATGAAAAGCTATCGCAAGGAATTATGGTTTGAGGTGCCTTCCCGCCGGGCGTTTATCAATATCACGCCGGACGTGGAAGCCTGCCTGGCGGAAAGCGGGATCCGGGAAGGGCTGGTGCTTGTCAATGCCATGCACATTACCGCTGCGGTGTTCATCAATGATGATGAATCCGGGCTGCATCACGATTACGAGGTCTGGCTTGAGAAAATAGCCCCCCATGAGCCGGTCTCCGGGTATCGCCACAATGTGGGGGAAGACAACGCCGACGCGCACATGAAACGACAGGTCATGGGGCGCGAATCGGTGGTGGCGGTGACCGCAGGCCGCCTGGACTTTGGCACCTGGGAGCAGATTTTTTACGGGGAATTCGACGGCCGCCGTCGGAAAAGGGTGCTGGTCAAGATTATCGGGGAATAATGCGGCCCGCCGGGTTTTGCTGCTGCGGTGATTTTATGATTCAGTCTTGAAACTCAACGTTCGGTTTTCATGTGGGAGCGGCATCCTGACGCGAAAATGGTGTCCTTGTGCTACACTGGTCGCGGCAAGATGCCGCTCCCACAAAGTGCAGATACACACTCTATGCTGAAATCCGAAAGTTTAGTCTGATAGGCTGCAGGTTGAATACTGTTAGGTAGTGTCCATCCATAAATCCAGGATTTCAGGATGGAGCCATTGGCGCTTAGCGGTTAGCAATTAGGTAATATACTGTATTTTAATCGTTTTATCTAAAACCTAATGGCTAAAAGCTAATACCTACCATCCATGATTTCCAATCATGGATGGACACTAGGTAGTTCCCGGCCATAATTGGAAATTATGGCTAAAAGCTATATCCCGAGAATTTCCTACAGCCTGAATTCGGTCCCAAGGACCGTGATTCCTTATGACGCCAGCTGCGCGAACTCCGTATCGCTGGAGGTGATGGCTTTCATGCCGCCTTCTACGTTCCGGGTGTTCACGATGCCGGCGTGGCGCAGCATCAGTTGGGCTTCATAGGCCCGGGAGCCTGCCCCGCATACCAGGTAATAGGGCCCTTCCTTTTCAAGCTCCTTCAAGCTGCCGGACAGGTCCTCCTGGGGAATATTGAGCCAGCGGTCGCCGTACTTGGCCTGCAGGGGCCGAGCCTGGTCCCTGCTGCGCACATCCAGAACCCGGGAGTCTCCATTTTTAAACAGGTCGATAAACTGATCGACCTCCACCGGGTGCAGGTGCCCCTCAAGGACATTGTCCAGGACATTGGCCGTGGTGTTCACGATGTCCATGGCCGAGGCATACGGGGGTGAATAGGCCACTTCGAGGTTGGAGATATCCTCCACTGCCGGGCCGTAGGGCAGCAGCGCCGCCACGGCGTCCACCCGGGCCTTGACCGCGTCGCCATTGGCGCCGATGGCCTCGACCCCGATGATCTTGCGGGATTCCACATCCGCGATCAGTTTCATGATCATCATGTCACTGCCGGGGTAAAAGTGGGCCCGGTCGGACTGGGCGGCCAGGGCTTTGGCGGTTTTGAAGCCCGCCGCCGCGGCCTGTGATTCGGAAAGGCCGGCCCGGGCAATGCCCAGGTCGAACACCTTTACGCAAAAGGAGCCTACGGCGCCCTTGAAAGTGCCGCGCTGGCCGCAGATGTTGGAGGCGATGACCCGGCCCTGGCGGTTGGCCAGCGACCCCAGCGGCATGTGGGACGGCTCTCCGGAAATCAGGTGGGGTATTTCCACGCAGTCGCCGCCCGCGTAGATATCCGGATTGGACGTCCGCATATGTTTGTCCACGATAATGCCCCCGGTCCGGCCCAGGGCCAGGCCGGCTTCCCGGGCCAACTGGTTGCTGGGCTTCACGCCGGCGGCGATAATGACCAGTTCGCAGGGCAAGTCACCCCGGGACGTACGGATACCGGAGACCCGGCCTTCCGGGTCACCCATGATTTCAGTGACCCTTTCGGCGGTCATGACGGTCACCCCTTTTTCTTCCATATGCTGCTTGACCAGGCGGGCCGTATCCCGGCCCAGCGCACCGGGAAGCAGCTGGTCCTGCATTTCCACCAGGGTCGTTTCTACCCCCCACAGGTCTGTCAGCGCTTCGGCCATTTCGAGGCCGATCGCCCCGCCGCCGATGACCACGGCCCGGGAGACCAGGCCTTTGGCTATCCGGGTCTTAATATCCTGGGCGTGGGCCAGGTTGGACACCACCGAGACGCCGTCCAGGTCACATCCTTCTACGGGCGGAACCATCGGCGTGGCGCCGGTGGCCAGTACCAGGGTGTCGTAGGGGACGGCATCGACCTGCTGGCTGAGGCAGTCTTTTATCCAGACCTGCTTCTTGACCGTGTCAATTTCAATGGCCTCTGTGAGGGTTCTCATATCGACCCCCTTGGCCTTTTTGAAAAACCCGGGGTCGCGTTTTACGTGGGCGCTGGTTGAAAACAGCTCCTCGAGTTCGGGGACATCGCCGCTGACATAGTAGGGGATGCCGCAGCCCCCGTAAGAGACCAGTGCGCTTTTATCGATGACGGTTACCTCTGCTTCGGGATTCAAACGTTTAATCCGGCAGGCCACTTTGGGTCCCAGGGCCACCGCCCCTATAATCACAACACGTTTTTTCATTAAGAACATCCTTTTTAAAACAGTTTATCAATGGCAGTCTTCCACGAGCCGTTCGATGAAAACTTTTCAGGAGGGGGTTGATACAATAATCGTGCCAGAAAAGAAAGAGGTTTATGAAAAAGGTATCAGGGCGGGGTTTTGATATGACGATCGGAGGCGCGTGGCGTGCAGTTTCTAATTTGCGGTGATGCTTTTACGTGAACTGATGCCGTACCGTTTCATCCGGTTCCAGACCGTAACCCGGGTAATGCCCAGAAACTTGGCCGCCTGCGACTGATTTCCACCTGTCTTTTCGAGGGCTTCGATCAGTTCGATCTTTTTAATTTCCTCCCGGTTGATAGTGGCCTTTTTGACAGGCCGGTCGGGTATGGTCCACTCGGTAATATTAGGCGGGAGGTGTTCGGGATGGATCGTGTGTTCCTGGCAGGTGACACAGGCGTATTCAAAGGCGCTTTTCAGCTCGCGCACGTTGCCGGGCCAGGTGTAATTCATCAGGGCCGCCATGGTTTCTTTGGAGATGGCGGTAAGTTCCTTGTTGACTTTCAGGCGGATTTTGCGAAAAAAGGCATCCGCCAGCAGCGGGATGTCTTCGATTCTTTCGCGCAGCGGCGGAAGGTGGACCGGGATAACATTGATACGGAAATAAAGATCTTCCCGGAAGGTGCCTTTGCCGATCAGCTCCATAAGGTCCCGGTTGGTGGCCGAGATGATCCGCACGTCAACCGGAATAGAGGTATTGGCACCTACCCGTTCAACGATTTTCTCTTCAAGCACCCGCAGCAGTTTCACCTGGGTGGACAGCGGCAGGTCCCCGATTTCATCCAGGAAAATACTTCCTCCATGGGCTGTTTCAAATCGTCCGGACCGGTCTTTAACGGCGCCCGTATAGGCCCCCTTGACATGCCCGAACAGCTCGCTTTCCAGTAAAGACTCGGTCAGCGCGGCACAATTGATTTTGACATTGGGCCCCCGGAATCTTTCACTCAGCCTGTGGATTGCTCTGGCCACCAGCTCTTTGCCGGTCCCGCTTTCGCCATGGATGATGACCGGAGCATCCGAACGGGAGGCATTGGTGATCAGATCGAAGACTTTCTGCATCTGCGCCGATACGCCGATGATGCCTTGAAACTTATCTGCGGACCGCAGCTCCTGCTGGTATTCGGCGATGCGGGTGTCCTTTTTTATAATGTCCGTAATGTCCGTGACCGTTTCGACCGCGCCAATAACATTGCCATGGTCATCGTGAAAAACAGAGGCATTTTTAAGGGCGTGGATGGCGCTGCCGTCTTTATGGCGGAAGATGCAGCGGCTGCGGCGCATATTGCCTTCTTCAAATAGCGTGCACCACTGGCAGCCTTTATTTTCACGGGCTTCCTCGCAGATGTTGCAATTCAAAATCGAGCAGGCCTTGCCGATCATTTCATCTTTCGAAAATCCGGTGATGCCTTCAAAAGCCTTGTTGACATAGATAATAATCCCCTGCTCATCCACAACCATGATGCCGTCGCTGATTGTGTTGGCCACGGTGCGCCAGTACCTGTCAAGTTCGTGTTCAAACATTCCAATTTACCTGTTAAATTTTAACACCTGTTAAATAAATCCGCTTTAACACTTTAACATAAGCGGGGCAATGCATTTTGGAAATTATTAAATGAAGCCAATTCAATGGGTTGAATTGGCTGGAAAACCGTATACGTGGAGAGATTCAGGCGGTGTTTGGCACCATAGTTGCTCTTTGAGTCTACTGAAAAAATAGAAGGAAGGCGTGATTTTGAAAAAAGAAGCAGATTATATCGTCGATTTCAGAGGGGCTATCAAATCCCTGACCTTGTTGAAGCTGACCCATATGTTCAGGTCAATGGAAAGTGACGAGGTGATAAGAATCCTGGGGTTGGACCCGGATACACGCAATGATCTTTTTAAGGTCCTGCCGGCCATAGCCTATGAACTGGTTTTCGAAGAAGAGCACGAAGGGGAAGTTTGCGATATTCACCTTAAAAAACGAAATAGTGAAACGACTACGTATCATTAGGAAAAGGAGTGGCCCATGCCTGAAGAGGTAATCAAACTGAGAGAAAAGAAAAAGAGCCTGTTTATCGACAAAGTTAAGGAGATACTGCCGGAGGGCGGCAATCTCAACCTGTGCCTGACCTGCGGTGCCTGTTCGTCGGGCTGCCCGGCCACAGGTCTGGAAGGAATGGATCCGCGCAAGTTTCTGCGCATGGCCGCCCTGGGAATGGATGATGAAATTTTAAGCAGTCCCTGGATATGGATGTGTACCATGTGCCAGCGGTGTATCTATGTCTGCCCCATGAAAATCGACATTCCGCAGCTGGTGTTCAACGCCCGGGCTCAGGTGCCGCGTGAAGAGCGGCCCAAGGGGATCCTGGGCTCTTGCGACATGGCCCTGCGCAACGAGAGCGGCAGCGCCATGGGGACTGCTCCTGATGACTTCGTCTTCGTGGTTGAGGATGTCCTCGAAGAGTACCAGGAGGCCCAGCCCGAGTTCGCCGAGATGCAGGCACCCATCGACAAAGAGGGGGCCGAATTCTTTCTCAACCAGAATTCGCGAGAACCGGTGACCGAACCGGACGAAATGGTGCCGCTGTGGAAGATCCTGCACCTGGCCGGAGTCAACTGGACCTACGGCAGCAAGGGGTGGGGCGGTGAGAATTACTGCATGTTCCTGGCCGATAATGATGCCTGGGAACACCTGGTGCGGCAGACCGCCGGCCAGGCGGACGAACTGGGGTGTACGACGTACCTCAACACCGAGTGAGGGCACGT
This sequence comes from uncultured Desulfobacterales bacterium, assembly GCA_964647585.1. GTDB lineage: Bacteria > Desulfobacterota > Desulfobacteria > Desulfobacterales > CAJINA01 > CAJINA01. The sequence continues at coordinate 23,609 of CAZYGG010000053.1, forward strand.
TACCTTCTCAGTCCTGGCAGGACTGAAAAAGTTCAACATCGAGCACAAGTTCCAGGTCAAGAACATTTACGAATACTACGCCAAGTGGATCCGTGAGGGCCGGCTCAAACCCAGCAGCGACTGGAACAAGGACCTGAAAATCAAGTTCACGGTCCAGGACCCGTGCCAGATCGTGCGCAAGAGCTACGGGGATGCCATTGCCGATGACCTGCGTTTCGTGGTCAAGTCCATCGTGGGCGAAGAGAATTTCATCGACATGATCCCCAACAAATCAAACAACTACTGCTGCGGCGGCGGGGGCGGTTTTCTCCAGTCCGGATACAAGGAAGAGCGTCTGCAATATGGTAAGTTGAAGGACGATCAAATCAAAGCGACCGGAGCGGACTACTGCATCGCGGCCTGCCACAACTGCCACGCACAGATTCATGAGTTGAGCGAGCATTACGGCGGCGACTACCCGGTAGTCCACATCTGGACGTTGATGTGCCTGGCTCTGGGCATCCTGGGCCCGAACGAACGCGAGTATCTGGGGGATGATCTCAAGGAAGTTGCTGTATTTCATCCTGAGTCGGCCATGTAAACCGGTATGATTGTTATAAACTGTCAAAAGGAAGAGTAAACTTATGAGCTTTCAAAGACGACTGGCATCAGGCGAATTTGTAGTCCTGGCGGAAATAAATACCCCCAAGGGTGTGAACGTATCAGAGTTTGTTGGCAACGCGCGTAAAATCAAAGGCCGGGTGGACGCGGTTATCATACCGGATATGGACAACGGCGTGATGCGGATGAGCGCCCTGGCCGGCGGGTCGCTGATCCACCAGCAAGGGATGGAGGCGATCATTCACCTCTATTGCCGGGACCGCAACCGGATGGCCCTGCAGGGCGATATCCTTGCGGCCCACATGCTGGGTATCCGCAGTCTTTTGGTCGTGCCGGGGGAAGAAATGGCCAATGGCGACCATCCCGATACGGCCGTGGTGAGTGACCTGGATGAGCTGGAACTTATCGGTGCTATCCGGTCCCTGCAGGACGGGGTAGACCTGGCGGGGTTTTCCCTTAACGGCAACCCGGAGTTTAGCACCGGATGCACCATGGGTGCCTTTGCGGATGACAAGGCGCTGGACGCGGAACTTGCCACACTTGAAAAGAAGGTGGCGGCCGGGGCCGGTTTTGTGGTTACCCCGCCTGTCTTCGATGTGGAGCGTTTTGCCGCCAGCCTGGAGAAGATCAAGGGCTTGAATGTGCCGGTGATCGCTTCGGTCTTTTTGCTCAAATCGGTCGGTATCGCCCGTTACATGGCCCTGAATGAGCCGGCGGCGCATATCTCTGAAGAGATGATCAAAAGAATCCGCAAGGCCCCGGACAGGGAGACGGAATGTCTGTTGATCGCCGGTGAGATTACCGCCGCCCTCAAGAAACTCGTGCAGGGGGTAAAAATCGAAACCCTGGGTTGGGAACACAAACTGCCGACTATCCTGGGATTCGCGGGACTCTAAACTGACAATAATTCAAGCAAAAAGCTGGGATACCAATATGACAAATCAAAGCAATACAGTTCTGGTAATCGGCGGGGGCGTCGGCGGCATGAAGGCGGCCATGGACCTGTCCGAGGCCGGCCGGGATGTGGTCCTGATCGATCAGGCGGCTGCAATCGGCGGGTTGATGACGCGCTTAGACCGCACCTTTCCCACCAATAATTGTGATTTGTGTACCATTTCACCCAACCTGTCCGAAAACGCCCGTGAAAAACACATCGATGTCCTCCCGTTGGCACAGTTGACCGGGTTGACGGGGGCGGCCGGTGATTTTACGGCCACTCTCACGCGGACCCCGCGGTACATCGATATGGAGAAATGCACCGCCTGCGGTGACTGCCACAAGGCCTTTCCGGAGTGTGTCCGTTTTCAGCCGGGCCTGGACCACCGCGCGCCGACCTGCATGCGCTACCCGCAGGCAACGCCCCAGGCCTTTTCCATCGACCTGGAAAAATGCAAGGACCCTGCGGCCCTGGCCAAAAGCTGCCCGGCCGGCGCCATCAATACCGACGAAGCCGAGCGGTCCGAGGAACATCAGGTAGGTGCCGTCGTACTGGCTATCGGCGCGGAACTTTTCGATCCCGGCCGGTTGGACCATTTCGGCCACGGGGTTTACCCCGACGTGGTCACCGGACTCGAATACGAGCGGATCATGTCCGCCTCCGGGCCCACCGGCGGGGAGCTTGTGCGTCCCAGCAACGGAGAGCAGCCGAAGAAGGTGGCCTGGATCCAGTGCGTGGGTTCCCGCGGTATAAACCGGGAGGACGTTTCCTACTGCTCCGGGGTCTGCTGCATGTATGCGCTCAAAGAGGCTATTGTTACCAAGGAGCGCTTCCAGGATGATATCGAAACCACCATTTTCTACATGGACATGCGCACCTTCGGCAAAGATTACGAACTCTACTACAACCGGGCCAGGCAGACATACGGCGTGCAGGTTGAACGCTGCCGGCCCCATTCGGTTAACGGGGATGCCGCGTCCGGCCAACTGGCCATATCCTACGCCACGGATGCCTCCTCGACACTGACAACGGACCTGTTCGATATGGTGGTCCTCTCCACGGGATTTCGTCCAACCGAATCTGCCCGTGAGCTGGCCGGGGTTCTGGATATTGAACTCAACGAGCACAACTTTGCCCGTACCCAGAGCTTCAGCCCGGTAGCGACTTCCCGGCCGGGTGTCTACGTGTGCGGTGTTTTTGAAAGCCCCAAGGACATCCCCGAGACCATGATGCAGGCCAGTGCCGCGGCCTGTCTCGCTTCCAAAAATCTGGCCCCGGTGACAAAAGCGAATGCCCGGGAAGCCGTCCTGCCGCCGGAACGGGATGTGAGCGGCGAAGAGCCGCGCATCGGTGTATTTGTCTGTGCCTGCGGCCAGAATATTGGCGGCTCCGTGGATGTTGATGCTCTTGCCGCCTACGCCGGCAAGCTGCCCGAGGTGGTCTTAAGCCAGAACGCAGGCCACGGCTGCAGCTCGGAGGCGCTGGCAAAAATAAAAACCGCCATCGAGGCTGAAAAACTCAACCGGGTGGTTATTGGCGGTTGCTCGCCCCGAACCCATGAAGGCCTTTTTCAAAATACCCTGCGCGAAGCCGGCCTGAACAAGTACCTGGTGGAGATGGCCAATATTCGCGACCAGGATACCTGGGTCCATATGAACAACCCGGAACTGGCCACCGTTAAGGCGCAGGAACTGATCCGCATGGCTGTGGCCGGTGTGACGCAGGCCTGTGCGCTGAAGGATAACACCCTGCCCATGAACAAGGATGTCCTGGTTCTCGGCGGCGGTGTGTCCGGCATGAATGCGGCCCTGGAACTGGCCGACCAGGGGCATCGGGTTTGTCTGGCCGAGCAGGCCGGGCACCTGGGCGGAATTGCCCTGGCGGTGCGGCGAACGCTGGAAGGTGAGGATGTGCAGGCCTATATGGCGGACCTGATAGAACGAACCACGCAGCACAAGCAGATCGAAGTGATTACCCAGGCCATCGTGGTGGATCATGCCGGCATGCCCGGGATGTATAAAACCGGCTTCCAGATCGGTCCACGCATGTACTATCGACAGATAGAGCACGGGGCCACGGTTCTGGCGACGGGTGCCACCCACAACGTTCCCCGGGCTTTCAGCCTGGGCGAACACAGCGCGGTAACCACCCAGATCGAACTGGACAGCCTGCTTGAGGACCAGCCGGAACAGGTGAAAGCCTGGAAGACTCTGGCCATGATCCAGTGCGTCGGTTCACGCACACCCGACAATCC
>CAZYGG010000054.1:0-27390 GCA_964647585.1 uncultured Desulfobacterales bacterium
AGAAGCGGCAATCAACCAAGCTGCCGCGCAGCGGTTTCGTGCATCTTGCCAGAAACCCAACATATCACAACCAAATGAAAACGTGTGATAGCAGGAACAACAAATATCGCTTAGTATGAAAAACCAACCAACTCCCAGGGCTTGAGAGCAAAAGCAACGGGTCGACTTTTCCCTTTCCTGGCCTCAGTCTGGTAGCCTTCAGCTTGAGAAGAATATAGTAAACTTCATCACCAAGTGCCACCTCGCGAGTCCTGTTTTTAACGCCCTATGTAGGGTGACCGGATTTCTGTTGTCAAAATTCAAGGATTTCAGGAAAATCGGGCCCCCAATGCGCTGTTGACATAATGCCTGTTATCGGTCATACAAACAAAAAGAGTGGGCGGCCGGATTGGGGGCGCGATTCGGTTTTCAGACCCGCTACATCTTGGGATACAATTACAATGGCACACAATTCGGCAATTCCCTTCTTGCGACCCTGAAAAGGGAATTTTTATCACTTATCTCTTCACTTTATCTCTTTATCACTCGAACAGCTAAGCCATATCGCCTTCCAATTCCATCAGACCGTCCCGCTGTTGGCAGCATGTGGTGCCTATTGTCACGGTGGGCAACGGTATTGACAACAACCAAAGGTGTGACAGGAGGGGATCATGAAAACAACACATGCAATCGGATTGTTTGTGGCTGCTGTGGTTCTGTTGTCGGGGTGTTCGGAGACTGTAGACATAAAGCCGGTGGTAGAGGTAATGGGAAGGCCGGCAATGAATGCTGCCGTCGGCGTCTATCACAGCCCAGAATTCAGAAACTACCAGTTCACAGCGGATGTCTATGGTAACGGGTTCACATTCATCTTTCCGCTGGGCTCATCCAGCGAAGCGATGTTGAAAAGCCTTTACCCGAAGGTGTTCAAAAGCATCAAAGAAGTAAACGCCATGCCGACCGGAGCGTCGGACGCCAAAGACGTTGCCACCGTTCTGGTGCCCGAGATCGAAAGTTTTCAGTTTCCCCTGCAATGCCTACTGGGGCCGTATTGGGCCGAAATCAGATACCGTTTTACGCTGTATTCACCTCAGGGGGAGAAATTGATCTCCTGGACCGCAAAAGGCTGGGGAGAAGGGGGCGACGGAACGCTCTATGGAGAATTCGGGCCCATAGCCGACGCAACGAATATGGCCATGCAGATGGCGGCAATGAAATTCGTTAGCAGCTTTGACCAGGTGCCGGAAGTAAAACGCTGGAAAACGGGCATGCCCATGGATGGGGCGGTTGCCGATCCCCAACTTCAGGTGTTTGCGCCAAGTCCAGGCGGCAGTGGAGAAGAGTTTGACGCCGGATATCCGGGCGTCGTCGCCGTTCATGGGCACATGAACGCAGACCCACGAAAAGACAACCCGCAGGGGAAAAAGGCTCTGGTGGAAGTCGGTATCCGGGCGATTGAACTGACCATTCGCAACGATGGGATTGCAGATCTCCTGGTAGACCCGCTGCAGATTGCATGGACCCCGGATGGAAAAAAGGAGGTGTTCCCCGTATCGGTGTCCCTGATTTCCTCGGTCATGACGAACAGGCATTTGAAGATCGGGCCGGTGGCCACGGGGACGGGTGTTGCAGCGCTTCCCTCCCTGTTGATCAGCCTCTATAACGCGTCGGCTACAATGGACGAAGAAAAGCAGATCAAGGAGAACCTGGCGTTATTCGGCCGACGGGAATTGAAAGAGGCGATCATTCGACCGTCCGAAACGATCAACGGCCTGCTGTATTTCCCGACGGCACTGGAATCCGGAACTGATGCAATCAACATTCCCGTTATCGATGTGGAGAATGCGGTGTGCTACATGGTCCACGTGCCGACGGCATTGCGCTGACCGGGCACTCTACTATATGCCGACAATTTTTGGTTGGAGTTGGTATATTTCAACCTTGGAATAAAATTGGTATTCTTATAAATCGATCATTTCTCCCTCCTCACAATTCGCAATCGGCCGAATAGCCAGGCATATATACCAGCCGGCAGGAACAGGAGCACAACCTGTGAGACGATCACGATGTAAGGCAGGCAGTAATCGATAATGTACGGTCTCACCGTTCCGGGCTGGGACTCGATGACATCATACATCACGGGAAAGGTGAAAAAGAAACTGGCAAAGACTACCCCCAGGGTCACGATGCACACCGCCCGCGTGACCCGGTCCATGATGAGGGTTGTCCGGCAATGGAGGCAGTTAAACTTCTTCAACGGGTGCGTGGAACAAAACTCAATAAAACCGATACGGTTATGGCATTGCGGGCATTTCACTGCTCCTTCCCCGGGTAGATGTTATAATTAAATCCGTTCAATTGTTTTGCCACTCTGAGCGGAGCGAGCCGACTCCGCCATAGTGGCCGGAGGCTACGACGGCCGGGAGAGCCTCCTGCATGCCAAGATAATCTTTCATTGTAAGGGATTCTTGATCGCCTGCCGGGCGTCTTGTGCGGCGTAGCCCACGGGGCGAAGACGTAAGCTTTCAGCGAAGCCTGGTTTCTCTCCTCAGAATGACAGGTCAGATCCATCGGAACATATTTTTGGGCATTGCTTTAGCACCCCTTCCATTCCGGCTTTCTTTTCTCAAAAAACGCGGAAACCCCTTCCTTGGCATCCTCGGTGGTGCATAGCCGTGCAAAGGCTTCGTTCATATATTCGAACTGCTTATCGTAATTCATATCTTCGGCGGCATAGTACGCCTTCTTGGCGATCTGGACCGCCACCGGGCTGCGCCTGGCCAGAGACTCCGCCCAGGCCCGGGCTTCGGACTCCAGATCCTCTGTGGGCACCACCCGGTTTATCAGTCCCATGGCCAGGGCGTCCGGAGCCTTGACCAGGTCGCCGTACAACAGGAGTTCCAGGGCCTTCTTCCGGCCGATAGATTTACTGACCGGAATGACCGGGCCGACACAATTGAGACCCACGTTTATCGCCGTAAGCCCCATTTTCGTATTTTCGGCGGCGATGGCCACATCACAGGCGGCCACCAGTCCCATGCCGTTGGCCGCGGCCACGCCCTGAACCTGGGCGATCACCGGCTTGCTAAGCTTCGCAATGGTCACCAGCGGCCGTTCCATGTGCTCGATCCAGGCCCGGTACTCCTGGGCCGTCTTGCCGAAAAGTTCATTCACATCGATGCCGGCGCAAAAAGCTCTCCCGGCACCTTTGAGGAGAATCACGCGGACGGTGGGATCCCCGTCCAGTTCCAGAAGCGCGTCATACAGATCCTGGGCTAACCCTGTTGTAAAGGTATTCATCTGGTCCGGCAGGTTCAAAGTAATTTCACCGACAAACGTATCACTGGTTTCAACAATCAGGTTTTCGTATGGCATTGGCTATTCTCCTGCTTGGGTTATCCTGTTATTACTGCTTGAACATCGAACATTCAACATCGAACATCCAACTTTGAAGAAGGCAGCGCTACGCTCTATCAATAAAGATAATTCACATCAAATTATTATGAAAAAAGGTATTTTTAAACTGGTCGCCGAAGGCGTACCACAGTTCGATGTTCGATGTTCAGTGTTCGATGTTGGATGTTCAGTTTTAAAGATTATCCTGCTCCGCCTCCTGTACAAACCACTCTTTTTTCCGGTAAACCAGATCCTGGCTGCTGGCAATCAAGTCGCCGGTGTCTGCATTGAACACCTTGATGTCATAAAGTGCCGTGCGTCCGCCGGCGCTGACTTCCGTAGCTTCGGCAACCAGGCGGTCCCCCACGCCAGACGCCTTTAAATAGGTAATAGCGACATTGAGGGCCACGGCTGTCTGCCCGTGTGAATTGCCGGCGGCTGAAAAGGCAATATCCCCCAGGGTAAAGATCAGCCCCCCGTGGGTCATTCCGTGAAAGTTGACCATATCTTCCGTCACGGTCAAAGAGACCCGGCTGCGTCCGGGTTCCGGAATTTCTATTTCGGCACCAAGAAATTTGGCGAAAGCATCTTCAGCAATATAGTTGCGAATGGCATCCATTCTGGATTCTGAGGTCATCGTGCTTCCTTCCGGGGGTCAAAAGGCTTTTTTGAAATAGCTTCTAATTAGTGCCTGAACGAAAAGTCATGGTCAAGCAAAATACGAATTTCGAAATGCGAAATCCGAAACAAATTCGAATACCAAATAACAAAATGATCGAAACCAAATCGTTGAAGATTCAACGTCTTGGTCATTAGAACATTTTTGCTTCTGTTATTGTTTCGTATTTCTAAATTCGGGTTTCAATTTTTTGACTAAAAACCTGGGGCTCAATCAAGCACTAATTACGCCCTCAACCCGATTTGTTCAAGTCATTTATGGCCTGGTCACTTGACACGCTCTCCCGGAATATATAGGTTTCGCAATTCCACGGAAGAATAAATATAAAAGGGAGCGGAAATTGAGATGAAAAATATCTGTGTTTTCTGCGGATCCAGCCCGGGTGCCAGGCTGGAATACGCCGCTTCGGCCAGACAATTGGGTGCGTTGCTCGCCCAACGGGAGCTCAGCCTGGTCTATGGTGGCGGCAATGTGGGCATGATGGGCCAACTTGCCAATGCGGTTCTTGAAAACGGCGGCAACGTCACCGGCGTGATACCCGAAGCGATTATGAAAATGGAAGTCGCCCACACCGGCTTGAGTGACCTCAGGGTCGTGGACTCCATGCACACCCGCAAGGCAATGATGGCGGAGTTGGCCGATGGTTTCATCGCCCTCCCGGGCGGCCTGGGAACCCTGGAGGAATTCGTGGAAGTTCTGACCTGGGCCCAGCTCGGATTCCATTCCAAGCCCTGCGGCCTTTTAAATGTAGCGAGATACTACGACAGCCTGCTAGATTTCATCAACCATACGGCCGACCAGCTGTTTATCCAACCCGAACACCGCGGCCTGATCCTGGAGGAGGAAACCCCCGCAGCCCTGCTGGATCGTCTGGCCACCTACGCCGCCCCGCAATTAGATAAGGCCGCCTGGGCGCTGAGTCTGAACGGACCACCCAATTAATGTTGTGCAGCAACTCCATCCTGGGTTTATGGAATCACTGAAACCCGAAATTCGAAGCACGAAATTCGGATTTCGGATTTTGCTAAACTTTGAGTTCCCTCTTGAGATTGATGCCGTATTTGCGCATCCGGTTCCAGACCGTCACCCGATTGATGCCCAGAAGCTGCGCGGCCCGGGTCTGGTTGCCGCCGGTCTCGCGCAAAGCCTTGATAAGGGCGGTTTTTTCATCAGGCACCTGCGAAACCGGTTCCGGGCGGCTTACCGGCCATCCCGATTCAACAACAGCCCCGCTGTCCAGCTGCCGGGCGGCTTCTCCCGGGAACGCGGCTGCTCCCCGAATATTGTCCGGCAGATCATCGGGCTGGATGGTACGACTTTCCGCTACAATGAACGCGTAGTCCAGGGCGCTTTTCAGTTCACGCACATTTCCCGGCCAGGCATAGGCCATAACCTGCTGCATGGCAGATTTTGACAACCCGGATATCCGCTTGCCGGTCTTGCCACGCAACATCTCTATAAACGCACTCACCAGCAAGGGGATGTCTTCTTTACGCGCCCTCAACGGCGGGAGATAAATCGGGATGACGTTGATACGGAAGAACAGGTCCTCCCGGAACTTCTTTTGGCCCACCAGTACTTCCAGGTTGCGGTTGGTGGCCATGATAATGCGCACATCCACCGAGATGGGGGCATGATCACCCACCCGTTCAATCTGCCGGGCTTCCAGAACCCGGAGCAGTTTCACCTGGATCGACGGCGGTACGTCCCCGATTTCATCGAGGAATATGTCCCCGCCATGGGCGGCTTCAAACCGCCCGATGTGGTGACGGTACGCGCCGGTAAACGAGCCCTTGGCGTGGCCGAAAAGCTCGCTCTCGATCAGGGATTCATTCAGGGCCGCGCAATTGAACTGGATAAAAGGTGCCTTGCACCGGGGCCCGAGTTCATGGATGGCCTGCGCGGCCAGTTCTTTGCCGGTGCCGCTTTCACCGTAAATGACAACCGGGGCATCGCTCCTGGCGCTTTTTTCCAGCAGGCCGAATACCTTTTGCATGGCCGCCGACTTGCCGATAATACCATGGAAGCCATCCCCGTAATCTATCTGGCGGGTCAACCAGTCAACCTTTTCTTCCAGCTTGTTAAGTTCCGAGAGATCGGAAATGGTTTCCACAACCCCCACGGGTTTGCCATCATCGTCTCTTAAAACAGACGCATTTTTCAACGAGGGCAGCCATTCACCATCCTTTTTGCGAATCAGGCAGCGGCACTTTTTAATGTCTTCCTTGCCGGGCTCAAACAGGGCGCAGCGCGTCTTACCGTCATTCTGAATCACCTTTTCACAGGCATCGCATTCCAGGACGGTACAGTGCCGGCCAATGATCTCTTCCGCCGTGTAATCGGTTAGCCGCTCAAAAGCCTGGTTCACCATGATAATATTGCCTTCAGGGCCAATAAGCATCAAACCGTCGTTCATGGTATTGATGATCCGCTTCCAGTAATTCGTTATCCGCGTTTTTTCCATACGCGTTATAGTACCTCCTTGATTTGTTCTTCTCCCAATTAATTGGGAGAAAGGGTCCAAGGGTTCCAGGATAGCGCGTTCGCTTCACTGCGTGCCAAGGATCCAAGTGTTTGTTTTCCAGGGATTTGATCAAGGCTTATACGATTTTTTCCAAACATTTAATTCTGTATAATTTTTAAGCATTTTACTCGAATCCTTGAACCCTTGGATCCTTGAACCCTTCATTTAAATCAACTCTTTTAAAGATGATCCTTTAATTTTAACTGCCAACAGCTAAAACAGTTTAAAAATAAACAACCGTTTAAGCGATTAAACAGTTGTTTAAATACTATGGCATCTCAAATTTGGCAAGTCCTTTCGCGTCTCACAGGATTATCCCTGTAATATCAGTTAACAACAAAAACTTTCGCCCTCCCCGATTTTCCGGCACATGTTTTGCGCTATGAACAACCGTACCATTATTTTCAGGAGCCGATATGCCACCCGTATCCGAGATAAACCTTATGAATGTCGATTGGCCCAGTTCATTGCTCCAATGCAATACGGAACTCTTCCAGATGGAATGCGGAGACAAGCTTGACGTTCTCGTGAATGATCCGGAAATTGCCAAAACCCTTATGCTGGTTATTAACCGGGCCGAGAACCTCAGTGCCAGATTGATGGAACAAAACGGAGAAATCCGAATTAGTGTAGACAAAATATGTCAGTAACCGGGGAATACGCCAGATGATGCCAACAGATGTAAATTCTAAGGAGGAAAAATGGAGCTAAGTCGCCGGAGCTTTTTTAAAATTGTCGGGGCGGCGGGCGCTTCCATGGCCGTCACTCAAAAGCCTGCCAGGGCCTCGCAACCGGAAACACAAGGCGACGAGTATGGATGCCTTGTGGATACAACCCTTTGTGTGGGCTGCCGCAAGTGCGAGCAAGCCTGCAACAGTCAGCACAGCCTCCCGAAACCGGAAGAGTCTTTCGAGGAGATGACGGTCCTGGAAAATGAAAGGCGCATGGACGAGACGTCTTACACCGTGGTCAACAAATACTACCCCAAGAACATCGGGACGCTGACCTGGCGGCAGAGACCGACCTTCGTGAAATTCCAATGCATGCACTGCAATGACCCCTCCTGTGTCTCCGCCTGCATTGTAGGCGCCCTGGTCAAGCAGGAGAACGGCATGGTGACCTATGACGCCAAAAAGTGCATCGGCTGTCGCTACTGCATGGTTGCCTGCCCCTTCCAGGTACCAGCTTATGAATACGATGAGCCCCTGACTCCGGAAGTAAGAAAGTGCACCTTCTGTTTCAACTACGTGGCCGACGGCGGCCTGCCGGCCTGTGCCAAGGTTTGCCCCCGCGAGGTGATGACCTTCGGCAAAAAAACAGACCTCCTGGAACTGGCCCACTGGAAAATGAAGAACAACCCGAACAAATACGTGGACCACATCTATGGGGAGCATGAAGTCGGGGGAACATCGTGGCTCTACCTCGCTTCCGAGCCGTTTGAAACCATCGGGTTCCCCAAACTGGGCCCCAAGGCGCCCCCGCGGCTGACGGAGTCCATCCAGCACGGCCTTTTCCAATACTTTGCCGCCCCCATAGGCCTCTACGCCGTACTCGGCGGCACCATGTGGCTGACCGGGTTCCTGAAAGACACCCGGCACGAGGCCACATCCGAAACACCCACCCCTGATCAGGTTGCTACCGATAATGCCGAACCGGACAATCCGCCGAAAGGAGACACACCATGAACATGCATGAAAAAGCGGCTCCGGTCGATGAAAAATTTCTGACCCCGGGGGTCATGGTCATGCTGGGCCTGATGGTGATCGCCGCCGCCTTTGCCGCCGCCCGCTTCCTGTTCGGCATCGGCACCGTGTCCAACCTGAGCAACCAGTTTCCCTGGGGCCTCTGGGTGGCCGTGGATGTCGCCTCCGGCGTCGCCCTGGCCGCCGGCGGATTCACCACCGGCGCCATCGCCTACGTGTTCAACCGGGACCAGTTCCACGCGGTCATCCGCCCGGCCCTGCTCACGGCCATGCTGGGGTACACCTTTGTCGTCCTCGGCCTGCTGGTGGACATCGGCCGCTACTGGAATATCACCAGCCCCATCTTCAACCACAACGGCAACTCGGTCCTGTTCGAGGTGGCCATGTGTGTGATGATCTACCTGCACGTGCTCTATATCGAATTCATTCCTATTGTGGTGGAGCGTTTCAAGGGGCGGGTCGACCTGCCCGGTCCTCTGGCCAGGTTGAATGACCCCCTTGAGAAGCTGTTGGATGTGGCCGACCGCGTCCTGGTGAAAATCATGTTTATCTTTATCATCGCCGGCATCGTGCTCTCATGTCTCCACCAGTCGAGCCTGGGATCGCTCATGCTGATTGCGTCCTACAAAATCCACCCGCTCTGGTACACGCCGATCCTGCCGCTCCTCTTTCTGCTCTCGGCCTTTGCCGCCGGATACCCCATGGTGACGGTGGAATCGATCATCGTGGCCAAGTCATTCGACCGCGAGCCGGAAATGGAAGTCCTGACCCCCCTGGCCCGCTACATGCCGATCCTCATAGGAACCTACCTGGCGGTTAAGATCGGGGACATGCTGGTCCGCGAGACCTGGGTTTACCTTCTGGACGGGACCTACCAGACGAACGCCTTCCTGGTAGAACTGGTTGTCGGGGTAATGTTACCATTTGGCATGCTGCTGTTCAGGAAAGTACGCCGGTCTCCCGGCTTGCTTTTCTTTGCCGCGCTCATCTTCGTGCTGGGCATCCTGCTCAACCGGATCAATGTCTTCATCGTCAGCTACACACCGCCCTACAAACTGGTGCCCTATTTCCCGGCCCTGGGTGAAATATTCATTACCATCGGCCTCATCGCCACACTGATGTTCCTCTACCGCGTGGCGGTGTTCATCTTCCCGGTCCTGGGGGCCGATCCCAAGAAGATGTCCAAGCCCGTTCTGCTGGCACTGGCGGCCCTGGGACTGGCGGCGTGGTCGCCGGCCCCGGCCGAGGCCGCTGAAAATCAGGCCCGGGGGAAACTCCAGATTCCACTGGAATCCCAGATGGTTCCCAATATTGCCAACGCACCCAAGCTCAAAGTTCTCAACAACCCGGTGATCAATAAGTACAGCGACCTGTATGAACCGGTGCGCTTCATGCACGGCAAGCACGCCAATGTGCTGGAAGACTGCACGATTTGTCACCACCGGCGTCCGCGCGAAGAGGGTGACCGGTACGGCGAACCTGTCACCATGCCCAAACTGCGCCAGCTCAAAGAAGAACCGGCGTCCTGCACGCTGTGCCACGACAAGCCCTTCGACCCCAAGAACCTGCACACCCCGGGGCTGAAAGGTGCCTACCACCAGCTCTGCATGGACTGCCACCAGGAGTCGGAACAGGTGCCCCACGCCCGGGGTCCGGTTCTGTACAGCGCCATGGTCAGAGGCCCGGTGGCTCGTGCCCTGGACACACGGGCGCCCACCGATTGCCTGGCCTGCCATGCCAAAAAGGTACCCAACCACAATCAGCTGGTAAAACTCGAGGGGTCCGTGGAGGCCCGGGACGTCACCCGCAACTGCCTCTCCTGCCACGAGAAGGAGGGCGAAGCGATCCTGCAGACCGCGCACTGGAAATGGCACGGGTCATCACCTTACACCGTGGGGCACGAAAAGCGGACCGACCTGGGGAAAAAGAGCAGCACCATCAACAATTTCTGTATCAACCTGAACGGGAACTGGCCCCGCTGCACCAGCTGCCACATCGGCTACGGCTGGGAAGACGCGGACTTCGATTTCAATGACATGTCCCGGATCGACTGCCTGGTCTGTCACGATACCACCGGCAAGTATAAAAAGTCACCGGCCGGGGCCGGGTTTCCGGAAAAGAATCTGGACCTGGTCACCATTGCCCAGAACGTGGGTCGGCCCTCGCGCGATAATTGCGGGACCAACTGCCACTTCAGGGGTGCCGGCGATGCTGTCAAACACGGGGACATGGGGTCTGTCCTCAGCAAACCGGATCGGAACCACGATGTCCACATGGGCGCCGAGGGGGGTATGGACTTCCGGTGCCAGGACTGCCACAAGACCCGCAACCACATGATCTCAGGCCGCAGTATTTCCGTTCCGGCGGTAGAGGGGGACCTCTCCTGTGAGTACTGCCATACGGACCGTCCCCACAGCGGTCGGGAACTGATCGACCACCACCTGAACAAACACACCAAACACGTGGCCTGCCAGACCTGCCACATTCCCGTTTACTCGAAGCGCAACCCGACCAAGGTGAACTGGGACTGGTCCACGGCCGGACAGGACCTTAAAAATCCCAAAGATAAATATGGGAAACCGGTCTACGACAAGAAAAAAGGCAGTTTCACCTGGGAAGAAGCGATCAAGCCCACTTACCGCTGGTACAACGGCACGGTGGAACGGCACCTTTTGGGGGACCGCATCAACGAAAACGGCCCCACTGAGCTGACCCGCCCCATGGGCGATCTGTCCGACCCGGCCTCCCGGATCTACCCGTTCAAGCTGCACACCGGCAAACAGATCAGCGACTCGGTCTACAAGTACCTGATTGCCCCCAAGTTGTGGCAGGGCTATTGGAAGCACTGGGACTGGGATAAGGCCGCCAAAGACGGCATGGCCCACGCCGGGCTGGCTTACAGCGGCAAGTATGAGTTTATCGAAACCGAGATGTACTGGGGACTGACCCATGAAGTAGTGCCCAAGGAACAGGCGCTGTCGTGCGCGGAATGCCATGCTTCGCTCAACAAGGCGCCCTATTGCGGACAGTGCCACCAGGGCCGGTCGGACGTGAATTTTGAAGACCTGGTTTACAAGGGTATCAACTTCGCCGAGCTGGCCCGGATGGGCCGGGATGTCGCCGACCTGGTGGGCAAAACCAACTACATCGACTACAAGGCTCTGGGTTATCCCGGAGACCCGATCAAATACGGAGGACGCTTAACCAAGCTCGGCCTGGGTGTATCCCATGGTCCGGCGGCGAGCGTAAAAAAGTAAACCCAGACGCGGCCCGCAACCCGGCCGTTTAATTCGAACTCTGGCACCACATTTTACAGGAGGCAACAATGTTGAAAAAAAGTATTTCGGTTTTATTAGCAGCCCTGTTTCTTTTCGTTTCCATCGGCCTGGTCATGGCAGCCGGTAAGGGCAACGCACGCAAAGGCAAATACCTGTACCGCAAAAACTGCCGGACATGCCACGTGAACGGCGGAAGCGCCGGGGAACTCAGCCCGGTGAGCAAAACCCAGGCCGAGTGGGATAAGGTCTATGAAAACCTCGGCCAACTGCAGTGTAAAGCGGAGTGGGCCAAACTTTCGGAAAAAGACCGCACGGACATCTACGCCCACCTCTGGGGACATGCGTCGGATTCGCCTGCACCGGCCAAATGCAAGTAGGGTTCACACGCAAACGGCATCTTTTAGCCCTGAGCGGCGTTTTCGCTTTTTTGAAATCCTCAACATAGCCTGTGCTATGCCTGCGGTTTCAAAAACGCTCAAGCCTTGCTCAGAACTAAAATCTACCATTTGCGAGCGAACCCTGGGGAAAGCAAAACCGTTGGACGAATCAAGATTCACCGATCAAGGTGAAACAATAACCTTTGAACTCTGAACGTTGAACCGGGAACCAATCAAAATGGTTCTAATTAATGGAGTCTGAAATGGCTATCAAAAACAAAGGAAAAATTTCCCGGCGCGGGTTCATGCAATTGTCGGGAGCTGCGGCCGCCTGTGCGGCGGCGGGTGGCCCTGCCCGAGTTTTGCACGCGCTGGTGTCCGCCGAAAAGGGTCCTGCCAAGGACACCGCCCGCAGCATGTTCTCAGCCTGCGATATGTGTTTCAACAAGTGCGGGCTGATTGCCAGGGTAGAGAAGGGCGTGGTCCGCAAACTGGACCCCAACCCGAAGTCCCTGAAGTCACGCGGCATGCTGTGCGCCCGCGGAAATGCGGGGATCAAACAGCTTTACGATCCTGACCGACTCAAGTATCCCCTGCTCCGCAAGGGTCCGCGGGGAGAGGGCCGCTGGCAACGCCTTTCCTGGGACCAGGCCCTGGACCACGCGGCCGAACAGATGGAGCGCATCGGCAAAGAATACACGCGCTGCGGTTTCCTGTTCATGGCCGGCACGGATATGCAGTCGACCTTTGTGCACCGGCTGGCTGAAGCCTATGGCTCCTACAACGTTATTTCCCACGAATCAAACTGTCTGCTCAGCCGGAACAGGGCTTTTCTGGATACGTTCGGCGTGGTACCGACCCCCGACGTGTTGAACTGCAAATATGTCGTCATGCCCGGAGCCAACCGGTTCGAAGCCCTGGTGACGCCGGACAGCATGGATCTCATGACGGCCATGCAAAACGGCAGCAAGCTGGTGGTCCTCGATCCCCGCTATACCAAGACCGCGGCCCTGGCCAGTGAATGGCATGCCATTAAACCCGGTACGGACATGGCTTTTTTCCTGGCCGTGGCACACGTCATTATTGCCGAAGAGCTGTACGACAAAAAATTCGTGGCCGAGATGACATCCGGCTTTGAAGAATTTCGAACCCACGTCAAACCCTACACGCCGCAGTGGGCCGCGCGGGAAACGGATATCCCGGCCAGAGACATCAAACGGATTGCCCGGGAACTGGCGGCGGCCGCACCGGCGGCCATGGTTTACCCGGGCCGTCGGAGCAGCGACTACAAGGACTCCACCCAGATCAGGAGAGCGTATGCCATTGTCAACGCGCTGCTGGGAAACTGGGACCGGAAAGGCGGCCTGATTGTTCCTAAAAAGGTTAAGGCGGGGGGTATTTCCATGGAGGCCCCCTGGTACGACGACAACCCGGAAGACCGGGTGGATGCCGAGCGGGCCCAGATGATGTTTGACGAGGAGGGATCCTTCAAGCACACCCGCGATGCGGTTATTGAAGGCCAGCCCTATCCCATAAAAGGCTGGATGACCTACAAAACCAACCCCATGCAGACCGGGGCCAATCGTAACAAAACCATTGAGATGATTCACAAGCTGGACTTCATGATGAGCGTGGACATCACCATGAGTGATACGGCCTGGCTGGCGGACCTGGTTCTGCCGGCCCCCAGCTACCTGGAAAGAGAGGACCCGCTTTCCGCTTTCCTGGCCTCATCCACCTGTTCGGGCGTCATCACCCGGAACCCGGTGGTGCCGGCCCTGTTCGAGTCAAAACCGGTTTTCTGGATCGTCAAGGAGCTGGCCAAACGCCTTGACCTGGCTGAACACTTCGACTTTACCATCGCAGATTTCCGCAACACCCAGCTCGAGAAAATCCCCGAAGTGGCCCTGGCGATCGAAAAAGACGGCGTCTATAATATTACCGGCCCCAGTTACGGTCTGCACAAAGGCAAACCTTTCAAAACCCGTTCGCAGAAAATCGAAATCCTCAACTCCCGCTACAAAGAGCACGGGGTTGACCCGATGCCGGTCTATACGCCGCCGGCAAAAGTGCCGCGCAACCAATTCCGGATCGTGGTGGGACGCAATGCCTACATTACCCAGAGTGCCAGCACGAACAACTCCCTTTTGTGGGAGCTGGAGCCGGAAAACGCCCTCTGGATCCACCCGCGCCCCGCTGAAAAACTGGGCATTCGCAACCAGGATATGGTGGAAGTAAAAAGCAGCGTCGGGAAAGGCCGGCTGAAAGCCCGTGTTACCCGGGATACCCGGCCGGATACCGTCTACATGGACACCGGTTTCGGGGCCATATCCAAGGGACTGACCAACATCTTCGGAAAGGGCGCCTGTATCGCGGAAGTTCTCGAAGATGCTGCCGACAGGGTATCCGGAAATATGGCCATGCATGAAACATTTGTCAGTGTAAGCAAAATAGAGGGATAATGTTATGAAAGAACCCAAGCCGAAAAAATACGGGATTGTTATCGATGCCTCAAAATGCATCGACTGCAAAGCCTGCATGATTGCCTGTAAAGTTGAGAATAACGTTCCGGACGGCTTCTGGCGCAACTGGATTCGTCCCCTGTGGAGCCGGGACGCCGATCTGAAAACCGAGTTCCAGCCCGGCCAGTGCATGCAGTGCGACGGCCCTTCCTGTGTGCAGGCCTGCCCGGTGGGCGCCACCTGGAAACAGAAAGACGGCCTGGTAGTCATCGACCCGGTCAAATGCATCGGCTGCGGGAACTGTGTCACTGCCTGCCCCTACGGGGCCCGTTACCGGAATCCAATGTCCCGGGTTGCCGACAAATGTGATTTCTGCCAGCACCGCCTGAAACAGGGAGAGGAGCCGGCCTGTGTCATCACCTGTCCTACCCGGGCAAGGGTCTTTGGAGATCTCAACGATCCCGAAAGCGCGATCAGCAAACTGGTTGCCAAGGAAGATCTGGTCCGGGTAATCGCACCCCACGTCAACACACGGCCCAATATTTACTATAACAAAGAGACCATGCTCCTCGATTGGGGGATTACCCCGACCCTGCCAGGCAACGTCCACATGCCGGCGGAATTCTGGAATAAAGAATCAAAGTGATGGGATCTTTTTAAAACAAGCTTCTATTAACCAATAAGTGGAGGTAAACATGAAATTCAGCAAATTGACAACCCTGGCAGTCGGCCTGATGCTGCTTGTGGCGGTGGGGTTCGGTTGCACGACGACCCAGTCGGCCACCAAGGAGACCCCGGCCAAGGCTGAAGCGGCTGCGTGGAAATTTCACGATATTGTCGATGTGAAATTTGTCCAGCAGTACGCCAAGATCCCCAGGCCGGAAAAGTCTTTGATCATTGACTCCCGGCCCAAGCGGCCCAAGTTTGACAAGGGCTACATTCCCGCGGCCGTGAGCATTCCGGACAGCAAGTTTGCCAAGATGACCGACCAGCTGCCCGCGGACAAGAGCGCCGTGCTCATATTCTATTGCCAGGGGCCCACTTGAAAGCTGAGTCACAAATCCGCCTGGAAGGCGGAAAAACTCGGTTATAAGAATGTAAAGGTTTTCGAAGACGGCTTTCCCGTTTGGAAGAAGACGGCCGGCAATTACTACGCCGTGGAAGTCAGCTGGGTAAAAAGCAAGATTGATAAGCAGGCCAACGTGGTCTTCGTGGACTCCCGTCCCACCCGTCCCAAGTACGTCAAGGGCCACATCCCGGGTGCCATCAGCATCCCGGACAGCAAGTTCGACAAGATGACCGCCGAACTGCCGGCCGACAAGAGTACGCCGCTGAGTTTCTATTGCGGCGGGTACACCTGAAAGCTCAGCCATAAGTCCGCCAGGAAGGCGGTCAAACTTGGTTATAAAGATGTATCTGTATTTGCAGCGGGCTACCCGGCCTGGAAAAAAGTTGCTGGTGCGGCTCCCGTAGCGGTTAAAGCCGGCGGCGAGGAAGGCACCATCGACATCGCCACCTTCGAGAAAATCATGAAAGAGAATCCCGGGAGCATTATGCTCATCGATGTACGGGACAAGGACGAGTTCGACAAGGGCACTCTCAAGACGGCCGTCAACATTCCGGTGGACAACCTGGAAGACAAGATTGCGACGCTGCCGAAAGACAAGCCCGTCGTCTTCATCTGCGGCACCGGTGCCCGCAGCGGGGAATCCTACTACATGGTCCAGGACGTTCGCCCGGAACTCAAGAACGTCTATTACATCGACGGTGAACTGACCGTTAAAAAAGACGGTTCCTTTAAAATCAAACCACCGGCGCCCTGATACGGATCCGGCTTAAACTTCAACCTCCTGAACACCGCCCGGGTGCCGATACCCCCGGGCGGTGTTTTGTTTATTCTATCTTTAAAACCCGGTCCTCAGAACCGGGGCAGAGGTTTTTGGCTATGCCGAAAAAGATTAAAATGCTTATCAGGTTAAAGGTTGAAGGCTGAAGACTGAAGGTAAAGGCGCTGTGAAATATCCGGATCCAGAACTTCAGTCCAATACATTACGGTTTTGGATTTTCATAAATATTGATTGGAAAGAACGGTTTGCATGGTTTTCTTCAGCCTTCAGTCTTCAGCCTGAAACCCTGAATCCGGCCGCGTATAGACTGGGCGCTTTGGTTGTACGCCCCTTACGGGGCAATCCAAAGCCCGGTCATCCGAGCCAGGCTTCTTTACGAATCGGCAATCAGGCGCAGCGCGCCAACCAGCATTGCCGCGGCCAGTGTGTAAAAGGAATCCGGGTGCGCGGCCCGCAGGTGTTCTTCAAAACGGGGGACCCATCCAAGCAGTTCGGTTTTGACAAAATCGGCCGCCTCCGGCAGGCGGGCCGTATCATTTCCCTCCCAGCCCTTGTGAAGTAAAAAGTAAAGATACTCTATTTCAACAGCCAGATGATCCGGGGGCTCGTTCGAACTGTGATCCAGGGACAGCCCCACGGCAGCCAGGCGCTCTTGCATCATAATCGCCGGGGCCCCCATGACGGCGTTCGCGGCCGGCGGATCGGTTGTCTCTACATAGCAGGATTGATACAAGGGCGCGGCCACCCCACCCCTTGCATTGATAAAAAGGGTCACATAAGACGCTTCAAGGCTGTCAAAAAGGGATTCGGCATCAGCATGGGTCATCACCAGATCCTTCAGCAGCTTGAGCGGGTCCGGAGGGTCGCAGGTGATTAATCGTTTCACGGCATCAAATGGCAGAAAATAGCCGGTTGAAAGCATTGCCCTGCATTTTTCAGGATCTGGTCCCCAGAACACGGCACAGCAGGCCTGGAGCATAGCCAGCAGGTCAGAACGTTGATCTTCAGTCAGTGTTACGCGAGCGGTCATCTATGCCTCCAGTTTATGGATCATCTCCCAATTTATGGGGAGAAAGGGTCCCAGGGCTCCAGGGTTCAAGGGTCCCAGTGTTTGTTTTCCAGGGATTTGGTCAGGACTTTCGACATCCCCAACTTCCTCTCTTAATTTCTGAATTTAAAGATTTATAATTTTTTAGCTTTTTACTCGAATCCTTGAGCCCTTGAATCCTTGAGCCCTTCAAGTTAGATTAACTTTTGGGGAGATGATCCCTATTTTTCAAATGCAGCCTTCAGGAACTATTTATCCAAGTTGACCGGGCGGCCTGTTTGTTATAAGCTTACGTCAGTTGAGAATCCAGCAAAAGGAGAGCCCATGTACCTGCCCGACATTTATACAAAATTCTCGGAAAAATTCCCGGAAATCTTTGAACACTATAAGGACCTGGGGGTTGCCTGCCGCAATGCCGGTCCCCTGGCGGAAAAAGACCAGAACCTGGTAAAGCTCGGCATCGCGATCGGTGCCAATTCGCGCGGCGGCATCATGTCCCATACCCGCAAGGCCCTGGACGCCGGGGCCGCGCCGGATGAAATCATCCACGTTGTTTTGCTGGGCCTGACCACGGCCGGTTTCCCCCAGATGATGGCGGCCATGAAATGGGTGGATTCGGTTCTGAGTGAACAGTCCCCGGCGTAAGTTCTATCGCCGCGCGGCCGATAATCCCCCGTGCGACCGCACCGTCATACGGGGGCATTAACGTGCGGGAAAGCGTTTAAATAAAGAATATCCCTGCAATGGTGGCGGCCGCCCCAGGGTGAACGGCAGGGGCTTATCCGCCCATACGACGAATCACATCCTTGATGCGCTCTTCCGCCTGCTTTTCCACAATGACCATTCTTTTGGTGCTGGCATCTTTTATTTTTTGCTCCAGCGCCTTCAGGTCGGCCGGTTTTTCGAGGAAGTCGGTAGCCCCGGCTTTCATGGCTTCCACGCTTTTTTCAATGGTGGCGTGACCGGTCAGCAGGATGATCTGCGACTCAGGGCTTTTGGCTTTTATCTCTTTCAATGCGCGCATACCGTCCACCCCCGGCATCATGAAGTCCAGGATAATGGCATCAAAGTTTTCGCTGGCTATTTTCTTAAAGGCCTCCTCTGCGGATGTGCAGGTCTCCACGATCATATCGCGGGCGCGCATGCGTTCAGCCATAATTTCCAGAAAGTCTTCCTCATCATCTACCAATAGCACTTTTTCAGACATCTTTAATCCTCCTCGTATTTTGTTTCACTGAAATGTTAGTATCAAAACCGCGGCACCCGTGTCGGCTTCCAGGTGACCATTCAGGGTGCGGAGCAAAACAGCTATTTCGGGCGATGCCCGTAACTCTGCGACAAATGAATCGTTTCTTTCCGTAAACGGACCATACCGGATTTCGGTAATGCTGTTGACCCGGCTGGCAGCAATCTTCAGCGTGTGTCCGGCCGCACTTGTTTTGATGCAGGCATGCAGGCACAACCATAGCAGATGCAGCAAAATAAAGGGCCTGACCGGCAAAGTGATGGTCGCCTCTATCGGTTCCAGTTCCAGGTGGACATCGCGCAGGGTTGCAAAACGGTCCGCCATGTCTATCACCAGAGCCACGGCCCGCTCCAGGTTGGCCGATAGGTGACTGCTATCGACACTGTGGGCGAAGCGATTGGTACTCTTGGCGATGTGGTCGGCGCGGGCCACCTGCTGTTTGATCTGCGCGGCCACCCGTTTGAGGCGTGACAGGTCAAGGGGGACACCCTTTTCAGCCAGGCCGACAAGATCTTTCAGAAGTCCGGCGTTCTCATTGATCACCGCCAGAGCATTTTTAATTTCATGCGCATTGGCGGCCGACATCTCGCCGAAAAATTGCAATCCACTTCTTCCCAGAAGGTCCAGTTGGTCATCCATAGTCATCCCCTCATTAACCAAAATCCTAATTTAGAATCAGCCCCTGGAACGGCGTTGCTCGATCTGCCGGTGTGCTTTTTTCAGCATGCGGCTCAACTTTTCGATGTCTACCGGCTTTTGCAGGTAACCGAACGCACCTAATTTTTTACATTGGGCTTCGTCGGTTTCAGTCCCTTTACCGGTTAGAATGATGACTTCGATTTCCGGGCGGGTCGCCTTCACCTCGCGCAGGACCTGCAACCCGTCGATACCCGGCATTTTCAAATCGATAATCATCACCTCGGGCTCATCGTCCGCAACCAGTTGCAATGCAGATGCGCCGTCATAGGCTACCGCCGACCCCATATCCCGCAGCTGGAGTCTTTCGGAAAGCGTTTGGGCCAGGTCGCGCTCATCGTCTACCAGTAAAACCCTTGAGGGCATGCTGAAGTCATGTTTGCGATAGATGTTAGCCTGGTGGTAGCCATGACCGGTTTTTACAACCACGGATTCCACGCCGTCCACTTTGCCGGCAATAGACCGCAGTTCGTCCTCCAGCCGGTTTAACAGCAGGACCTGCCTCTGCAAACTGAGCGTTACGCTTGATCCCTGGGCAACGACGTCCACGGTGTGGCCCTCCCTGGCCAGCGTCACCTCGACTTCGGCGGCCATCAAAAAATCATTCATCAATTGTCGGGAAGCCTCCGTTGATTCGAGAACCGGTTTTAAAACATTTTCTTCAATCCAGGCGCCGGCCTGCTCCACCGAGGTTTTGTGCATCGGGATGAAAAGGTCGAAGCGCCCCGGATCCCAACAATCTTTATGCGTTTTATGCAAAAAATCAATCCAGGCCGCGCAATTTTCATCATCTCCGCGCATCTTTTTACGGGCTTCCCGGGCGGATAACGCGTGGGTCTCTTGGGCCGCCGCCAGACGGTAGGCCGCATCCCCGATGAGGGCCACACGCAGCAGATGGGTCAGGTTTTCCGGAATCAACTGGCTGCTGAATCCGTTGATGATCAAATTGTCCGCGACCAGGCGTTTGGCCGTGGCCAGTTTCAGGTAGGCAACGGAGCACTCCTTTTCGCGCGTGAACTTATTGAACACAGAGGTTTTGGATTTAAAGGCACGGGCGATCTTCCCGGCCGCAATACCGGAAAGTTCGCTGGCGTCTGATATGACTTCAGCGTCCCCCACAACCGGGTAACCTGTGCTGGCGCATACATCCTCGATGACCTGGTCGGTTCTGCAGAAAGAGCTGCTGAATATGCTGATGGCTGGCATGCTGCTAACCCTCCTTTTCGGTGTTGGCGCCCACAGTGGTTACGACACTTATCAGCGGGCACGCTTGCTCTTCACCCTCCTGGTGCGTCTGGCCGTGAATGGCGTGAATGGCGGCTTTGATATCGGGATAGAAATGATCTTCACCGATTTTGGCTACCAGATGGGTCCGCGCCAGAGCCGCCATCACCGCTTCATTGACACCACTGAGGGAAATGTCGATACCGGCTCTTCTAAGTCGTTCAACGACGAACGAGAGGGCCTCCTGGCCGGAGGCATCAATATCATTGATACCATTGGCGGCGATAATAATATGCTTAAGATCCTTTTTATGCAGGCGCCTTTGACGAATCTGTTCTTCAAGGTAACCGGCATTGGCAAAAAACAGGGGCCCGTCGAAACGCACCACATCAATGTAATGACACTCGGCCAGCCCGAACGCCACGGAATCATGCAAGGCGCGATCCACCCCTAAAGAGAGGTCTACTACCGTCGGGCGCATACTTTTGTAAAGAAAAACCCCCAGAGAGAGGCCCACCCCCACCAGGATCCCCCTGTCCAGGTGCGGTGCAAAAGCCAGGGTACACAGGAAAGTTACCACTGAGATAACGCCGTCATACCACTGGGCCTGCCAGGCATGCAAAAACCCCTTGATATTGATCAGCCCCATGACAGCCATCATAATGATGGCCGCCAGAACAGACTGCGGCAGGTGGTAGAGCAGCGGCGTAAAAAAAAGCAGTGCCAGCCCAACCACCAGAGTCGTAATGACGGAAGAGACGCCTGAAAAGGCACCGGCCTTCAGATTTACAGCCGTTCGGGAAAACGAGCCCGAAACAGGATACCCCAGGGTAAACGATCCGGCAATATTGGCCAGGCCCTGGCCAACCAGTTCCTGGTTGACGTCTATACGCTGGCCCGTTCGGGAGGCTGCCACGCGTGCAACTGAGATAGCCTCCATGAAACCGAGCAGGGCGATAATGGCCGCAAAGGGAATCAGGTGTGATAAGGCCTCCATGTGAAAAACCGGCCGGCCGAAAACCGGCAGGCCCCGAGGAACCGTACCGACCACCTGGCCGCCGGCTACCAGGGAAATGGTGTCCAGCGCAATGGCCCCCCGACCGACGTCGATACGCCAGGTACGGCCGTCGCCTTTGGCCTGGGCGGGCAGGTGGCCTTTGGGGTAAAACCCGGAGGAAACACCGTTCGGTGCATAGGCCACCCCGCTGAACAGCGATTGGCGCAGGGCCTTTCTCTGCTGCTCGGCCATCCGGTCGAGCCTGTCAATTTCCAGTTCAAGGCGCTCCATCTTATGTCTGACCACCATGGCCCGGGCCCGGTCTCCGGCCCTGATGAAATCGGCCCGGCTGCGGGTTAACCGGACACGCTGGGACCTGTTGGCCTGCCACGCATTCACCGTCTGGTTGTAGGCCCCTATCGTGCGACGCAGTTCCGGGGCATGCAACGCCTCGAGCGGCACCTCCACTTGGCGGTCAAAACCGGTCAGCCAGGCTATCAGCGTGGTGACCAGGACGGCAACCAGGACGCCGGGACTGTGCGGGGCCAGTATCCGCATGACATACATAATGGCAAAAGCGGCCAGACCCATCAGCAGCGTGGGCCAATGCAGATGGTGAACAGCCGCCATCACCACCCTGGCCATGGTTTCATAATGGTACGTCGCGTGGTCCACCTCAACCCCCAGCAACTTTGCCAGTTGGGAAGACGCGATAATGATGGCGGCGGCATTCGAAAAGCCGTTGACCACCGGGTGCGACATAAGATTGACAATCGTCCCCAGCTTTAAGATGCCCAGCAGAAACTGCATACATCCCACCACCAGAGCCAGCATGACCGCATAGGCAATATAGCCCTGGCCATCGCCATGGACCAGCGGTTCCAGGGCAACCGCCGTCAACAAAGAAACCACGGCCACCGGTCCGGTTGCCAGTTGGCGGCTCGAGCCGAACAGGGCGGCCACCAGGGGCGGTAAAAAGGCCGCATAAAGACCGTAGTAAGCCGGCAATCCGGCCAACTGGGCATAGGCCATGGATTGCGGAATCAGCACCAGGGCGACCGTCACCCCGGCCACCGCATCCGCTTTCAGCGTGGCCGGACGCATGGCGGGGAGCCAATCCAAAAATGGGAATAGGCGGCTGAGCAGACGGCTAGTATGTATGTTCGCATTCATGACAGTGTCGTATCTCTAAACCGGTTGCAGCATCCGGCGGCAGCCGTGCAGCAGTTCATGATAAAGGGCCCCGGCATCATAGAGTTTATATGTATTGAAGCGCACAATACCGTCCACCATTGCAAAAAGGATGAGGGCATTGCGGCGCGTAGGCAGGTCGACAATGGAGCCATCTTGCTGCCCGGTTAAAATGGCCTTTTCAAAAATGTCCACCAGGCAATTGTAAATCGCTTCAAGATGCCGGCGGCATTCGGGGTTGACATCTGCCAGCTGGTAAGGGAAGTGGCGCTGCAGCAAGAGAAATTCATCCGGCATTTCGGCAGCCAGGTGCAGGTAATAGGTAATGACGCCTTCCACCATTTGATATCCATTTTCAAATTCATGTGAGCGGTTATACACATCGAATTTTTCGACAATGGCTGTCTCCGCACTGGCCAGAATCGAAATCAGCAGCGTCTCTTTACTGCTGAAATGGTAAAAAATGGTGGCACTGGCCACACCGCTGAGTTTTGAAATCCCGGCCATCGAGGTTTCCTTGAAACCTTGACGGGCGAAGAGAGCGGTTGCATGTTTAAGAATAATATTTTTTTTTGACATCGTGGGCCCGATGGTGTTATTAAAAACTGACTGATTGATCAGTTAGTATTAAGGAGAAAACAGACCCATGTCAAGTGAAATGGAAAATAACCGGCCGGAAAAAGGAAAGCTGCTGGCAAGGCTGGAGGCGGCCGGGTTCAATGTACCGGCCTTTATCTATTTAACGCCTGAGGACTTCAAAGAATCGCGCTTTGAGGCGCTGGAAGCCTTTCTGGATAAACATTGTGATGGCTACAAAGTGATCGCCCGCAGCGCCCATGCGGAGGAAGAGCGATACAAGAGCGGAACTTTTGATTCCTTTGGCACCTACGCCGATGTGGGCGGCATCCAGTATGCCCGGAAAAAAATGATCCGCATGGCCGGGACGACCAAACGTCTTTCCATCAAGCGGCAGCAGCACTTCTATCACGCACCGGAGGTCGATCTGGAGCAGATGGGTGTTATTGTAATGCCCTTTATCGAAGGAACCGGTGTCATGGCTAAGATGATCGGCCCGCAATGGGAATTCGGGTATTGCCGGGATCGCTCCCGGAAAATACAGAAAGAACCTTATATCACCCAGATTCCCCATGACCGCCGACTGCTCCAGATGTCAAAGGATATCCAGGCGGAACTGGGGTTTCGCTGTGAAATTGAATATATTGTCTCCAGCCAGGGGGACATATATGTGGTGCAGGCCAAGGACATTTCCCATGTGGAGACGCTTGACCAGAAAGAGAGTGAACGCAGCCTGCGGCTTGACGGCCTCCGGCGAGTCCGTAAGCGCCGGAACTATCGTGAACGGCCTCTGTATGTAATTGATAACAAATCTTTCTATATAAATCTGATCGGCCAGTGCGAGGACCTGCTCATGGGGTGTGCGGGCCCCAAGCCGGAAATTGAAGACCTGATCCACACGATCCGGGCCTACGAAGAGGACATGGTGGATTTCGCCCTCCGGCATCAGCGCTATGCGGTTTTGGGGCTTTCCATCCAGGACGCCGAAGACCTTTACCAGATTGCCAGCCATTACCTCGACGAAACACCGGAACTGCATGCCCGGTTGTCCCAGGCGTTGACCGACAACCTGTATCAGATCGATATCTTTATCGCCGAGGCCGACACCATGATCGCCAAGGATAAACTGCGGATCAACCTGGGCAGCCACGATGCGTACGGTATTGACACCGTCCGCAACCCCCTGTGGTCGGTCTACTGGCACGTTGATAGGCACGAGATCATGGCGGAAGAATTCCAGCGCCTGGGGTTCAAAACCGGTGACTCCATTGGCATCGATGTGGATGCAGAGGGACTGCCGACCGTATACCGGCTATAACGGCCGGTGCAGGATTCTTGGAAAGGCCCTATTGGGGCAATTGCTTTAGCCCGAATATTTCATGAAATCAAACCTTTCCGATTCGAACGTTCTTCAAAATATTTCAGAATCATACGGTAAATCTTTCTACAATGTTAAGGTGACATTTCCGCCAGTCAAGAACGTACACCGATTTTACCGATTGTTTCAGTTGGCCAGTGCGGCGTTTTGCTCTTCCTCCGCATCCAGGGCAACTTTTCGCCGGGTCATGAACCATATGGGACAGGCCGACCTGAATTTGCAGTATATTTTAGGATCACGGCACTCGAGGCACTCTGCACACATGTATATATTGTGCTTGGAGCACATGTAGCTGGTTTCCCGGTCCGGATGATTGACACATCTTCCCATTGTAGTTCCTCTATTATTAATTTAAATTTTCAGGGAGCCGCACCACCAGGGCGGGTACGGCACTGGCGCGGATCACTTCACTGGCTACGCTGCCGATGATGGCCTCTTCGAATTTCCCATGACCGTGCGTTCCCATATGGAGTTCTCCTTTTAACATTGCTGAATGCGTTAAGACAAAAGCATGCCTTTCACATATCAAATTCTGTGCCAACAACCCCGGGCGCCGCCCATTAGTGAATCATATTTTATTTCAAATGGTTATATATTTAATACACAGGAGGAACACATAGACAGGCAGTCTGCCGGCAAAAAGGAGCGTAACATATTACACAGGGTTACGCCTGGTGACGTTACCAGGACCGGAAAGGTTACGGCAGCTGATTACTAATGGGTACAAGGGAGGTGGTTGCCTCCCGCGGGGCGGGAGGCGGTTATTAGAGGCTATCTCAAACAATGGTGGGGCCAGTCAGAGGCGTATTTCAAAAAAGGCTGCTACTCTATCGATTTCGGGAAAATGCCGCCGACCAGTGCTTCGTACACCTTGTATTCTGTTTTTTCGCCGGTAATATCATCAATTTTTTTCTGGATGGCGGTGCGTTCTTCGCTGTTGAGCCAGGTTTGCCAATGGTCAACTGACTGCCAGGTGCTGCGGATGAGGTATTCATCGTCGCATTGCGGGGCTATGCATCTCAGGGATTCACTGGACATATAGCCAGGCTGAGCGTGCGCGCGGGATCTTAACTCCACCATAAGCGAGGCGACCTCCTTGACTTTGCTTTCTACAACCTTTCTGCGGATCAAAACTTGAATAGCCATGCGTCCTCCTTTCGAACATCAGTCAGTCATCGGGATTTTAACAGATCCATCCCTGTATTGTCCCGCCTTTCAAAAAGGCGGCTATTGCTCCCTAACCATTGCCTTTCCGCACTCGGGGCATTGCTGTCCATAACAGGGCACGCCCCGCTGATGGGGTGTCTTTTCACCGCAATTGGGGCATATACAGTTGCCACCCGGTCCCGGGGTGTAACTGCTGCTTTGTCGACGGCCGCTGCCGTCCTTTTTACCCTGCCCCTGGCAGTCCGGACCTTTTGCATCTTTTCCCGCCATGTGCTTCACCCCCTCGTTTTTTAGAGGCTATCTCAAAAATAGGGTTTTGGTTCCCCGCAAAAAAAACGCGCGGGATCTACGACAAATCAAGGCGGCCGCGAGGTTCCAACCGGAGGAATACTGTGAGTATTTCGAGGATTGGAACCGAGCGCCCAACGCCGAGATTGGGCCAATCAGTCTTCGCTCTTCGAGCTACGCCCAACAAGAAGACATTTTTTAGATAGCCTCTGGATACGTTTCATTCTGCCTTGTTCAGGCGATAAAAGAAACCCCTTTCCTGCTGAACGATTTCGATTTTCGCGTCGGCCTCCAGGACATCGAGGTACTTGTTCACCTCATTGGTGTGCAGGCCCAATATCCGGGTGAGGTCCTCCAGCGTGCAGGGCCGCCGGGCAATGGTTTCCAGAATGGCGGATTCTGCATCCGCACGGTAGGAGGCCAGCTGCCGGCGCTCCGGCGCGTGGGCGATGATCTCGGCGTTCTCCAGCTGCCAGAAATCCAGCACCTGCTCCAGTTCCGTCCGGTCCGCGGCCCGGATATTATTGACTGTTCCCGGCCGGTCCAGGGTATTGAGTTGTACCCGGTCGGGTGCAATTTTCTCTATGGCCTGTTTTATAGCAGTCAGCTCTACGGTGGTATCGTTCAGGCCCGGGATAATGAATACTTCCAGCCATATTTGGCCACTGAACGCCTTGCGAAAAGAAATCAGCCCCTCGATAATCCCATTCAGGTTTAATTGCCGGTGGGGACGATTGATTTTGCGAAACACCCTGCTGGTAGCGGCATCGAGGGAAGGAATGACAATCGACACCTCCTTGAGTTCATCCCGCACCCGGGGGGCGCCCAAAAGGGTACCGTTGGTCAGGACCGCGACCGGCACCTGCTCTTTCCGGGACTGGATGAACCGGATGATCTCGCCCACGTGACAATTTAAGGTGGGTTCGCCGGAGCCTGAAAAGGTGACATAATCCGGCGCCGGGTTGTGGGCGAGATAGTGGCGGTACTCCGCTTTGACAGATTCCAGCGGCACGTATTCACCGCGCGCGATGGTCAGGTCGGTTGTCTGGCCGCATTCGCAGTAGATGCAGTCCAGCGTACAGGTTTTCATCGGGACAAGATCGATGCCGAGTGAAATTCCCAGCCGCCGGGACGGTACCGGGCCGAACAGGTGTTGATACATGGTGATTAGCTTTCTTACTTAAAGTTCTATTTTAAAACGGTGGTATCCGGTAATCATGTTTTCCGGCAAAAACTCCCCTCCCTTGACGGGAGGGGTTGGGGGAGGGTGACGCAACAACACCCCCACCCGTGCAAGCCGAACATGGGTAACACTTTAGACCGGAGACATAGGT
>CAZYGG010000055.1:0-27178 GCA_964647585.1 uncultured Desulfobacterales bacterium
GGGAAACGCAGTCCAGGTGATGTCCACATCCAGTTCGGATTTCAGTTTTTCAATACTCCCGGTAATGAAATAACACCACGGTCAGATGTAGTCTGAAAAGATTTCAAGTCGGTAAGCAGGACGCATGCTTTCTCCTTTGGGATTTAATTTTAGGTGTTGCGCGATTCTGATAACACTTTTAAACAAGATTGATGAACTCGCAAAAATTCAAAAAGATACCTTTACGAGCGATTTAAGTGTCTGCCTTGATGATGTTGTGTTTTTTCCTAACACCTAAGGCCTAACACGTAAAACTGATGAATTCGGCTTTTTACGAATTCATCAAGTAAGATTGAGACGATAAGGTTTTTGTCAAGGGTAATGGTGGTCTTTGGCAGTGGCTGCGCCGGCGGCAAGAGAGGCTTTCCGGGAAAAGACGAATTGAGGCTGGACTTAGGGGCCGTCCTGGGGTATTTTTGAATCAATGCAAACTGTTATCGCCGGATCTGAGTATGCGAGCGGCGCGGGTAGAGTACTAAATGGATTATAAAACCGAAAATGAAGAACTCAGGGAGCGCATCCGCCAGTTGGAAAGCGAGTCGCTGCAACACCGCCGCTACGAGGGGATTAACCGCGCCCTGCTTAAAATATCCAATGCCATCCAGACAACGTCAAACCTTGACCAACTGTACGCAGCCATCCACCGGACCTTGAGCAACGTCATCGATACTACCAATTTTTATATTGCGCGGTATGATCCGGTTGAGGATTGTGTATCCTTTCCCTATTGCGTGGACACGGTGGATGCTTGTTATCCCAAGGTCGTCGGTATCAGCAAGACCGCCTCGCTTACCGCGGAAGTCGTGCGGACCGGGAAACCGCTGATGATAAAAAAAGCTGAGGTATTGGCGCAAAGAGAGAATACTGACTTTACCGTGCCGGCTTGTACCCCGTCTGAAATCTGGATGGGGGTTCCGCTGAGGACAAGAACCCAAATTGTCGGTGTCATGGCGGCCCAGAGCTATACCGATCCTGACCAGTATGATCAAACCGATCTGGAGGTAATGGTGCTGGTTGCCGACCAGGTTGCCAGCGCCATCGAACACAAGCGGGCGGAAGAAGAGCGCAACCAGTTGATCCGGGAACTGCAGATCGCGCTGGATGAGATCCAGACGCTGCAGGGAATTATTCCGGTCTGCTCCCATTGCATGAAGGTGCGCGACGACAAGGGGTACTGGAATCAGATCGACGCCTATATTCAAAAGCATTCCGATGCGAAAATTTCACACGGCATCTGTCCGCAATGCGCAAAGGAACTCTATCCCGACCTACCGTTGTATGACGATTGAAAAAGATTCCGGCCCCACCCTGGAACCTTCCAGAACTAAAACCACTTCTAACGCTGGGTAGTCGCCAATTTCAGGGCCAGCCCTACAAAAACCAGGCTCGCGACACGGTTCATGATGATCTGGGCTTTATCCGAGCACGCGAGCCAGCTGCCGAGCGTGCCTGCCAGCAGTGCGATGGCACCGAATATCAAGATGGTGGCCAGTATAAAAATTCCCCCGAGAAGGACCATTTGCAGGGTCAGGGAGCCGCGGGCCGGATCGGCAAACTGCGGTAAAAAAGCCAAAAAGAAGATGGAGACTTTGGGGTTGGTGACATTCATGATGATACCGCGGCGATACAGCTTGCCGCGGCTCAGCCCGGCGTCGGCACTGGCATTGATTTTGGTCGCCGTTGCACGCCAGGCGCCCCAGGCCAGGTAGAGCAGGTAGCCGGCCCCGCACAGCTTCAGGGCAGTGAATGCCAGTGCGGAGGCTTGAAAAATAACCGCCACTCCGAAGGCAACCGCGGTGGTATGCACGATGAGCCCCGTGCAGAGGCCCAGGGTCACCAGCAGGCCCGCCAATTTGCCGTGCAGGGCGGACTGGGTCAGGACGAAGATATTGTCAGGGCCCGGTGCCAGGGCCAGCAGAACGGAGGCTGCAAAAAAGGTGACTAGGGATTCAATTGGTATCATTCTTCAGGCTGCTCCTATTTATACTGCCCTTGAAAACTTGGTCCTCAGGGCCAGGTCAGAGAGCTATGGCTCTGCCGCAAGAAATTGATGCAAAAGTAGAAGCACGAAATGCGAAACACGAAACAAACTCTAATGACCAAAATTCTAATGTTCAAAACAAAACCATTTTCAATCAGCGGCCGCTTTTGCGGCGTGTGGTGACCGTTTCACCGCCAATGCCCCAGTTATCGGTATCTACTTCATCAATGACGACCACCGTTGTTTCCGGGTTTTTGCCGAGTTCATCGACCAGCAGCTGGGTTACTCCCTTGATGAGCGCGGCCTTTTTCTGTTCCGTGACCCCTTCTTTGGTGATACGGATGTTGACATATGGCATGGTTTCTCCTTATTTCTATGCAGAAATTTCCGATTAAAAATAGTTTCTTAAAGGCCCATAAACTACTTTTAGCACCTATTTCTGTCAAGCAAATTGGCCGAACTTCCAACAAAAAAGCATTAGCGGAAAAGTTCGGCGGCAGGTTATATCCCGGGACGATCCAATGTAAAACAGCTGCAGACAGGTAAAATGTCTCCCCGGGCTTGCCTTATTGCGGTATTGGCGTTAAAGACGAGGCCATGCAGGCGACAGGACAAATAAAGACAAGATATTTTTCTTCATATGAGTCGCGGGAAACGGCCCTGGGCCAATCTGTGGGGCACCTGATTCCCCATCGGCACAATGGCCCCAGGCGGTTCTGGGAAGATTTTAAACAGATTGCCGGGGGCGGCCTGCCTGTCGGCGTTCTGGAAAACATTGCGTATATTTCGGCTGACCCCCGGGACACACTTGCCTTTGGCTCACCGCTGCAGATCCTCACCGCGGCCTGTATGGGCGTGGTGACCGGCTGTTCCCCCCGGCAGCTTGCCGTGGAAATGGAAATAGAAACACTGCTGCATCAGCCGATCCGGACGCTATCCGGTGGGGAAAGTGTCAAGCTGGCGCTTGCCAAGTCCCTGGCGGTTTCCGGAGTCAGTTCGAAACTCGTGGTATCGAGTCCTTTCAGCTGGCTCTCCCGGGCGAATCGGGCCCTTTTCGACCGGGTCCTTGACACATACCGTCACCAACAGGTCCCGGTGGAAATTCTGGCTCTTGAAGGTGAAGATGACCCGTCCCCTGTCCGGGCGGAAGCCTTTCGGGAGGGGCGGTCGGAAAAGCCCATCTTCTCCCTGCGGTTTTCAAGGGCCCGGATAGCGATCGGGTCCCCACTTAATGCGGTGACCGACGAGCAACTGCGGGCAAGGGTTGCCGACTTCAGCGGCCGGCTTGTTTCGCCCTGCCTGTTCGAGGGGGGCAACGGGCAGGGAAAAAGCCTGCTGGCCAAGTCTCTGGCGGGGGCCATCGCCACCCGGGGCAAGGCGGTTATAGAATCCGCCCATGGGACCGGCCGGGCCCGGCTGCTTTTCCAGGATGTGATTACCCAGACGCTGCTCAGATCATTTGACGCAATCACAAATTCGGTGAAGACCGGCCGACGCAGCCAAACCGTCGAGTTGTACCAACAACTTTGCCGGGCGTTTGCAGCCGAGTCAGAGGAAAACAGCGACTGTATTGCCGGCCGGAAGCCGGAGCGCGTCGGGGGTCAGAGAACCCTCCTGGAAATAAAAATGATTCTGATTGCCGTGCGTCTGGCCGAAAGGCCCCCGGCTCTGATACTCGATGAGCCTGACTGGGGTTTGAGTCGGCAGGCGGCCATTTCCATGGTGACGGCCATCATCGGCGTGGCGCACGCCCTGGGTGTTCCTGTGATTCTTATTTCCCACAAACCCTGGTGGCAGCCGATTGCCGGCTCGATGTTGAAAGTCGAAAAGTTCCGGCAGAACGATAGGGGCTGCCCCTTTGAAATTCGACTGCAGCAGATGTGAGATAATGTGAACTGGAAACTCAAACTATTCTTATTGCTGCTGGGTGCTATCCCGGCTTTTACCGGATACCCGGTAAACCGATTTAACGTCGAGGTGGTCGCCGGTATTACCCGGGCCTGGGCAGTCTACTTCCTGATTGCCAATGGTATGGTTTGGGGGCTATGCGGGCACCGCAGGTATGCCCGTATCCTTACAGCCACTGTGTTGGTGACCGTGCCGGTTATCGCTTCCGGCGGGTGCATCTCTTTTGTGGTCAGTCTTTTTGCAGCGAATACCTGGTCTGCCCAGGTAGAATACAGTGCCCACTACCTCGGGCTTTGTATTACCATGTTGACGGTTGTTCCCATCGCGTTGGGCCTGGTGGCCACGATTCCCCTGCAGGTTTTTGAACAGCAGTTGCTGCAAAACCGCACGGGTGTGACCATGACCCAAAAACGATTATTGATGGCCCTGCGGGTGTTTAACCATATCGTTTATTATGTTATACCGAATATTCTTGAAGTGGTAAGAGAAGAACGCCAGTTTCTGGCCTTTGACAATAGAATTGACCGATCAAAAATAAGGACCGGCGTGCTCCCGCGGGTGGCGCTTGTCATGCGGCGCATGACCCATGTCGCCGGTGAGGGTATCTGCGCCGCGGTTCAGTATATCCCCCTGTGGGCGGCGGAGATTGCCCGTTTGCCTGACGGGAATGAGGGCGGCTTTAAAAAACAGGTAAAATAGATTTTGCAGTCAAGACTATAACCTATCTCAAAAAACGGATTTTGGTTCAAAATCAAGGCGGCCGCGAATATCAAACCGGAGGAATACATCAGGTATTTTGAGGATTTGATATGAGTGCCCAACGCCGAGTTTGGGCCAAAAGACTTTTTTGAGATGGGTTATCGAAAGGATAGTAGATCCCATGGCACCATCCGAAGATGTAAAGAAACTTTTCCAGGTCGGCATTATTGCTGCTTTTGCCACGCTGGCCTTTGTGGGTACGGCTGTCATCCGGGTACCCATACCGGCGACCGGCGGCTATTTTAACCTGGGGGATACATTTGTCATGACAGCCGCCCTGTTGTACGGTCCGTGGGTTGGTGCCCTGGTGGGCCTGATCGGTCCGGCCGCGGCCGATGCGGTGGGGTTCCCGCAATTTATCCTGGCCACCGCAGTTGTGAAATGCTGCGAAGGCGGCCTTGTGGGGCTGCTCGGTGCCCGGCGTGAAAAGGGGCGGCCGCGCCCGGGTATCGCCCTTGCTCTCGGGATTTTCGTACTTGTGGCCGGGTATTTTATTTTTGAAGCCTTTATCTACCCGTTGCTGGCAAAGGCAATTCCTTTTTTTGCAGTGACGGACTTAAAGGCGGCTATCGCTGAAATTGTTCCCAATCTTCTGCAGGGCGTTATCAGCGCGGTGATTGCGTTTGGTGTGTGCCGGATCTTCCAGGGAAGAGATTAGAAGCTGCCTCAAAAAAGTCTTTTGGCCCAATCTCGGCGTTGGGCACTCGGTTCCAGTCCTCAAAATACTGTAGTATTCCGCCGGGTCTCTTTAGTCGTTGAGCGAAAGGTGCAGTTCCTCGAGCAGGGGAGCGCCATCTTTGAAATGCGCGCGCACCATATGCTGGAGGGCCTGCAGATCAGATGCCTCCATCTCGACCAGACCGACATTCACCAGATCTGCCCGGGGGGAACTGCCGGCGAAGGCTGTAAATTCAACCTCTCCGCTAACCATACCCTGGAGGGTCACCAGTTCATCGGCATCCATCTTTACCAGTCCGAGATTGACTTCTGCGGGTTTTTCTACGGCCGGGGTCTCACTGGCCATACTCTGCGAACCGTCTATCAAGCCCTGAATCCTTTCAACTTCCGCTTTTTCCATTGTTACAATTCCCAGGTTAACGGTTTCCGCGGTTACCGATGCGGCAGCGACCATGACCATGACAGTTGCTAATGCTAAAATGCGCTTCATGTTGATCCTCCTCTGTAATGGTGTTTATT
The DNA here is from genome assembly GCA_964647585.1 of uncultured Desulfobacterales bacterium. Taxonomy (GTDB): domain Bacteria; phylum Desulfobacterota; class Desulfobacteria; order Desulfobacterales; family CAJINA01; genus CAJINA01. The sequence continues at coordinate 5,885 of CAZYGG010000055.1, forward strand.
ATGAATGCGAACCATCGTTCATATTAAACATACAATATGAACCTGAGTTCGCATTGTCAGGCAAAAACATGAACTTTTTTCATATTTATTGACAGGGCAGTGGCTGCGTGTTATGAATGGCAACAATTAATGGGGGTTAGCAATGGAAAACGAGAAAGCAAAAACCAGGGTTCCACAGCAGCAGAGGGGGATCGAGACGCGGAACCGCATTATTGAAGCGGCCCGGATCCTGTTTTCCAGGGACGGGTACAACGGTACGAACGCCAAGGAAATAGCCGCAGAGGCCGGGGCTTCCGTGGGGAGCTTCTACGCCTATTTCAAGGACAAGAAAGAGTTGTTTATGGAGGTGACCCATGTCCACATGAAGCAGGCAATTTTTGCCATGCTGGATGAGGTCAAGGAACTTCCCATTGAGACCGCGACGCGAATGGTGTTTGTCCGGAACATGATCCAGTTAATTGCGGATATCCACAACCAGGCGCCGGAGTTGCATCGTGAAATCGAAGCAATGAAGTACTCCGATCCTGACATCCAGGCGTTTGATGAAGAACTCAACGAGCACTTCAACAAGCGATTCATCAGTTTTCTGGCGGGGTTCGGAGACCGGTTGCGGGTTACCGACCTGGAGGCGGCCACCAAGGTCGTCGCCTGTGCCGTCCAGGAGACCATCCACGCAACCCGGCTGTTCAACTCGCCGATCGGTGAAGACCGATTGATCGACGCCCTGACGGATATGATACACCGCTATCTGTTTAAGTAAAGACATAGTACGTCGCTAAGCAGGTCAAAATTTTAAAAAGCTGAACATTCAACATCGAACACTCAACATTGAACATTGAACTGAGGTACGCCTTCGGCGGCCATTTAACCATGAATCATCTCGGGTGGTTATAAAGTCGTAGCGTTTTCGTCCCGAATTGATGTTGGGTTTCATTACATTCAACCCAACCTACGGTTCTTATAAATCAGCGAAGCAAAGCTTCATTCCTTAACTTTAGATCACTTCAAACTTTAGCTCACTTTCGGCACTCCCTGCTTATCCCAGCCCCTGAGTTTGTAATAATCCTGCAGCATATAATTCAGGTCCAACGCACTGATGGTCTGTCCGGTGGTCAGAGTCTCCTTATAAATCCGGTCGGGAAGTTTGTCCTCGGCCGTATCCAGACCTTCCCTGAGATTGAACTGCCGGATCCCTGTGGTGATATGGGCGGCGATTTTTTCAAGTTCTGCCTGTGAGGCGTCCAGGCCGGTCAGTGCCTCGATCAGGGTCTGCATCTCCTCCCAGGGGTAGAGGTCGCGGTAGAAGCGACACAGCACCAGGCAGTCGAAAACCGTGTGGCGGTCTTCAAAATCTACATAGAGGGCGGCCTTGCCTTTAATTTCATCCGGTTCGATCTCCCCGGTCAGTTCGGCCCGCAATATCGTGCCCCGCATGTGGCAGGCACCCCGGCTGGCTGTGGCGTAGGCGAGCCCCATCCCCTTGAGGGCTCGGGGGTCGTAACCGGCCGGCTCCAATCCTTTCACGTGAACGGCAATATCTTCAAGGCTCCATTCGGCGGCGGAATGGCGTATGCCCCTGGCCAGCACATCCCCGATTCCTTGGCGGGCGGCAATCAGATGCAGCAGGTCGGCAATGGCATCGGTTTGCCCGTAATCAATGGCGAAATCGATTCTCTTGCGGCGGGCGGCCTCGATGGCCAGGCCGCAGAGATTGCCGGCGGTCATGGTGTCTATCCCAAGCCGGTCGCAGATGTCGTTCAACCATGCGATCTCGCGAATGTCATCGACACAGCACAATCCCCCGAAGGCGTAGATGGTTTCATATTCCGGCCCCTCGATTTCCAGTCCCGCATGGCGGCCGGTTTCGATCCTGGTCATACGGCTGCAGGCCAGGTAGCATTTGGAACAGGCCTTGGGCTTGACCTGGCACTGCGCATGTAAGGCTTCGGCACTGATGTTTTCAATGGAAGGCGCCGGTTCGCGGGACCAGTACCGGTAGGGAAAGGCACCCACGCTGTGGGCCAGGCGGACCATACCCGGTGTTCCCTTGGATTTATAGCCGATAACGGCCGGATGATCGGCAGTCCGGGTCCGGGTGGATTTGATGAAGTTATTGACAGCCTCCGGATTAACGGGCTGCCGCTTGCGGTCGCCCGCGAAAAAGATTGCCTTGATATTTTTAGAACCCATCACGGCGCCGGTGCCGGTTCGGCCGGCACTGCGCCAGCGGTCATTTTCAATCACGGCGAAAACAACCCCTTTTTCACCGGCCGGCCCGATGGAGACGACCCCCTTTTTCTTCCAGGGCGTGTCCGCAAACCGGGCCTGGACCTCGGCCTGGGTCCTATAAGTATCTTTTCCCCAGGTGGTGCCGGCTGCGTGTAGGGTGACCCCGTCCGGGGTGATGGCCAGAATGACCGGGGCAGCACTTTTCCCACTGATCACAACGGCGTCGTATCCGGTGGCCGCTACGGCCTGGGGGACTTTACCACCCGAATAGGATTCTGAAAAAAGACCGGTTTGTGGTGATTTGGTAAAAACGCCGTATCGGCTGGAGCCCCAGATGCCGGTTCCGGTGGCCGGACCCGTGGCAAAAATCAGCAGGTTTTCGGGTTCCAGTGGATCTATACCGGGAGGATTGTTTTCAAGTAAATACCAGGTCGCAAGACCCCGGCCGCCCAGGTTGGCAGCATATACCGCCTCCGGCGGGTGCAGCGTTCCTGTTTTTCCGGTGGTAAGATCAATCTGCAGAATACTCCCATAGCTTCCGTACATGGGGCACCTCTCAAAGGCAGAGTGTTTATTTAATAACCCTGAGCTTAATCTTTATCGAAAATGACGATGATTGCCTTGTAAAGAACCGTTTAAAACCAATATTCTCGCGCCAAGACGCCAAGGCGCAAAGAAAACCAGGGGCGATTTTGAAAGCGCTTTCGGCTGCAGGGCAGCACTTCCCGCTGATTTCAGAGTTAAATGTGGGGCGCGCGACACAGAATTCGATTTTGCCCTTTCAGCGTAGCTGACCACATATGGTTTTAAACTTCTTTGCGCCTTTGCGTCTTGGCGCGATGCAATGGTTTTAGGGTTTTGATTTTGTGTTTTGATATACTACGCGTTTTAAATCACTTTTGTCACTTCACACTGATAGATTTTAGAAAACAAGTCCCTTGCAATAGTCAGCTGTCCGCTTCTTTGATAGCTTTTTCAAGCGCGGCGCTGTGGACCTTGCCGGCGAAATGAACCGGGCTTTTACCCCAGATCGGATCCCATCCGGCCGGGTCGGCCGAGCAGAAAAACTGAGGCTCCAGGCCCATGCGGATAATTGCGTCATCTGTCTTGAACCCGATTAATTTTTCGGCGGCCTTCCAGGTCGCGCCGCAGGGGGCGCCGCGCTGAACTTCAATACCGGTGAGGATGCCGTCGGTAATTGTTACCGAAAATTCAGGTGCGCCGAAGCGTTCGCTGTAGCTGCCGAGACCAACCTGCCTCGAGAGCCCGCATCAGGTGGGCGGCGTCACCACCAGCCCGTCTCTTGATTTTTTTCCGGAAGCCACCACCGGGATTCCCAGCCGGGTGCAGAGGGCCCCGAGATCCATGGAGAGGTCCGGATGGGCGAGAAAGTCGAGCACGAGGTCAGCGTCGATACTCTCCGGTAAAAAATCACTGGTATCGTCGATGACCGGGGGCAAAGGGACGTCGATTTCCACTGTCTCTACGGTGAAAAGGTCCTGGCCATATGTTTGAATTCCTTTGGCTTTGGTTTCGCCAACCCCATTTTGCTGAAAGATGATGATTTTTTGTTTTGAAGTCATTTTTGATTCTACCTTATTCCAGGCTTTCCAATTGCCGGTCAAACTCGGCTTCGATATTTTCAAACTCGAGGCTCACGGTTTCCAGGACTGCGTAGCGCCGGTCAATTTCCGCCTGGCACTCATGGATGGCGCGGGAAAGGCTGCCGATTTTTTTACCGTCCTGCTTGCGAGAGGCCTCCACCATGCGGTTGTTCAATTCCGCCAGGCTGTTTTCTTCCCTGGCGATGTCAGTTTCAAGCTTTTCAATTCTTTTCCTGAATGGGTTCAGGGCTTTGCTCCTGGCGTTGATAATCTGTGAGCGTTTCTTTTTCAACGCTTTGCGGCTGACCGCCGGCTGCTGGCTCTCAGGGTCGCTCACCGCCGGGGCCGGGGCGGATTCTTCATCGGCCCAGCCGTCGCCGGCCAGAAAGTCCCCGTAAGACCCTTCGAACATATCGGTGCGATCGTCCTGGAAAACGATCAGGCGCCGGGCGATCGAGTGCAGGAACATTTCATTATGGGTCACCATTATGACCGCCCCTTCGAAATTGTCAATGGCAGCGAGCATGGCGTCGCAGGATTCCATGTCCAGGTGATTGCTCGGTTCGTCCAGAAGCAGAAGGTTGACCGGGGTGACCAGTAGTTTGCCGAGCATGACCCGGCTTTTTTCACCCCCGGAAAGAACACTGATTTTTTTAAGGGCATCATCGCCGGAAAACATCATGGCACCGCAAATGTTGCGGGCCAAAGGGCGATCGGTTTCCGGGTGGGTATAAAGAATTTCGTCTTCCACCGTATTGCTGTCCACCAGGGTCTGGATATTGGTCTGTTCAAAAAAGCCTTTGACCACATTTGGATTATAGGTGAACTTGCCTGTGGACGGGCTGAGCAGGCCGGCAATCAGCTTGAGTAGGGTCGTTTTCCCTTTCCCGTTTTTTCCGATGACGCAGATCCGATCGCCCTTGTTGACCGAGAAGCTCAGGTCACGGATTAACGGTTCGGTATCAGGTGTGTAGCCAAAGGAGAGGCTTTCGGCACTCATGACGTGTTTCGCGGGAAACGGGTGGCTCTTGAAAGAAAAGCCCAGGTTCTGTTCGGATACCAGTTTTTCTTTCTTCTCCATTTTCCCGAGGGTTTTGATGCGGGACTGGACCATGTTGGCCAGGCGGGCCTTGGCCCGGAAACGGGTGATGAAGAGTTCTATTTCCTTGCGTTTTTTTTCATCATTGACCCGGGTCTTCTCATAGATCTCTTCCTCCTGGGCCAGCTGCAGATAATATTTTTCGGTATCTCCTTTGATCTTTTTAATCTTCCGGCGATGGATGCCGGCCACATGGGTGACCAGCCCGTCCATAAACCCCCGGTCATGAGTGATCAACAGGACCTCATGGGGCCAGTTTCTGAGAAAGCGGGTGATCCAGCGGATGGAGGTAATGTCCAGATAGTTCGTGGGTTCATCCAGCAGGAGGAGGTCCGGCTCCGCCACCAGCACCTTGGCCAGGTTCAGGCGCACCTGGTAGCCGCCTGAAAACTCACCGGGAGGACGTTGCAGATCGGCGGTGGTAAATCCCAGGCCGGCCAGGATTTTCTCGACTTTCCAGTATTGATCCTTTTCCGCTTCGGGCAGTCCCAGGATGCCTTCCTCCAGAACAGTGGGCTGGGAAAACGCCAGGTGCTGCTGGACATACCCCATGCGATAATTCTTGGGGATTACAACGGTGCCGTCATCGGGGTGATCATCACCGGTGATCATGCGCAGCAAAGTGGTCTTGCCGTGGCCATTGCGGCCCACCAGGCCAATCCGTTCCCGGGAATTGATACGGACGCTAACCCTGTCGAGCAGAACCCGGTCACCGAAGCTTTTGGAAAGGTTGTCAATACTGATCATGTTGAAGGTGTATAGAGTAACCGCTGGCGGGTGTCAACGATAGAACTGCTCACATGAATAGACAAACTCCCCTCTCTTGACGGGAGGGGCCGGGGGAGGGTGAAGGGGTGCCGCAGCAAGCTTTCTGGCTGTACTGAAGCCGCCCAAACAACACCCCCACCCAACCTCCCCCGTCAAGGGGGAGGGGCAAAATTATCACGCAGGCGGGCTTTAACCCAGGTTATGCCTACGATTTCCAGAATGCGATAGAGAAACAGGCCAAAGGGGAGAAATGTTTGAACCCGCGGGGTCAGGTAGGCGATTTTGATGAGGTCGTCATACAGCTTTGCCATGGTATCCGTTTCCAGGAGAATGGTGTTCCCGGCCCGGGCTAAGTCCCAGCGGGTTTGCACCTGCCGGGCGGCGGCCGTCCCATCCCGGAAACGAACTTCGGCCTGAAACGGCCCTCTCGGCAAGAAGGGCGGCGGGGCTTTTATCTCCAGGGCGTTCACCGCCGAACGGGCCATTGCCTGCCGCCATTTTTCCGTACCCTGACCGCCGGTGGTGAATGGCTTGGGGACTGCAAATGTGGCTATCCCCGGTATGGCCGCCCGGGCCTGATCGCAGGCCACCGGGCAGCCTGTAAAAAAGAGTGGCCGGACCCCGTACGGAGCCAGTGAGGCTGCAAAAAGCTCCACCTCGGTCAGGGGGCGGCTGTTGACGGCCAGGCGGCTGATCCGGGAAGTGAGTGTGTGGGGCAGAAACCCGTTGGTTCCGGAGGCTGCGTGGAGGCCGATGAACATGACGGCTTCGGCAGTGCCGGGGTGGCCAAGCCCGGGAACCGGCCCCCGCCGGTACCCCTGGACCAGGTTTACCCGGGGATCTATTCGCTCACCGATCAGGTTGTAACCGGTACGGTGAAAATCGTGAATGGTCACCCGGACACCTGCGTCTAAAAGGGCGGTTGCCACAGCGTTGACATCCCGGGTCATTCCCTGGCAGGCCGAGGGCCATCCCGGGGTCATAAAGGACGACGCTTCGTAATTCGGGCAACCGGAGCTGCCCTCGATGTCGGCTATAATGAGGATGTGGCGAAACATTGTTTTCGATTTAGGGCATCCCTTCATTTTAACCTTTTCGGAATCATAACACCGATTCAGCGCTAAGATTGCCAAGAAAACCAAAACCCGTGCATCGCGTGACCCACATTAATAATATCAATTAGCGGGGAATGCCGCCCTGCGGCCCAAGACGCCAAGGCGCAAAGAAGACCAAAAGCGGGCATTCTGCCGCACTTCGTGCGGGAAACCGTTTAACCCCGATTGAATTTGGGTTTGACCGGCGAAGCCGGAAAAAGGATAAAACCGGGAAGTCAAAATTCATTTTTGCCGTTATGGAAAATGCGCGGCACCCGGGCGGTGATCGATGAGACGATCTCGTAATTGATGGTGCCCAGTTCAGCGGCGATTTCGTCCGCAGATACAGTTTCGTCACCTTGGCTGCCGAGGGCCACGGCTTCATCGCCGGTTTGGACACCTTCTATGTGTCCCACATCCAGCATGATCAGGTCCATGCAGACCCGCCCGACGATGGGAGCCCTTTGGCCTCTCACGAGCATGGTGCCCCGGGAACTCAGCAGGCGGCTGTAACCGTCCGCGTAGCCTATGGGTACCGTGGCGATGACGGTCGGTGCGGGGGTGCGGTGGGTCATCCCATAGCTGACGCAAAATCCTTTGGGCACCTTCTTAACATGGACCAGGCGCGCTTTCAGGGCCATCACCGGTCTCGTTGCCAGGTGGCCGAGATTGACTTCAGCCGAAGGGTTCAGGCCGTACATGGCAATGCCGGCGCGAACCATGTCAAGGTGAGTCTGTGGGTGGGCGACGATGGCGGCACTGTTGGCGGCGTGCCTGAGCTTGAACTCCAGGCCCTCTTTTCCCAAGGCTTCCACAAAGTCGCAAAAGAGCCCGAATTGCTTTTTCGTGTAAGTCGTGTCGGTGCTGTCCGCGGCGGCAAAGTGCGTGAAGATGCCCTCAACGTCCACACCGGGCAGCCGGGCTATCCGGCAGACGGTTGCTACCCGCTCGGGATCTATCGTCAACCCCACTTCGCCGGCTGGTCGCAGGCCGAGGCGGCCCATGCCAGTGTCGGTCTTGATGTGAACCGTTATGCGCTTATTGGCAGCTGCGGCGATATCTGAGATCGCTCGGGCGGTATCCAGATCAAAAACGGTAAGAACCAGGTCATGTTCCAGGGCCAGGTGAGAGAATTCCGGCGGCGTATAGTTCAGTACCATAAGCCTGCCGTCGATTCCGGCTTGTCTCAGGGCTACGGCCTCCTGGACTCGGGCCACCCCCAGGCAGTCGGCACCACCGGCCAGGGCCTGCCGGGCAACTTCAATCCCGCCGTGCCCGTAGGCATTGGCTTTGACGACGGCCATGAAACGAGCCCCGGGGGCAGTAACTTTTTTCAGCTCCTGAATATTGACGGTGATTGCGTCAAGGTCTATGTCGGCCCGGACGAGTGGTGTATTCACAACTTAAACCTCATTGATACCGGTTGGCCTCAATATGTTCCTTTATATTGTCACTCTGAGCGGAGCGAAGAGTCCCCACCAACTAAAGGTAGGGTTTCATTGCGGGGGATTCTTCGTCGCTGCACTCCTCAGAATGACAGATAGATTTAGTGGAACGTTATTTGGACAACCGCTTTACTATGGATTAAAAGAAAAAACCTCGTAAAAAGCCTGAAAAGCTTTTTACGAGGTTTTATGAACAAAATCAAATAATTTGTGCGCCAGCAGGGTTACAGCAGCGCGTCGATATCGGTATATTCCATATTAAAGGCCTCGGCGACACCTTTATAAGTCACCTTGCCGTTGATCACATTGGCGCCCAGTTTGATCTCGTTGTTATCCTGCATGGCTTTTTTCCAGCCCTTGTTGGCGATTTCCACCGCGTAGGGCAGGGTCGCATTGGTCAGGGCCAGGGCGGAAGTTTTGGCTACTGCGCCGGGCATGTTGGCCACACAGTAATGAATCACACCGTCAACCACATAGGTGGGATCGCCGTGGGTCGTGGCCTTGGAAGTTTCAAAACACCCGCCCTGGTCGATGGCCACATCCACGAGGACGGAGCCCTTTTTCATGGTGGGGAGCATGTCCCGGGTGACCAGGTGGGGGGCTTTCGCGCCGGGGATCAGAACGGCGCCGACGACCACATCGGATTTCTTGACCAGTTCGCGGACGGTGGCCGGGCTGGACATCATCGGGTAGCAGTTGGCCGGCATCACGTCGCTGAGGTAGCGCAGGCGGTCGAGGTTCATGTCCAGCAGGTAGACCTGGGCGCCCAGACCGCAGGCCATCTTAGCCGCGTGGGTCCCTACGACGCCGCCGCCGATGACCGTCACGATACCCGGCTCAACTCCGGGGACGCCGCCCAGCAGGACACCCTGACCACCCTGGGCCATTTCAAGGTACTTGGCGCCCTGTTGAATTGCCATACGGCCGGCGACTTCACTCATGGGCGTCAGCAGGGGCAGGGAGCCATCGGCTTTCTGGATGGTTTCATAGGCAATATTGATGGAGTCACTCTTTATAAGGGCATTGGTCAGTTCTTCCGCCGCGGCCAGGTGCAGGTAGGTAAAGACGATCTGGTCCTTCCGGATCTGGTCGTATTCCGCCGGCAGGGGCTCTTTGACGTGCATCACCATGTCGGCTTTCTCAAAAATTTCAGCTGGCGTGGCGATCATTTCAGCGCCGGCGGCAACGTACTGGTCATCCGTGAAGCCGCTGCCGATTCCCGCGCTCTTTTCTACCAGGACAGTGTGCCCGTTCTGGCGCATCACTTCAACGCCTGCCGGAGTCATGCATACCCGGTTTTCCTCTACCTTTATCTCTTTCAGAATACCAACTATCATGGTGCCCTCCTTATGGTTTTATGGCTTTAAAATTCTGGTTCTCGGTACCAGGTATTAGCTGTTTGTTATTAGCTGAAATACGAAAACATTTTAGTTCGGGAACGCTAATCGCTAATCGCTAATTGCTGAAAGCTGTATCCCCGAGATCATCTTACAGTCGCATGCCTATAGCCTACTCACCTATCGTAAGATTGACTGATTCGAGTCTATCCCGGATACCCTTGGGCAGCAGAAGCCACTTGCGTTTAGATTTCATGACGACAAAGGTTTCGCTGGATTTAATGCCGCCCACTTTATACAGTTTTTCAGAAAGAAAATTGTGCAGGCCCACCATGCCATCCACGGATATGACCTCCACGATGATGTCGTACTGCCCGGTCACGACACAGGCCCAGACGACCTGGTCCAGGGCGGATATTTCATCCAGCTTCGTATCGAGTTGGTATGTTTCCAGCTGGATGCCCACAAAGGCCGTGGTCAGTCCCCGGGTTTTATAGGCGTCCACCAGCCCGGCAATTTTCAGCACGGTTTTGTCCGTCAGCGCTTTAAGTCGAGACCGTACGGTGGGGCTGGTGATGCTCAGGTGCTCACCGATTTTACCGGCCTGCAGGCGACCGTCTTCACTGAGCCTGCAGATGAGCTGTTTGTCTATGGAGTCTAAATTTTTCTTGGTCATTTTATGAACTCGTAAAAAGTCAAAATTGACTTTTTCTCGTGTTTTTGGTTTTAGGTGTTAAGTTTTAAGTATTTGTTTTAATGTTGGTTATTTAACCTGACACTTAACACATAAGACTTAACACTGATGAATTCGGCTTTTTACGAATTCATCTTTATACCAATCCCTATTCTTTCAACTCTGAATAGCGGGGCTTTCGGAAATGTTCTAAAGCGTGTTGCGACCGCTATACAGACTAAGTGTGAAACGAAAGAATCAATGGGGATATATTGCCATAAGGAAAAAATACTGTCAATATATTTTCCAAATAAAAAATATACAATCTGTTTTATTTTTGTTTTGCAGCTTTACGGCGCTTCTCTTTCCGCATAGAGGGTGTGGGCCTGATAGGAACTTCTCACAAACGGACCGCTGGCAACTTTTTTAAAACCCGCGTCCAGAGCCTTTTGTTTCCAGCGGTCGAACTGTTCCGGTTCAATGTATTTTTCCACGGGTAGATGCGCTTCGGTGGGCTGCAGGTACTGGCCGAGGGTCAGCATTTTACACCCCACCGTCAGCAGGTCGCTCAGCGTCCGGGCGATTTCATCATCCGTTTCACCCAGGCCGAGCATGAGTCCCGATTTGGTGGGGATCGACGGGGCCAGGCGGGCCGCGCTTTTCAACAGTTTCAGTGAACGGGAATAGATGGCTTCCGGGCGAACGACCGGATAGAGACTCGGTACGGTTTCCAGGTTATGGTTAAGGACATCCGGTGCCGCTGCCAGAACAACCTCAAGGGCTGCCTGGTTGCCCGCGAAATCGGGAATCAGGACCTCTATTTTGACCCCCTGGATGTGGTCGCGCAACTGCTTGATCGTCTCTGCAAACACCGCGGCGCCGCCGTCGGCCAGATCATCACGGGTAACCGAGGTAACCACCACATATTTCAACTCAAGCTCAGCCGCCGCTGTGGCTACCCGTTGCGGCTCCTGCTCATCCGGGCTGGTGGTGGGGCCGTGGGCCACTGCGCAGAAACGGCAGCTGCGGGTGCACCGGTCCCCGAGAATTAGAAACGTGGCGGTTTTATGGGAAAAGCACTCCCACTGGTTCGGGCACTTCGCTTCCTGGCAGACGGTGTGGAGCGAGCCTTTTTTTATCATGGCCCGCACGTTCTCATAGGCCGGCCCGGTGGGCAGGCGCTTACGCAGCCAGGGGGGTTTAGGGTGGATTGTCTTCTTTTTCCGGTCAGTTTCCAATAGCGAGAATATCCTTTATCTATTTAGGCTAATGTCAGTAGAGGGTTCCAGGGTGAGAAAAACCCTGAACGTCCAACATCGAACATCGAACATTGAACGTTGAATAAAGCGCTGACGCGCTGTTTGATTTAAAATTCCAATTGGCCGCCGCAGGCGACCATAGTTCAAAGTTCGATGTTGAACGTTCGATGTTCAATGCTCAAATGGGTTTAAAGGTTTTCACTCGACCCCTTGGCCCCTTGAATCCTGATAAGTCAGTCGCCTCCGGTCCAAAGACTGTTTTCATCAAGTTGCCCTTAATCGGTAGAGGCTTCTTTCCACTGAATATTAAACACTGCCGCCATATGCGCCGCCAGTACGTCGCGGACCTGCGCAACGGTGATGTCTGCGGTCCCGGCCATGGCCAGCGAGATGATGCCGACGTCGGTCAGGCCGCAGGGGTTGATCCAGTCAAAGGGGGTCAGGTCGGTGGTCACATTCAGGGCCAGGCCGTGCAGGGCAATGCCTCTTTTAACGGCAATTCCGATACTGCCCAGTTTGTTGTTTCCGATCCAGACACCCCGGTTTTTCGCGTTGCGCTCGGCCCGGACGCCCCAGTTTGCGGCGGTCCGGAGCATGACCTCTTCAAGGCGCTCAACGTAATCGGCGACACCGAGCCCGGTCGCCTTCAGGTTGATGATTGGGTAGACCACCAGTTGACCGGGTCCATGGTAGGTAATATTGCCGCCCCTTTCGGTCTCGAAAACCGTCACCTCCCGGGCCGCGAGAAAATCGTCAGAAACCGTCAGGTTTTCGCGTCCGCCGCGTTTGCCGAGGGTGAAAACAGGGGCGTGCTCCAAGAAGAGAACGACGCCGGCTTCGTCCGCGGAACGTACTTCGCGGGCCAGCCGGTATTGCATATCAAGGGCTTCGCCGTAGGGCATCACTGCAAAGTCTTTTCGGGTCCACTGTTTTTCAGGTGCCTGGATCATGAACGCTGCAATCAATTTAAAAGGAGTTCTTAGTGAACATCCAACATCGAATAAGGTGAAGCGTTGCGCCCCTGATTTATATACCCGACTGGCGGGTAGGCCTGCGGGCAGGGTGCTCAATATTGGCCGCCGGAGGCGTACCAATGTTTACTGTTGAGGGTTGGATGTTCAATTTTTCCCAATGCCAGTCTGTCACTCTGAGCGTAGCGAAGAGTCCCTTCCAAGCCTATGATTATGGTTAATGAAAGGGATTCTTCGTCGCTATGCTCCTCAGAATGACAGGTATCAAATTACACATGAAAAAAACAAAAGCCAGGGGAAATCACCAATTCTACCCCCGCAGACACGGTTTCCGGGCCGCCAGCGTTTCATCCAGGCGCTTCACCTTGGTGTTAACCGGAGCGGCGTGCAGAACCTCCGGATTTTCCTTGGCCTCGATGGCTATGGCTTTCAGTGTTTCTATGAAACGGTCAATGTCCTCCTTGCATTCGGATTCAGTGGGCTCGATCATCAGGGCGCCGGGGACCACCAGGGGGAAATAGATCGTCGGCGGGTGGACACCGTTGTCGATCAGGCGCTTGGCGATGTCCAGGGTCGCGACCTTGTATTCTTCCTGTTTGGCATCGTTGAAGACGCATTCATGCATACAGGGCCGATCATACGGCAGGTGGAACGTATCTTTCAGGCTCTCCTTGATATAGTTGGCATTCAGCACGGCGTACTGGCTTACCTTTTTAAGGTCCAGCCCCAGGCTGCGAATATAGCTGTAGGCCCTGACGAGAATGCTGAAGTTGCCGTAGAAAGCGTGAATCTTGCCGATTGAGTCGGGATAATCATTTGAGAGGGCATACTGTCCGTCCTGCTCTATGACCCGGGGCACCGGCAAAAACTTCTCCAGCTGTTCGGTAACGCACACCGGTCCACTGCCCGGCCCGCCGCCGCCATGGGGCGTGGAAAACGATTTGTGCAGGTTCAGGTGGAGCACGTCTACGCCTGAGCAGGCGACATTGACGATACCCATGATGGCGTTCATATTGGCGCCGTCCCCATATACCAGGCCGCCTTTGTTATGCACGACATCCGCAACCGCGCCGATATTGTCTTCGAAAAGCCCCAGGGTGTTGGGGTTGGTCACCATGATGCCGGCGGTGTCTTCATCCATTACGGCGGCGACATCCTCCGGCGACAGAACACCCTCGGCGCTAGACTTCACCGGAATGGATTTGTAGCCGCACAGGGAGGCGCTGGCCGGATTGGTACCGTGGGCGGTGTCCGGAATCAAGACCTTGGTACGGGGTTTCCCCAGGCTCTGATGGTAGGCATGAAAGATCATCATACCGGTAAGTTCGCCGTGGGAACCGGCTGCCGGCTGGAGCGAGACTGCCGGGAACCCGGTGACTTCCGCCAAATATTGCTGGAGCTTGTAATACAGTTTCAAGGCTCCCTGGCTCAGCTCCGTGGGCAGAAGCGGATGCGCGTTAGCAAATCCGGGCAGGGCGGCCTGGCGCTCATTGGTTTTGGGGTTGTATTTCATTGTACACGACCCCAGGGGGTACATGCCAGTGTCGACCCCGAAATTCCAGGTGGAAAGCCGGGTATAGTGGCGAACCACATCCAGCTCGCCCAGGTCTGGAAAGTCCGGGCCTTCTCCGGCCAGCGTGCTGTCCATTTCGGCGGAGGGCACATCGCTTTCAGGTATGGACATGCCCATGCGTCCCTGGGATCCTTTTTCCCATAAAAGCGGTTCGTTGAGGATCAGCCCTGTGGTTCCAATGGGTTCTTTCATGACTGTACCTCCTTTATCAGTTCATCCAGGTCTTCTTTTGAAGCGGTCTCCGTGGCACACAACAGGTAGCTGTCGGCCCTGTCCGGGTACCAGGTTGCCAGGGGGATGCCGGCCACGATCTTCTTTTCCAATAATTGTCGGTACGTTGCTTCAAAACCGGCAGGAAATGTCACCACGAATTCGTTGAAGGTCGGTGCCGCAAACGGGATCTCAAAACCGGCCTGGGCCAGTCCGTTTTTCAGATACTGGGCCTTGTCATGGTTTACCCGGGCCAGTTTGCGGATGCCGGTGCCGCCCAGCGAAGCCATGTACATGGCGGACATGGTGGCACACAACCCCTGGTTGGAGCAGATATTGGAAGTGGCTTTTTCGCGCCGGATATGCTGCTCCCGGGTGGCCAGGGTTAGCACAAACCCCCGCTTGCCGTCCCGGTCCAGGGTCTGGCCGATCAGACGTCCGGGCATGGAGCGCAGGCATTTTTTCTTGGCGGCGAACATGCCCAGCCCCGGCCCGCCGAAAGAGCGCGGGATGCCGAAGCTCTGGCCCTCGCCGCAGGCCACATCCGCACCGAGACTGCCGGGACTTTTGAGCAGCCCATAGGCCAGGGGCTCACTGAAAGAGACAATAAACAAGGTTTTAGGATCGGTATGGATTTTATCGCCCAGGGCCTGCAGGTCTTCGACGCAACCGAAGAAATTAGGGGACTGCACCGCTACACCGGCGATTTCATCCAGGTCTGGCATCCGGCTAAGATCCGTACGGCCATCGGCACCATAGGGCAGTTCGATGATTTCGTACCCGGTCGGGGCCAGGTAAGTTTTAACGACCTCGCGGTACATCGGATTGATGGCCGTGGAGACCGCGACTTTCTTGCGCCGGGAGACGCGGATGGACATCAACAGCGCTTCGGCCAGTCCGGAAGCACCGTCGTACATGGAGGCATTGGCCACGTCCATGCCGAGCAGGCTGGTCACCAGGGTCTGGTACTCGTAGATGGCCTGGAGGGTGCCCTGGCTGATTTCCGGCTGGTAAGGTGTGTAGGCGGTAAAAAATTCGCCGCGCAGGATCAGCTGGCGGATCGTTTCGGGGATGTAGTGGTCATAACTGCCGGCTCCCAAATACACTTTGTATTCCGGGGTAGCGGCCATGTCCGCGGACAGGGCGTCCATGTGGCGGTTGAGTTCCCACTCGGTCATCGGTGCCGGCAGGTTGAGCGCTTCCGTGCGCCGGCACTCTTGGGGTATGGTGGCGAACAATCCATCAAGACTGTCAACACCGACCACCTTGAGCATGGCCTGAATGTCTTGTTCCGTATGGGGTAAATAGCGCATGGTTTTATCCTTTCAGGGCCTCTAAATAGGCGCCCTTGTCCATGAGGGCTTCGGCTTCGGACGGATCGGCTACCTTGATCTCGATCATCCAGCCATCGCCGTAGGGGGCGTTGTTGACCAGTTCGGGCGCATCTTCCAGGGCCGCGTTTATCGCCGTGACTTCACCGCCCACCGGCATGTAAAGCTCGGAGACGGCTTTGACCGACTCGAGGGTCCCAAATTCATCCCCCTTCGCGAAACTGTTGCCTACTTCGGGAAGTTCCACGAAGACAATATCGCCCAACTGGTCCTGGGCGTAGTCGCTGATGCCGATTTTGGCAGTATCGCCGGACAGCTTCACCCACTCATGATCTTCGGCGTATTTTAGGTCTTCCGGTAAGTTGAGCTCGTTTAACTCTTTCATGGTATCGCCTCCTTTTAATTTTCTATAGTTACATGGTTTGCGTTCGTCCTCTATGAATAGTTCGTAGGTTGGGTTAAGCGGAGCGAACCCAACGCTCTCTCATGCGGCACCGCTGATGTTGGGTTTCATTACATTCAACCTAACCTACGACTGCCGCGTTACTGCCGAAAAAATTACTGTGGCGAGCTTCACCCTCCCCCAGCCCCTCCCGTCAAGGGCGGGGAGTTTGCCTTTCCATAGGGAAAGATTTTTTCAGCTGTTGCCGCCCAAGGCTATTGTGGCGAAGCCTACTCATTGATTCATTCTCCAGAATGACAGATAAAAAAACACCGAATAATCTACAACATCTCTTTCAGCGGCCGCCGGGCGGTCCGGTCCGGCCGGATGTCATCCACGATCATTGCCTTGAGTTTGCGGCGGCTGTCTTTCAAGTAAATGAGCGTCCCGGGGGGCAGGTCGGCGGATACCTTTACAAACCCGCAGCACAGGCCCTTGGCTTTGAAGCCTTCCGGTTTGTCCGGGCTGGCCAGGGAGTAAATCCGATCCTGGACCCTTCCGATCCCCATATCCGTGGCGCAGGTCAGCACCGTGCCGAACGTTTTCCCGTCTGCATCGACGACAACCGTTTCATCCAGATCGGTCACTTTGCGCAGGTCAAAGCCGGCAAAGGGAAGCGTGAAGTCGGCTTCGGTCGCTTCCAGCAGGGCCTGGTTGCCTGTAAAGGACTTGGTGAAGGCCGACTGGCTGTCGTTCCAGGGCAGGGCAAAGGGCCACGGGTTATTGCGAAACGGCCAGTGACCGATATCCTGGTGGCTCAAGGGCAGGACGGCACCGGCCCGCAGAGAGTCCCGGGCTGCCAGGCCGCAGGGAACCAGCCCGAACGCTTCGCCGGCTGCCAGGAGTTTTTGCCAGAGTATTACAGTATCCCCGGCCGTGACAAAGAGTTCAAAGCCGAATTCCCCGGTGTACCCTGTACGGGAGACCAGGACGGGCGAACCGCTTTCTAAAAGAACCGGGGGATCGACGAAATCCGCGGTTTCGAAATAGCCTTTGAAGGCGAAATACGGCAGGTTCTTTAAGGCGGCGTCCGGGTCCTGGAGAACAGCGGCAAGGATTTTGGCCGCCGCCGGTCCCTGGATGTCGATCTTGCCGAGGCGATCGGTCATGTCCGTTATCCGGACTGTTTCAGATGGGTGGGGCTGGCTGTACAGGTGAGTGGCGATATCAGTACCCATACCCGCGTTGACCACGACCATATATTTTTCGGCGGCAAGCTGAAAAACGATGGCGTCATCGATGACCTGCCCCTTCTGATCCAGAAAGGCGCCATACACACAGCGGCCGGGTACCAGGGAGGATTTAGCCGGGCCGATGCATGCCGCCAGGTTGTTGGTAAAGGTTGCCTGCAGGAGGTCAAACGCGCCGGCCCCGGCCACCAGGACCACGGCCATGTGGCTGGTATCGAAGAGGCCGGCAGCGGTCAATACGGATAGATGCTCCTTTTTAGCGCCGGCCGCATACCACATGGGCATGTGGTATTCTCCGAAAACGGCCATGTTGGCGCCCTGACTGGTGTGCCAATCATGCAGAGGGGTTGTTTTCATTGTGACTCTCCTATTATAGATGAATTCGAAAAAATCGAATTCATCAGTTTTAAGTTTTATGTGTTAAGTGTTAAGATCAGTCAAAATCCTGTTAAAAAGAATACTTAAAACTTAACACTTAAAACCTAGAACACTCGTGAAATTCATTTTTCTCTTTGGCGAGTCCGTCTTTTCTTCAATGCCTATAAAATATACGGCACCTTTATATTGTATCCTTTGTAGATAACGAAAGTCTCGACGGAGCGGACGTCTTCGATCTTTACAGCTTCTTCGGTGTAGAATTCGAGGAGGCCGAATCCCTCTTTTAGCAATACCGTCAGGATCAGGTCGAACCGGCCGGTGACAACACTTGCGGAGACAACGCCTTTGAGTTTGCTGAATTCTGCTCCTTTTTTAACCAGGTTCATGGATTTCAAGTTGACGCCGATCATAACCAGGCGGTGTCCTTTCAGGGCTTCCGGGTCCACCAGGCCGGAAATTTCAAGGACGCCTTGCTCTTCGAGTTTTTTAACCCGGCTGCGTACCGTATTTTCCGACAGGGAAAGATCTTCGGCAATTTTTTTATAGGAGGCCCGCCCGTCCCGCAGGCGCTTGATGATTTCTATACTGCTGGCGTCGATTTTCATGGCGGTGTCCTTTCGGGGATTGCTACACTTATCCAGGAAAAGCCGGGCGCTTCCGGAATGAAGCCGGGTCGTATCAGGGGCAGGACGCGCAAAATACGAAAGCCCGGAAGTCAGCCTGTTTTTGTCAGTCCTGGATATTGACCAAAAAAACGTTTGAAACTGTTAGGCTTAAGGGTTTATGGGTAGAATATGCGCCTGTTGATTACTGCGGTGCAATAATCTCCAGATAAATTATATTGACGATATTGTCAATAAAATAATAAGAAATTGATGTTTACCTCAAAAACCATATGATAATTGGATGTATATATAAAATAATGACCCATAATCATTAAGGGGGCATACCGGATGGGCCTGAAAACAGCAATATTGGGAGCAGGACCGGGTGGATATGTGGCCGCGGTGCGGGCCGCTCAACTCGGGGCAGAAGTGACCATTGTGGAAAACGACAACCTGGGGGGGACCTGTCTGAACTGGGGGTGTATACCTTCCAAAATCCTGAAGTCGGCCGCCGATCGGCTGGAAGCCATAAGGCACGCGGGCCCTTTCGGGATCAAGGCGGACCCGGATCCAGAGATAGACATGGCGGCGCTGACCGCCCGTAAGGGCCGGGTTATTCAGGCCCAGCGCAAAGGGATTGCCGCGCTGCTTAAACACCATCGTGTCCATCACCTGAAAGGCAAAGGGACGATTCGGGATGCCGGGTTACTGGCGGTAGCTGGTGAAGATGGCAGTCACGAGAAGGTCGTTTATGACCGCCTGGTTGTTGCTACCGGCTCACGCCCCATGGATATTCCCGCGTTTGCCTTTGACGGGCAGCGCATCATATCCAGCAATGAGGCCCTCTATATAGAGGAGATTCCCGCGTCAATCGTCATCGTGGGCGGCGGCGTCATCGGGTGCGAGTTTGCCAGTATCCTTTCTTCGTACGGGACGGCCGTCACTGTGGTCGAGGCCCTTGACCGGCTCCTGCCACTGCCGGCGGTGGATGCTGATTGTTCCAAGGTGCTGGCCCGGGAGATGAAAAAGCGGAAAATCGTCTTCCATGTCAACCGCACCGTGGAAACAGTTGACGGCGCCGGCGACCTGTTGAAGGTGCGCGTGGGGCCTTCGCCCTTCGCGGAAAATCTCAAGGAGAAAGATAAGCAGCCGCTGGAAATCGAGGCAGAGAAAGTCCTGGTGTGTGTCGGCCGCACGGCCAATACCGCGGGTATTGGTCTGGAAAAAATTGGCGTGGCCACTGATGAAAGGGGCTGGATTGTGGCCGACGATCAAATGCGCACCAGTGTTGATGGCGTTTTCGCAATCGGAGACGTCCTCGGACCGGAGAAGATCATGCTGGCTCATGTGGCGTCGACCGAAGGCATGGTGGCGGCGGAAAATGCCGCGGGGGGCAGCCGCCGGATGGATTATACCGCCGTTCCCGGGGCGGTGTTTACAGCACCGGAAGTCGGGAATGTGGGGCTGTCTGAATCCCAGGCCCGGCAAACCGAAGCGTCCGTACGGGCGGATACGGTCCTGTTCAGAACCATCGGCAAGGCCCAGGTCATCGGCGAGATTGCCGGCCAGGCCAAAATTGTTTCCGATGCCGATTCAGGCCGGATCCTGGGGGTCCACATTATTGGCCCGCACGCCTCGGACCTGATTGCCGAAGGCACCCTGGCGATCCAGAACGGGCTGACCGTCAGCCAGCTGGCGGAGACCATTCACGCCCACCCGACTCTGGCCGAGGTGATGCTGGAGACCGGTTTTAAGGCAATAGATCGGGGGTTGCATGGATGATGCCGATAAATACGAAATCCGAATATCGAAATCCGAAACAAATTCAAAATTCAAATGACCAAATGACAAAAACAGATGTCTACCCGTTGTGATGAAAGGTTTTGTTTAGGTCCTTAGGTTATTGTGATTTGCTTTTTTGTTTCAAGTTTCGATATTCGGATTTCGTATTTTTAGGGTACTTGAAAGCGTTATAGTGGTAGCATGTCATTAGAAAAGTGTCTTAAGGGCCGCAACACTAATAATTGTACCCTGACCCCACAAAGGGCGGTTTCCGGTTCACCATCGCTTCCAGGAGGATCAGTTCGTCGTCGGTGTGGTTGATGACCGGTGCGTGCGCGATAAGCCTGCCGTCCGGTGCGGCCGATCTGGATATGTAGCGCGGGCTTTCATGGTGTCGGGTTTTGACATCTTCAAGGGCCTGTCCGGTCACGGCTGATCCCAGGGCGGCCTTGCCGTAGCAGATGCACACATACGTTTTCTCCGGACTTGCCTCGAGGTAGAGTCCGGTCCCCCGGATGCCGACAACCGCCGTGGGTGTTGTGAAACGCATACGGCTTTTCCCCAGGACCGCCAGCACTTTCCCGTGGGCTAGCCTGACGATTTCATCTGCTTTCTCCGACAGCGTCTCCCCGGGTTCGGCCGGGAGTTCTATCCGGGTGTTTTTACGCACCAGGTAAACCGCTTTTCCCAGTATGAATATTGCCCGGCCAGGCACACCGGTGGTGACCACATCGCCATAATTCACAGGGGTACCGACCTGGGCCGGCCGGCCATTGAGCCGGACATCGCCTTTGACCTGCCGCATTTCCTGGGCGTAGCCATGCCGGCCCATGGCCAGGGCGGTTTTTATCAGGACCGGGAAGGGCAACAGGCCTAGGGTGCCACCCGTAAGGAGCCAGCGCAGCGCCAGACGTCTTTTCCGGTTGAACGGGTTAAGGGGGGTATCCATGCCGCCTCCTGTTTGCGTGCCAGGAATAGATGCTTATCCTAAATGATAGGACCGCATGAACGGTGAAGCAAGTTCCTTTTATTCTGGATCATCTCCAAGAGAGTTGATCCAAATGAAGGGTTCAAGGATTCGAGTAAAATGCTAAAAAACTATAACTTCAGAAATTAAGAGCAGAAATTGGAGAGGTCGAGAGCATGCTGAAAGCCTTGATCAAATCTCTGGAAAACAAACACTTGGATCCTTGAATCCTGGAACCCTTTCTCCCAATTAACTGGGAGAAGTCCTCCTTTGATAAATAACTAGCAGGCTGTTGAAAAAGTCATTTTTCCACTTGCAATCCAATTGGGGTTATACT
>CAZYGG010000056.1:0-26994 GCA_964647585.1 uncultured Desulfobacterales bacterium
CGCACGCCGCAATATCGGAATGTTCTCAAGGCGAACGCCGCAAATTCGAAACAAAAAGGCAAATCATAATGACCAAAAGGGCCAAACAAATCTTGTCACTACAACCGGTAAGCTTCTGTTTTTGTCATTTGGTCATTTGAATTTTGAATTTGTTTCGAATTTTGTGTTTTGTATTTCAGATTTAGCTAATCCCGTAAATCCAGGATAAAGCTGTTAATTTTTTGGCCTTATTTGTGAGGCACAATACTAGAGCATAGAATGGGGATCCACATCCACCGCAACCCGCACATCCCGCCGTGAAAACACCTGTGCACACTCGCCCTGCAGGGCCCGGATCAACCGGTGCAAAGCCGCCGTTGAGCTGCTTTTCAACAGTATTTGCCTACGATACCGTCCGGCGATCCTGGTCATGGGCGATTCAATCGGTCCCATCACTGCTACCGTCTGGCCATGCCCCGGATTGGCGGCACTCAGCCGCCGGCACTGTTCGCCTAAAACCTCGGCCTGCACCCGTACTTTTTCACGCCCTTTGCCCGATATTCTAAGCTGTACAAAACGGGTAAACGGCGGATAGTTCAGTGATTTTCGAAACGCTATCTCACGGGCATAAAAAGACTTGAAATCCTGGGCACAGGCGGAAGTGATGCTGAAATGGTCCGGGTTATAGGTCTGCAAAATCACCTTGCCCGGCCGCTCTCCCCGGCCGGCACGTCCGGCCACCTGGGCCAGGAGCTGGAAGGTCCGCCCCCCGGAACGAAAATCGGGAAAACTGAGCGAGAGATCGGCGCACAGGATACCCACCAGGGTGATATTCGGAAAATCGTGCCCCTTGGCAACCATCTGGGTCCCTATCAAAATATCGATCCGGCCCTGGTGAAGCTTTTTGAGCAGCCTGACAACAGCCCCTTTGCGGGTAGTGGTATCGCTGTCCATCCTGGCCACAACCGCCCGCGGGAAGAGTTCGGCAACCGCCGCTTCAACCCGTTCGGTTCCCACGCCCAGCATAATAATCCGGGTGGAATCGCACGCCCGGCAGCGAGTCGTGGCGGCCTGGCTGAATCCGCAGTAATGGCAGCGGTAAGCGTTGGCCGCCTGGTGCAAGGTCAGTGAAATATCGCAATGCTTACATTTAACCGCTTCGCCGCACTCACCGCAAACGGGATAACTGGCAAATCCCCTGCGATTCAGAAACAGAAGGACCTGCTCGCCCCGTTCCAGCGTCTCGGCCATGGCCGTTTTAAGCTCCGGGGTAAAAAACCGCTGGACGCCGCGCGCGTGCCGGGCCGCACGCAGGTCAACGGTGGTGATTTCCGGCATCGGGCGCCGGGCGACCCGTCCGGTAAGTTCAAGCCCCTCAAACTTTCCGACGGAGACGTTATACCAGGACTGTATCGAAGGTGTCGCGGACCCAAGTATAACCGGGCAATCACGGCCGCGGGCCCTTACCACGGCCAGGTCCCTGGCATTGTAGCGCAGGCCGCCCTCCTGCTTGTATGAGGCATCATGTTCCTCATCGACAATGATCAGACCCAGGGTATCAAACGGCGCGAATACCGCCGACCGGGCACCTATGGCTATGGATACGTCCCCTCTGGAAATACGCTGCCACTGGTCATAACGCTCACCGGCCGAAAGACCGCTGTGTAAAACCGCCACGCACTCACCAAACCGGGCCCGAAATCGTCTTTCCATTTGTGAAATCAGGGCAATCTCCGGTACCAGCACTAGAACGGATTGCCCCTGCCCCAGCACTTTTTGGGCAATCTGCATGTACACTTCGGTCTTTCCGCTGCCCGTAACACCCGCCAGCAAAAAGGCTGAAAATCCGGCCCCCATCCGCGCGACCACAGCCGCAATGACCTGTTCCTGTTCTGTATTCAGCTGATGGGCCTGATCATCAACGATTCGCTGGCCCAGGGGGTCACGATATACCGGCCGGTTTTCGACACTGACCTGGCCTGAACGGACCATGGCACTCACCAGGCGGGAAGCAGTGGAGACCAGCGCCTTCAACGCACTCAGCGGCAGGGTGCCTTTCTGATTTAAAGCAGCCAGAATCTTCCTGCGGCTTTCAGACAGACGCCCGTCTTCCTTTAAGCCGGGTATGGCCGTTACATATTTTTCCAGTTTTGCCCGGGTCCGCCCGCCCTTTAAAACCCTTTGCTGCCCGACCCACCCTTTTTTGAGCAGGCCCGGAATGCTCCCTTGCGGCACCTTCCCCCCCAGCTCTTCGGCCAGAGACCTGTACGTCCGGGTCTCTTTTTCCAGAGCCGCCAGAATCTGCCGTTCAATATCTGGCGTTTTCCCCCCGTCCAGGGCTGCTCTGCCCTTCGCAGTGATGGAAAAAGTCGCCACATCGTAGACGTTCAAGCCACCCGGCAGGGCGGTTTTGATAACTTCCCCGAGCGGGTGCATATAATAATCGGCGGCCCATTGCAAAAAGGGCAACATACTCTCCGGAAAAAGGGGCGTTTCATCGAGAACATTCAGTATGGAGCGGATGGTATGGGTTTCATCCGGCTGTCCGGGTCCACAGATGTAGCCGGTAATACGGCGTTTTCCAAATGGCACCAGCACGCGTTTGCCGGCAATCGCCAGGTCCACCAGATCGTCCGGGACAGCGTAGGTGTACACCGGGTGTAACGGCAGCGTCACTGCCACCGCAATGTATTTGGTCTGTCCCGTCATGTAAGTGGTTTTCCGTAATCGTCAGAATTTGCCGTCATCTAGCGTCCTGTACAACAGCTGGCTTCCATCTGAAATTGTTTTTTCCGAAACGTTTCCTATCGATCAGGCACCCTGATTAATACCAGAGACGGAAAGGTTTGTAATTTCTTTTTTAATTCTATTGCAAGTGCGACGAAAAAGCGGTTTCCGGGACAAGTTCGTTTACCCCAGCCATTCAATTACTGCATTTTTCCAGTTAGTTGGCTTCGCTTTAGGGATACGTCTACCCACAGGCCAGGACACTCGAAAAAATGACGGGATAAGCGCATCATATGGGGGTTACCTTCTTGACACCCCCCCCTATTTTGTGTATAGCCTGCCAGACGATATGCGCTCCGCGTATCCCGTCTACAGAGAAAAACAACCCCTATTTACGAGCCTGTCTGCTGGCAGTTCCAATTCGGTGTTCCGGCTCTTTTACCAAAGCCTAAGGAGGATACCCATGCCGGTAAAAACCGTATCCCACCCATTGATCAAGCACAAGCTCGGTCTCTTGCGGGAAAATGACATATCAACCAAAGATTTTCGTGATCTCGCCTCCGAGGTCGCCACCCTCCTTACCTATGAAGCCACCAAGGACCTGGAGACTGAAAACAGAACCATTACCGGTTGGGCCGGAGATGTCCAGGTAGAGCGGATCAAGGGCAAAAAAATTACCGTTGTCCCGATTTTAAGGGCCGGCCTGGGTATGATGGACGGTGTCCTGGAATTGATACCTTCGGCCAAAGTCAGTGTGGTAGGACTCTACCGAAATGAGGAGACCCTTGAACCCGTTCGCTACTACGTCAAAATGACCAGTAAAATGAACGAGCGGATTGCTCTGATTGTGGACCCTATGCTGGCCACCGGGGGGACCCTTATCGCCACCATCGATCTCCTGAAAGAGTCCGGTTGCAAGCGCATCAAGGGCCTCTTTCTGGTGGCGGCCCCCGAGGGCCTTGTCAAAGTTAAAGCCGCCCACCCTGATGTGGAAATATTCGTAGCGGCCATCGATGATCAACTTAATGATATCGGCTATATTCTTCCGGGCCTGGGTGATGCCGGGGATAAAATTTTCGGTACCAAATAAAATGAATCCGTAAAAGGCCGAATTCATAAGTTTTACGTGTTAGGCCTTAAGTGTCAGAAACATATTAAACATTATCAAAACAGGCACTTAAAACTTAAAGCCTAAACTTAAAACGCTCGCAAAAGTTGTTTATAACTTTTTATTATTTCATCAAATAAACACCTAACCGCATACAAATAGACACGCTTTAATAGGAGGTTGTATGGCCCAGAACACGACAGAGTACAGTTTTTCACCCAAGGACAGCATCATCGGCGCTCAGATGCTTTTTGTGGCTTTTGGCGCACTGGTGCTGGTTCCTTTACTGACGGGCCTGAACCCGAATGTTGCCCTGTTTACGGCCGGGGCGGGGACCCTGGTATTTCAAACGGTCACCAAACGCAAGGTGCCGATTTTTCTGGCTTCTTCCTTTGCGTTCATCGCCCCGATAATTTATGGTGTCCAGACTTGGGGTATCCCGGGCACCATGTGCGGCCTGATGGCAGCCGGGGTACTGTACCTCATCCTCAGCCTGTGTATCAAAATCTTCGGCGCTGGTTTCCTGCACCGCCTGCTCCCACCAATTGTGGTGGGGCCGGTCATCATGGTAATCGGCCTGGTGCTCGCCCCCGTGGCCGTCCATATGGCCATGGGCCGCACCGGTGACGGATCAGCCTGGTTGGTACCGCAAACCTCGGCCATGATCGTAGCCGGTATCGCCCTGTTAACGACCATTATCACCTCTTTACTCGGCAAGGGCTGGTTTAAACTGATCCCCATTCTCCTCGGCATCGCCGCCGGCTATCTCACCGCGTTGATTCTGGACGGAGTGGGAGTATCGGCTTCTATTCAGAGCGGGTTCGACCCCGGCAGCCTGCAAAACTGGACAGGCCCGGCAATGGTCAGTTTCAAACCGCTTTTCGATGCCCCGTGGTTTGCGATTCCCGACTTCGTACTGCCGGAGTGGAACCTCCAGGCCATCATTTTCATTGTGCCGGTCGCCATTGCACCTGCTATTGAACACTTCGGCGATATTCTTGCCATCAGCAATGTCACCGGCAAGAATTTTGTGGAAGATCCGGGAATCGATCGGACCATGATGGGCGATGGCCTGGCCACCTCGCTGGCGGCCTGCCTGGGCGGCCCCCCCAACACCACTTATTCAGAAGTCACCGGAGCGGTCACCATCACCCGGGCCTTCAACCCGGGCATCATGACCTGGGCGGCGATATTCGCTATTTTGCTGGCTTTCATCGGTAAAGTGGGAGCCCTGCTGCAAACTATTCCGGTGCCTGTCATGGGCGGTATCATGCTGCTGCTTTTCGGCGCCATCACCGTAATTGGGTTGAACACGCTGGTCAAAGCCGGTGAGGATCTCACTGGACCCCGCAATTTGACCATTGTGGCTCTGGTTCTGGTCTGCGGTATCGGTGGTATGGTCCTGCCTTTCGGAAAGTTTACGCTGGGCGGGATTGGCCTGGCTGGCATCCTCGGTGTGGTGTTGAACCTGGTATTACCGCAACAGAAGGCCTAATAAAAAAGGTTCAGGGTTGGGACTTGCCAACCCTGAACCATAATTTCCCAATGCCCGTCCCGATCTCCTGGTCAAGGCCCCGTGTGAACTTACTGAAACCAAGTCTGCCTACCGCCGGTCAATCGGCACAAAAGCAGTCTTAGACGGTCCCGTATAGATCTGCCGGGGGCGGCCGATGCGCCAATTGGGATCGTCAGCACTCTCTTTCCACTGGGCAATCCACCCGGGCAGACGACCGATGGCAAACATGACCGTAAACATATTGGTGGGGATACCGATGGCCCTGAGAACAATACCGCTGTAAAAATCCACGTTGGGATAAAGATGGTGGTCGATAAAATAACTGTCCGCCAGGGCCTTTTCTTCCAACTCCTTGGCGAGGTCCAGCAGGGGGTCGGCGATCTTCAGTTTGGGCAATAATTTGTCACACATTTTCTTCATGATCTTGGCCCGGGGGTCATAGGTCTTGTATACCCGGTGCCCAAACCCCATCAGCCGGAATTCATCGTTGCTGTCCTTGGCTCTTTTAATAGCCCCGTCAATGGTGTCGCCACCGGAGTGAATCTTGCCGAGCATTTCAATAACCGCCTGGTTGGCCCCGCCGTGCAGGGGTCCCCACAGGGCACTGATGCCCGCTGATATGGAGGCATAGAGATTAACCCGGGCGCTGCCCACCAGCCGGACGGCGGATGTCGAACAGTTCTGTTCGTGATCGGCATGCAGAATCCAGAAAACCCGCAGGGCTTTGACCACATCCTCATCGATCACATACGGCTTGACCGGTGAATCAAACATCATATTGAGAAAATTGGCGCAGTAGGCCAGGTCCGGCCGTGGGTACACCACCTTGTGCCCCCGGGATATTTTGTAGGACATGGCCGCCATGGTACGAATCTTGGCCAGCAGCCGGGTGACGGTAATGTTGATTTCCTCCTCTATCGTCTGGAGTTCCGGGTAAAAGCTGCGCAGGGCGTTAACCATGCCGGCCAGAATCCCCATGGGGTGGGACTGGCGCGGGAAATTCTGGTAGAAGGCCTGCATATCCTCGTGGACCAGGCTGTGGTCATTGAGCAGGATGGAAAACCGGTTAAACTCGGCCTGGGAGGGCGGTTCACCATTAATCAGGAGGTAGGCGGTCTCCTTGAACGTGGCATGTTCAGCCAGCTCTTCCACCGGAATCCCCCGGTAGCGCAAAATACCCTTTTCACCATCCATAAAGGTAATGGCACTGGTACAGGAACCGGTGTTGGCATACCCGGGATCCATGGTAATTATACCTGTCTCAGCCCGCAGGTGGGTAATGTCCACTGCGACCTCGCCCTCGGAACCGACGACCACCGGCAAGTCGATGCTTTTGTCTTTATAGGTTATCGTTACGGTCTCTCCCATATGGCCTCCTCCTGTCACAAACTAATATTGCCACTCCCCGGCACACTGGACCCTATTCCCGACCTGGTTAAACGAAACAGGTGTGATGTTGAAACTTTGCGTTCCGTTGTTTGGTCGGTAAGATACTGCCGGGTTTGACCTGTTTTACCTTAGAAACAATCGTATCGGCAGGCCTGGAAACGGTCCGGCCAGACGGCCTTACGAGAAGCCATCTCAAAAAAAGGATTTTGGTTCAAGGCCAAGGCGGGTGCGACATTTGAACCGGAGGAATACTCCAGTATTTCGAGGATTTAAATTTCGCGCCCAACGCCGAGATTGGGCCAAAAGACTTTTTTGAGATGGCTTCGAAATACATCCAGCGAAGTTACATACCCGAAAACAGCCTCAAGGTCAAGATCCGTTTAAAAACGAATGGTTTACAGTCAACCACTGCTATGTTAAAAATCTGTCAGGGCTGTAACCTGCACCTGACGGAGGAAACATGTCGTTTCGTGAAAACCTGTTGAAAAAAATTGAAATAGATCGGCTGGCCAGGCGGGTAACCGCTTCCATGGGACCGCCGGACAGCGGGCGGCGCCTGGACCGGGAACTGGCCCGCCGGTTGCTGGACATTGCCGGGTATGAAATGACGCCCAGGCGGGATCTTGAACTTTACCTGATTCCCAATGAACCGCCGCCGCCCAGGGTTCTGGTCCTTGATAATGACTTTTCGATTTACACCACGACGCCTGAAGATGTGGCTATGCGTAAAAGCCCCATCGTCAAGGAAATGGTGAAAATCAGAAATATCATCAAAATCCTCAATGACAGCGATGTCGTCATGAGTAAAAAGGGGGACTCCGTAGAAAAAGTCCGGTCGGACTGTGTCACCGCTCTCGACCTGACGTACGCTCCTGAAGATGTTGAAGAAATCGAAAAGCAGGGCGCCGCCGCACTTGAAAACAGCTATAGCGACGGTGTGATCGAAGCCCTGGACCTTTTCACGGAACTGCTGGGTTATACACCGCCGCCCAAAGTACTGAAACGACCCCACCAGATCATCTTCGGAAAAAAGGCCATAGAAACAGGAACCGGTAGCGCCTTCGGTCCCCTGTTCATGTTTGACCGGGTTAACACCACCCTTAAGCTGATAGAGGCGAAAATAGAACTTGCGGACAAAGAGCAGGTGCAATCCGCCCTCGCGGTTGCCGGCGGCAGCCAGGAACCCTCCGCAGAAGGCCCGGCTGTGTTCGCGTTTTTAAAAGCTGCGGTACTCCGAGAAAAATACATCCCAGCATAATCTCAAGCATCTGATTATATAAAAAATTACATAGAAGAGACGACCTGTGCGGGCATCGCTCACCCAGCTTTTTGGGTATGGCCGACGCGGGCTCACGGCCCCTCCCACTCATGGCCATTATCTGCTACGGTATCGCCCCCATGACAAGCTTCATGCAGATCGTATTTTCTGTTGACCTGTGTGACCAAAAACGATAAATACCTCTGGGTTAATAGAATGTGGTAGTACCTGTTTCTAATTTTGACCGGGCAGCGTCCCGGGGTAGTGGCTAACATATGAAACTGTAAGACAAACGATGCCTCCGGATCCTGCTAAAGCACTTTCCGCGCATCGTTATTTTTTAGGTCCACCCTTTAAGGCGCCGTCCCCAGCATCTGGTAAACGACGGCAAGAAGGAGAGCGTCTATGAAAACAATTACTGTAAAAGACCTGGTGGTTCCGTTGTCGGAATATGCAACGATCCGTATCGGTGCCTCACTACTCGAGGCGGTGGAAGCCCTTGAATCGGCCCAGGGAGAATTTGATGCGGCCAGATACCGTCACCGGGCCATCCTCGTGCTGGATGAAACCGGGCACGTGGTCGGAAAAATCGGCCAGATAGGTGCCCTGCGGGCTCTGGAGCCTAAATACTGCGACATGGTTGAAGGACAGGCTATAAGTCGTTTCGGGTTCAGTGCAGATTTTATTAAAAGCATGTGCGAACAATACGAGCTGTTTGACAAACCGCTGGATGACCTTTGTAAGAAAGCGGCGACCCTGAAAGCCGAAGACTGCATGGATGAACTCAGCGAGAATGAATTTATCGGAATCGATGCCACGCTGGATATGGCGATCCATCAGCTGGTCATGGGCCATCACCAGTCCCTGCTGGTCAAAGAGGGTGATGTAATTATCGGAATTTTACGGCTGACGGATGTTTTCGTGGCCGTGTTCCATGCCATGAAGGAGTGCAGTCTCTAATAGTGGATTAGGAAAATCAGTGTGTCCCCTCAAACAGGGGCCTGATTTAAAAGATAGGATGATGCGTGATCTTTTATAAGGAGGTTTTGAATGACTACTGATGTTGAAACTGCCGAGATCCTCAAGAGCTTCAGCTGGGGAAAATTCGCGGCACTGATAACCGGTGTCCTGCTTTTTGTAGTGGTTTATTACTGTCCGGCCTGGCCGGATGCAGTCGATCCCACGGGAAAACATTTTGCCCTGTCCCAAGCTGGCAAGGGCGCCATCGCGGTCTTTCTTATGGCCGGCACCTGGTGGGTGTTTGAAGTGGTGCCCATCGGGGTCACCAGCCTGGCCATCGGCGTCATGCAGGCCCTGTTCATGATCCGCCCGGCCAAGGTTGCTTTCAAGGATTTCATGGATCCATCGGTCATGTTTATCTTCGGCTCCATCGTCATCGGCCTCGTGTTTACCAAAACCGGCCTCACCAAGCGACTGGCTTACAAGATGCTCTCCATTGTCGGTGAACGCACCAGTATGATTTACCTCGGTGTTTTTCTGGTCACGGCCGCTCTGTCCCACATCATGGCGCATACCGCCGTCGCGGCCACCATTTATCCCCTGCTGGTCGCCATTTACGCCCTGTACGGCGAAGGCGACAAACAGACCAAGTTCGGCAAAGGCCTGTTTATCGGCATGGCCTACGTGGCCGGTGCCGGTTCCATCGTCACCCTGCTGGGCGCCGCCCGCGGCGCCGTGGCCCTGGGTTTTTTCAAGGATGTCACGGGCAAGGATGTCGGCTTTTTTGAACTGTCCTGGTACATGTTCCCAATCGGTTGGATCATGACCTTTATCCTGTGGGGATTTTTCATGGTCGTCCTCAAGCCGGAAAAAAAGACCATCCCCGGCCTGAAGGAAAAAGCCAAACGCCTTTACAAAGAGCTGGGCGGTATTACCAAGAAAGAGCTCATTGCCTCCACTATCGTCGGCCTGGTCATTGTGGCCCTGGGTGCCTTTGCCATCATGAAGGCCTCCATTCCCGGATTTGTACCGCCGCACAAAACGGCGATTATATTGCTTTCCACCATCCTGTTTTTCATTACCGGCATTCTGGATATAGATGACCTGGAAGTGGTGCCCTGGAACATTATCCTCCTGTTTGCCGGCGCCATGAGCATCGGTTTCTGCCTGTGGGAGACAGGGGCAGCCGAATGGATGGCCATCAACTGGCTGGCCATGTTCAAGGAATCCCACTGGTTTGTCTTTGTCATGAGCATCGCCTTTTTCGTCATGATGATGACCAACTTCATCATGAACGTGGCCGCTATCGCCATTTCGCTGCCGGTGGCCCTGGTCATCGCGCCTTATCTCGGCGTAGCCGGCGAAGTGATCCTGTACTCCTCTCTGGTGGTCGCCGGTATGCCCTTTCTGCTACTGGTAGGAGCCGCCCCCAACGCCATTGCCTACGACTCCAAGCAGTTTTCCACAGGAGAATTCTTCTTCTGGGGCATCCCGGCCAGTATCCTGCTGATGATTGTTACCGGGTTTGCCGTTTTTGTACTTTGGCCGCTCATGGGCATGCCGATCACCCTGCCTTAGGACCTGACAGTTCCCGGGCGGCAGCTGTCTGCCGCCCGGGATATATTGAATATAGGAGCCTGATAAAATGAGTAATGAAAAGACTGAAGCCGTCGGGCCGGATGAAGCCCTGGAACGTCTCAAAGCTGGTAATAAACGGTTTATGACCGGCCAGATGAAAAATCGCCAGGACCTGTCGGCGCGCCGCGCCGAACTCACTGAAGGGCAGGCACCGTTTGCTTCCATCCTGTGCTGTTCAGATTCCCGGGTGCCGCCGGGCCTGGTCTTCGACCAGGGCCTCGGTCGGCTTTTTATCGCCCGGGTGGCCGGGAACGTGCTGACCCCGGAACTGCTGGCCAGCCTGGAATATGCCGCGGCACACTCAACCAGCCGGCTGATCGTCGTCCTGGGACATGAATGCTGCGGGGCCGTGACGGCTACCGTCCAGACAGTGGCACAGGGGGCCGACGCGGAAAGCGCCAGCCTGCAAATCCTGATAGACCGTATTTCCCCGGTCATCAAAGCCGCCAAAGAAAAAGTGGATCTGGAAGGCCAGCCTTTCATCGAGTTCTGCTCTGAGAAAAATGCCCGTCACAATGCGGACCGTATTTTGAAAGAGAGTGATATTCTAAGGGGTATGGTGGAAAAAGGCGAATTGAAGGTCTTGGTGGCCATGGAATCGCTGGCTGACGGCAAGGTCACCTTTCTGGACGCATAACCACATACTGAACCCATGAAGCTTTTTAATAAAAACACCCTCACCGGTCTTTCCAAGACCTGCGGCTGAGCGGCTAAAATAAGCCCGGTCGGGCTTGAAAAACTGCTCAAATCGCTGCCGAAGAACCTGGATCCCAATTTATTGGTGGGCTTCGGAACCAGTGATGATGCCGCTGTTTATAAGCTAAATGAACAAACCGCCATCATCATGACCGCCGATTTCATTACACCGCCGGTGGACGATCCCTTTGTATTCGGACAGATTGCGGCGGCCAATGCCATCAGCGATGTCTACGCCATGGGCGGCACCCCGCTGGCCTGCCTGAACCTGATCGCGTTTCCGTCCGGAAAACTGCCCGATGAATCACTGCATAAAATTATTGAAGGCGGGCTCAGCAAGATCACCGAAGCCGGGGCGGTCCTGGCCGGGGGGCATTCCATAGACGATGATGAGCCCAAATACGGCCTCTCGGTTACCGGGACCGTGCATCCCGATCGGATCTGGACCAACACCGGCGCAAAGCCCGGCGATGTGCTGGTACTGACCAAACCGTTGGGCAGCGGCGTCCTGTTCAATGCCAATCTGAAAAATTGGGTGTCGGCGGAAGCCATGCAAGGCTGCATCGATGTATTGACCACCCTCAACCGCCGGCCGGCCGAAATCATGCAGGGCTTCGACATTCATGCAGCCACCGATGTAACCGGGTTCGGACTTGCCGGCCATGGTCTGGAGATGGTCGGGGACACCGCGATCACCGTTGAAATCCAGATCAAGGCCCTGCCGATTATGGATGAAGCGTTGGAAATGTACGAAAAAGGTATGACCACCGGTGTAAACGCCAACAATCGCCAGTTGGTCGCGGCCGCTCTAAAAATCGATCCCGCCCTGCCGACCTGGCACCAGGAAATCGTGTTCGATCCCCAGACCAATGGCGGCCTGATGGTAGCTTTACCAGAGAGCCAGGCGCAGGAACTGGTAGCGGCCCTGCACGACGCAGGGATTCACGCTGCCGCCGTTATTGGCAGAGTGACGGAACAACAGACGGATGGCCAGCTTATTTTTGTATAGAGGCGGTTTGCAAACCGCCTCTATCCTTTCACTACCAAGTAGCCCACATACCCAATATAGCAGCTCAACAACGCCAAACCGTTGCCCCTGGAAAGCGTCAGGTCTTTGCGCATCATGAACCAGGGCAGCGCACTCGTAAACATCATCACCAGGTAATCCACCAGAAGGCCGCTTTCTATAAATCCGCCCGGAATGTGAATGGGCCGCACCAGCGCGGCCGCACCCAGAACGCTTAAAATATTGAAGACATTGCTCCCCAGCAGGTTGCCGATGCTGATGTCCATCTCGCCTTTGACGGCGGCCATGACCGATGTGGCCAATTCGGGCAGCGAGGTTCCGAAAGCAACCACCGTGAGTCCGATAAATTTTTCACTGACCCCGAAAACGGACATGATATTCACGGACGCGTCAATCAAAAAATCCGCGCCGACAACCACGCCGGCAATGCCGGTCACGATCAGCAGGCCCTGCAGCGCACGTGAGGGTACTTCCGGCGGCGACAGCTGCTCTGCGGGAATACCGGTGGGAACCGGCGCCTCCTTGACGGCAATCGCGTAGTTATACCAGGTATAGAGGATGATCCCCACTATCAGCGTCAGCCCTTCAAACCGGCTTATGTTAGAGTTCAGGGACAAAAGCAGCAGGTAAACGGAGATAGCCAGCATCAACGGGATATCCCGACTGAGAACAGTGGGATGACTTTTTATGGGGTTCAGGCAGGCGGCCAGTCCGAGTACCATGGCAATGTTGCAGATATTGCTGCCGATCACATTGCCCACGGCAATCATGCTTTTTCCCTTGATGGCCGAAACGAGGCTGATAACCAGTTCCGGGGCGGAAGTGCCGAAGGCGACTACGGTCAGACCGATCACAATCGGCCGGATACCAAGACTTCTGGCCAGGTCGGCGGACCCTTTAACCAGCCACAGGGATCCAAAATAAAGCAGCAGCAACCCGGCTGAAAAAAATGAGAGATCGACAATCATGGGATCCTTTCTGGAACACCGGGGCAAGTGGCCGCGCAGCACTGGCCGCCTGAATGAAGCCAGTCGCTTCCGGTTGTTTGCTGCTTAAGAGTCCGTCAGTGATACATGAGTGCCGGGTGCCTGTCAATACTCGATAAATGGTCTGTATGCGCACAAAATTTCGCAAAGACAGATAGTTACCCCACCACTGGTCAGGCCGAATATAAGTTGACATCATCAGCCCCAGTCCATAAAATAATAATTTAGCCCTCAACTTCACAGGCAACTGACATGCGCAAAAAAATACTCGTCGTAGATGACAACCGGTTGATGCGTGAATTTATGACCAATCTCCTCCAGGGGCAGGGCATGCGGGTCTCCCTGGCGGAAAACGGCTTCGAAGCGCTGGACATCCTGACATCCATCCGGCCGGACATCATCTTCATTGACCTGGTTATGCCCAAAATCGATGGGAGTAAGCTTTGCCGCATTATCCGCAACATGGCGCACCTCGAAGATTGTTTCCTCGTGGTCATCTCCGCCGCGGCGGCTGAAATTGGTGATGATTTTAAAGAATTCGGTGCAGACGCCTGTATTGCCAAGGGGGCCTTCGACCAGATGGCCAAGCATGTCATGGAGGTCGTCGCGCTGGCCCAAAGAGGCGACGATACCGGAACGCCGATCCTGGGAGCGGAAAAAATCCGGCCCCGGCAGATGACCCGTGAACTTCTGCGCAGAAACCGGCATCTGGAATCCATCATCGACAGCATCTCGGACGGCATCATTGAATCCTATGGGGGCCGGGTTGTCTCCGCCAACCCGGCGGCCGGTTTCCTTTTCAGCCAACCTCCCGATAGCCTGATTGGTGCTTCTTTTCCAGAGCTCTTCAGTAAAAAGGTGCAAGCGCAAATTGCCAGCCTGATGGTGGAGACCAACGTTCCGCCGCCTGGAACTGTAAACACGACGATACCCTCCAGCCATGGTGACCGTTTCGTTGTGGTAAAACGGCTGGCCATGGTCACCGAAAATGACACGCGCCTGTTTTTACTGACCGATATGACCGAATTAAAGAACGCGGATGAAAAGATCCAGCAGCTCACCAGAAAGTTGAAAAAGCGGTGACCCTGCGCACGGCGGATCTGACCCGCACCAACCGGCAACTGAACCAGCCTGCATTGCCCGGTTGCCTGATACCCACCTCCGGCCCGGCGGCGACGCCCCATGCTACCCAGGAAGATAAAGCGTTACGGCAACGTCTCAAAAGAGAGAAAAACTGTTGCAACCATGGCCGCTAGTGCGTTAAAAACATCCGATCTTTATTGTGTAAAACCAGCCGGCACCGCACAGCCTAAATCTGCGGGAAACAGCGGGCTGAGACTTTTTTTAATTTAAAACAGGCAGCTGTCTAAACATCAGCTCCAGGGAGAACGGTTTCCGAAACATGCATTATGAAGGCAACATCATCCGGCCGCCAAGTGAGGCCAACAGTATCCTGCTCCAGGTTACCGTGGGCTGTTCGCACAACAAGTGCACTTTCTGCGGAACTTACACGGGGGAACGTTTCAAAATAAAGGCGGATGAACGCATCCGGGAGGACATCGCCTTTGCCGCTCAATATTGCCAGCGCCAGCGCCGGGTCTTTTTATGCGATGGTGACGCCCTGATCATCCCCCAAAAACGCCTGATGAGCATCCTTACCGAAATCAGGCGTCAATTGCCCTGGGTTACCCGTATCGGGGCCTATGCCAATACGAAGAGCCTCAGCATGAAAACCCCGGAAGAGCTGGCCCAGCTGAAAACCAACGGCCTTGGCATTGCGTATATGGGGCTGGAAACAGGAGATGATGTTACCCTGAAAAAGATCAGGAAAGGCGCCGACGCTGCCAGAATGATCGCCATGGGTCAAAAAGCCCGGGCAGCGGGGCTGAAGCTTTCCATTACGGTGTTGCTGGGCATTGCCGGCCCGGAGAGATCTCAGATGCATGCAGCCGCAACCGGGCACGTGCTTTCGGAAATTGACCCGGAATATGTGGGCGCACTGAGCTTGATGCTGATACCCACAACCCCCCTGTGTGACGAATACGAACGAGGGGATTTTGAGCTCATCTCGCCGCAGGAGATGCTTAAGGAGCTGAGGACCATGATTGCCAGCACCCATCTGACCCGCGGCCTTTTCCACGCGAACCACGCTTCGAACTATCTGCCGATCAGGGCGATCTTGCCCAAAGAAAAAGAGAAGACGCTGAACCTGATCGACAGAGCCCTGGCCGGCGAGGTGAACCTTAAACCGGAGTATCTCAGGGCTTTATAAACCGGATGGGTTCAGGGGTTCAACGTTCAGAGGTTCAGGGTTCAAAGGTTTGCGTCCGGAATCTTTCTGCGGTTGCGGCTTTATGATTTTTAACCTTGAACGGTGAACCCTGAACCGGGAACCTGCGGCTCAATATTTTAAATGTTAATGATATGCCTGTAGATTATGAGTTTCTAATCCTACGAATCTTTAAATGACGTACCATCATCCAAGGAGACTTGAAACATGAGCGAA
This sequence comes from uncultured Desulfobacterales bacterium, assembly GCA_964647585.1. Classification (GTDB taxonomy): domain Bacteria; phylum Desulfobacterota; class Desulfobacteria; order Desulfobacterales; family CAJINA01; genus CAJINA01. The sequence continues at coordinate 15,791 of CAZYGG010000056.1, forward strand.
AATGTGTCTGGCGGACAATCAACAACGGATGCCCTCTGTATAAATACCATTCGCGGCCTGGCCATGGATGCCATTCAAAAGGCAAACTCCGGTCACCCTGGGGCCCCCATGGGTCTGGCCCCGGCTGCGTATGTTCTCTGGACACGTTACCTGAAGCATAATCCGAAAAACTCGGACTGGCTCGACCGGGACCGTTTTGTGCTGTCCGGCGGCCATGCCTCCATGCTGCTTTACAGCCTGCTTTTCCTCAGCGGTTATGATCTGGACCTTGAAGAGATTAAAAATTTCAGGCAATGGGGCAGCAAAACCCCCGGACACCCGGAATATGGTCATACGGACGGCGTGGAAACCACCACCGGCCCCCTCGGCCAGGGCGTTGCCAACGCAGTGGGCATGGCCATGGCCGAAAGTCACCTGGCAGCCCGTTTTAACCGGGAAACGCATGCCATCGTAGACCACCATACCTATGTCATGTGCGGGGATGGCGACCTCATGGAGGGGGTGGCCGCCGAAGCGGCATCCCTGGCCGGTCACCTGGGTCTGGGCAAACTGATCTGTATATACGACGACAACGATATTTCCATCGAGGGCAGCACGGCGATTGCTTTCACCGAAGATGTGGGCCTGCGCTTTGAATCATACGGATGGCAGGTTCTTACAGTGGCGGACGGCAATGATATTCAGGCTATTTCAGAGGCTATTGAGGCTGCCCGGGCAGAAACGGGAAAACCCAGCCTGATAAAACTGAAAACCGAAATCGCTTACGGCAGCCCCAACAAGCAGGGCACGGCTGATGCCCACGGGGCCCCCCTGGGGGAAGACGAACTCGCCCTGACGAAACAGAACCTGGGACTCCCGGCGGATGAATCTTTTCGGGTCCCGGATGAAGTGTTGTCCCATTTCGCTACCTGCCTGGCAAAGGGCGCGCAGGCGGAAGCCGGGTGGCTGGAAGCATTTAAGGCCTATAAAAACGCCTGCCCCGAGATGGCCGAGCAGTGGTTGGACGCGATAAGCGGTTTCCTTCCAGAGGACTGGCGCGCGGACGTTCCGGCCTTTTCTCCGGATGATGGCCCCCTCGCCACCCGGGCCGCATCGGGACAGGTCCTCAACGCCCTGGCCGCAAAAGTCCCCGCCCTGATAGGCGGTTCGGCTGACCTGGCCCCTTCGAACAAAACGTACCTGACCTGTTCACATGAATTCCAAAAAGACGCTTATGATGGTCGCAACATCCGTTTCGGGGTACGGGAGCATGCCATGGGGGCTATCATGACCGGCATGTTTCTGCACAACGGCCTGCGGCCATACGGGGGAACTTTCCTGGTTTTCGCCGATTATGTCAGACCGGCCATCCGGGTGGCCAGCCTGATGAAACTGCCCCTGATCTATGTGTTCACCCACGACAGTATCGCCGTCGGTGAGGACGGTCCCACCCACCAGCCGGTGGAACACGTGGCCGCCTTGCGGGCCATTCCGGGACTGACCGTCATACGCCCGGCCGACGCCACGGAAACGGCCAAGGCGTGGTGCCAGGCCCTGAGAACCTCCGACCACCCGGTCGCCCTGATCTTAAGCCGTCAGAAACTCCCGATACTGGAAAGCACCCTTGAAGATCAGACCCTGCAACAGGGGGCCTATATCCTATCGGATTGTGAAGGGACCCCGGACATCATCCTCATTGCCAGCGGTTCTGAAGTCCAACTGGTCCTCGCTGCCCAGAAGGAACTGGCCCAGGATAGGATAGCGGCCCGGGTGGTCAGCATGCCCAGTTGGGAGCTGTTTGAAATGACCGGTGCCGACTATAAACGCGAGGTCCTGCCGCCAACCGTGAAAGTCCGGCTGGCGGTGGAGGCCGGCATTGCCATGGGTTGGGAAAAGTATGTCGGTGACCAGGGCGATGTGATCGGCATGACCAGGTACGGCGCTTCGGCCCCGGGTCCCGTCGTGATGGAAAAATTCGGGTTCACCACCGCCAATGTTGTGGCACGGGCCAAGAAACTTCTGGATCGATAAAAGCTGCAAAATACCGGACCCTAAGGGTTCGCACAAATATAAGTTCGCAATTTCAAGTGTTGAGGCGCCCGGCTGGCAAGGCACGCAAGCGTATGAATATCAAGTATATTCATACGCTTTCGTAACACAGTCAGAGGGGATGGTTCGGCGCTTAAAATGTGAAGTTATTTTTGCGCGAGCCCTAAGAACAGAAAAGGCGGGTTGGAACATCTCCAATCCGCCTTTGGTTATTCACCGGTCGCCGCGGCCACCGGTTTTCTATTCGTTTCAGCCGGTGTTGATCTTGTCGCGTAATAACTTGGAACACCTGAAAACAACCACCCGCCGCTGGGCTAGCATCATATCGCTGCCGGTGGCGGGATTGCGGCCCCGCCTGGCCTTTTTATCTTTGATGCAAAATTTCCCGAACCCGCTTATCAGGACATCTTCGCCGTTTTCCATCTGGCGTTTAATGATCTCAAGCAGGGTCTCTACAACCTCAACACTTTTTTTTCTGGAGATACCGAGTTCTTCAGGAATTGAATCTATAATCTGAGCTTTGGTCAGGGTCATGGGAAAATTGCTCCTTTAACAATTGGATTGTTCCGGTGTAAATAGTCTTTGTCAAATAGCCGATGTTACTGCTTTTTGTCAAGAAATACCTAACTATTTTTTGACATTATCCGCAATAGGGTTTAGAAGAGGCAAAAAAATTACCGGGCTGCGCGCCCGATAGGAAATGAACGGGTGACCATGCAAAAATCCGCCATCACCGGCCTGGGGGCCGCAACCACCGCCTACCTGATTTGGGGCCTCAGTCCGATCTACTGGAAATCGCTGGTCACGGTGCCGGCATTTGAGATCCTGATGCACCGGATGATCTGGTCCTTTGCATTCCTGGGCCCCCTGATTTTTCTGACCGGCCACCGGACCGCGTTCAAGACCGCAGTGACATCCCCGCGGGTCATGCTGATCCTGCTGGCCACCACCTTGCTGGTTGGTTTCAACTGGTTTTTATTCATATGGGCCATTAACAGTAACCATATCCTCCAGACCAGTCTCGGGTATTATATTACCCCCCTGGTAAACGTCCTGCTCGGAATGATCTTTTTAAACGAACGACTACGGCGGATGCAGATGGTTGCCGTAGGACTGGCCGCTTTTGCCGTGGGCTGGATGACCCTCCGGTACGGCCATTTCCCGTGGGTCTCCCTGGCGCTGGCGTTTTCCTTTGCTTTTTACGGGCTTATCCGCAAAATTGCCCCGGTAGGCGCTCTGGTTGGCCTCACGGTTGAAACCATGCTGCTTTCCGTCCCGGCACTGGCCTACCTGGTTTATATCGATAGGCTCGGGCAAGGATCATTTTTGAGAGCCACAGCCGGAATCGATCTGCTGCTGATGGGGGCCGCCCTGGTCACCGCCCTGCCCCTTTTGCTGTTTACCATCGGAGCCCGGCGGCTCCACCTGGCGACCATCGGTTTTTTGCAATACCTGGCCCCGAGCTGCACCTTCCTGCTCGCCATCCTGGTTTACAATGAACCTCTGGCCCGGCCGCAGCTTATGGCCTTTATCCTGATCTGGATTGCCCTGATTCTGTACTCGGCCGACTCGGTGATGTACTATCGTAGGAATGGTCAGTCTTCCGATTAGTTATAGTATTAACAAATCGAGGGTGCATCCTGATTGCGTAGATATCATCAGGGTTCAAGGGGCCAAGGGGTCGAGGGGTCAAGAGCTAAAAGGAGAAAATTATTAGACGCTATCTGAAAAACGGATTTTGGTTCAAAATCAAGGCGGCCGCGAATATTAAACCGGAGGAATACTCCAGTATTTCGAGGATTTGATATTCGCACCCAACGCCGAGTTTGGGCCAAAAGACTTTTTTCAGATAGCTTCTATGAACGCTTCGGCAGGGTTATCTTGCGTTTATCTGGATCGGGGTGGGGTCTGAAAAGAATGGCCACGTGGCCAATGAGACCCGCCAGGCCGGCACCGGTGCGCTTCTCCAGTTCGGCACAAAACCTTTGCTTGGTCTCTTTTTCCTTGTTTTCAACGAATTTCACCTTGACCAGTTCGTGGGTATTCAGCGCCTCTTCAAGCGAGTCGCACACCGCGCCGGTCACCCCTTTCTGGCCGATATAGACAACCGGCTGGAGTTTGTGGGCGCGACCGCGCAGATATTTTTTTTGAAAACCTTTCAGCTCTTGCAACAGCAACTCCTCAACCCTCATCCGTAAACAGCCGTTTTTATATACGGCCCGCCTTTAGGCATTAATTGGGAACGATCCGTTTCAACAACCCACCGATAACAGAATGGCGGGCATTTAGAAAGCTTAAATCGCCAAAATCGGCAAGCCCCTGCTCCTGCTCGAGGATAAGCCGGGCAGCCATCCGGGCAGTAGCGCCGGTTATCGCTACGCACTGGTTAAAATGCCTTTTGGGGTCTTCCCGGACAGCCTTGCATAAAACCCGGCAACAGGCTGATCGGTATTTTCCCGTAAACCGGTTGTGCAGTTCTTTTGAAAACCGGCGCGCCCTTTCCCGCTGTCCCTGGGCCTGACCGCCGCCCAGGCACAAACCAATGCTCATGACAGCGCCACTCAGAGCACCGCAGATACACCCGCTGCCACCCATACCGTCGGAAAAGGGCGCCGCCAGAGCAATCACAGTCTCCTCGGAGATATCGCGGCCCAACCCCTTGCTCACGGCAAGCAGGACAGATTCTGCACACATGAACTGTTTCGAGCGGAAAAGGTTTTTGGCCCGGGCCTCTATCCGGTCAAGAAGATCTTCAATTTCGGCTACATTCATTTTATTGGTTTCCTTTTCGCATGGCCGGTGAAACCGTCATGCCTATCACAATAAACATTCAACGGGGAGTAGCAATTCCGACTCGTATAAAAACGAAAAAATTATTAGGACCTTGCGGTTTTATCTGGTCCAGCATGTTTATTTTACCGCTTCCGCCTTGTAGCCGGCCCCTTTCCAGGCAAAGATCCCGCCGGTATAGCGGTAGACATGTTTATAGCCAAGCTTGACCGCCCAGGCAGCGCCGTTGTGGCTGCGGGTACATTTTACAAATCCGTATGCAGGCTATTACCGACTGTTTTGAATGAAATCCAATAGTTAATCTCGATATTGATTACAGGACTTATAGACTATTTCTATGACCCGCGTTGACCGGCCCGGGCAGCTTTTCGGAAAACCGGTTTTAACATATTGTAATTATAGTTAAATTTACGTGTAAACATGAAGCTTGACAGATTCGTTTGCATGACTATAATAGGTCAAAATTAGCAGGCCGCCCGCAAGCTTTAGTATTTGCCGAATTCATACTAAATGGCTGTTAAAAAAGGGGAAGCTAATATAGAACCCTGACCTGTAACCATGAGCGCTGTTTCTGTTGTAATCAGCACTCGATATTTACGCAGTTAGTTAGCTTTCAAACGGAGAGATTCGTGAAAAGAAGTTTCAAGGGGAATGCCCGTTTCCTGGTAGTACAGAAAAGTCGCCCAGATACTTTCTATTTATTGGATTATCCGGACTACGCCTGGATCCAGGAACACGGCCTTGTAAAAAAGCACAGTGTCAAGGACCGGAAAAAAAGCAGTGTCATCATGGTTAAAGCGGAACATCCAACGCCCCAGTAGACTTTTCCCTCAGCACGCACCAACCCAGCCGGTGAAAACACATTTTCAAAAGGCAACCTTTGCGGTGTACGATCTGGCCGGCGGCACTGCCCGGTCTTAGATCAAATGGGCGTTGAATTGTGAGAGGCTTGAGTCACTAACCAGCAAAAGAGTGTGCCCAAACAGGCCATTAATCAGGCCGGGGGGTAACATGCCGGTATATGAATACGAACATACATCAGAACCCTGCAGCCTCGGAAAGGCATTCGAGGTCACCCAGTCCATGAAGGACAAACCCCTGACCGGCTGCCCGGAGTGCGGCCAGCCGGTTCGCAAGCTGATATCAATGGTTGGCATCAGTGTCCCCAAAACCAACTCGGAACTCAAAGACCTTGGGTTTACCAAGCTGGTCAAGCGGGATGACGGCGTCTATGAAAACGTGACCGCCCGCGGCAAAGACAGCCGTTACATGGAGCGCGGCAAACCCGAAACGATGCCCGATCTGAGCAAAACGATCAAAGACTGATCACTTATACCCAAAGCTGATCAAAGGAGGCGCGCAATGATCCAGGCTGATCATTTGACGAAATATTACAATGACTTCTGTGCAGTGGACGGGATCAGTCTCGATATCCGCAAAGGGGAAATCCTGGGGTTGCTGGGCCCCAACGGGGCCGGCAAGACCACCACTCTGCGGATGTTGACCGGCTATTTCAAACCCACCCGGGGCACCATCAACGTCAAGGAGTTCAATTCGAGTGAGCACCCCCTTGAAATCAAACAGCTCATGGGCTACCTGCCGGAATCGGCCCCGCTGTACCACAACATGCTGGTTTTTGACTACCTTGACTACATAGCCGCAATAAGGGCCATCCCCAGCGATAAACGCCTCTCCCGGATACGGGAACTCTGTGAATTGTGCGGTCTGCACAATATTATGCACAAATCCATCAATGAACTGTCCAAAGGTCTCAAGCAACGGGTGGGGCTGGCCCATGCCATGATGAGCGACCCGGAGATTCTGGTTCTCGATGAGCCCACTTCCGGACTTGATCCGAATCAGATCGTAGAAATCCGGGACATCATCAAGCAGATCGGTCGGGAAAAAACCGTCATCCTGTCGACCCACATCCTCAGCGAAGCGGAAGCTACCTGCGACCGGATCGTCATCATTAACAAGGGTAAAATCATTGCCAACGGCAGTGCGGAAGAGTTGAAGCAATCCGCCGACAGCGGCCGCGCCATTAACCTCGCCTTTACCCAGGCCGATTTTGCGGATGTGCAGGCCCGGATGGAAACCATCGACGGTGTCCAGGCGGTGGAACAGATGCCGTCTGAAAACGGCATGCTGGTCGTCAAACTCACCTGTGCACCCGAGAACGACCTGCGTGAAACCGTCTACCGCCAGATCAAAGCGACCGACTGGCTGCTGATGGAATTCAGGCAGGATACCCGGACCTTAGAAAACATCTTCAGAGAACTGACCAGGGAGAACTAATATGCGGCAGGCTTTAAAAATCGCAAACAAGGAATTCCGGGATTATTTCATATCCCCCATCGCGTACATCGTGATCTCCATTTTTCTGCTGGTGACCGGCTGGTTCTTCTTCGCCACCTTTTTTCTGTACAACCAGGCGGACTTGAGAAACTTCTTCAACCTGCTGCCGACCATGCTGGCGTTTGTGATACCGGCCATTACCATGCGGTTGTTTTCTGAAGAACGCAATGTGGGTTCTTACGAAACCCTTCTGACCTTGCCGGTGACGTTCCGGGACATTATCCTCGGTAAGTTTTTTGCAGCGGTCATGCTGGTGGCCGTCATGTTGCTGCCGACCGTTTTTTACGCGGTGTGCATCGCCGCCATCGGGTCCCTTGACTGGGGCCCCGTGGTCGGCGGCTACCTGGGCGCCCTGCTGTTAGGAGCCGCCTTCAGCGCCATCGGCCTTTTCGCGTCCGCACTCACCCGGAACCAGATCATCGCTTTCATCGTGGCCATGGCAATTTGTTTTGCCCTGACAACCATAGACCGCATGCTGTTTTTCATTCCCCAGGGGGCGTTGTCGATTCTCGGGTACCTTGGTGCAGGGTCCCACTTTCAGAATATTGCCAAAGGCATCATCGATTCCCGTGACATTATCTATTTCCTCAGCGTTGTGTTTCTCGGCCTGTACGGCACAGCCCTGGTGATGGAAGAAAAGAACTAAGGAGACAGTATGGGGGCATCCAGTCGCTACGGCAACTATATAAAATTTCTAACCTACCTGGTTACCATCGTCCTGATAAACGTGGTGGGCATCACCCTGTATGCCCGCATCGACCTTACCGCCAATAAAGCTTACTCCATCTCCGCAGTCAGTAAAAAGGTGGTGGCCACGCTTACGGAACCGCTGACCATCAAGGTGTTTTTCACCCGGGACCTTCCGGCTCCCCATAACAACACCGAGCAGTACCTGCGCGATTTGCTCGAGGAATATGCTTTATATGCCGACCGGCATTTTAACTACAGCTTCTACGACGTGAATCCCGAAAGCGCCGGACCCAATCAGCCGGCCATGGGTAACCGTAAACTGGCCGCTGACTACGGCATCTACCCGGTCCAGATTCAAATCGTGGAAAACGATGAAATCAAATTCAAGAACGCCTATATGGGGCTGGTCCTGATTCACGGGGATGTCATCGAAAGAATCCCCACCCTGACATCCACCGCCGGTCTCGAATACAAGCTGACCACCGCCATCCAGAAACTCAACAACAAGATCAGCGCCCTGCTGGCCCTGAAAGAAAAGGTCAACGTAAAGCTTTTTCTTTCCGGTTCGCTCAATGCGGTGGCCCCCTACATGGGGCTTGAGAACCTGGCGAGGCTCCCCCAACAGATTGAATCCGTCGTAAAAAAACTGAACCACAAAAATTATGACACGCTGCAGTTCGAACATATTGCCCCGGCCTCGGTGACGGAACAAAACAGCCTCAGCCGCCAGTACAATATCCAGGCCCTGGAGTGGCCGGCCATTACCGATGCCGGCATTGCCGCCGGCCAGGGCATCATCGGGCTGGTGATGGAATACGGTGGGAAAACGACGCAATTGCCGCTGCTGAACGTCATCAACCTGCCCATCCTGGGAACCCGGTACACCCTGGCAGAAACCGAGCAATTGGAAGAGACTTTAAGTAAAACCCTGGAGTCCCTGATCGGTGTCAACCAGGACATCGGGCTGCTGGCCAGCCACGGAACCCTGGGGGCCGCCCCGGCGGGCAGGCAGCCGGCCGGCGGCATCAACAGTTTCCGGACAATGGTGGCCGAAAATTATTCGATCAAACCGGTCGATCTGAAAAAAGATGCCATCCCGGCCAGCCTGCAGAGCCTGGTCATCGCACGGCCCACGGAACCGTTTTCCGATTATGATCTGTACCAGATTGACCAGGCCCTCATGCGCGGCACCAATCTGGTGATTTTCATGGATACATTTAAAGAGGAAATGCCGGCCCAGCAGGGTTTCGGGCTGAATCAGGGGCCAAGCTACACGCCCCTGGATACCGGCCTGGGAAAACTGCTCGCCCATTACGGCATTATCCTTGAAAAGGCCTACGTCCTGGATGAGAACTGTTACAAACAGCGGGTCTCCCAGGCCATGGGGGGGGGTGAAAGAAACATCTATTTCGCCCCGATCATTAAAAGTCGGCATATCAACCGGGATCTGGCTTTCATGCAAAACATCAAGGGACTCATCGTGGTAAAGGCCTCACCGGTCACCCTGGATGAAAAACTGACCGGCAAAGCCGGCATGTCCACCCATCGCCTGCTGGCATCCTCCGAAAAATCCTGGGAAATGCGTGAAAACATCAACCTGAACCCCATGTTTATCACGCCGCCGGCCGCCGCCAACAGGCAGGGCAGCCAACCGCTCGCCTGGCTTCTGGAAGGTGAATTTTCAAGCTATTTTGCAGGCCGCCAGATTCCTGTTAAAACCATTGACGCAAAAGCCGATCAGGTACCCCCCCCTGCGGATAAAACCACGCAGCCCGACCTTTCCATGATCCAGGGCAAGGGTGAGTTTATCGAAAAAGGCGCCCCGGCCAAAATTTTCATCATGGCCTCTGCCGAGATGATCAAAGACAATATCCTCGACCCGAACGAAAGCTCCCCCAATGGCTTGTTCGTCCTCAATGTAATTGACGCCCTGAACAATCGGGAGGATATCGCCGTTATGCGCGCCAAGGTGCAGCAGTACAATCCCCTGGACGACATCCAGGCACCCGTTCGCACGGCGATTAAAATGCTGAACATTGCGGGCCTGCCCATTCTGGTGACCCTTTTCGGGTTCTTTATCCTGCTGCGACGGCATGCCCGGAAAAAACGGATTCAAATGATGTTTCCGGAAAAGTCGAATTAGAACTTGATGTTACCTAGGAACTGAAACGTATATGAGAGCGAAAAAAGAATACCTGATCTTAGCGGTCATTATCATCGCGGCCGGACTGTACCTGGCTTTTCATAATAAAAACCAAACGCAATATCAATTACCGCAGCTATCCAAAATTGAGATCGATGCCGTTACGCGCATAGAGATAAAGTCATCGGGGGGAGCCATCGGCCTGACAAAAAACAATGCCCAGTGGCTGATCGCCCCGCGGGATTACCCGGCTGATGGCGCCAAGGTAAAGAGCATGCTGTTTGCGCTGGAGGATATGGTCCTCACCGATCTGGTCTCGGAATCAAAAGCCTATGCGCGCTACCAGTTGGACGATGGCCAGAAAATCACGGTAAAGGCCTGGGCCGGCGACAAGGTGGTGCGCGAATTTGACATTGGCAAAGAGGCCGCGACTTTCCAGCACACCTTCATCCGGCTGCCCGCCAATCCCAATGTGTATCACGCCCGCGGAGATTTCAGACGTAAGTTTGCGGATAGCGCCACAGACCTGCGTGATCGCGAGGTGCTGGCCTTTGATCCGGATGGCCTGGAAAAAATACGGGTGACCAGCGGTTCGGACACCCTCGTCATGACCCGCCGCGCCGCAGTGCAGTCGGACCAGGCCGGCGACAAACCCGCTTGGGTGGGACCGGACGGTGAAAGTGTGGATAGCAGCGTCCTGGATAGCTTCCTGTCATCTATCAATAATATCAAGTGCGAAAACTACCTTGAAGGCCGGCAAAAAGACGAATTTAAAGGCCCGGTTTTTGAGATTGTCCTGGAGGGCAAGCAAGCCTTCACCCTTGTGCTTTTTAAAAAGGAAAAAGAAAAAGACACCGTTCTCCCGGCTACATCTTCCTACAACGCCTACCCGTTTACGCTTTCAAACGACCGGCTGGAGAGCTGGCAGAAAACCTTTGCCAAACTGGCTGGGAAGGAAGAAAAACCAAAAGAAACAAAGGAATAAAGATCCCCGTGCCTGGCAAGCTTCTATTTTTCGATTTTCGCTTGACATTGTGATCGGAGTCTAATAGATAGCATTTTTCTCTGATTGATCCCCAGTAGCTCAGCAGGTAGAGCAAGTGGCTGTTAACCACTGGGTCCGCGGTTCGAGTCCGTGCTGGGGAGCCAAACATAACAAGGGGTTAGCCTGATAGGGCTGACCCCTTTTTAATTG
>CAZYGG010000057.1:0-26009 GCA_964647585.1 uncultured Desulfobacterales bacterium
TGATCATTGCCCTTATTAAATTTATGCTGGTGCCCGCTTTCATCGTGGGCCTGGGATACCTGCTCGGTCTGGATAAGATAGACAACGGCCTGCCCCTCAAGGTCGTGCTGATTCTGGCTTCCATGCCCGTGGGGTTTATTGCCATGGTACCGCCGACCATTTACGACCTGGACATCGACCTGGCCAACGCCTGCTGGCTGATAACCAATACCGTGTTATTGCTGCAAGTGCCGCTACTCCTGTTTCTTACCCGATTTATTTAAATAAATAACATAGTTATCTATATTTTCCCGTTAAGTTGACCATTGGCGCCAGGCTTGATATAATTTTGTTTTCAAAAAATTAATGGGTATTAAATATATGACCTCTAGATTGAGACCTAAATGGGCAGTATGTCTTGGTATCTGCCTGGTTTTTGCGGCCCAGGTCGTCATTGAATTGACAGCCGGGCCGGCGGCCCTGGCACAAACACCCCCGCGCGTTAAAAAGGGGGGCATTGATCTGCGCCAATGGAACTTCAAAGAGATGGGACCGGTCCCCCTGGACGGTCGCTGGCGATTTTACTGGAAACAATTTGTATGGACCGGAGTTCTACCGGACACCCAGCCCGAGGCGGCCCCCGACTATCTCAAGGTGCCCTATGTATGGAATGATCACAAGGTGGCCGGGCAGCGACTCAGAGGCCCCGGCTATGCAAGCTACCGGCTGCGCATCCAACTCGCGCCCAATCCGCAGCCCCTGGCCTTTTACATAAGAGACGCGGCCACGGCTTGTGCGGTCTACGCCAACGGGCGGCGGGTGTTCCAGGCTGGCCAGCCCGGTATCTCACGCAGCACATCCTCGCCCAGCTTCCGGCCTAGTGTCATCAACCTGCCTGCAGATGGCGGCGACATCGATTTGATTGTGCATGTATCCAACCACAACCACCGCCAGGGGGGCTTGTGGGAACGGATAACCCTGGGAACCCCGACCCAGCTGCTGAAAATCCGCGAAAACCGGATCGCTTACAACATGATCATTTTAGGCATTCTGCTCATGGCGGGTATCTACCATTTTGGCCTGTACGTTCTGCGTCGTCAGGATCCCTCTGCACTCTACTTCGGACTTGGCTGCCTGGCGATCTCTCTGCGTGCCATTTCCACCGGCGAACGCTACCTGGTACAGCTGTTTCCAGGCTTTCCTTTTGACCTGTTGAGCAAACTGGAATACCTCGGGTTTTACCTGGCCGTCGGCTGTTTTATCCTGTTTGGCCAGTCACTGTTTCCCAAGGAAACGGACCGCACGACCATCAAATTTCTGGCCGGTGCTTCCCTCGGTTTCTCCATCCTGGTGGTGCTGACCCCGTTGCGCTTTTACTCCTACACCACACCGGCTTTTTCAATAGTAACCCTTCTGGCGCTGTTTTACGGGTTTGTCATCATGGGCCAGGCCCTTGCAAAGAAGCGGCCCGGGGCCAGAATTTTTCTGGTCGGCTTCGCCATCCTTGCCGCCACGGTCGTAAATGATATCCTTTACTCTCGGCAGTTTATCCAGTCGATCTATATGGGCCAAATCGGCCTGATCGGTTTTATCATGGCCCAGACATTTCTGCTGGCTTCCCGTTTTTCAAAATCCTTTGAAACCGTCCAGACCCAACGATCGCAGTTGCGCTTAGGCGAAGAAAAGTACCGCCAGCTGGTCGATAACGCCGGTGACGGCATCTTTATCCTGCAGGATAATGCCTTTCAGTTCACAAACCCCCGTACCGAGGCCATCACCGGATTCAAGGCCGCTGAATTAACCACCCTTGCGTTTACATCCCTGGTGCACTCTGACGACCAGATCAGGGTCCGCGAACACCTTGAAAAGGGGGGCCGGTTTACAGCCGGGATCACCACCTGTTCCTTCCGACTGGACAAACGCTCCGGCGAAACCGTCTGGGTGGCGCTCAATACGGTACCAACCACCTGGGAGACAAAGCCGGCCACCCTGAACTTTTTGCGGGATATCAGTGACCAGAAAAAGCTTGAAAACCAGTTGAACCAGGCCCAGAAAATGGAAGCCCTGGGAACGCTTTCCGGGGGTATTGCTCTGAATTTCAACAACATTCTCGGCAGTATTGTCGGCAACGCAGAACTGGCCGCCGAAAAGCTGCCGCAGGAGGATCCTCAGCGGCTTTACCTGGACCACGTTATTGGCGCCTGCATGCAGGCCAAGCAACTGGTGGAACAGATCATGATTTTCAGTCGCAAAGGCAAGTATGCGCAAAGTCCGGTAAATATAGGCACGGTCATTGAAGGGGCCATACAATTTCTCAGCGCCTCTATCTCCCCGAAAATCAAGATCCATTCCCATGTCATCACCGGAGAGATGCAGGTCATGGCCAACTCAACCCAGATCAGTCAACTCCTGTCAAATCTGGTGACAAATTCGGCCCAGGCCTTGCAGGACCGCGGCGGCGACCTGCATATCTCCCTGCACCCCCTGACAATAAAGGAAGGCCAGGGATCCAGGGAGGCCAACCTGGCACCGGGAGACTATGTTCGGCTGACCGTGGCCGATAACGGCAGCGGCATACCGGCTGACATTCAACCCCGGATCTTCGACCCCTATTTCACCACCAAGGATGCGGATAAAGGTACCGGTATGGGGCTGTCGGTGGTTATGGGCATTGTTAATAACCATGGTGGCCACATTGACCTGGTAAGCACACCGGGACTGGGCACCACCTTTCATATTTACCTGCCGGTCTTGAAAAAAGTGAAAAAAACCGGCCCAGCGGTGCCGGACAGCCGCCCACCAGTCGGCTGGGAGCGCGTGCTGGTAGTGGATGATGATGAACGCATTCTGAGGGTTCTGGTTGAAATGCTGAAGCGCCTGGGATACGAGGTCATCCCGTTTAAAGACGCGGAGACTGCCCTTGAAGCATTACACAAAGACAGCCGCCCGTACGACCTGGTAATTACCGATCTGATCATGACGGGCATGAGCGGTATTGAGTTTGCCCGGCGGGTGAAAGACCTGCGCAGTGATCTGCCCATTATCCTGAGTACCGGCTTTATGGAGTCGCCCGAGGCCAAGCATACCAATATCATCAAGGCAACTTTGAAAAAACCGTTTCACAAGGAAGACCTCGCCCGCGTCGTACGGGCCGCCCTGGATAACAAGGTTCACACAGATGTGTAAAGAAGCCTGGCCCAAAGAGACTGTGTCACAATGGCCAATTTGGCTTCAGGTCAAGGAAGATAAAAATTTCAACCGGAGGAATACTCCCGTATTTCGAGGATTTGATATGAGCGCCCAACGCCGAGCTTGGGCCAAAAGACTTTTTTGAGATGAGTTCTAATACCTAACGGCTAAAAGCGAATACCTTCCATTTATGCTTTGCGGATTGTGTCAGCCAGCTCGCCAACTCGCCTGGAAATGTCCCGCACAGTCATCTTACGGTTGTCGATCCACCACTTCGCGGCCGTCTCTCCCCGCCACTCCTGAAAGAACTGGTCAAACGCCTTTTCTGAAAGCGCTTTTTCATCCTCATCTTCGATCCGCAGACTCTCTTTCAGGTAGTTGACCTTGTTGATCAACTCCGCCCGGATTTTTTCCGCCCAGGTGATCATCTTGCGGGTGCCGGCCAGTTCCGGAAAACCGATGGCCTGGTGGGCCTGGGAGAGTTTTTCCGTCTCGCTGGCCGCGTAGTCCTTTTTACATTTATCGCAATACCAGTCCCGTTTATCCACCAGGAAAAGATTCTTCTCGTGGCTTTCAAAAAGCTGCACCTTGAAGCGGGTGCGGCAGGTTTTGCATCTGACACTGTAGGTAAAGTTTTGTTCTGTCATCGTATTTTTAATTACCTTAAAAGGTCCTTTTCCGGTTACTCCCTAAAATAGGATTCCTGGATTCAAGGGGCCAAGGGTTCGAGTGTTTTGTGCTTTAAAGGTTTTTGCATTTCACTTGAACCTTCGAATCCTTGAACCCTTGAATCCCGTTCTTTAGTTCCCCTTAAACTCCGGCTCGCGCTTCTCCATAAACGCCGTCACCGCTTCCATCAGGTCATCAGAGGGAAGCTGGGCGCAATTTTTCTGGGCCACGTACTGCAGCCCCGGGTAGACCCCGTTATCCCGGTTGTAAAGGATGACATCCTTGACGCCCTGGACGGTCAGCGGCGCGTTGCCGGCGATTTGCTTCGCCAGCTCCAGGGCGGTGGCCTCCAACGCTTCCCGGTCCTTGCAAATCCGGGTAATAAAGCCCATCCTGAGCGCTTCTTCGGCCGTGAAATCCCGGCCGGTCAGGGCCAACTCCCGAAACCAGCCGTCGCCAATGATCGCCGGCAGGCGCTGGAGCGTACCCAGGTCCGCTATGATGGCAATCCTGGTTTCCCGGATGCTGAACACGGTGTCCGCGGTCGCTATCCGGATATCGCAGGCACTGAGCATATCGATGCCGCCACCGATACAGTGGCTGTGCACCGCCGCGATAACCGGCTTGCTGCACTTTTCAATGGCGGTGATGCTCTGCTGGAGTTCTCTGAGTTTCCGCCGGAGCGTTTCCCGGCCGGCCGCCGTGCTGTCGGATAGAATGGCGCCGGCTTCCATCAGGTCAAGTCCGGCCGTGAACGATTTACCAGCGGCCTTTACGACCACCACGCGTACATCGGGGTTGTTGTCAAAAGCCTGAAAATGTTCGTTCAAGGCGGGAAAGAAATCCAGCCCCATAGCGTTGCGCTTGTCCGGCCGGTTGAGTATCAGCCAGGCGATATGGCCGTCAATTTCTACTCGGAAAGGTGCTTTGTCGGTTGTCATGTCATCCTCCTGTATAGCCGCAGATGCGGTCCACATTATCAGTCAGTCTGTTCAGTATCACGCCGGTACTCCGCCGCATCTCCTCCATCTCCACCGTGGATATATCTTTCGGAATAATAAAAGGCTCCCCGAAATCCATGACAATCTTACTGAAGGGTTTGGGGATAATGGTCCGGTCCCAGGCCTTGGGAAAAGTAATAACGCGGGTCCCGGAACAGGCCATGGGGATAAACCAGGATCCGCTCTCTTTGGCCACCGCCAGCATACCGGTTTTCATAACCCGGGCCGGGCCGCCGGGACCGTCCACCGCCGTTCCGCAAAGCCTGGTTTCGCTTCTAACGCGCATAAATTCGATCAGTTCCTGAAGGGCCGCGGACCCGCCCCGGGAAGAGGAGCCCCGTATGGGTGTGTAACCCAGGTGTTCTGCAATTTTCGCTGTAAATTCCCCGTCCTTGCTTTTGCTGATCATAATGCCGCGCGGACCCAGGATCCGAAAAAAATAAAAAAAGAAAATCGCATGGCGGTGCCACGACCCGGCCACCACATTCCGGTTGCTGGTATTTTTCAGAAAATAATCCCTGTAAACAGAACGATTGAGGATCTTAACCCGTACTGTGCCAAACCATATGCGTACCAGGGTATAGGCCAGCCAGGGAGCGGCTTTGGTTGCAAGCCATTTCTTAAGTAATTCTTTAAAATTCATATAGAAACCGCAGTAGCCCCGCGATCCGCAGTCGGGCAATTTCAAGCCCGATGCTGCGGCTGGCACCGGTGACACCCCCCACCTTACCTTCGAGTCCGTAAGAAAGGCCCCCTTCCCCCCTCCATAACTACCAACAGATCCAAATACAAGTGCTCGCTTACAGCAGGGGCTACAGTCTCACAGAACGTTATAGCCGTCAAGAATATCCCTTGACAACCCGCTGCCAAAAAGGAAAGAGTCCCCCTGTAATCTTCATGCGGAGGCGGCCGAGGCGCTGCCCGGCGAGCTGGATGGCAGGGATAAATATTGGACATAAAATCTAAAATCTCCAAACTTGATGATATTTACGCTGAATTCGAAGCAGCGACCGCAGAATTCCGGCAGGCAGATGTCTGCGCACCCGGCTGCGCCTTCTGCTGTACCCAGATGGGAACGGTAGACATCACGACCCTCGAAGGTCTGGTGATTCGTGAAAGGCTGGGCCGACTCAAACGCCCCGTCGCCGCGAAGGTCGCCAAGCAGTTGAACCGGGATATTCGCAAAAAAGAAAAAGGCGATAAAAACCGGTGTCCGTTTCTACAGAAGAATAACCGCTGCATGATTTATGAAGTCCGCCCTTTCAGCTGCCGGCAGCTCTATTCGCTGAAAAAATGCGGGGAACAGGGCCCCACCGTCCACCGCGGAGCGGTGGACCAGGCCCGGGCCGCGGTGGAAAAGATCCAGGCTGTTGACGATACCGGCTATTCAGGCCATTTGAGTTATATCCTCCATATGCTTGGATCGGAAAAGTTCCTGAGGGTTTACCAGTCGGGAGAGTACAAACCGGAAGAAATAATGGCTTTTGGAAAAAGCCACAATATTGTCATCAATCGTATGGTTACCGCAGGAATACAGAAATAGAGTTGCATCTCATAGGTTTTATCTAATGGCATTGCCGCTAAAGCATTTGGAGTCGTTAAAATCCGAATATTCTATAGAGCGTTCAAAAACTCCCTGATTGCCAGGCTGACCGCTTCCGGTTTTTCAACCGGGACCACATGACCCGCATCCTCTATCCGGCACCGAACAGCACCCGGTATGGTTTTCTCCAAAAAGTCACTATACTTGGGCGGCGTCAACTGATCGTCTTCGGCGGAAATAATCAGGACCGGCAGCGCTATCGCACCAAGCCTTTCCATGACATCAAAACGATCACAGGCCTTGAAATCACCAACGGTTACCCGGGGGTCACACCGGGCGGTATCCTCCATGAGGGGTTCCAGCATGGCCGGCGGCGTCTTGGCCGAGACGGCAAACATCCTGCTCATGGCGATGAACTGCTCGTAATCAGTCTCGATTGCTTCAATAATCTGGGGCATCACCTTGAGCCGGGCCCCGGTGCTGACCAGAATCCCGGCCTTCAGCCGGCCCGGGTGATCCAGCAGCATCTGCTGGGCAATGGCGCCGCCGATGCTCAGACCGCAGGGTACCAGGTTGGGAAGTCCGCTGTTTTCGGCAAACGCCATGACGGCCTCCGTATAGTCTTCGATGGTATCCAGCCCCGGACCATCACTGGCGCCGTGACCGGGAAGATCCAGGGCCACCGTATTGAATTCACCGGCCAGCGCCTGAACCTGGGCATCCCACAGGACGGAAGACTCCCCGGAGCCGTGAATAAACAGAAGGGTCACGCGATCGGGATCGGGTGGCCAGGTTCCCGCGGTAAAACTGATTGTATCGATTTTTTGCTTTTTCATGGGATGCCGCCTTCCAATTTTTTCTATAATGCCGACTGTTCTTTTTAGTTTCCCTGTGCTAATTGATGAATTCATAAAAACCCGAATTCATAGGTTTTACGTGTTAGGATAAAAAATAAAACATCATCAAAACAGACACTTAAAACTTAAGACCTAAAACTTAAAACGCTCGTAAAAGTTGTTTTTTGACTTTTTACGAGTTCATCTTAATTAGTGTCCATCCATGATTAAAAATCATGGACGGAAGGTGTCAGCTGTTAGCCATTAGACTTTAGATAAAGAGTTTAAAATACAATATATTACCTAATTGCTAACCGCTAAGAGCCAATAGCTCCATCCTACAATTTTCGGAGAACTCTCGTGCGCATTTATGCGGTCGCCGATATCCATGCAAAAAAACACCGGCTGAAACTGATCCGTGAAAATGTCAGTAAGCATTCACCGGACGTTCTCATCGCTGCCGGGGATATCGCCAACTATTTCAACCCGCTGCCGGTCTTCCAGGACCTGAACAGCCTTCCTGTACCAGTTTTGGCGGTTCGCGGCAACACCGACCCGCGCTCCGCCAACCGGATTTTGAAAGACCTGTCAAATCTCTACAACCTGCACCTGAATCCGATGACCGTCAATAATATCCGCTTTGTGGGGATCGGTGGCACCATCCCGGTACCCTTCAAATCGCGCCTTTGCCTTCTGGAAACCCGTGTGGTGAAAAAACTCAAGGAGTGCTGCCTCACCTCTGAAACCGTCCTGGTGGCCCACCCGCCGCCCTACGGCATTCTCGACATGGTTCTGGGCCGTTTTTCAGCCGGCAGCAATGCGGTTTTTTCAATCCTGCAGGATCAGCCTCCCAAGCTGTTTATCTGCGGCCACATCCATGAAACCCCCGGGGTGGTTTCCTACAACGGCACCGCAGTGGTAAACTGCACCATGGGAAGAAAATCGGCCGGCGCCCTGATCGAGTATGACGGCCGGAATACACCCCGCGTAGAAATGTTGTAGAAGCGGTTTCAAAACCTTCAATCGGGTTCCCCGCAAAAAGCGCGGGATCTACGACAAGTCAAGGCGGCCGTGAGGTTCAAACCGGAGGAATATACCAGGTATTTCGAGGATTTGAACCGAACGCCCAACGCCTAGCTTGGGCCCGCGGGGAGGTTTTGAAACCGCTTCTAAAAATCCTGGTCCAGAGGAATAGGAGATCGCCACTTTAAGGGGCGTCTGACCAAAGTGCCTGACGGTACTTAGCCGGATTTGGCCGGATTCAGGGTTTCAGGCTGAAGACTGAAGGCTGAAGGAAACCCTTGCGAACCGAATTGTTCAATTTTGCTTTAATGAAGCCAAGGAGCATCTGTGGACAAAACACCCCGGAAAAAAACACGCCCCCGCGTCGTTCTGATTGCGACTGGCGGCACCATCGCCGGATCGGCCGACTCCAGTACCGGGTCCGGCTATGCCGCCGGGCAGGTGACCGTGGCGGCCATGATGGATGCGGTTCCGGAAATCGGGAACATCGCGGAGATAAGCGGCGAGCAGCTGGCCAATGTCGGTTCCCAGGACATGACCTTTGACATCTTGCTTAACCTGGCCAACCGGATCACCACGCTGCTGGCCGACGACGATATCAGCGGCGTGGTGGTAACCCATGGCACCGACACCATGGAGGAGACGGCTTACTTTCTCAACCTCACCGTCAAAAGCCGCAAGCCGGTGGTCCTGACCGGGGCCATGCGACCGGCCACGGCGGTAAGCGCTGACGGCCCTTTGAACCTGTTCAATGCTGTGGCCGTGGCGGCTGATCCCGATGCGGTCGAATGCGGCACTCTGGTAGTGATGAATGATCGCATCCATGGGGCCCACTCCCTGACCAAAACCAACACCACTTCGGTGGAAACTTTTTTATCGCCCCTGAACGGTCTCATTGGAACCGTCCACTATGGCAAAACCCGATATTTTCGCCGGCCGTTTCGCCGACACACCTATCTTGGCGAGTTCTCTGTTGAAGGGGTGGCAGATCTGCCCCGGGTGGACATCATTTACGCCTGTATCGACATGCCGGCTGACCTGATCGATGGTTCTGTGTCAAGCGGCGCAAAAGGCATCGTGATTGCCGGCGACGGCAACGGCAATATGAATGCACCCACCCTGGAACGCGCCGCCCGCACAGCGGAAAAAGGCGTGATTTTTGTACGCAGCTCCCGGGTTCCCACCGGCCGGGTTGGCCGCAATGTAGAGGTCGACGACGACCGCCACGGCTTCATTGCCTCGGATGAACTCAATCCCGCTAAAGCCCGCATCCTGCTCATGCTGGCGCTTTTGAAAGAGAGAAGCCTTGTAGAAATCCAGCAGCTTTTTTATGATTATTAGAAGGTGGGCGGCCCTGACCACGAGGGCTCCACGTTCAGTATAGCTTCGATTTTGGCTCCCTCTATCGTTTTCAGTCGCGGTCTAATATTTCTCGAATTTTAACCGACAGGGCACCCATGTTGAAGGGTTTCTGGATGAAGCCATCGCAACCCATCTCAATGATGTCAGCGGCCTGACCATTGATGCTGTAACCACTCGAAAGAAGCACTATGCATTCTGAATTTATCTCTTTTAAACGCTGATAGATTTTGCGGCCGTCCATCCCGGGCATGATCATGTCGAGAATGACCATATCAATCCGGGAGAAATTTTCCTGATAAACCTCCAGGGCTTCCTGGCCGCTGCTGGCCACCAGCACTTTGTACCCTAAGATTTCTAAAATATCGCGCCCAACGTCCAGGATCATCTCCTCATCATCGACCAGCAGGAGCGTCTCTTTACCTTTAAAGATTCTTTCAACGGTATCTTGCTCAACAGTCGCCTTTTTTTCCGTTGCGGGCAGGTACAGATAAAATGTACTGCCCTTATGCTTTTCGCTGGAAACTTCAATAAACCCGCCGTGGTTGTAGATAATCCCGTAAGCGGAAGCGAGCCCCAGGCCCGTACCGCGACTGAGTTCCTTGGTCGTAAAAAAGGGGTCAAATATCCGTTCGGCCACCTCCGGTTTCATACCAACGCCCGTATCTGCAATTGTAATTTTGGCAAATTTACCGGGATTCACATTCCGGGCTTCAATATCGTTTTCACCTATTACGGCATTTTCGGACTGTATATACAGATCTCCGCCACCAGGCATGGCCTGCCACGCGTTCACGAATATGTTCAACAGAACCTGCTCGATCTGGCCCTGATCCACTTCTACCGCCCAGAGTTTCTTTTCATATTTCTCATGTATGGTAATATCTTTCCGTGTTCGTCCAAACAGGAAGCACTGATTTTTTACAAGATCATTTAAATCAATCGTTTTTATTTCATATTTGCCGCCCCTGGCAAAGCCCAGCAGCTGCTTAGTTAGATTGGCCGCGCTTTTTACATAATCCTCAATCCCCTGTACATGCTCATGCATCTGAGCGGGCGAATCGATATTCATTCTAATCAGGGAAGCCCGTCCCTGGATACCCATGAGAAGGTTATTGAAATCGTGGGCCACGCCACCGGCCAGGGTCCCCAGTGATTTCATCTTCTGGGCCTGGTACAATTGCTTCTCCATTTTTTTCTGCTCAGTGATATCCTGCGCTACGACGGTGGCGCCGACCGGTATCTGCCCCGCGTAGGTAAACTTGGCGTTGAAGCTTGCCGTGAATACGCTGCGATCTTTTTTAACGATGGTGTATTCAAAGGATTCGGGCACCTTCTCGCCCTGTTTGATTTTCTCCACTCTGTCCGCGAATTTTTGCCGGCTCTCCGGCGTAAGCAGTTTCTTGAAATTTATGGATAGAAGCTCATCACGGGTATAACCGGTATATTCGCAGATTGCATCATTTACGCTGACCAGCTTTTCAGCGACCAGGTCCGCTTCATAAATTCCGGCCGGTGCTATATTAAATATCTGCCGGTAACGGGCCTCGCTTTCGGCCAGGTCCTCTTCCGCTTTCTTCTGCAGGGAAATATCCTCACCTATACCGAGAATTCCAACAACATCGCCGCTTTCATCAATTCTCGGACTAAGGTGCAGCTTCATCTTGAGGATCCGGCCGTCTTTGGCTTTCTCGTCGAGTTCACAGCTCACCCCTTCCTTTTCACGCTGCAAAAAGAAATTGAGCTCATTGGCCCGCTTTTCTTCCTGCGGACCGGGATAGAGAATATTTATCTTTTGTTTGCCGATGACCTCATCGGCTGTATATCCGAAAAGATCCTCGGCGCCCTGATTCCAAAAAAGTATATTTTGATTCAGGTCAGTTGAAATGATGGAAATCGAGTAAGAACTGTTCAGGATACTTTTTAAGAACTCGTTGGTTTCCCTGAGGCTATTTTCAGCCCGTTTGTGATCACTGATATCGTTCAGGATAATGAGTGAATGGTTGTCTGCGGACATCAACGGGACAACCTTTATCGTGATAAACTGGTGGCTAATTTCTATCAGGCCGGTAGAGAGCCCCTGGGTTTGAGACTGACTTTTTTCACGCAACAGACGATCGACAATGATGTTCTGACTGCGGGGCAGCAAATCTCCCAACAAGCAGCCCAGCATTGAATTGCTGGATTGATCCAGGATCTTTTCGGCAGTGGGGTTCACCAGAACCACCCGATTATCCTCGTTGAGCTCCAATATTCCCTCGGACATTTTATCCAGCAATAACTCAAAGTGCTTTCTTGAATCCAGGAGCTCTTTGGTAATAAGACGCGGGTAAACATCCTCCATGCCAATGATGTTGCCGGCCGCACAATATTTGGCAGCCCCGACGGGATCGGTGAGCACTTCCGCCAGGTAACCTTTCATCTTGCTCAGGGGGCCCTTGGCGATACAGGCATCCGCACCGATATCTTTTAAATCCGTCCACTCTTCCGCTGCGATCGCCGATAACAATGCGATGTACACGGATTTATATTGGGGATCATTTCTCACAAGATGGCAAAAGGCTTTGCCATCGATGTTCGGCATCACGTAATCAATAAAAAAGAACTCCGGCGTAAAAGACTCTAAAGAATCCAGGGCACTCAAGCCGTCATGGGCGGTCAGGACGGTATGGCCCTCTTCGATAAGAAACTTTTCAACAAACTTTAAAAAAATGGGGTCATTGTCAATTACCAGAATGTTCATTGGATGCCCTTTTTAAAAGGAAAAAGCAGGTAGGGCCGCCAACCGGCCGACGGCCCTGCAAAATTGTCCAGTGCGGTCACAGGCGTTTTAAGGAAAATAAATTTAAAAGTAATATAAGATCAATTGAAAAGCTACTATAAAAATTGATGGCCACGGTTGATTACAGATTGTACTTCTTCCTTTTCCGCCAGAGGGTGACTCGTGAAATCCCCAATTCTTCGGCAACTGCGGATAAATTACCCGCATGCCGTGACAGAGCCTCGTTGAGGTTGCGATATTCCCGTTCCTGCCTTTTTGTCTTTCCGGAAGAAATCATCGGCGGACCGTCTATGTGTGCGTTGGCAGGCACCCCCGTTTCCGGGGCCAGTATCTGCAGTGGAAAACATTCCGGAGTAATTTCCGACGACCGGCTCATAGCCAGAGCGTGCTCAATGGCATTTTCGAGTTCCCGGATGTTTCCAGGCCAGTGATAGCGCCGCAGCAGCTGCTGGGTAATCAGCGTAAGGGTTTTCAGCTCCCGGCCGTCTTTTTTTTGGTGTTTGTGGATAAAGTAGTCGGCCAGTTTAAGGGTATCCTGGGGCCTGTCGCGTAAGGGGGGGATGACCAGGGGGATGACGGCCACCCGGTAGTAGAGATCCATCCGGAATTGCCCCTGTTGGGCAAATGCCTGTAAATTACGGTTGGTGGCGCAGATGATGCGCACTTCCACCCTGCGGGAACGGTCCGCCCCCACCGGGCGCACTTCCCCTTCCTGCAGTACCCGCAGCAGTTTGACCTGCATGGCCTTGTTCAATTCTCCGATTTCATCCAGAAACAGGGTGCCTTCGTGCGCTTCTGCAAAAAGCCCGGCCCGGTCGGAGGTCGCGCCGGTAAAAGCCCCCTTCACGTGCCCGAACAATTCAGACTCGAGCAGGGTTTCCGGCAGGGCACCGCAATTGACAGTCACAAACGGCTTGTCCTTGCGATGGCTCTGGGCATGAATCGCCCGGGCGGCCACCTCTTTGCCAACGCCGGTTTCCCCCATGATCAAAACGCTCGAATCGACCTCCGCGCACCGCAGGATGGTTTCGAAGACCGCCTCCATCTTCCGGCCGCTGCCGATCATCCTGGTTTCCAGCTCTTTGCGCCGCACCTGCCGCTTGAAGTGAAACAGTTCCCGCTCCCTTTCAGCCAGGTGGATGTTGTCCGTGATATCGGTCAGGGTCTCCGCATGGGCAAACAGTTCCCCCGCATGGTCATAGATTGGGCGAATCTGTCCGAGAAACTGACGTGTTTTGCCGGCCACCGGCAGCTCCAGTTTCACCGGATCGTCGGAACCCGGCGGCAGCAGGGGGGCTTTGGGTTCGGTATGGAGGGCGGCGCTTTCCGCATTGCCGAACATGAACCGCCCTTGCCTGTCGAAAATCGACACGCAATCCCGGATACCGAACAAAATGCTCTGGAGCATCTTTTTCTCTTTTTCCAGTTCATCGCGAATCTTTTTCTGTTCGCTGATATCCATCAACAGCGCATTGACTGTTACCGGCTGCCCCTGCTCGTCAATATTCATTGACAGGTGGTACAAAACCGGAATTTTTTCCTTGTGCTGGGGCCCGTAGACGTAGAGTTCAAACTGAACCGATTCTTCGCCTTCAGTGAGCAGGTTGTTATAATTTTTAACGATTTCAAGCTCTTTGGCACTAATCAGGGTCCGCATGTCCCGCCCGATTAAATTATCCCGACTGGCCCCGGACAGTTCCAGGAACGTTTCGTTGACATCCAGCAGGACGTAATTGAGGTCCGTCAGCCAATAGCTGATTTTGAGGTAATCCAGGATGCGTTTGAGATTTTCATTTCCTGGTGATGCTGCCAGGTCCCGGTTCATTGCCCGCCGCCCCCTTTCCAGGACGATACAAACCGTCACGTTTCAACATGTTTCTATAATGTTTCATTTTATTTCATCTATGTTACTTATTAATTGAAACACCTCCAGTTGTCAAGCACTCTTCCAAAAGAAATATTTCTTTATTCCAGAAGGTTATATAATTACCGCTCCGTTGGCACCATTCTTGTTTATACTGTTTACCTGGCTCGTTGGGTCCGTTACGCGACGACTCATTTCGGGGCACACAACGCCCCTTCACTGCCTGGACTGACGAATTCAAACAGGAGGAAAATCAACCCCATGCACGCAATCGAATCCCAGATTGACACCCAATCTGATGAGTACCGTGAAAACTACGATACCATGGCCGCCCTGGTAGAGGACCTGAACACGCAAATGGATAAGGCGCTGAACGAACGCAGCGAGAAATCCCTCAAACGGCTGGCTGAAAACGGCAAGCTGCCGACGCCGAAAAAACTGGAACTACTGCTGGACCCGAACTCCCCGTTTCTGGAAATCGGCCCGCTGGTAGCCAAAGACATGTATGACGGCAAGATCCACAAGGCCGGCATTGTCATCGGCATCGGGATGGTGGCCGGCAAAGAGGTGCTCGTATCGGCCAATGATCCCACCATCAAGGGTGGCTCCTCCTATCCCATGACGGTGAAGAAGACCCTGCGCAGCCAGACCATTGCCATGGAGAATCGGCTGCCCATGGTGAACCTGCTGGACTCGGCCGGGGCTTACCTGCCGTTGCAGTCTGAAATTTTTCCGGATGCCGACGATGGCGGGCGCGTTTTTTACAATCAGGCCATCTTGAGTAAAATGGGCGTCCCCCAGATCACGGCCGTCATGGGGCTGTGCACGGCCGGCGGTGCCTATGTGCCGGCCATGAGTGACGAAGTCGTCCATGTGCGCGACCACGGTGCGATCTTTTTGGGCGGCCCGCCCCTGGTCAAAGCGGCCACTGGCGAAGAGGTTTCGGCCGACGAGCTGGGCGGCGCGGAACTGCATTGTTCCGAATCCGGGGTATCTGACTACTATGCCGATGACGACGCCCATGCCATCGACATCGTCCGCGAACTCGTTGCCAACCTGCCGGCTAACGCCAAAGCCAAGCTCACCACCAGAGACCCCAAACCGCCCCTGTATGACCCCAGAGAGATTTATGGCATAGCGCCGCGGGACATCGCCGAACCTTATGACTGCCGGGAAGTCATTGCCCGCATCGTGGACGGCAGCGAGTTTACGGAATTCAAGGAGATGTACGGCACGACCCTGGTTTGTGGTTTCGCCTACATCCACGGCTACCCCGTGGGCATCATCGGCAACAACGGGATTCTTTTTTCGGAGAGCGCGCTTAAAGCCACCCAGTTCATCCAGCTCTGCGACCGCCGCAAAATACCCCTTGTGTTCCTGCAGAATATCACCGGCTTTATCATCGGGCGCGATTATGAACGCGGCGGTATCACCAAAAACGGTCACAAGATGGTCAACGCTGTGGCCTGTGCCACGGTGCCCAAATTTACGGTCATGGTCGGGGCCTCCTTTGGAGCCGGCAACTACGCCATGTGCGGCCGGGCCTATGGCCCGCGGTTTCTCTGGTCGTGGCCCAACCACCAGATCGGTGTTATGGGCGGTGCCCAGGCGGCCGATGTGCTGATTTCCATTACAAACGACCAGCGGGTAAGAGCCGGACAGGAGCCAATGACCACCGAAGAGGTCGACTTCATCCGCCAGCCGGTCATTGACGCGGCGCTCAAAGAAGGCAATGCCTATTATAGCACCGCCAACCTGTGGGATGATGGTATCATCGATCCGGCCAAGACCCGGGATGTTCTGGGCCTGGGAATTTCTGCGGCCCTGAATGCACCCATCCGGGACGATGCACCCGGGTTTGGCATATTCAGGATGTAATTAAAGCCAGGATTCAAGGGGTCGAGGAGTCGAGGAGTCAAGTGAAATGCTGAAAAGCTTCAAAGATTTAAACGCGATATTAAAAATCTATCCAACAAACACTTGGACCCTTGGACCCTTGAACCCTTGGACCCTCTTCTCCAGGTGTATTGGAGAAGTATGATCTTAAAAGGAAACCTCATGTTTAAAAAAATACTTATAGCAAACCGGGGCGAAATCGCCCTGCGCATCATGCGCACCTGCCGTGAAATGGGTATCGGCACCGTGGCGGTCTATTCGGATGCAGACACCCGGGCCCTGCACGTGCTGGAAGCCGATGAGGCAGTCCACCTGGGTCCGGCGGAACCGTCCGGAAGCTATCTGAACATCGACGGCATTATCGCGGCCGCTAAAGAAACCACCGCCGAGGCCATCCATCCCGGTTATGGTTTTCTCGCGGAAAACGCCGAATTTGCACAGCGTTGCGAAGACGAAGACATTGTGTTCATCGGCCCCCCGGCCGGCGTCATCGCCGACCTGGGCGACAAGATCACCGCCCGCCGGATTATGCAAAAGGGCGGCGTGCCGGTTATCCCTGGCATGACCGAGGCCGCGGGAGACCCGGCGGCCTGGGCCGCGCACGCCGAACAGATCGGCTACCCGGTTTTAATCAAGGCGGCGGCCGGGGGCGGCGGCAAGGGTATGCGTGTAGTAAGCGATCCAGCCGAACTCGCCGAAGCCTGTGAAGCGGCCGCCCGTGAAGCGGAAGCCGCTTTCGGCAGCGGAGTCATATACATGGAGAAGTATCTGGCCAAATCCCGGCACGTGGAGATCCAGATCCTGGCCGACAGCCAGGGCCAGGCCATCCACCTGTTCGAACGGGAGTGCTCCATCCAGCGTCGTCACCAGAAGATCATCGAAGAAACCCCCAGCCCGGCTCTGGATGATGCGCTACGCGCCAGAATGGGCCAGGCCGCCGTGGCGGCGGCCAAAGCCTCGGGCTATATAAATGCCGGTACGGTAGAATTCATTCTCGACCAGGACGGAAATTTCTACTTTCTGGAAGTCAACACCCGTCTGCAGGTGGAGCACCCCATCACGGAAATGATCACCGGGGTGGACCTGGTTCGCCAGCAGATTGAGATTGCCGCCGGCAACCCGCTGATCCTGGCCCAGGAAGATCTCGCCATCCGGGGTCATGCCATCGAGTGCCGAATCTACGCGGAAGATCCTGAGCAGAACTTCATGCCGTCGCCGGGCACGATCACCTTTCTCCAGGAGCCGTCCGGTCCGGGTGTCCGCAACGACTGCGGAGTCTACTCCGGTGTCGAGGTCCCCATGGAATACGATCCGATCATCTCCAAACTGGTGGTCCATGCCGAAACCCGCGAAACAGCCATTGCCCGGATGGTGCGCGCCCTGGAAACCTATACCGTCCTGGGCGTCAAAACCCCCATCGGATTTCTGCTGGATGTCCTGGGTTCACAGCCGTTTGTTGAAGGTGACACCTATACAGACTTTATCGACACCCATTTTGCCGACTGGGCGCCGGACCCGGCTGCCCTGGACCTGGCAGCCATCGCCTGGGCCGCGGATGCCATGGCACCCAAAGCCCGCCTGATCGGCGCAGGCCCGCAAGCGGCCATCCACCCCGGTCCCTGGCAGACCCTGACAAACTGGCGATTATAGACAGGTTGATAGACTGCAGGCTTTCAGACAATAGGAGAGATGATACGTGGACTATAAATTGAGATACAACGAAGAGACGGTGCCCCTGGCGGTCGAACCGGGAGACGAAGGGCAATTCAAGGCCGCGATCGGTGACAACCTGTATGAGGCGGCTTTCCAGCGGATTTCCGACAACTGCCTGCACCTGGTCGTCAATGGCCGGCAGACCATGGCGTTTGTGGCGGACACCCCCGCGGGCAAAGCCGTGACGATCAACGGCCGTTCCTGGCTACTCGAGGATGAAAACACACCCAGCAGCCGCGGCCGTAGCGGTCCTAAAAGCGGCCCCAAGACTGTCACCCCGCCCATGCCGGCAGTGGTGACCAAGATCCTCGTATCCGCTGGTGAAACCGTGGAGCAGGGTCAAGGGCTCCTGGTGGTATCCGCCATGAAGATGGACACCACGCTGACAGCCCCCTTCGACGGGGTGGTGACCCAGATCAACTGCGCCGAAGGCGACAAAGTCACCCCCAAGCAGGTGTTGGTGGACATTGAGGCTGCTGAAGGTGAAGAGAGTTCGGCTGCGTGATATATGCAAATCGAATGAGTTAAATAGTTCCGACAATAGTATACTGATAAGTCTACCTGTCA
This sequence comes from uncultured Desulfobacterales bacterium, assembly GCA_964647585.1. Taxonomy (GTDB): domain Bacteria; phylum Desulfobacterota; class Desulfobacteria; order Desulfobacterales; family CAJINA01; genus CAJINA01. Next base: position 18,422 of record CAZYGG010000057.1, read on the forward strand.
TTCTGAGGAACGCAGTGACGAAGAATCCCCTCCAAAGAAAGGTAACCTTGGCATGCGGGGGACTCTTCGCTGCGCTCAGAGTGACATAATATACGAGATTGCTTGATAATAACCGGTCCAAAGGAGACATGAAGATGACCGACAAAGACCTGCTCTACGCAGTCGAAAATCATGTGGCAACCATCACCATCAACCGGGAAGCCCAGCGCAATGCCATCAGCCCGGATGCACTGATGCTCTTTCACGAGTATCTGGACTTTGCTGAAGCAGATGAAGCCGTCCGGGTGGTCTGCCTCACCGGCGCCGGCGAAAAGGCGTTTTGCTCGGGGGCGGATCTGGCCGGCACCCTGGGCAGCAATGAAGACAGTCAGGCCGTTATTGAAAATTATGCCCGCCTGATAAGCCGCCTGGCGGTTTTTCCCAAACCTACCGTGGCGCGTATCAACGGGTACTGCCTGGCCGGTGGCACGGGCTTCATGCTTGGCTGCGACATCGTGATCGCCAAGGCCTCGGCCAAGTTCGGCACGCCTGAAGTGAACGTGGGCCTGTTTCCCATGATGATCGGCGCCCTGATTTTCCGCAACGTCCCGCGCAAAAAAGCCATGGAGATGATCCTGCTGGGCGAAAAGCTCACGGCCGACCAGGCCCTCGCGATGGGCCTGATCACCCGGGTTGTCCCGGATGCGGACTTCGCTACCGCCGTCCAGGATGTACTGACAACCCTGGCCGGCAAGAGCCCCATCGGCATGCGAATCGGCAAAGAGGCCTTTGCTGCCGCAGAAGAGATGCCCCTGGAAGAGGCGGTGCTTTTTCTGGGTGGCAAACTCGCGGAAGTCGCCGCCACCGAAGATGCCCGGGAAGGCATCATGGCCTTTTTGGAAAAACGTACACCTCAGTTCAAAGGGAAATAAAGATTCAGGTTGAGCGGTTAGCTGTAAGCTTTTAGCTGTTGGCCCTTTAAAAACCGGGCATTACCAGCCTACGCTTGCACCCGCTTGGTCTATCTACCAATAAATTTAACGTATTGAATTGTTTTGGCTAACGGCTAACAGCCTATCTTGGGAGAGTTATGTTATATACATTCGAAGGGCGCCAGCCCACCATCGGCAAAGACACCTATATCAGTGAACTGGCTCAGGTCATCGGCGATGTCATCATCGGCAACAACTGCTACATCGGACATGGGGCGATCCTGCGCGGGGATTACGGCCACATTGAAATCGGCGACGGCACCGCCGTGGAAGAGGGCGTGATCATCCATGCGCCCCCGGATCACTACAATAAGATTGGTAAACGGGTCACCCTGGGCCATGGTGCGATTTTGCATGGCAATTCCGTCGGTGACGGGGCGGTCATCGGCATGGGGGGTATTTTGAGCATCTTCAGCGAGATTGGCGAAGGGGCCATTGTCGCAGAAGGATCGCTGGTGAAGTGGGGTCAGAAGATCCCGGACAACGTGGTCGCCGCCGGAAATCCTGCGGAAGTAAAACGAGAAGTGAGTGCCAAGGATATGGAAATCTGGAACTGGGGCAAACAGCTCTATGTGGACCTGGCCAAACGATACCTGCAATCCGACCTGGTGCCAGTGAGTATCGATCAATGCCGGGTGAAGTAAAAAGTCCGGCCCGGAGCGCCAGACCATGAGTTTCCTCTGAAAGGGCTTCATTACTAAAACCGACAAGTTTGAAACGACGGAAGTAATTTTCTATTTCAAAATACAAAAGCAAAAGCCTATCATCGCGCAAAGACGCCAAGGCGCAAAGAAACCCAAGGGCCGATTTTTTATCGCACTTTCGTGCGAAACTGTTGTTTGCCCTCTCAGCGCAGCTGACATCATCTGATTTTGATTTTCTTGGCGCCTTGGCGTCTTTGCGCGATGATATAGGTTTTGAAGTTCAGGTTTTCGAACGCTGGAAAAAAAGGTGATAGAAGAAAATGACAGATCCCAAAAATAGCGACAAACTGATTATCGCCAATTGCAGCGGTTTTTATGGTGACCGCCTTTCCGCCGCTGAAGAGATGGTCAACGGCGGCCCCATCGATATCCTTACCGGCGACTACCTGGCCGAGCTGACCATGGCTATTTTATTCCAGAAAAAGCTCAAATCCCCCGAGGCCGGTTACGTCCCGACCTTCCTCAAACAGATGCAAACCATTATGGGGACCTGTCTCGACAAAGGCATCAAGGTGGTCACCAATGCCGGCGGATTGAACCCGGCCGGTATGGCCCAGGCGCTGAAAGAGATGGCCGCCGGACTGGACCTGTCACCGCAGATCGCCTACCTCACCGGTGACGATCTGATGCCGCGCATGGCCGAGCTCCAGGAGGCGGGGGAAGCGTTCAACCATCTGGATAAGAATATCAGCCTGGCCGATGCCGGAGCTCTGGCCATCACGGCCAATGCCTACCTGGGCGGCTGGGGCATCGCCCAGGCACTTGCCCTGGGTGCCGACATCGTGGTCTGCGGACGCGTGGCCGATGCCGCTTTGGTGGCCGGGCCCTCTGCCTGGCACTTCGGCTGGGAACAGACCGACTGGGACAAACTGGCCGGGGCCTACGCCGCCGGCCACATCATCGAGTGCGGCGCCCAGGCCACCGGCGGCAACTACTCTTTTATCCATGAGGTTCCCTCTTACCGGAATGTGGGCTTTCCCCTGGCGGAAATTTATGCGGACGGCAGCTTCGTCATCACCAAGCACCCGGACACCGGCGGCCTGGTCTCCGTTGGCACCGTCACCGCCCAGCTCCTGTATGAAATTGCCGCGCCGACCTACCTGACGCCGGATGTGGCCGTCCGCTTCGACACCCTGGTATTGAAACAGGAAGGCCCCGACCGGGTCCTTGGCAGCGGGACCAAAGGTGAGCCGCCTACAGACACCGCCAAGGTTTGCATCAATACCCTGGGCGGCCATAAAAATTCCATGACGATAATTCTCACCGGTCTCGACATTGAAAAGAAGGCCAAAATTGTGGAGGAGACCCTTTTCGAAAGCCTGGGGGGACACGACCAGTTCCAGACGGTCAATGTCCAGCTCGTCCGCTCGGACAAGACGGACCCGCCCGGCAACGACGAGGCCTTTGCCATGTTACGCATCACGGTCATGGACCCGGATGCCAGGAAAGCCGGCAAGCTTTTTTCATCCAGGGTGGTTGAGATGGCCCTGGCCAACATCCCCGGTTTTACCCTCACGGCCCCGCCCGGAAATGGAACGCCGACCGTGGTGCACTGGCCCACCCTGGTATCCACGGACCAGCTCACGCAGGAACTGCACATCGATGATGAAACCACCGCCCTATCCCCGGCCAGCGGTCCGCATGACCCGGTAGTGGTGACAACGCCTGATATAGATATCCCGGCCATACCGGAGGGCCCCACCGTCCAGGCGCCCCTGGGACGGGCTTTTGCCACCCGGGCCGGCGACAAGGGCGGCAACGCCAACCTCGGCATCTGGGCCCAGACCCCTGAAGCCTTTGCCTTTCTGGACCGATTCATGACCACGGACAAGCTCAGGGACCTTCTTCCGGATTGTGCCCCTTTCAACATCGATCGCTACACGCTGCCCAACCTGCTGGCCGTGAATTTTTATATCCGGGGCCTGCTGGGTGAAGGCGCCGCGGCATCGGTGCGCAGCGATCCCCAGGCCAAGACCCTAGGAGAATACCTGCGAGCGAAGATTATAGAGATGCCGGCGTCCATCCTAGTGGATTCGGGAGTGAGTAAGATCAAAAAGACTTGACCGAGGCCTTTTCATTGCCGGCCTGCAGGCGCCCAAATCAGTACCGTCTGATGTGTCATTCTTAGGAACGTAGCGACGAAGAATCCCCTGCAATGAAGCGCAATCTTTGCATGTGGGAGACTCTTCGCTGCGCTCAGAGTGACAAACAAACGGAAAATATAATGACAAGGGTGATAACTTTTCCAACCCGGCCCGGGTGCCGGACTACAGAGGACTACCATGAAACAGATATGCAGCGATCTAACCTGGGAGCAGGACACTCTGGACGACCTGGTCACCAACCTGGTACCTGACGGGTGGAATAGCGTCACCCTGTGCGACGACTGGACCATCAAGGACGAAATCTGCCACCTGGCCTACTTTGACCATACCGCCCGGCTGGCGGCCACCGATTCTGAAGCCTTTACCCAGCACCTGATCGAAGACTTCGGCCAGGTGAAAGACATGGACGAGGTAACCGAAATCACCTTGTCCCGGGGCCGTGCCATGGAAATCGAAGCGCTGCTGGCCTGGTGGCGCGCAGAACGTCTACAGCTCAACAGCGCCCTGTCCGCCCTGGGTCCCAAGGACCGTCTGCCCTGGTACGGCCCGCCCATGAGCGCGCTTTCCTTTGCCACTGCCCGGCTTATGGAGACCTGGGCTCACGGCCAGGATATTTACGATGCCCTGAAGAAAAAACGGCCCGTCAGCCCCGGCCTCAAGCATGTGGCCCACCTGGGCGTCACCACCTTTGGCTGGAGCTTTGCAAACCGCGGCCAGGAAGTGCCGGATACGCCCGTGCACGTCTCCCTGACGGCACCTTCGGGCGAGACGTGGACCTGGGGTGACGCGGATACTGCGGAAACCATCACCGGGCCCGCCGAAGACTTCTGCCTGGTGGTGACCCAGCGCCGGCATGTGGACGACACGGCGCTGGCCGTCAGCGGGGACACCGCCCGTAAGTGGATGCTGGCGGCCCAGGCATTTGCCGGCCCTCCGGATAATGGGCCGGCGGCGGGCACTTTTTCCTGAACGGTGGAAATTCCCGTGTCAATTAAGGATTCAGGTAAGCGTTTGGTGATACAGCTGAACAAGATCTCCCGGAGAGAGAACAGCCTTGGTCTTTAACGCCTTGGCGCGAACCGCTGCCAGCAGCCCTTCTGCTTTTTCTGACCTCAACGTTACTCCGGCCTGGGCCAGGACATGCCGCAAGACTTTCAGGCCACTGTGGCGCCCCACCACCAGCCTTTCTTTTTCGCGTCCCAGGATTTCAGGAGAAAAGGGCTGATAGGTTTGGGGATCTTTCAGGAGGCCCGCGCAGTGAATACCTGATTCGTGGTTGAATACGGACTGCCCGGTAACGGGACAGTTCTCCGGAATGGGTCTTGCGGTCACGCTGGATACGAAACGGCAAATTTCGACAAGATGTCGAATGTCAATGTCGCAGGCACACTTTTCAAGCGTATCGATTGCCACGGCGACTTGTTCCAGCGGTGCGTTTCCAGCTCTTTCACCGATCCCGTTTACCGTTACACTAACCGCCTGTACCCCTGCCTCGGCGGCTGCGATGGTATTGGCCGTGGCCATCCCCAGGTCGTTGTGACCGTGGAATTCAAGCACCGTCCCACCGGCTCGACCGCGCAGTTCCCGTACCAGGTCCGCCACCTGCAGGGGCCGGGCCAGTCCCACGGTATCCGCGATGCGCACCCGATGGGCGCCGCACCGGGCGGCCTTTTCAACAAATGCGTTCAAAAAACCGGGCTCGGCCCGCAGGGCATCCTGGGCTCCCACGGAAACAAGGTCAAACCGTTTCAGCGCCCGCGGTACCAGGGCCTCTATCCGCTCCAGGACCCAGGTTGGTGTTTTCTCCATCGCTCGCATGTGGATAGCGGACACTGGCAGGCTGATATGCACGCCGGGAGTCTTGCAGTCCGCCGCCAGGGCAAGATCGTCCTCCAGAGCCCGACACCAGCAAGTAAGCCGACAGTCCAGCTTCAGGTCGGCCAGGGCCCGGATGTCAGCCTGGACGGCGGCGCCCATGGCAGGGATGCCCGCCTCCAGTTCATCCACCCCGGCATCTGCCAGGCGCCTGGCGATCTCAAGCTTGGTCTCCCGGTCAAAGGCGATCCCCGGAGCCTGCTCCCCGTCGCGCAGGGTTGTATCAATTATCCAGACGCGTCCCTTTTCCGCGGCGTTTTCCCTGGCCGGGTATTTTCTCGATTGCATCTTTTCAGCCCTTTTTCCTCAGGCAAATCATTTCAGTAACATGCCAGTCAATCTTTCGGTAAAATTCCAGGGCGTCCTGGTTGGCGCGGTCCGCCAGGAGCTGGAGGCGGGACAGGCCGTGTTTGTCCGCCCAGGCGGTCACGCCTTCCATCAACCGTCGGCCAATCCCCCGGCCGCGGCACGCCTTGCGAACCACCACATCTTCCACCAGACCCACCGGGCCACCTTCAGCCGTGGAGATCAAAATCTGGATCGTGGCCATGGCCGCAATCCGACCATCGATCTCGGCCACCAGGATGCCGCGATGCTTGCCGCAACCGTCCAGAAAACGTTCCAGCCCCCGCCGTTGACGCACAGGGTCCGGCACAAAATCTTCTTCAATGGCAAACAATGTCTGCAGGAGTAACACCATAGCTTCCAGGTCTTCCCGCCGGGCAGGCCGTATGGTCAGTAAAGTTGGCGGCATGTGGTTCTCCCTCCGGATTTTAGAGGTAATGGCTGATGGCAGAAAAACCATCTCGGCCTGTTCACGCCCGGGCGCCTTCCAGTTTATCCATGGGAACGTGCCGGCAGGTAAAGCGATCCACATCCCGGCCCACCGACAGGATCTCCCGGATCTGCAGGTCGTTGGGACTGCTGCGGTGAACCGGTTTCAGGCTGCACATGTCATCGGCCAGTTCGATGCGTTTGATCCTCTCGGCCAGGTCCGGGTTGATGGGGCAGACCGCACCCAGGCATTCCACCAGTCCTGACAGGGTGTGGTCACAGGGCATTTCATGGTGGCACTGGCACACCCCGACAATCATTTTTTCGATGGCCATGGCAGCCAGTTGGAAAATCAATTCGTTATTGAAAACAGCCGGACGGGACAGGCCGTTACAGGCGGTTTTCAGGTAGGCGCGACCGCTCTGGACATGGTCCTGCCAGCCGGTGATGGATTGAAAAAACATGGGCCTTCTCCCTTCGTGTATGGATACCGTCGTCCGTCAGGCTATCAAAAGGTCTTCGGCGACTTCCCCGTCTTCCAGGGCGTCCAGGATTTCATCGACAGCCGCTTCGCCTTCCACGTTGCCGTACCAGTGCCCTGCGGGCTGAATGACCATCACCGGGCCATAGTCGCAGGCCTTCATGCAGCCGGTGCTGGTCACCTGGGCATCCAGACCGCGGTCGAGAATTTCATTTTCAATGTAGGGCAGCAGGGCAACCGACCCTTTTTTATGGCAGACGCCCTTAGGGTCACCACCCGCGCGAAAGCTGGCGCACACAAAAATATGATGCTCCGGTTTTTCCATTTCTCCTCCTCAATATGTTTCTATTAGATCTCTTTGTTCATACAAACCTCGATTGGCGTGTTAGAATGAGTAGATTTTGGTCAGGGGCAAGGCCGCAGGGATTTTGGGACCGCAGGCGTAGCTCACGCTACGTCGAGGATCACAAAAGATCGAAAACGCCGCCCATGGCCAAAATATGCCCATTCTAACGCGCCAATCAGCCGCAGCCCATGCCACTGCCCCTACACGCCGCCCCGCAAGCGGAAAGCGTGCGCCTGGCCATGTGGTTGAGGTCCTCGCCGGCGAAGACAGCCCGGACCGCCTCTTCGATAAGCCCCTCTATTTCCTCAACCGCTATCCCGGACCGGGTAAGG
>CAZYGG010000058.1:0-25052 GCA_964647585.1 uncultured Desulfobacterales bacterium
TGCCTTGGCCGGAGCCTTCTTGCCTGCCTTGACCGGAGCCTTCTTGCCTGCCTTGGCCGGAGCCTTCTTGCCTGCCTTGGCGGGGGCCTTCGGGCTTGTCTTCGCGGGGGCCTTTTTGGGTGCCGTTTCTTTAGCCTGTGCTTTCTTTTTTTTCAATTTAGCGAGCCTGTCTTTTATGTAGATCTCGTTTCAAATTTTTAGTAGACTTGTCACAACTGTTGTGTTAGCTGTCATTTTCTTATGCGCCTGTAGCTCAGCTGGATAGAGCAACGGACTTCTAATCCGTAGGTCGCAGGTTCGAATCCTGCCAGGCGTACCACATAAATTTAATGGGATATCAATAGACTACAGGGGTAGCGCCCAAACAGGCAGCCTTTCAACCCTGATTGTTGATATCCCTTTTTTTTCCAACTACCACTTGCCTTGATCATAAGCTTTTAACTATATCACCATATCCGCTGTTCATCAAGGCAAGAGCGTACCAGGTTCAGGTAAATCATAGCAAACCTGGTTGCGGCCTTTTTTCTTGGCCTCCAGGACGTACGTGTCCACCCGATGGATGAATGCTTCCACTGTGAGATCCTCGCCCTGGCGAAACTCGTCAACACCAAAACTCGCCGTGAGATGGACACTTTCAGTGGCCAGGTCTATGGTGGCCGTCGCCAGTTCCGTTCGCAATCTTTGTGCCGCCCGGATGGCATCCTGAAGCTTTGTATTCGGCAGGATGATAACGAACTCCTCGCCGCCGTAGCGGCAGGGAATATCGATCTTGCGAAGATGGGTTTTCCATGTATGCGCTACCGCCTGCAGGGCCTGGTTCCCCTTCTCGTGGCCGTAGGTGTCGTTCACCTGTTTGAAATGATCCAGGTCTACCATGATCAGGCCGGTCGGCAGCCCGGTGCGGCGGGTGCGTTCCATCTCACCCTCCAGGGCGCTTTTCATGAACCTGAAATTGAAAAGACCGGTGAGTTCATCGACACTTACCAGCTCCCGCAGCTGTTCGCGTTCCGCCTGCAGGCGTTCGAGATCAACCGGCAACGGACAATCCGGATGGTCGTGGGGGCATTTAGGTTGTTTCATAAGCGATTAACAAATTCCGTAATGATCCGGTGGACACGCCGGGAGCCTTCCCCCAGAATGATACCGTGACGATCGTAGTTTAAGAGTGTGTAGGTTTTATCCTTTGAACCCAGCTTCTTAAACACCAGCCGGGATCCCTCCGGGTTTACCACGGGGTCGTCCTGGGCTTGCAGCACCAGGGCGGGTACCTCTATCTTTTCCAGGCGGTCGGAAATATAATCCATGAGCTTTTCCAGCTGATGAACCCCGGAGACCGGATTCCTGAAATAGTTTATGTGGGGGTTTTCAGGCCGATTTTCAACAAATGTTTTCAGGGCGCCTTCCAATTTCACTTTTTTCATGAGTTTGTTCCAGGCATCCACGGCCGGCACAAACCTGGCCGACAGATCGTTGAGCCGCATGGGCGGCGCAATGGCAAACACACCGGCCAGTCCATTGACCCGGGCAGCCAGCTCCAGGGCCAGACCGGCCCCGTTGGAGAAGCCGCCGGCCACGACTTTGCCGCACAGGTTTCGTAAAAGGGCGTAACCGGCATCCACCGATTCAATCCAGTCATTGAACTGCCGGGTAGCCAGGTCCTCCGGCGCGGTGCCGTGCCCTTTCAGACGGGGAGCATAGACCCAATAGCCCATCCGGCCAAGCGCCCGGGCCAGTTCTTTGACTTCCGCCGGGGCAGCCATGTACCCGTGTACGAGTAAAACCCCCGGTTTCCCCGTGCGCCCCTTTATTAAAAACGGTGCCCCGATGTTCTTGTCATGCGATTCGCCTTCAATGTGGTATTCGGCATAATCCTGATCAAACTCGGCCAGGCCCTGTTTGAGTAAATACTTCGCCACCTGCTTTCGAACCCAGTAATCCGGTGTCCAGGCGATACGTTTGAGCTTGGTCAGCAGCGGCTGCAAGGACTCAACTTCATTGGCAATCACGGCAATCGGATTGTCTACCCGCGCCCTGTGAAAATCAAACACCGGACCAAAGGTTGTCCGGTCCCGGGTGAGTCGGCCGGCTTTGAGACAGACATCGCACTTTTCCACGGCCAGTTCCACGAAATCCCGCACCTTGCCGTAGCGGTCATCCGTCAGCAGGTGGGTCTGGCTCTCCGCGAGACTGTTGTGGGGAAAAATGTCCATTGCTCTGAAATCCGTACAGGCACCCAAAAAGGCCCGGCATTTGAGCGAAGCGATGCTGACTGAACTCTGGGGCATCAACCTGAAGATCGAAGCCAGCAGATGATCGTGGTTCACCGTTGTCATCCGATAGATATCCGCCATGTAATTCTGCATGATTTGCAGAGCCTTTTTCCGCATGGCTGGTCGCGAGGGAATGATATCGTCAAAATATATCGGTTTGGCAACCTGGATGTCATCTTGAATGGCCCGGTCTTCCAGGTAGGCTTTGACATCCAGGGGCTCACCGAACCGGATATCCACATCCACACCGGCCAGCAGCATACTGCCTTCGGTCATCAGCTCTTCAAGAAACCGTTCCGGCAGGTCGCTTTTCAGCCGGGATACAAACCGGCTGATCAGGTTTTCCCGGGCCCGTATGGGGTAATAGGTAATATTTACGGGTATGATACGGGTCTGCCGGGTAAGCACAGACTCCAGGTCCTCAATCCCAAATTTCTCCATAAGTCTCCGGGTCTCATCCGGCAAACCCCGTATCATGGCTCGCAACCGCTGCCGATAAAATTCCGTCCGCAGGGCAAGCGTTGCGGCCCCGGAGTGCGGGGGGTGTTTGCCACCGGGGTGGGCTACGATAAACTTACCTTTTTCAAAGGTTTTCTTACTCTTCACCATCCTGCCCTCCGGATAGACAATCCAGGAGGCCTCGCCGGTCAGCAGGGTTTTCACCATCAACAGATCACGGTCGGGATTCCGGGTGGATACAACCCCGACACTGTCAAAGTACGAGGACAAAGCCGGCGTAAACAGGTTGCTGTTAGCCAGCGACCAGATTTCCCGGCCGGTGAGTTCGTTGATATAAGCAGGCAATATGAGGGTCTCAATCCTGGTAAAATGATTGATCACGAAAATATCGCTGCCGGGTGACAGATTTTCCTCTCCGTGAACGCGGACCCTGGCCTTGGAAAGGCTGGAAAGGGCTTTCACGGCAAAACCGGTTGAGCGGTACGCGTAGCGGTTCATCATCCCTCCCGCACCCGGGAATTAGAATTCGGAGCTGTTTCTAAATTTAGAAACAGCCCCTACATGACATCACCTGATATTATGCAAAATCTAAAGCGTAAATACAATGAAACCTCTGAAAAAAATGTCAATTCACCTGATTTGCGGCTGGAAATTGCTTCCCTCCCGGGGTGCCGTGTGGCCGTTGCCGATACTTTGGCCAACTCGCGCGCGTTTAACGCCTGACCGGTCCAACCCGATAGCCCCAAACCGCCCACCGGTATTTTCCGACGCAACCGTCCACAGCCCACTCAAATCCAGGTATCTGTTGACAGAAAACAGGTAACTCATTAAGTATAGTGTTCACTTAAAAGGGCCGTGGGCCCGTATTTCAGCATGGTTGCCGGGAGGCTGTTGTGTATTCCAAAATTCTGATCCTGCGTTTTCCTAAATCAGAGGTTAAAAAACCTATCGTCTGTACCCTTGCCAGGGACTACGATCTGATATTCAATATCCTGAATGCCACTGTTTTGCCCCGCAAAGAGGGCATCATGGTACTGGAACTCTCCGGGGTCCGCAAAAATTTCAAAAGAGGTGTCAGTTATCTAAAATCCCAGGGCGTCCATGTCAAAAACGCCTCGCAGGAGATAAAACGCAACAACCAGAAATGCACCCACTGCGGTGCCTGCACCGCTGTCTGCCCCACCGGAGCGCTTGCGGTAACCCGACCGGAAATGCGCGTGGAATTTAAGCAGGCAGCCTGCAGTGTCTGCGAGCTGTGCGTCGCGGCCTGCCCTTCCCGGGCCATGGTTGCAACCCCGACCAATCAGTCCTTTTTTCAATGAGTGCGCCCACGGCCATCGCGCTGAGCGGCGGTGTTGATTCACTCGTTTCAGCGCATCTATTGAAAAAGGCCGGGCATGATCTCGTCGGTCTGCATTTCCTCAACGGTTTTGAGCCCTACTATGTTCCCCCCCAAGCGGAACCCGATCAGCAACAACCACTTTTAGTCGAAAACCCCGCCGCGGCCGGCTATGCAAACCTGCAGTCCGACCTGGAAACAATGGTATCCGGCCTGCAGATTCCGGTGCTGATCTTTGACTGCGCCGTGCCTTTTCGCAATCTGGTAATCGACTATTTTCAGGAAAGCTACCAGTCCGGTGAAACCCCCAACCCCTGCATGGTGTGTAACCGACGCATCAAGTTCGGTGTCATGCTGGCCGCCGCCCGCGAATTGGGTGCTGAGAACCTGGCCACCGGTCACTATGTCCGGACCCATAAAACTCCGGACGGCTTGATACACCTTAGAAAAGGCCTGGACACCCGGAAAGATCAGGCCTATTTTCTAGCCCGCCTGACCCAGGACCAGCTGGCCGGGACCTGTTTTCCCCTGGGGGAAATACATAAAAAAGAGGTCTTCCAGCTGGCCGGGCAGCAGGGGCTGCGCCCCCTGGCAAAGCGTGAAAGCCAGGATGTCTGTTTTATCCGGGGGCAGACCTACGGCGCCTTCCTGGCAGACAGGCTTGGCTTCAAACCATCTCCCGGAGACATAGAAGATGTGCGGGGCAAGCGCATCGGCCGCCACCAGGGCTTGCACCTTTTTACCATCGGCCAACGCCGGGGGATAAACTGTCCCTCAAGTGACCCCTATTATGTCTACGGCCTGGACACGGTCCGAAATGTTCTTAAAGTCGGAAGTAAAGCCGATCTTTTGTCGGAAAGCTGTCTGGTGAAAGATATTAACTGGATCATCCCGCCATCAACCCCGCAAATGCGGCTGAAAATCAGGGTGAGATACCGGAGTGCGGCCACGGATGCCACGGTGATTGTCTCCGGCAATACCACCTCCGCCCGGGTTGAATTCGATGTGCCCCAATCCGCCGTAACACCGGGTCAGGGTGCGGTTTTTTACCGGGGCGACGAAATCCTTGGCAGCGGCTGGATTTCCAAGGTTGGAAAATAAATGCCTAAATTTACAGTTATTACATTAGGATGCAAGGTTAACCAGTATGAATCCGCCGGACTGGTTGAAAGCCTGAAGTCCTGCGGGTGGGAAAAAACCACTGATAAAGAACCGGCTGATCTGTGCATCATCAACACCTGCACAGTCACCGGCAAAGCGTCCATGCAGGCCCGGCAGGCTGTGCGCCGGGCGGTGCGTACTCACCCGGATGCCCGCATCGTGGTCACGGGGTGCTACGCGCAGACCGAACCGGAAGCACTGGCGGGAATAGAGGGTGTTGAGGCCGTTATCGGACAGGCGAACAAACACAAAATACCTGAAATTATAGGATATCCGAACAATAACCCCCACCCGCGGATACAATCCCAGTATGGGGATATCCGCCGGGAGAACACATTCAAAAGCCTGGCCGTATCCAGTTTTGACAGCCGGACCCGCCCTTTCCTGAAGGTTCAGGACGGCTGCAATGCTTTCTGTACATACTGTATCGTCCCCCACGCCCGGGGCCGCAGCCGCAGCATGCCGACGGACAGGGTCATCAAAAATCTGCTCAACTACGCTGCCGCCGGCTACCGTGAAGTGGTTCTCACCGGGATCCATCTGGGATGTTACGGCCAGGATCTATCTCCCGCCACCGACCTGCAGCGACTGCTCGAACGCATCGACGCCTCCGGGTTCAGAGGCCGCATCCGCCTGAGTTCCATAGAACCCCTCGAACTGACAGATGATATTATTCACCTGGTGGGATCTTCCGACATATTTTGCCATCATTTCCATATACCGCTGCAAAGCGGGGACAACCCCATCCTGCAACGCATGCATCGCCCATACACGTCTGAATTGTTCCAGGAGCGGGTGATGAAAATCACCGCTGTCATTCCGGACGCTGCCATTGGCGTGGACACTCTCATCGGGTTTCCGGGAGAAAACCGGGCCGCCTTTGAAAACACATATAACCTGATCAGGGAATTACCGATTGCCTATTTGCATGTTTTTCCCTATTCCCGGAGAAAAGGGACACCGGCCCATGATTATCCCGATCAGGTTCCGGCCGATATCTCAAAACAGCGGTGTGGAAAAATGCGCACCCTGGGGGGGCAAAAACGGGAAAGCTTCTATCGCCGGGGTCTGGGAAAGCGGGTTGAAGTCCTGGTAGAATCACGGCGGGATACCGCCACCGGGCTTTTGAAGGGCTTGACCTCGAATTACATCCCGGTACTCATTGATGGTCCGGATACAATGAAAGAAAATTTAGTTGACGTAACTATTGATAGAATAAGAGATAATCTTAGTGTTTTCGGATCATTGAAAGATGCGGGATAAATGGTAGGATCTTCAGCAGGCTGCGTAGGCCGGCAGCCCCGGAGATAAATGCCCGCGGCTGGACTTGAACCGATCTCCCGGTTGATGTATAAAACCAGGGAATCCCATCGTCTCCTAATCTGGAGTTGAAATGACTGTAAAAACACGAAAAAAGAAGAAAGACAGTCAACATTATGATGTCGTCATCGCCGGGGCCGGACCGGCCGGACTTTTCGCAGCCTATTACCTGTGTGAAAATTCAGAATTACGGGTTCTGTTGATCGACAAAGGCAAACGTCCGCAGAACCGCAAATGCCCCATAAAAGACGACCAGGTCTGTGTGAAGTGCAAACCGTGCAACATTCTCAGCGGAGTTGGCGGGGCCGGGCTCTTTTCCGACGGCAAACTCAACTACATTCACAAACTCGGCAAGACTGACCTGACCGAGTTTTTGAGCCTAACCGCCGCCCGGGACCTGATTGACGAAACCGAGTTGATCTTTAACCGGTTCGGCATGGATGCACCGGCCTACCCCACTGACATGGAAGCTGCCCGTCAGGTACGGAAGAACGCCAAGGTCCATGGGATTGACCTGCTTATCATTAAACAAAAACATCTGGGAAGCGACTGCCTGCCCGCCCATATCGCGGATATGGAAAAATATCTAAGAAATAAAGGGGTTACCATTCATACCTCCGAGGAGGTAAAAGATGTGGTGATTTCCCGCAACCGGATCACAGGGGTGGAGACAACGCGCCGAACGTATAAAACCGGCCATGTCATCCTGGCCCCCGGCCGCGTCGGGGCAAGCTGGATGGGGCAACTGGCCCAGAAATACAATATCGGGCTGAGCCAGAGGGGCATTGAGGTCGGTGTGCGGGTGGAAGTGCATAACGACATCATGCAGGACCTGTGCAACATTATCTATGACCCGACCTTTTTCGTGCAAACCGGTAAATACGATGATCAGACCCGGACGTTCTGCACCAATCTGGGCGGGTTTGTAGCGCTTGAAAACTACAAGAATTTTGTCTGTGTTAATGGCCACGCCCTGCGGCACACGAAATCCGAAAACACCAACTTTGCATTTCTGTCAAAGGTTGTCCTTACCGAACCGGTAACGGATAACCAGGCCTACGGGGAAGCCATCGGGAGCCTGGCAACCCTGATTGGCGGCGGCATGCCGATCCTGCAGCGTTTCGGTGATTTGAAAAGGGGCCGCCGGAGCACCTGGAACCGGGTCAAAAAGGGTTACATTGAACCGACTTTGACCAATGTGGTCTGCGGTGATATCGCCATGGCCCTCCCCGAGCGCATTCTGACCAACATCATCGAGGGTCTGGAAAAGCTTAACCACGTGGTCCCGGGGGTGGCCAATGATGAAACCCTGCTGTATGCACCCGAGATCAAGTTTTTCGCCACACAGGTGGAAACATCGCCACACCTCCAGACGAGCATAAAAGGCATGTACGTGGCCGGCGATGGCCCCGGGGTGGCTGGTAATATTGTATCTGCCAGTGCCACGGGCCTGATCCCGGCTAAACATATTATTCAAACCCTGTCTACTTAGCGAGCACCGGATACACACCGAAAAGGAAGCCCTCTATGAACAGTGATCCGCGAAAAACACCAGTATTTACCATATCCCAGTTGGCCGAAGAGTTCGATATCAGCACCCGTACAATTCGTTTTTATGAGGAAAAAGGCCTCATCGCACCCCGGCGGTCGAAGGGTAACCAGCGGATTTACGCCAAACGTGACCGGGCCCGGTTGAAACTTATATTGCGCGGCAAGCGATTCGGCTACTCCCTGGATGAAATCTCGGAAATGATGGGCATGAACGACATCGACATGAATGAGGCGGACCAGATCAAAAAGGCCCTGGAATATGGAGACCGGAAATTGCTGGAAATTCAGACGCGCGTGGAAGAATTGACCCTGTTGGAGCAGGATATCCGTTCGGTAAAAGAAAAACTAGTGGAGCGCCTGGCGGAAATTCAAGAAGCTTAAGGGTTCAAGGATTCAAGGGGCCGAGGGTTCAAGTGGAGAACCAAAACCCAATTAAGCACAAGACAAAAGCCGCCTTACCGGGGCTATAATACTTACAGCAACACTTTAATAATAATTATATTAATATCAGTTATCTCAGGTTTTTTCTTAACACCTAATACTTAAAACCTAAAACCGGAAATTCATTTCCATGAATTTCCTACTTTATCCCCCTTTCATTTTTAATCTTTTCGTAGGCCTCCTGAATCTCCCTGAATTTTTCCGCGGCAAACTTGGTGAATTCCTCCGGCAACCCCTTGGAAGCAATTTTATCCGGGTGGTATTCAGCCACCCTTTTGCGGTACTGTTTTTTAATTTGATCATCCGGTTCATCCGGAGAACACCCCAGGATGGCGTAGTACTTGTCAACCTCCTTGAAATAGCGGGACCTGATCTGGCGGTAATGATCCTCGCTGAAGTTGAAGATGCGGACCGCCGATAAAATCAGCTTCTCCTCACCCGGACTCATGGCGCCGTCCGCCAGCGATACCCGCAGCATGATATCGATCATTAGATCCAGCATTTGCGGCTGGCCGCTGAACTGGCCGTAAAACTGCAGGGCAAAGCTTTCAAATGTTTCCGGAGATTGAACCGCTGTTTGAAAAATATTCATGGCCACCTGGCGCCCCTGGGGATCGAGGTTCAGGTCATAAAGCATGAATTTCTCAATGGAATCAATTTCTTCTTTGGATACGCGGCCATCTGCTTTCGCCAGTTTGGCCAGCATTGAAAAGGCCGCCACAAAAAACATGAACTGAGCCTGTTCCCCGGCCGATACACCGGGGCTGCCCGCACCGCCGCCCTCCAGATACCTGTCATCGCTTTTATCGAATGCATGCCCGAAAGCAGCCCCGGCGATGGCGCCCAGCGGCCCCAGCAGGGCAAACCCGATGGTACCCCCTACGACTTTGCCAATTATGCTCATTGTTATCTCCGCACCTGGTTATTGGATGTTCCCTGTTGGGCCCTTCAGCCTATTTTGCTTTTTGACCCTTGACCCCTTGGCCCCTTGAACCCTTACTATTCAAAGGTCCGGGTTGTCCCGTTGCCAGACAATCTGGTCTTTCAGTTCATTGAGGATGAAATACCGCTTTAAACTCCTGGCCAGTTCCTCTCTGGTCGGCTTTTTACCGGTGACCTCAGCGATAAAATGCTCCATAAGTTCAATTGCTTCGACAATGCAGCCTTCAATCTCAGCCATGGCTCATCCTCTGTAAGGAAAACTATGCCGGACAGCATAGTCATTCGTAAACATTTTATCAAGCCGACAGTTATCTTGAGACCTTTGAAAAATGCCCAATTTTGTTTCAGTACAAGGCGGGCGAAAATTTTAACCGGAGGAATACATTGAGTATTTCGAGGATTAAAATTTTAGCCTAACGCCGTAATGGGGCAAAAGGGGGTGTTTTTCAAAGGTCTCATCTTGTCCGGTCCACCCCTACCTGCCGGCACATCCTGATCACCGGGCATCGGCTGCAAAAGGGGGATATCGGCCGGCAGATTACCTGGCCGAAGGCCACCAGCAACTCATTGTACCTGACCCAGTGTTTACGGGGCAGTTTCCGGCGCAGCGCCAATTCGGTTTTATCCGGGTGGGTTGTTTTCACATAGCCAACCCGGTTGCTGATCCGGTGGACATGGGTATCCACGCAAACCCCTTCTTTGCCGAATCCCTCTATCAATACCAGGTTGGCGGTCTTGCGGCCAACCCCGGGCAGTTCTAACAGTGTGTCGAGCGTATCCGGCACATGGCCATCGTAGCGGTCCAGCAGGATGGCGCTTATCTGCTTGAGCCGCTGCGCCTTGGTTATATAAAAGCCCACCGGATAGATAAGCTGTTTCAATTCTTCCTCATCCAGCCCCAGTATCTGCCGGGGTGTCCGGGCCCGCTTAAAAAGACGCGCCGATGCGACCGCTGTCACTTCATCTTTGGTCCGCAGGGACAGCACCGTGGAAACCAGTACCTCAAACGGTGTGGCACCTTTATTTGAAATCAGTGTGATAACAGGCGCCTGCCAGTTTTTATACGCATGGCTCAATGTTTCGACAAATTGATCAATATTAATTTTTTTCAAGGGTCTCCCGTCTGAGGAAACAGGGCTGTCGAGGAAAGGGTCTTCGGATAAGGGCGGCAGCAACCCTCGGGGGTAACCATTTTAATCCATAACCGCAACAGCAGCCGGTGTTCCGCCGGCCAGCGGCAGCCATGGGTCCGCCGATCGGACAGGAGCCCTGCCCGACCGGCGGATGGTTACATTGCAAACAGGATGCTTAGTCTTTCGGATGACACGCCACACAGCCGGTGGGCCCGGTTTTTTCTTGCTGGCCCTTCATTGAGCCCTTGGCCATTTCCAGGGCCTTGTTTCTTTCCTGGATGGTCTTGTGGCAGCCGATACAGGCCTTGTGGTAGGCCTCCTTGTAATAGAGGATCTTATCACCCTTTTCAGGCGCCTGGTTTTGATCATGACAACCGGAGGTCATGCAGCTCTTGATCTCAATCCCATAGTCCCAGGTGTGATGGCACTGATTACAATTGATTTTAAAATGATCCGAATGGGGAAAATCAACCGCAGCGCGTTTTGCCTCGACACCTTCGGGAGCGGACAGCTCAATGGTGCCCATGGGTACACACAACTCATCTGCAAATGAACTGGAAAAACAGACAACACTTGCCAGCATCAAACTCAACAGGACCACCAATACTCTGTTCATCCTCTTTGACCTCCTCGTGAATTTAAGAAAGACACGGACCGACTCCAAGTATTCAAAACCAGGCAGACAGGGCACTCCTTCACCCTTCTGAAGAAAACGTCACTCAGGGCCGCACTACTTTCCGGAAACGCCTGGCCCGAAAGCTGACCCACTTTCATTATAAAATAAAGTCAAATCGTGCAACCACTATTTTACTGGAAGCTATCTCGAAAAACGGATTTTGGTTCAAGGTCAAGGCGGCCGCGAGGATTAAACCGGAGGAATACATCAGGTATTTCGAGGATTTGAACCGAGCGCCCAACGCCGAGATTGGGCTAAAAGACTTTTTTGAGATGGCTTCTAAACCCTGTTTTAAACTTCCCCTGACCTGACCCGGGAACCCTTTTGATCTGCCATCGAATAGTTTAAGATTGCCCGGATCCGCGCCGGCATGGGCGGGTGGGAATAGTTCAAAAACACATACAGGGGGTGCGGCGTCAGGTTCGTAAGATTATCGGCGGATAATTTTTTCAGGGCTGTCACCAGAGCCGTCGGGTTGCCGGTGGCGGAAACGGCAAACCGGTCGGCTTCATATTCATTCCGGCGCGACAGGCTGTGCAGGCCCAGGCCCACAAAAAAATCCAGGGGTGCAAACAACAGGGCAAAAAATAAAATCCCCGCGTAGACGGATGGCTGCCCCATGAAAAAGGCATCAAACAACCCGGGGTACCCGATAAAAAAAGAGAGCAAAAACAACATGCTCCCCATCTGCAGGATAGAAGCGGCCATCATCTGCTTGATATGGTGCCGTTTAAAATGTCCGATTTCGTGAGCCAGTACCGCTATCATCTCAGCGGGGGTATGCTGCTCAATCAATGTGTCGAAAAGCGCGATCCGCTTGTTCCTCCCAAACCCTGTAAAGAAAGCGTTGGATTTTTTAGATCGCCGGGACCCGTCCATTACCAGCACATTCTTCAGCGGGTAATCCACAGAGCCGGCCAGGGCCAGGATGGCTGTTTTCAGCTCGCCCTCTTCCAAGGGTTCAAACTTATTGAAAAGGGGCATAATCCAGGTGGGGGCGATGTATTGCAACGCCAGCGTAAAAAGGGTCACCGCCAACCAGCACTGCCACCAGGCATCTTTGCCGGCATATTCGAAAAACGCCAGGACACCCGCCAGAACCGGACCGCCAATGGCGACGGCAAGCAACAGGCCCTTGATACGGTCCGCTATAAAAGTAGGCACCGTCGCTGTATTAAAGCCGAAACGTTCTTCAATCACAAAGGTGCTGTAGAGTGAAAAGGGCAGGTCAAGCAGGGCCTTGAGTGCCAACAGGATACCGATATACAGTGTACCGGTTATGACCGGGCCAAACCCCCACTGGCGCACCTGGCTGTCTAAACATTCAAAACCTCCGGCAAACCAGAAAAGGAGCAGCAGCCCGAGATCAAAAGTGGCGGTCACCCAGCCGAACCGGGTCCGGGATCGCAGGTAATCCTGGGATTGGCGGTACCTTTCCGGGGAATACACGCTTTTAAACCCCTCGGGAAGTTCATGGGTCTGCGCACGCAGGTTGAGGGCCTCAGCCATGAAGTTAAGCAGGAAATCAACGGCAAGCGTCACCAGAATAATGATGCCGATCAGGTTCATAAGAAGCTCCAAGGGTTCAAGGGGCCAAGGGGGCGAGGGTTCAAGTGGAAAACAAGAACCATGGATCTTTTCGCACTTTGTGCGGGTCTGGATTTCGACATGGGCATCCTTTTGGTTTAATTGTTTGGCTTTTGACCCTCCACTTGAATCCCTGGCCCCTCGAATCCTCGCTTCTAATACCGCAAGTGGTGGAAAAAACGCAAGCATGACCCTGTTCATTTGGAGAAGAATTGTGTAAGGTTGCTTTCCAATGAGCTGTCGGAGATAAAGGATGGAAAAGAAAATCCGTTTTGCTTGTCCCATGGACTGTTTCGACCTGTGTGGACTGATCGCCACGGTGTCGGATGGCCGGGTAACCCGGATCCAGGGTGACCCGCATCATCCGGTTACCCGTGGCCGGGTCTGTACCAAAGGTAAAAAGCTGTTGGAACGTGTATACCACCCGGACAGGCTGACAACCCCGCTGAAAAAACAGGGTAACGGATGGTCACCCATCTCCTGGGACGATGCCCTGGCCGAAATCGCGGAAAAACTTGTCCGCATAAAAAGCACCCACGGCAGCACGGCGGTCATGCATTACAGCGACTCCGGCTATGGGGGTATCGCCAAAACCGCCGACCGGATGTTTTTTAACTATTTTGGCGGTGTCACCGTTCCCAGGGGCAGTCTCTGCTGGGCGGCCGGAATGGCTGCCCAGAAATATGATTTCGGCGAGGCCCGGGGCCACCATCCCGAGGATATCGGCCGGGCAAAGACCATCCTGCTGTGGGGCCGGAACCCGGTCTATACGAACACGCACCTGGTCGGCTTCATCAACCAGGCGCGCAAAAACGGCGCGCAGGTGGTCCTCATCGACCCCGTAAAATCCGCTTCGGCCAGCCTCGCCGGTACCCATATTCCGGTAAGCCCGGGCAGTGACGGGGCCCTGGCCCTGGGCATGGCCAAGATCATCCTGGACAACGGCTGGGAAGATGCCGCCTTTCTCCGCAATCACGTTGTCGGGTTTGAGGCCTTTCAAGACTACCTGGCCGGCGTCTCTCTGGAGGACGTTCGGCAGATCACCGGGGTCACCGGTCCCAGCCTGCACCGGCTCACAGAAACCTATGCCCGCAGGGGACCATCCACGATCGTGGTCGGCTACGGCTTGCAGCGGTACACCAACGGCGGCAATACGGTCCGCTGCATTGACGCACTGGGAGCCCTCACCGGCAACATCGGCGTCAGCGGCGGCGGGGTAAATTACGCCAACCGGTACATGGCCCGTTTTATAGAAGGCGAATTGGCCGCCAGCGCAAAGGCGGCTGTAAACCGCCGTGTTTTCAGCCTGCCGCGGTTTTCACACTTTTTGGAAACCGCCGAAGATCCCCCTGTCAAAGGAATCTTTATTACCAAGGCCAATCCCCTGGTCCAGATGCCGGACGTCAACCGGGCCACGGCGGCTTTTTCCCGGATTGATTTCAAAGTCGTCATTGACATGTTTATGACCGACACCGCCCGGCATGCGGATATCGTGCTCCCCTGCACCAGCATCCTGGAGGAAGAGGATATCGTGGTCTCCTCCATGTTTTCCCCCTGCCTGAACTACTCCCGCCCGTCCGTACCGCCGCCGGATGGCGTCATCGGTGAATTTGAATTCTTTCGACGCCTGGCCAGACAGATGGGCCTCAAAGGGTACCCCGACATAGACCAGACCACCTTTTTAAAACGCGCGGTTAAGCCGCTAAACACGCAATTTGACATCACCTGGGATACCATTTGCAACACGTCCGTCACCCTTCCCGGCAGCCGGATTCCCTGGCGGGCTGGAAAGTTCCTGACGCCCAGCGGCAAGTATGAGCTTTATTCCCAAAAAGCCGCCGGGGATGGGCTCTCAGCGTTGCCGGTACTTGCCGTTCCTTCCCAACCGCCTACGGCCTTTCCGCTGCGACTTTTAACCCCGCATGCCCGGCAATCCATGCACTCTCAACATTTTGCCTTTACGGATGCGGCCCCGACCGCCCACCTGTGCAAAACGTCATTGCAAGCGTATGGATTGAAAGACGGTCAGACCGCCCGGCTCTCTTCACCGGCCGGCCGCCTCCAGGTCACCGTTGCGCGTGATGACGGTATCCTGCCAAATCTGGTGGTGGTTTACCAGGGCTGGTGGCACAAAAGCGGTTCGGTAAATACACTCACCCAAATCCAGGTCTCGGACATGGGCGGCAACGCTGCCTACCATGAATGCTTCTGCCGGATTGAAGGCCTTTGAAATTCAGGTTGCTTGATTCTCTATATTCTTTTAAACTATATTGTTAGTCGCACTTGTACCGGCACGGCCGTGTGATGAATCTATGTTTGCGTACGCTCGTTCGCAGGGCTGCAAATTAAACAGTACCGCCAAGCGTAAGTCTATCCAGCAGGGGGAGGCCATGCAAGAAGAACAGACTCCGGTCAAAGCGTATCTACCCTCGAATCCCATCGCGGATGAAATCGACTTTGAAAACCTTTCCAATGACAGGCGCCTGAACAAACTGCTAAAGTCTGTACTGGGTGAAGTCAAACTTTACGCGGAAAACCAGATCAAGCACATCAAGCAGCTGACCCAGATCGGGCTGGCGCTCTCCTCTGAAAAGGATATCAGCAAACTGCTGGAAAACATTGTCGACCAGGCCCGGGACCTGTCCAATGCCGACGCAGGCACGCTCTACATCATGGAGGATGATAAAAAGTACCTGCGTTTCGAAATTCTACAGAATGATTCCATGAATACCCGTATGGGCGGCACCCAAGCCATTGAGCAGACCCTGCCTAAAGTCCCGCTATTTGATGATAAGGGCCATCCGAATCACGCCAATGTCTCTTCCTATACGGCTATTACCGGCAACATCGTCAATATTCCCGATGTTTACGAAGCCGAAGGTTTCGATTTTACCGGCCCGCGCAAATATGACGAATCCACCGGCTACCGGTCGAAATCCATGCTGGTGATCCCCATGAAAAACCATGAAAACGATATTATCGGTGTGCTCCAGCTGCTCAACTCCCAGGACCGCGACACCGGCGAGGTGGTGGCCTTCTCACCCGAATACGTCGACCTCATCGGTTCACTGGCTTCCCAGGCAGCGGTGGCGCTCACCAACACCCAGCTGATCCAGGACCTGAAAAACCTTTTTCACGCTTTCATCCGCAGCATCGCCACCGCTATTGACGCAAAATCCCCGTACACCAGAGGCCATATCGACCGGGTTGTCGAGCTTACCATGATGATCGCCGATGCCGTAAACGCAGATAAAGCGGGTGCTTTCAAGGACACTTTCTTCAACGAAGATGAAGTTGAGGAGATGCGCATCGCCGCCTGGATGCACGACGTCGGCAAAATTACAACCCCGGAGTATGTGGTCAACAAATCAACCAAGGTTGAAACCATTTTCGATCGCATCCACCTGATCGAAACCCGGTTTAATTTGATCGCCGAACAGATCCGTACACGCTTTTTAAACCAAAAGATTCAACTGCTTTCCAATGGCAAACCCGACATTCAGGCGCTTGAGCGCATTGACGCGAAGTGCACTGAGAAGCTGGCCCAGCTCAGGGATGACCTGGCGTTTATTCAAACGTGCAATTCACCGGGTGAGTTCCTGGAAGATGACAGCATCGACCGGATCGGGCATATCGGAACGCAAACCTACTTTCTGGACGGCGCCGAGCAGCCCTATCTGACCGCCAATGAGGTCGAAAACCTCTGTATCCGCAAGGGATCCCTGACTGCAGCCGAGCGGGATAAAATCCAGGACCACGCCACCATGACACTGAAGATGCTCAAGCAACTGCCCTTTCCCAAAAAGCTGTCACAGGTGGCCGAATACGCCAGCGGCCACCATGAAAAGATAGATGGCACCGGCTATCCCCGTGGGCTTTCCGGTGATGCACTCTCCCTGCAGTCCCGCATAATGGCGGTGGCGGATATCTTCGAGGCGCTGACCGCCAAAGACCGCCCCTACAAGGAACCGATGCAACTGTCCCAGGCCATTAAAATTCTGGGGTTCATGGAAAAAGATCAACACTTGGATCCGGAAGTGCTGGATATCTTCCTGCGTAACAAACTGCACCTTGAATATGCCCGGGTGCAGATGAATCCGGAACAGATCGATATACAGTGAGTCACTGCAGCGTGGATCAAAAAAATCGAGATCGGAATCGGGATCGAAAACGAAACCCGGTTCCCGATTTCGATCCCGATTTCGATAGCGATTTCGTTGATAAATTTAACATTCATCCTGAAAGTGGAATTAAAATCAGCAAGGAGCAGGCATGACATCCGATAACCTCGTTTTCTTGGAAAATTTCGAGTGGTTTGATGAAACCGGTACCCAGCTCGTTCACCGGATGCCGGAAAAGGGTTCCGGGGAGATAAAGTGGGGCGCCCAGCTGACCGTACGGGAAAGCCAGACGGCCGTCTTTTTCTATAAAGGCAAGGCCGTGGAGGCCTTCAGCGCGGGCCGGCACACCCTCAAAACCGGCAATATCCCCATCCTGACCAAAATTCTCAGTGTCCCCTGGGCCATGAAGAGCCCGCTCAGGGCCGAAGTCTATTTCGTAAACCTGAAAACGTTCACCAACCTGAAATGGGGCACCCGCGATCCGGTGGCTTTCAAGGATTCAGAGCTGGGGCTCATCCGCCTGCGGGCTTTCGGCGTCTTCAACATCCAGGTGTTCCAGCCGGTCCTTTTCATCAACCGCATGGCGGGCACCCAGGGTATCTACACCACCGGGGAAATCGAAGAGTATCTCAACCGGGTCATCGTCTCCCGGTTCAATGATATAATGGGCAAGAACATAGATTCAATTCTCACCCTGCCCGCGCAGTATGACGACCTCTCCCAGGCCCTGACTGAGCGGCTCCAGAAAGACTTCAGCCATTTCGGCCTGCACCTGACCCACCTGTACATGAACTCGGTCACCCCGCCGCCCGAAGTCCAGCAGGCCATGGACGACCGCAGCCGGATGGAAGTTTTCAAGGATATGAACAAGTTCATGCAGATGAAAGCCGCCATGGCCATGGAGGCCGCGGCCGAATCCGAAGGCGGAATGACCGGCGACGCCATGGGCGCCGGCCTCGGCCTGATGATGCCGGCCATGTTCGCGCAGTATTTTGCCGGGACCGGGATCGGGCCGGCTGCCCAGGCCGGCAAGGCGGCCCTGCCCGGAACCGCCGCCTGCCATGAATGCAGCGGCACCATCCCGCAGGAGGCCAAATTCTGCCCCCTGTGCGGACACCAGCAGCTGGTGTTTACCCAATGTACGAACTGCAGTAAAAACCTGGCCCCCAACGCGAATTTTTGTTCCCGCTGCGGCCACCGGGCCGATGAAAAACCCCGGCCGTGGAACTGCGAGCAGTGCGGGGAGGAGAATCTGGCGGAGTCAATATACTGCAATCAATGCGGAGAAAAGAACCAGGTACAGAGTGAATGATGCCCCGGCATTATAGCGGTTGAATGGAATGAAACCCGATATCAGCGATACCGTGTGAGATAGCGTTTGGTTCGCTCCGCAAATCTGATTTTTTCAAAAAATCAGGTGAAAGTAGCTCCCCTCCCTTGACGGGAGGGGCTGGGGGAGGGTGACCTGCCGGTATGGCAACCCTTTTCAGACAACACCGAGACAAACCCAACAGCACCCCCACCCGACCTCCCCCGTCAAGGGGGAGGAGAAAAAGCGGAAAACCAATGGATACCGGATCAGGGCCCGGCATGACGGCATGGAATAAAACCAGATTACGATCAAGAGCAAGAGAAAACTGAAAAGGGTAAACCACCATCGATCTTGTTATTGAACACCAATGCCCCCAGTGCGGGGCGCCGATTACCTTGATAGAGACCGACCGGCTGTTCACCTGCGGCTTCTGTCGGGTCAAATCCTACCTGATGTCCCAGCTCTTTTACCGGTATATGCTCCCCCACCGGGCGCCCGCAGGCAAGCAGCTGGTCTACGTGCCCTACTGGCGATTCAAGGGCATGATTTTCACCAGCCTGACCGGGGGTGTGGTACACAAATTCATGGATGCCAGCCGGCAGGCGCTGCAATCCCCCCATTTTCCGGTCTCCCTCGGCTTGCGCAGCCAGGCGATGAAACTCCAATTCGTAACACCGGAGACGCCAGGGCGTTTCCTCCAACCCCGGGTCCCTTACAGCGAGGTCCTGGATCTTTTCATGCGCAGGGCCAATGCCGCCCTCAAAAGCCCCTTGTTTACCCAGGCCCATATCGGTGAATCGATCAGCCTTATCTTCGCTCCCTTTTACGTGGAGGACCGCATTTACGACGCAGTCCTCAACCAACCGCTGCCCAAAGCCGGCAACGCCGGTGACCTTGAGGCCTTCGAGGGCGGCCGCCCGAACTGGGAAACCCGCTTTGTGGCAACCCTTTGCCCGTCCTGCGGGTGGGATCTTGAAGGTGAACGCAATTCCCACGCCCTGGTCTGCAATAACTGCAACTCGGTCTGGTATCCCGGCAAAAAGAAACTGCGGCAAATCCGTTTTGCCTACCTTTCCGGTGATTATGGAAAAATGGTTTACCTGCCTTTCTGGCGCCTACGGGCCCGGGTAGAAGGCATCGTCCTGGATTCTTACGCCGACCTGGTCCGGATCGCCAATCTGCCACTGGCCGTCTTGCCCGAATATGAAGAACGGCCTTTTCGCTTCTGGTCGCCGGCGTTCAAGGTACGACCCCGCACTTTTCTGAACCTGGTTACGAAAACAACCCTGGTGCAGCCGGGCAACAAGGCCTCCTCGATCCTGCCCAAAGGTCCGCTTTACCCGGTCTCCCTGCCGGTATCCGAAGCCATGGAAACCCTGAAGGTCAACATGGCCGGATTCATCAAGCCACCGGGAAGGCTGCTGCCGCAACTGTCCGACCTTACAGTGGAACCGCAAAGCCACCTGCTGGTCTACATCCCTTTCCGCAAGGGCCACCACGAATACGTCAACCCGGACCTGCACCTGACGGTGAATCGGAACCAGCTGTCGCTGGCGGGGAATCTATAAGGACAAGAAGTCGGTAGCCAGATGTCGGATGACGGATGGCTCGCAAAGCAGCCCCCGCCTAAAGTTGGTTTTCATTTCCGTCCTCCGACATCTGGCTACCGACCTCTTGCCTTCCCCCCCTTGACGCATCCACCGGCAAACTGCTATATGCCCGTTAGCAAAGGAAATATTTCCACTTGGCCGTGTTTTCCGGTCTTAAACAAAAGTTCAAGAAGGGTAAAAAATAATGAAGAAGATAGCAGTTCTGGCCGGCGACGGCATTGGCCCTGAAGTGATGCAGGCGGCGGTAAAAATTCTTGATGCAGTTCAGGAAAAGTTCGGTGTTGAATTTCAATACACCTATGCCGATGTGGGTGGGTGCGCCATTGACAACCATGGCAAGGCTCTGCCCGACGAGACCCTGGCGGCCTGTGCCGCCAGCGACGCCATCCTGTTCGGGAGTGTCGGCGGCCCCAAATGGGAAAACCTGCCGCCCGCACAGCAACCGGAACGCGGCGCGCTTTTACCCCTGCGCAAGCATTTCGGTCTTTACTGCAACTTGCGGCCGGCCAAGATCTATCCTTCACTGTCCGCGGCCAGCCCCCTGAAACCGGAAATCGTAGGCGACGGCTTCGACATTCTCTGTGTCCGGGAACTCACCGGCGGTATCTATTTCGGCAGGCCTAAGGGACGCGACGGCAGCGGCCCTGACGAAAAGGCCTTTGACACCATGGTCTACACCCGCCGGGAAATCGCCCGCATATCGAAAATGGCCTTTGAAGCCGCCCGTCTGCGCAGCAGCAAAGTCACTTCCATTGACAAGGCCAATGTGCTGACGACCATGGTCCTCTGGCGTGAGGTGGTCATGGAAGTGGCCCAGGCTTACCCCGACGTTCAGCTTGACCATATGTACGTGGACAATGCCACCATGCAGCTGGTAAAGGACCCCCATCAATTTGATGTCATGCTGTGCGGCAACATGTTCGGCGACATCATTTCAGACGAATCCGCCATGCTCACCGGATCCATGGGATTGCTGCCTTCCGCCAGCCTCAATGAAAATCGCTTTGGCCTGTTCGAGCCGGCCGGCGGCAGCGCGCCGGACATCGCGGGCAAAGGCATTGCCAACCCGATCGCCCAGGTCTTGTCTGCCGCCATGATGCTGAAATATTCATTCGAACTCCCGGATGCTGCCGCGGCAATTGATGCGGCCGTAAGTGCTGTTCTCGACGCAGGCATCAAAACCGGTGATATTGCCACCGACAATGAAGCGTCGGTAACAACCTCCCAAATGGGGGAGGCAATTGCCGACCGGATACTGCAAAGTTGACAAAGTGCTATTTTTTTTATAAAAATATAATTCTACGATGCGTTTAGCGGCTTGATTTCATTCCTACCTTCAACCAAAAACAGGAGCGCTAGAATGGCCTCACCAAATGAATGCCCCAAATGCGGACATGTCAATCCGGAAGGTGCCGGCGATTGTGAAAATTGTGGCATCACCTTTGACATTTTCTCCACCGAGCAGGAAAAGGCCCGGCTTGAAAAAGAAGAGGCTGAAAGGGCCGCCGCGGCTGCCGCCGAGGAAGCCAAATACAATATCCCGTGCCTGAAATGCGGCCATATGAACTCCCCGATTACCGATGACTGCATCAAGTGCGGGGTTGTATTCGCAAAATGCTATGAGTCGACAGAACAGGAGTTCAAAGACGATCCGGATAAAGCCCAGGAGCTGGCAGAACTACTTGACCTGAAAAAACGACACGGCGAACTCAAAAACGAGCTTCTGAAAAAACAGGAAGAAGAGGCCGAACGCAAGAAGCAGGAAGAGAAAGAACGCCTGGACGCCCTACGGAAAGAACGGGAACGACAGGAAGCCCTGCGGAAAGAACAGGAAGAAAAAGAACGGATCGAGGCTGAAAAGAAAGAGGCCGAACGCAAGCGTAAGGAAAAAGAAGCGCGGATCGAGGCCGAAAAAAAGGCAGCGGAAGAGAAAAAACACCAGGAGAAACTGCGCCAGGAAAAGGAAGAAAAAGAGCGCATCGAAGCCGAGAAAAAAGCCGCGGAAGAGAAAAAACGGCAGGCCGAACTTGAAAAGGAACAGGATCGACTCAAAAAGGAGCAGGAAGAGAAAGAGCGCTTAGAAGCTCAAAATGCACTGGAGGAAGAAAAGAAGCGCCAGGCGGAACAAGAACGCCTTAACAAAGAGAGACGTGAGCAGGAGGCCAAAGAACAAGAAGAGACCCGCCGGGCAGAGAAACTCAATAATCTACTGAAGCCGAAATCCAGCATCAAAGAGCTCATGCAACCCTATATCGGTGAATCCGTGGGTATGAACTACGATGTCCCCACAGTGATTAAGGCCGTCACTCTGCTCAGCGTCAACAACGAATACTTAAGTGTTCAAGTGGAAGATGACGAAACGGTTTTCTCCTTTCCCCTTCGCAATGTTCTTTCGGTCGCCGAAAACATCGAAGGCATCACCACCGGCGGGGCCAAAAGCAAGGCAACCTTTCCTATGATTATAAAGGTTTCCCACAGAATGGTGTAAATGAACAGCTACCTTTTCTATGACCTGGAGACGACGGGATTGAACCGGACGTTCGACCAGGTCATCCAGTTTGCGGCCATACGGACCGACAACGCACTTAAACCGCTCGAAGAACACAATATCAAGATCCGGCTGAGACCGGATGTCATCCCCTCACCCGCCGCCATGCTGACCCATGGCATCCCCATCACCGACCTGACCGGTGGTCCCTGCGAATTCGAGGCCATGGCCACCATTCACCGACTTTTCAATACGCCCGGAACCGTCACCATCGGGTACAACTCTCTGGGTTTCGATGACGAGTTTTTAAGATTTGCCTTTTACCGAAACCTGCTGCCGCCTTACACCCACCAGTATGCCAACGGCTGTTTCCGTATGGACCTGCTGGCTATGGTGGTTATTTACTGGCTCTACAATCGGGAGGTCCTCAAATGGCCTGATAACGAAGGCCAGCCCTCCATCAAGCTGGAACATATCAATACGCTCAATCAACTGGCCGAGGGGCAGGCCCATGACGCCCTTGTCGATGTCAGGGCCACAGTCGCCCTGGCCCGCCGCCTGCAGGCAACCCCCCAAGTGTGGGACTACCTGTCCGGCTACTTTGACAAGGCCACCGATACAAAACGCATGAAAGCACTGTCAATGCATTTTGAATCCACTTCCGGCCCGCACCGGCTGGGCCTTTTGGCAGCCAGCGCCATGGGGTTTAAAAATAATTTCCAGGCACCCATCCTTTTTATGGGCGGTTCAAATGCCTATAAAAACCAAACCCTCTGGCTGCGCCTGGACCTGCCCGACCTCCAGAAGGTGGAAACGGAGACCATCGCTGAAAACACCTGGGTCATCCGCAAGAAGGCCGGCGAACCGGGATTGATTCTCCCGCCTCTGGATCGCTACTGGGAAAAAATCAGCCCGGAACGCAGGGAGATTACCAGTGCGAACCTGCAATGGCTCCAGGATAACCCGGAACGCTTCCAGGAGATTGTCCGGTACCACGCGGATTTTCGATACCCGGTAATCCCGGACCTCGATGTAGATGCCGCACTCTACCAAAGCGGTTTCTGGTCAAACGCCGACCAGGAAGTGTGCCGTGCCTTCCACGCCGCCCCGCTGAAGGAGAAACCGGCACTCATCAAACGCTTCAAAGATAAGGGCTTGCACCAACTGGCGCAAAGGGCCCTGTTCAGGAATTTTCCCGAAAATATATCTTCCACAAGCCTGAAAAAAGACGCCTTAGCTTTCATGCAGAAAGTCGCCCCACCTCCCGGCAAACCCGGCATGCCCGATTTCCGGGACCAGGAACGCCGTACGCCCGCCCGGGCGCTGGGAGAAATTAAAACGCTGGCCGCCGCCGGGGACCTGGATACCGCCCACCAGCACCAGCTGGAAGCCCTTAAGGCCTACATCAACGCCAATTTCAGTTAAAACTGACAGACACTTAGCTGGAGAAGACTTCAATGCCACTCATATTCAAACCCTCTGAGTTAAACATGGAAAAAAACAGATCACCGATCCCGGATTTCGCCTGGAACGCAAGTCCGCAGCTGGAAGAGATAGCCAAATCAAAATATTTGCATTTTGATATCAAGTCACTTTTACCGGCAAAGTTTTCGTATCCGTACCATTTTCATCGGAATGCGGAAGAACTGTTTATCATACTGTCCGGCGAAGCCACGCTACGTTCACCGGAGGGATATGCGACCATAGCAAAAGGGGACCTGCTTTTCTTTGCGGAGGGCCCTCCCGGCGCTCACCAGATCTACAACCACTGTGATGAACCCTTCATATACGTGGACATACGCACCCGGGCCAATGTGGATGTGTGTGAATACCCTGATTCGGACAAGATAAACATCTTGCCCGCCATGGACATTTTCAAGGCCGATTCAAAAGTCCGCTATTATTCCGGTGAAGAGAACGTCCGGGACAAGTGGCCAGATGAAATAGTCAAAAAATGAAAGCCCTTCTCCCCATAGGCGTAACCACGCTGGTAATGGGCCTGATGAGCGTTCCGACCATGGCCGATCCGGGAGATTTTGTCAGCCAGAGTAACCAGGAGTTCCATTTTGAAATCCCTGAAATTGAAAACCTGCCGCCGGATACCCGCAGGGCCATCAAAAAAATCATGGCAGCCAGAAAGTCCGCGTACCGCAGATGCCAGGTACAGGCACAGGCCTGCGGCCAGAATTGTATCACGAAATACAAAAGTGAAAAAACTCAACAGGCACTGTGCTTTAAGGCAAATAAATGTCAGGCGAAATGGGACAGATGCATGGATCAAATTCAAAATCAATATCCCCTTAACCTCTCAAGGGTACCCGAACTTCCAGATAAAATGGGGCCTGAGTAAACGAGAAAATAGTAATGGTTATTGGACAAAAAATACGCCATCTGCAGGATCGCATCCGCAATACACAAACATTAAGCGTTATATACGCCCGTAACGGAACAAGCCTGACACAGCGGTTCGGAGGAGAGAAACTCAAATGACACTTCAATCCTGGTTCATATACCTGACCCTGGTTCTGGTCGCCACGGCAACACCCGGACCGGCGGTCCTCTTCATTATGACCAACGCCTCCCTGCACGGTTGGCGCAAGGCCGTATTTGCAGCCCTGGGCAATATCGTCGGTCTTTTCAGT
>CAZYGG010000059.1:0-23920 GCA_964647585.1 uncultured Desulfobacterales bacterium
TGGCTGGCGCTCATGATGATCTGGTTTTTCGCTTTCAAGGTCGGCTGGTTCCCGTTAAATGGAATTATCTCCGCTGAAATCTGGATCAACCCGGAAAACGGTTTTTTTATCAGGTTTCTCGATGTGCTCCACCACATGGCCCTGCCGCTGATGACCCTGTTTATCATTCACTTCGGGAGTTACCTGCTGGTGATGCGCAGCAGTATGCTGGAAACCTTGAAAGAAGACTACATCATCACCGCTAAAGCCAAGGGGCTGGATGAAAAAGTGATCCGCAATCACCACGCGGCACCCAACGCGGCGCTTCCGGTGGTGACCAGTGTGGCGCTCAGCCTGGCCTTTTCAATAAACGGAGGCGCCCTGACGGAAACTGTCTTCTCGTGGCCCGGCATCGGGCGGGAACTGGTCTTCGCGGTCAGCAACAACGACTATCCCCTGGCCCTGGCCTCATTTTTGCTGATCGCCAGCGTCGTTCTGCTGGCCAACTTGATTGTGGATATTCTGTACGCCTGGCTAGATCCCCGGATCAGGTATTAAAAGGCTAAAGGCCATTAGGCTGTAGGTGTTTAGGTTTAGAAGTTGATAGAAGTGGTTTCAGAACCTTCAATCGGGTCCAAGATCAAGGCGGACGAAACATTTAAACCGGAGGAATACTCCAGTATTTCGAGGATTTGAATTTTACGCCCAACGCAGAGATTGGGACCGCGGGGAGGTTTTGAAACCGCTTCCACGCTCAGCTGATTATATTGGATTGGTAAAATGTCCTTGTTCAAGAATAAAAAGAGAAGGTCCCGAACAGCCGGCCCGGCCGCCCGCCATCACTGGATCGAGCGCTTTCAGGCAGGGTGGTCGATTTTCAAGGAAAATCTGATTGGCCGGTTAGGTTTGGGCCTGCTGGTCATTTTCGCCCTGATGGCCGTGTGCAGTTTTATCCCCCCGCTGATAGACCCCATGTATCACCCCATGACCGGCGTGGACCCGGATATTTCCCACTCCACCGGCCCCAGCCTGCGCCACTGGCTGGGCACCGACTTTATCGGGCGCGATATCCTGGCCCAGCTTCTGGCCGGCGCACGGATTGCTTTTATGGTGGGGCTTTCTTCGGCTTTCATCAGTATCTTCCTGGGAACCACCATCGGCATGATCGCCGGTTACGCGGGCCGCAGCGTCGATATGCTGCTCATGCGCCTGGCGGACATGATCATGGTCATGCCGACGCTCCTGGTGGTCCTGATCCTGGCATCATTGTTTGGCCAGCTGAGTATCTGGACTATTGTGCTTTTAATTGCCCTCTTTCGCTGGCCGGGGGTTTCCCGGGTCATCCGGGCCCAAACCCTGACACTTAAACAGAGGCCTTTTATCGAGGCCACCCGGGTGGCCGGCGCTTCGCATGCGCGAATCATATTCCGCCATATCATGCCCAATGTATTACCCCTGTCATTGCTCTATATGACCTTTCGGGTGACATCGGCCATCATCATCGAGGCTGCCCTGGCCTTTCTGGGCTTCGGCGACCCCGGCACTGTCAGCTGGGGCATGATGCTGCAGTGGGTCTGGAAAACCGGCCATATGTTTCAGGCACCGTACTGGCTTTTACCGCCGGGAATCTGTATTTCACTGCTGACACTTTCATTTTTTATGCTGGGCCGGGCCATGGATGAAGTCCTTGACCCGCGCCTGCGCAAAGAGGACTCCGGGCGCTGATATGACCCTGCTGGAAGTCAAAGAGTTGAGTATCGAATACCAGACCCGGCGCGGTCCTTTGCGGGCGGTCGAGGAGATCTCCTTCACGCTGGACAAGGGTAAAACCCTCGGTTTCGTGGGTGAATCCGGATGCGGCAAATCCACGATTGGCATGGCCCTCATGGGGCTCTTACCCCCCAATGCAGCGGTAACCGGCGGCACGATCCAGTTTGCGGGCCATGACCTGCTCACGCTGTCAGAAAACGCCCTGCGTGAAGTCCGCTGGCAAAAAATCGCCATGATATTCCAGGCGGCCATGAACGCCCTGAACCCGGTCCACCGGGTAGCGGATCAGGTCACCGAAGCCATTTTGACCCATACGCCGGGGATTTCAAAAACGTCTGCAATGGAACAGGTCAGAGAACTTTTTGACCTTGTGGAAATTCCGGCCAAGCGGATGACCGACTACCCGCACCAGTACAGTGGCGGTATGAAACAGCGGGCCGTCATAGCCATGGCCCTGGCCTGTCGCCCTGACCTGATCATCGCCGATGAACCCACCACCGCCCTGGATGTGATCGTCCAGGCCCAGATTCTTGAGGAGATAAAGACGATCCAGAAAGAGTTGAACCTGGGCATCCTGTTTATCTCCCATGATATTTCGGTGGTGGCGGATGTCTGTGACCACATCGGTGTCATGTATGCGGGTCAGCTCATCGAATACGGCCACCGGCAGGCGGTATTCGATTCACCCGGGCACCCCTATACCCGGGAACTGGTGGGTGCCCATCAGGCCCTCATGGAGGCCCAGCGCCAGCCGCAAACCGCACCGGGCTCAGCACCTGATCTGTTGAATCCACCGCCGGGATGCCGCTTCTGCGGCCGCTGCCCTGTGAGCAATGACACCTGCCGCAAAGAAAATCCCCGCTGGCAAGTGCTTTCTGCCGATCACAAAATCTTTTGCTGCCATCGCGACCCGAGTGGATAAGAACCCATGGAAAACGTGAACCAACCCATCGTGAAACTGGACGGCGTAACCAAACGCTATCGCTCGAAACCGTCCCTGTTCGGCAAGGCCGGCCAACCCATCGTGGCGCTGCAGGACTTGTCCATGGAAGTAGGTGCCGGCGAAATCGTCGGCCTGGTAGGTGAAAGCGGCAGCGGCAAATCGACCACCGGCCGCCTGATTGTAAAGCTGGAAGAACCGGATGCCGGCCACATCCTCCTGAACGGGGCCGACACCCTCAGGCTGAAGGGACCCGCGCTGGCGCATTTCCGCCGGACAGTCCAGATGATTTTCCAGGATCCTTACCAATCCCTGAATCCCCAGCTCTCCATTTTTGACACCGTGTCTGAACCGCTGGTAATCCACGGAATCGGTGATCCGCTGGCAAGCCGGCAGAGCGTGTGCGACATACTGGCATTCGCAGGGTTAACCCCCCCTGAGGAGTTTCTTAATCGATATCCCCACCAACTCAGCGGCGGTCAGCGCCAGCGCGTAGCCATTGCCCGGGCCATGGTTCTGAAGCCCGCGTTTATCGTAGCCGATGAACCCACCTCCATGCTGGACGCGGCCATCTCTTTCCAGATTTTCAACATCCTGCTGGAGGTGCGCAGGAAACTGGGCGTGGCTATGCTGTTCATCACCCACTCCATTTCCGCCGCCCGTTACCTGTGTGACCGCATTGCCGTGATCTACCGGGGACACCTCATGGAAACCGGCCCCGCCGATCAGGTGATCAACGCCCCCCTGCACCCCTATACAAAAGCCCTGATTGATGCCCAGCCGGGTTTCGGCGGCACCACCGGCGAACGTTGCGGAACGCTCCTCTTGGAGGAGCGCGACCCGCCTCCGGGTGAACACTGCCCCTTTTTCAGTCGTTGCAGCCGGGCGGTCAGCCGCAAATGCGATCAGGCGTCCCCAGAGTTCATTTATGGTGACCGGAACCACCTTGCAGCTTGTTTTTATAGTTTACCTAACCAGGACCGTGGACGGTGATGCTATTGCCTGAAGCTTCAGATACAGGCAGCGATTCCCGGGTGGCCCTTATCGCCCCTCCCGGCATGCACTGCACCAGCCCGCCCCTGGCTCTTGCGGTATTGCAGTCCTATACGGCCCAGGTTGCGCCGAAATGCCGTCTGCGCCTGTTTGACTTGAACCTGGCCAATTACCAGCAGGCGCTTTCCTGGCTGGGGCAAGGCCGTCTGCCCCTGGAGGCGCCGGGTGGGGATGTGGACCGCTTTGCCGAGGCCTCCGGCCAGGCGGTTGCCTACATGCGAAACCCCCGGCAGGCAGCGGGGGGGGTGGATGTTTCCGCCTATCTCCTGCAACTGTCCGCTTACCTTGAATTCATAGACCGGGTCAACCTGCTT
The DNA here is from genome assembly GCA_964647585.1 of uncultured Desulfobacterales bacterium. GTDB lineage: Bacteria > Desulfobacterota > Desulfobacteria > Desulfobacterales > CAJINA01 > CAJINA01. Next base: position 4,057 of record CAZYGG010000059.1, read on the forward strand.
TTCGACCAGGTAAGCCGGGAGTATTTGGCCCAGGCGTCTTTCCCCGGTTGGGTTGCGGAGTATATCACCGAACTTACCGGCCCTGTGCTGAAGTTCGCCCCGGGCCTCTGCGGGATATCGATTCTTTTGATGCGGCAGCTATGGCCGGGCATGGTCATCGGGCGCTTGCTCAAGCAAACCGGAACCAGGGTGGTGTTTGGGGGGGCAACCCTGACAGTGAAGCCCCGCCCCCAGATCCTGTTCGATGAATCTCTATCGGTACCGTTTGACGGCGGAAGCCGTCCCATAGACCCGTCGGAATGCCTGGATTCACTGGTCATCGGCGAAGGCGAAGCTGCCTGGGAGCAACTGCTTAAAGACCCGGGCGGGGACCTGTCCCGGGTACCGGGGTTGGTTTATCGGTCCGGGGGGGAGGTGCACACAAATCCACCGGGGATGGTCCCGGATCTGAACCTTCTGCCAGCGCCTGATTTCTCCGGCCTGCCCCTGACCGAATATCACTCGCCAGCGCCGGTGTTGCCCTACTTGTCCTCCCGGGGCTGCTTTTGGGGACGCTGCGCCTTTTGTACCCACCACAAGACCTACCAGTCCTACCGTGAGGAAAGTGTAGCCCGCACCGCCGCCAACCTGGCCCAGCTGGCCCGGCGGCACGGCAGCCGCTTTTTCACCTTTACCGACGAAATGATCCACCCCAACCGTTTCCGGCGACTGGCTGCGGCAATTCAAAAAACCGGCTTGGAGTTGGAATACCTGGCCTATGCCAAGCCAACCGAGGGGTTCACCAGACCGGTGATGGCCTCCCTGGCTGCCTCTGGCTTGCGGGTGATGCAGTGGGGGGTGGAATCCGGCAGCCAGAGGGTGCTAAGCCGCATGAAAAAGGGCCTGCGCGTAGAACATGTGGAGGCCGTCCTGGCGGCAGCCCATGCAACCGGGGTCTTGAACATGGTTTTTCTGCTTTTCGGTTTCCCGGGGGAAACCAGGGCTGAATGGGATGAAACCATAGCCATGGTGGCCCGCAACCGGGAAAACATCGACGTCGTGGCCGAATCCCGCTTCATTCTGCCGGAGGGCTCGGATGTGTTCAACCACCCGGCTGATTACGGTGTGATGGCTATTGACCAGCGTGCCACCGGCATCCCCATCACCATGGCCTATGATTACCAGGTGGTGGATGGCATCAGCCAATCCGAGGCCAGGGAGAGGATCGAAACCACCCGTGATAAACTGACGGAATACTACGGCCGGACCAGAGCTCTCTACCGCTTGCGGGACCACCTGCTTTTCCTGGCTTCCTCACAGCGGCCTTCCGGAGGTATGGTTTGAAGGCTTCCCTATAACCACGGTCCAACCCCACTGAAAATTTACGATCCCTTGAGAGCACCCTCTCTCCGTACGAGTGGACATACCGTAGTTTTTATTGTATAAATGTTCAACTAATCGGCAACCCTTCGCGTAGAAAATAGTAGGAGTAAGCCAATGGATAACCAGACAAGAATGCAGAGATTCAGCGAACTGATGACGAATCAGGGCCCGGAAGTGATCATGTCTCTTCTTGTTCTGATTGTGGGCCTGCTGGTGGTAAAGTGGGTGGTGCGCAATCTGAAGATCAGCATGGGGAAAGTGGTTAAAAATACAACCATTGTAGCCGTTATCAGCAATATCGTCGGTATCCTGCTACTGGGCATCGTGATCACATCCGCTTCTCTCGAGGCCGGATTGAAACTGGAGCCGGTCATCTCTGCGCTGACCTTCATCTCCCTGATCGCGGTCGGTGCTGTCATTCTTTTTCGCCCGTTAATACCGACCATGCCGTTCAAAGTCGGCCAGACGGTAAAAGCCGGCAACCTTCTCGGGAAAATTGAAGCCGTAACCGTCCTCAACACGCGCCTGCGGACATTCGATGGCAAGACCTTTTTCGTACCCAACCGGAAAATTCTGGATGATATCGTGATGAACTACCAGTTCACCGACACCCGGCGGGTAAAAATTGACGTCAATATCCGCTACGACCAGGACCTGATGAAAGCCAAGCGGACCCTGGAAGAGATGATGATTGCCGATCCGCGCGTCAAACTAAAACCGGGGCCGGTGGTCTATGTCCTGGACACGTCAGACGGCCGCGTGAAACTGGGCGGCCGCTGTTGGGTGGACAATGCCAAATACTGGGTTGCCAGGTGTGATCTGCTTGAAAAGGCCAAGTATGCTTTATTCCATGCGGGCATCGTACCTGCCCGGCAGCAGGTGGACATTCACCATTTTAAAAATGGGTATCCGGGGCCGATTGCGGGAATTGACCCGGAAAACGACGACGAATCAGCCTCTGGGATTACCGAGGGTGCTGAAGCATAAGCCTGAAAGGAGTCGGGATGAAGGTAACCGAGGGATTGAAAATCATCGAGGCCGGTAGGATTCGGAAACCCAAAGGTTTCCGGGTGAAGTACCAGAAGCTGGTGGACGGACAACTGGTAACCGGATACTCTCCTCCGGAGGGGAGTGCCCCGCTTGATTCGGATGTGACCACTTGGCGGTATGCCTGGAATCTTAGTGTATCCGTCCGTTGCGACGCGACTGACGTCCAGGAAGCGGAACTGGTCAATATCCACGTGGTCGACGACCAGGATGAAAAGGTAAAGTACTACGCCACGAATACATATGAAGTTTTTAACCAAAAGGGTGCAAATGAAAATAGCCTCTAAATGGGCCCTCAAAGCGGCAGCGATGGTGGTATCGGTGCTATTGTTTTTGCCGGGATGCATGCAGAGCTACGGCAGCCTCAAGACAAACCCGGACTTGACGAATGCGTTTAAAAACCAGCTGGAACTCCCGGATTACAATTACTATTACTGCGGTCGAAATAGTCGGCCCTACGCGGTGCTGGGTATCGATCCGCAGTATGAATTCCAGGGCAAAACCTGGCAAAAAATAGAAACCAGGGAAGATGTCTATAAAAAGGCTGCCGCAATCCTGGCCTGGAATCGAAACTGGTCAAAAGGGTCGGATGTCCTGGATCCCGCCGGAAAGAAAATCGGCATCTGGTTTTCCTACTACAGGTCAACGGGTGTAGCGGTCGGGCCTGAAAACAAAGTAGCTGTGTACAATCCCTACCGCACAAGCGACGATCGTGTAGATACTCAAAACAATCCGCTCCCTTGAATGCGTCTCCGGGGGCCCACCACCGAATGGGTTGCCCGAATTGTTCCAGACAACCAGGCACAATGGCACTTCCCTGAAAAAGGGCCATTGCTCAGTAAGCTGTTTTTAGATTTGCCCTGCGGTTCATGAATGCCCTGAGATACCATATTTTTTCAATTTGTAACGCAAGGTTCCCCGGGGAATGCCCAGAAGACGGGCGGCCTGCGCAGCATTGTCTCCGGTTTGATCCATAGCCCGCCTGATCAGTTGGCTGGTCACTTCGTCCACAACCGATTCGATGTCAAACACATTTTCGGGGACTTCAATGAACGCGGAGGCCTGCATGTGCCTTACAATCTCGGACGGAAGATGCTTATCCGTAAGCACGGGCGCGTCGAACATGATGCAGATCCGCTCAAACACGTTTTTCAGTTCACGGACATTCCCGGGCCACTGGTAGAGCTGCAGGTACTTGAGCGCGTTCTCGTCAATATCACGAAAGTGCTTGTGGAACTTTTCTGTAAATTGCAGCAGGAATAGTTTCGACAGGGCCAGAATGTCATCCGGCCTCTCCCGCAGGGGCGCCAGATGAATCGGAAACACATTGAGCCGGTAGTAGAGGTCTTCCCGGAACTTCTTTTCCGCAATGGCCGTGCGGGGATCGATATTGGTGGCCGCAATAATGCGGATATCGGGCACGATATCGCGGGTGCCGCCCAGCCTTTTGAAGCGGCGACGTTCAAGAACACCCAGCAGTTTCGCCTGAAGCTGTATCGGCATCTCGCCGATTTCGTCCAAAAATACAGTCCCGCCCTCTGCCGATTCAAAAAGACCCTTTTTTCTGCGGGCCGCGTCCGTAAAGGCCCCTTTCTCGTGACCAAACAGCTCACTCTCCAACAGATTCTCCGGCAGGGTGGCGCAATTGATTTCAAGGAACGGTTTGTCCTTACGCGGGCTCATGGAGTGTATGCTCTGGGAAATTACTTCTTTTCCGGTACCGCTTTCACCGGTGATCAAGACAGTGGCGTCCGCGTGTCCGGCGACATCGGCAACCTGCGAAAGGGCCTGGCGCATTTGCGGACTTTCGGCAATGATGTCAAAGGGCGCGGGACTCTCCAGGCGCTTTTTGAGTACTTTTACTTCGCGCTTAAGATTCTGGGCCTCAAGAGCCAGACGGATAATCAGCTTGATGACATCGGCCTTAAACGGCTTTTTGATATAGTCATAAGCGCCTAGTTTAAGGGCCTCAACGGCCGACTCCACCGAAGCGAATCCCGTAACAATGATGACCAGGATGTCAGGGTCAATCTCCTTGACCCGCTGGAGAACTTCAATCCCGTGGAGGTCGGGCAGGTCAAGATCCAGCAAAACGACATCCACATCTGATCTGCCAAATTTTTCCAGGGCCGCGTTGCCACTGGCCGCCGTGGTAACATGGTACTTCTCTTCCGTCAGGATTCTTTCCAGGTTGTTACGGATGGAAGGTTCATCATCAACTACCAGTATATTTTCCATATTGGGTCCCGTATCTATCTGATCTCAGAAGGCTGGTTACCCCGGCGTGCGCCTGCGGGCTTTCAGGTCGCTGCGGCACCCTTTAATTAAGCCTTTCCAACTCAGGTTTTTGCAGTCTGGGACAAGGGGAAATAGATTTTGAAAGTCGCCCCCTGGCCGATCTCACTTTCCACTATTATTTTGCCATCATGCTCTTCAATGATGGTATGGGTTATGGACAATCCCAATCCCGACCCTTTGGGATTGCGGGTAAAAAAAGGATCAAAAATAAAATTCAGGTCATCCGGGTTTATGCCCGGCCCATCGTCGCTGATAACGAGCTCGACGCCACTTCCGCCTTCGAAAAAGTCAAGACCGGCGACGGGTTGCGCCTGCATGCGAATCAGGCCACCATCCGGCAGAACCGCCAGTGAATTCAGTAGAATATTGTAAATCGCCTGTTTTATTTTTTCAGGGTCCAGGTCAACCGGCGGCAATTGTATATTTTTGTCATGCACCAGCTGCACGCCTTGCTGCTTACACTGTTTCTGTATGAAAAACAGAGAATTGTCAATTACCAGATTCAAGTCTTTGGGAACCGGCCGGGAGGTTGGTTTGGAGGCAAACGCGAGCAGTTCCGTAATGATCTGCTCGAGTTTCTCGATCTCTTCAAGCGCATTTTGCATCATCAGGCGTTCATCCCGGCGGTCGGCCATCCGGTCGTGCAAATCATCCAGCAGCAGGCTGATACCGGTAAGTGGGTTGCGGATTTCGTGGGCGACTCCGGCGGCAAGGGTCCCCAGGGATACCAGACGATCAGACCGGTTGAGATGCTGTTCCATTTTTTTTCTTTTGGTGACATCTCTGAATATAACCAGTGATGACTTTTCACCGGGATCATCGGTCCTTTGAAAGGCGGACACGACAACCTCCAGAAAAACCTTTGGCCCTTCGGGCAGCGCCACTTCGATCTCCGCGCCCGAGCTCTCCTGGGAGGACTCAATGGCCTGGTTTACAAACAGCAGGAAACCCGGGAAAGCGCTTAACACCCGGTTGGCGGCCTGACCCACCAGCTTTGTTCCGTTGGCGTTGAAAAACGTTTCCGATTCTCTATTCGCTGAGCAGATCACCCCGTTGTGGTCGACCACCAGCAGACCGCTCATCATGTTGGCAAAAATACTTGCTACGAGATCCCGTTCACTGATTATAGCGCTCATTAAACGGGTACGCTCCAGGACCATGGCCGCCTCGTTGGCTATTATCTTCAACGATTCCATCTGCGCCTCGGCAATCCGGCGCTGACTGGTGGCGCAATCAGCACCCAGCACACCAATATTCTGGTCGGCCACATAGATAGGCGTAAGTACGCATGACGTGGCCATGCTTTCCCTGAAGACTTGTCGGTCCAGGTCGGTCAGCTGCGGATCAGACTCCGCGTCACGGATTAGAATCGGCCGGCGGGAGTTGAACACCCGGGTGTGCAAACAATTATCGCTATTGATATCATAAGAAGTGCTTTCCACGACTGCGGCAATCTCCTCTGAAAAGCCATAGGTAAGGGCACATTCAAGTCCTTGGGTTGCCGGGTTGTAAAGATAAATCAGCGCCCGGTCGAATCCCAGGCCGTCTACACAGTTTTTCAATATGATGTCCAGAACCTCGGTCCTATCAAACGTCAGGCTCAATGAATGCCCGACTGATTGGATGTTTTTAAGGATATCAACCTGTTTTTCCAGCCGCCGGTTATACTCTTCTATCTCGGCCTTGGACCTTGCCAGGGCCCGGAGGGAATCGACGAGGTTTTCTTCGTTTTTCTTAAGCTGATGCCCCATTGCCTGAAAGTCACGACCGAGCACTTCCAATTCATCCCGGCTGGTAATGTTGACCTCGATATCATAATGTCCGCTTTTAACTTCCTTTACCTTGCCGGCCAGGATATGAATCGGGCGGGTAAAGCTCTGGGCCAAAAGAACGGAGATAATCGCTACAATGATGCCGGCCAGCGCGATAATCACGATAAACTGCTTTACAGTGCGATCCTGGGTCGCCTCTATCCTGGCCGAAGTCGCCTCCACCTCTTCGTAAAATGTATCGGTCCGGGCCCCCAGCGTAACGCCTCCGAAAAACCCTGTTTTTGTGTAAACACCCTGGGAAAATCTTATGGGCGCATAGGCCATGACCCGGTCCACGCGGCCCACGCTGGATGTACGGGTGACCCCCTGTCTGCCTCCGAGCACTTCCAGGGCAATATGGCGATAGTTCGTATGAATAAAGGGCACATGCAAAAGATTAAATGGAATCAATCCCTTTTTCAGATTGGCCTCATTATAAGACGGGGACCGGGGGTTGACCAACACGCCGGTATCCGGATCCCAGCCGCGAATATTCCAAAATTTCGGATGGGTAATAACCCACCCCTCATCATCGAAGAGAGCCGCGTAATTGCCGCTGGCATAACTGGGAAACACGACTTCCTGCGGTCCGGTGGGCTGGACATGCTGGGTGTATGCCATCAGGTGCCGATGGTCGAGGGCGATACTGACCACGCCGGTAACACCGGCATTGGCGTAAAGCGGCATGGCGAACCGGATGATGCCCTCAAACGCCGCCCCCCCAACGGCCCTTTCCACGTCCGGGGCTCCTTGCAACTGCTCCGCCTTGCGCACGTGACGCCCCATGAGGCGGGAGACATAGAGGCCACCGGGTGGGAGTGCCCGGGTTAGCCTGAAATAGTCCTCAGTCCCATATGGGCTGTTAAAAGCGGCGGCCACGTCGCGCGTATCCGGCTGGATGCGGTCGTTTACGATCCGGATCTTCTCACGTCCGCTTGCATCTGCAAAAGAAATTTCCCGGTACAGGGGATAAAAGACCCTCTTCTCATATGGGTTCTCCGGCGTCCCCGCACGCAGCCAGATTTTGCGCTGACGAATTTTACTGAAATTCCGGTAGACACCGGCATCCGGAAAAAACGCGGCCAGTGTTTTTAAATCGTTACAGGTATTGTCCAAAAACAGTTCGACCTGGGAGGCAATTTCCCGGGACCGGGCTTCCAGCAGCGAAGCGGCATTCTTGACCATTGCGTCCCGACTGCTCTCCATGGCACTGCGCCCGACCTTTATCACTTTATACCGGGCGAAAAAGCTCAAAACAATTAAGGGTATCAGCGATACGAGTAAAAACGCGACTATAAATTTTTTAAGAATACCAAAACGCATAGGACTAAACCGACTTTCCATCCGCCTCAGGCAGCACCGGCCGGCGAAGTTATTATTCGTCGGGGCTGACTTTAACACCGGCGGCCAAATCGTTATCTTTTCTGAGGTTAACGGCCTGCTTAACAGTATCACAATTTCATTTTATGTAAACATTCTCAGGCTGCCATGAAACGCCAGAAAATTCCGGGTCAGATAACAGAACCGATCACGCCGGGGGAATTACCCGCCGTCAGCGGCCTTTGCCTCCGCTTTCACAAACCAGCCCATTTTTTTCTTCCGGAGTAAAACTGAATTGCAGCCCGGATATGAACACAGCAAGACATATGCCAGCCTTACGGGCAAGCGGTGATCCGTTGATAGGCCACCTTGTTTACAAGGCCGGCAGAACACATTCAGGCGAAAATTGAACCATACGCTCCCAGGACCATACCCTCATCGGCCACCCGCAGCAGATGGCTAAAATTAGCCGCCTGGCGGTTGATTTTCGCCATCGGACCAGATCTGCATAGTTGCCGTACACAGTGTGAATTAAGTCCGTAATAGGCTTAATCTTATCGATAAAACTAATTTGCAAACAAATACAAAGATTGTCTGGAACGATGGTATGAAACTTGCTCACCTAACGAATGTCGTTAAAACTTCCGGGACGAAGAGGCTGGCCGCACTGAGTTCAGCCTTGGGTTTTATATTGGAAATATTCTTCGAGCGGAAAGGAGTTGTTCACCACAACAAAAAATATCAGGATGCCAAAATGAAACTAACAGATGCAGATCTATTGAACACCCATTTTAAAAAGAGCCCTTCCGCAGACATTGGTAACTTCTCCATGGACGGCGACATGCTCAAGCTTTTACTGGCCATTGACGCCCGGCTCCCCCTTTCACAGGTTGCTGATAAGGCCGGAATCCGTCTTAAAAATTTGCGGCCCGCGGTTGCTAAACTGACGAAGCTTGGCCTTCTGGAAATAGCGGCCCGCAAAGCACCCTCGGTCGGGACTGCCTTTATCGGGGGACTCAAGGCAAATATGGTAAAGGCCGTTGGACCTTTTGGCGAGTTTGTCGTCCAAGATGCTCTTAATGCCACCGGTTACAGTGAAGAACTGCCCCTCAATATGGCCGCGGACCTCATTCTCCAACTCTCGATGGAAATTACGGATGCGGCTGCTCAGGGCCAATTTAAGAAGGAAATGATTAAACTGGTTTCGTAAAACCGGGCAGCGCGCGCCCCGGACAATTAAATCGTAAATGCTAACCCTGGCGGCGATACCGGCTCTATCTGACAGGCGCCCCAGCAAAAAGGAGACACCGTGAAGATAATATGTGGAAAGTGTGAAAGGCGATACAACATTGATGAATCAAAACTTACCAATCAGAAAACCGGTCTGATTTGCAAGGCTTGTGGAGAAACCATTGTGGTGACCAAAGCAGGCTTCAGCCCGCCTCGTGAAATCCGTCCGACCCAGCCGGCCCCGATGATAGATACGGCCCCGACGCTAAATACGGCCCCGACGCAGGCAACGCCAACCCGTAAAGTCCGTTTCGGTCTCCTGCATAAGGTCATTCTGGCCATGCTGGTAGTCAGCATCGTCCCGTTCGGCCTGTTTCTGGGTATGACTTTCAAAGAGACCCGCGATAGAATCCATACGGATACGGAATTGCTGATGGCCCAGACCGCAGACGGCCTTGGGCGCCATGTTGACGAATGGATCGATAAAAACGTCCGGATGCTCAAGATGGCCGCTCAACTTGAAGCGATTGCCTCCCTGGACGCCGTAAAACAGGAAAAAGTATTGAAGACCATCCACACTGAGTACCCCTATATATATCTGGCCTTCACCCTGGATACCCAGGGTATAAATATGGCTCGCAATGATGGTAAAGGCCTGAAAGATTACTCGGACCGACTATACTACAAGGGCGTGGCCGAAGGTAAGCCGTTGGCCTGGCAGACGCTGATCGGCAAGACTTCTAAAAAGCCGGCCCTTGTGCTTGCGGTACCTATTAAGAAGGGCACTGAAACCATTGGGGTTCTTGCGGCGGCGATGACGACGGACGCAATCTCGAAACAGGTTGCCAACTGGAAGAAAGGCCAGACCGGATTCGCATACCTGGTGGATGAAACCGGCAAGGTTGTTGCTCACCAGGTGAACAAACATGTTACCGCCCAGACAAACTTCAACAGCAACCCCCTGATAGCGGCATTTAAGCGCAATCCCGCCCAGGCGGCAATTACCTTCACGGATAGTCAGGGCATCAAGCAACAGGGGTATGCCCAGGCCAATAAAATGGGTTGGATTCTGGCCATCCAGCAGTCTGAAGATGAGGTCCTCGCCGCATATAAACGGAGTGAGACGATTGCCATGTACCTGCTGGTCATGACGCTCGTTTTGATCGTCGTTATCGCCTGGTTCCTGGCGCGCACCCTGGTGAAACCCATCCGAGAGCTGACCGGCATCGCAACCCGCATGAGTATGGGGGAACTTGATATCAATTTCAAAATTAAATCAAAAGATGAAATCGGTCAGCTGTCCGGCGCCATTGGCCTGCTGCAGACCAGCCTGAACATGGCCATGCAGCGACTGCGGCAGAAAAGCCGGCCAAGGGCCGCTTGAGAAGCAACCCGGGCTAGCGTGCCCACAAGGTTACATCCGGACGATGGTGATGCGACGATTTATTGATCCACCATCGGCTGACCGGAATGTAAAAGTGGCGCCCGCCGGGAACAGTCCCGGCGGGCCTGGTTTTTGATAATACCCGCCATCCGTATCTGCGTACCCACACCGGCCGGACACTCACCATCCCTCCGCGGCACGGCAGCCATCCTCGGCGGATTCACATTTGTGTGAATTCTCTCTGGTACAGCCGGCGACGGTCTTTCTGTATTAACCTGTATATACCAATTGACACTGCCGCGTTTTTCAGGCATATTTAAGGCAACCTTTTATAATTATTTATAAATTTCATACTAAGGTATGATGCGAAGCAGGTGCCCATGAAAAAAATAATCGAATGTGTCCCCAACTTTTCGGAGGGCAGGGACCCGGAAACCATAACGGCAATTTCCGAAGCGATTCGCAGCACCCCAGGTTGCACGCTCCTGGATGTGGATTCGGGTAAATCCACTAATCGAACCGTTTATACCTTCGTCGGATCCCCCCGGGCCGTCGTCGCCGGGGCCCTGAATTCGGCTGCGGTGGCCCGTGAGCGTATCGATATGCAGACCCATACCGGAGAACACCCCCGCATGGGGGCCTTGGACGTCTGCCCGTTTATCCCGGTGGCCAATGTCACCATGGCAGAGTGCGTTGAGGTGGCGCGCGAATTCGCGCGCCGGGCCGCCGAGATTCTGGCGGTTCCCATTTACCTTTACGAAGAAGCAGCCACCGCTGACCACCGCAAAACATTGTCCCAGATTCGCGAGGGTGAATACGAAGGCCTGGCCGAAAAGCTAAAAAAACCCGAGTGGCAGCCGAATTTCGGACCCGCCGAATTTGTCCCCGCATGGGGCGCTACCACCACCGGTGCCCGTTCTTTCCTCATCGCCTACAATGTCAATCTGCTCGGGACCAGTAACCAGGCGCATCGCATCGCCCTGAATCTGCGGGAAGCCGGGCGGGGGCCTCAGGAACCGGGACGTTTAAAAGAAGTGAAAGGTATGGGCTGGTTCGTGGATGAATACAATCTGGCCCAGGTAACGGTCAACCTGGCGAACTACCGGCTAACTCCGCTACACCGCCTGTTCGAAGAAGTTAAAAAGGAAGCCGCGGCGCTCAATGTCGGTGTGGCCGGATCGGAAATTGTCGGCCTGGTTCCGTTGGATGCCCTCCTCATGGCTGCGGATTATTACATTGCGAAAGAGGACCTTTTCATTCTGGACGAAGACCAGAAAATACGGCTGGTGATTGAACGGCTCGGACTGAACGCCACCGCGCCATTTAACCCCAGTAAAAAGATCATCGAATACCGCGTTGCCGACCAGCCGGACGGGCCTCTGGCGGGCATGCGCCTTAAGGCGTTCATTGAAGAGATTGCCTCGCGCAGTTCCGCCCCCGGGGGCGGGTCCGCGGCCGCGGCCATCGCAGCCATCGGGGCCGGGTTGGGATCAATGGCGGCCAAACTTACCTACGGGGTGCGCAAGTTTGAAACGGTTGACCGACAGATACGCAGCATTGTTCCCGTGCTCCATAACGCCGCCATGGAGCTTATTCCCATGGTTGACGCGGACACGACCGCCTTCAATGATTACATGGAAGGCACCCGGATGCCCCAGGATACTGCCGCAGCCAAGCAGGCCCGGTTTGAAAAAATGCAGCAGGGCTTGAAAACCGCTGTGGAGGTACCCCTGAACACCATGCGCATCGGAGATGCCGCCTGGACGGCCATGTGTGATGTCGCCCGCTACGGAAACCCGGCCTCCCGATCGGACATAGAGGTCGGCGCCCGCTCGCTGGAAACCGGCATCTGGGGCGCCTACCGCAACGTCGTTATTAACCTTGATAGTATCCAGGATGAAACCTACCGACAGGAGACCCTCGCCGCGGCCAGGCAAGTAGTGGACCGTGCGGCCAGAAAATGCGCCGAAGTTCTGAAGATCCTTGAGCAGGCGTAGCCGCAATTCCAAAACCGACATACCTGGAATAGTGATACTAGGCTTGTTACCAGTTTTTTTCAGCGACGATAGGGCCCCTGCAGTCGGGAACCGGCCGCTGGACAGGTTCCCCGGGCTTTATGACTGCCAGAGCTCCTTGAGGGCCCGGTCAAACCGGTGGTCGTCGGCAGGCTAGGCCCCTTTTCCGAACGGACAGTGGGGGTAGACACACGGATCGCAATCCCGGCACAATCCGCCGTGTCCGGCAAAGGCCAGTTCTTTCCGGCCGATACGTTCACCGGCCAGAATCCGTGGCAGAAACAGGTCGAGCACCGTAGCCTGGTGGTGCAGCCCGCAGCCGGGCACCCCCAGCAGGGGCACGCCGTGAATATAGGCCACCAGGAACATGGCCCCCGGCAGGACGGCCGCTCCGTAGTGGAACTCATCGGCACCGGCCTGCCGGATACCTTTGCGGGTCACATCATCAGGATCCACGCTCATACCGCCACTAAGCAGAATCAGGTCGCAACCGTTTCCAAGATGGGCCTCAATGGCGTCCTGTATGGCATCCGGATCGTCCGGGGCAAAAACCACGCTGTCGACCCGGGATCCCAGGTGGTCGATCTTTCTTGTCAGAATCGGAGCGAAGCGGTCTTTGATCAACCCGTGGTACACCTCGCTCCCGGTTACCACCAGCCCGACCCGGGCGGTCTTCAGGGCTCGTACCGACACAACCCCGCCGGTCCCGGCGGCAATCGCCGCCGCCCGCTCAACCGGCGTGCGTTTCATCACCAGGGGGATGGGACGGGTGGCAGCCACCAGTTCACCCTTTTTCACCAGGCTGTGGCTGTGGAGCGTCGCACACATTACCTCATCCACCATGTTGAAAGCCGCCAGGGCGGCCGTGTCCACATTGAGCAGGCCGTCGTGGGCGGCGTGCAGACCGATCTTGCCCTCCCGGGGGTTGTTTTCCCAGGTGATCCCCTCCCCGGCCAGTCCCTGGGCCAGGATCGCGGCTGCCTCATTCTCATGGATTTCATCGTCCCCCAGGTCAATGAGATAGAGGTGGTTCTTGCCCAGTTTCTGGAGGTGGCAGATGTCCTCATCACAAACCGTGTGCCCCTCATGAAAGGCCGCGCCCTTGAACTCACCGGGGCGGATCTCGGTTATATCATGCGCCAGGGCGGTCCCCACGGCTTCTTCCACGCGTATCTTCTTCAACACGATTCGAACTCCTTCCCACAAGTGGTTTTTTCTGCGGACATCCCGCTGTCAGCGGGGGCCCACTGCATATCCGGCCAGGTCACTTCCGCGGCATCGGTAAAATAGGACTGCGCGGTGCAGGGCTTGCACAGCACCCGGCCGTCGGCAATAACTTCCCGCGCATCACGGATGAGCTGTCCGCAACGGCTGCAGGCAATTTTTTTACGGGTCGGCCCGGGCAGGTCGCATTCGTCCAGTTTCACGGTGACCTTCTGCACCCGGAAAAGGACACAGTCGGGCATGCGCTTATAGGCCGCCAGCTGCTGGGGCGCCTTGCCCTCGATCTCGGGGGCGTAAGCGGCTGCCAGGTCCCGGGCTTCTTCGGTGGATACGATCCGGTAGGCTGCCCCGGTTTCCAGGTTCAAAAATGTGGCGGCCATGATTCCGTAATCCATGAATTTCAGGCTGCGGCGGCCCAACCGGACCCCGGTCACGTGTGCTACGGCATCCGCTGTGCAGCGGTCCATCTCTACGTAGACCAGCAGCTTCTTTATCTGGTCGTGCCGGGTGGGTTCATCCAGCCCGATGAGCCGGCAGCCCAGCATCGCCATCCTGACCCCCACGACCTGCCCCGGGCAAAGATGCCCGTGGGCCTGTGCGGATGTTTTCAAAAGTGTTTCAAAGTCTTGCATATTTTATCCTGAAACTTGGTCCCGGCCCCCTGTCACCCCTGCCCACATGGCCAGTTTTAGTCCGGAACGGTCTTCGCTGTGCATTTCCGGCTACCTTATGTTAAGCTTAACATAAGTGCGGGCAAAAGAAAACCCTGTAAACAGGGCGGGAAATTTTGGCGGCAGATGCCGGCGCACCCGGATAGACCGGATGCCGATATTGCCAACGACCACCGTTGATGTTACATACACCCCATGGTGAAACTTGAGTTAAGATCCAGTCACTGGATTGTGGACCAGAACAACAACATCATTTTCGGCAAGGGCCGCATGGAGATCCTCGAGACCATTGCACAGACCGGCTCGATCAACCAGACGGCCAAACAGCTGAAGATGTCGTATAAAACCGTCTGGAGCAAAATCAAATCCACCGAGAAGCATCTGCAGGTCCGCGTGGTTCACTCCGACAGGAAAACCGGCACCTGTTTGACCCCGGCAGGCAGGCAGTTGGTGGAAACGTTTGTTAAACTGCGCCAGCAATGCCTGGCTGCCGACGACCGTATCTTTGAAAATATTTTTGAATAACCAGACAAAAAATCCCGTCGCCCAACACCGCCTGGCCACCCCTATCAACTGCTATTCAACTAAATTTATTCAAAATTTATACTTTTTAAAAGGTCATGCCAAATAGTGTATTACTACATTGTGGTATTTTTCTTTGACCTAAGTCAATTTTTTTTATACGCTTTGCCTGTATACATTATTTACAGGCTTACAGAATCTGAACACCGTTCACCCGGATACAGCCACACTCGTCCCCGGCACCGCAGCCCCATCAACCTGTAATCAATAGCAAGGAGCCCCAATGCCAATAATCAGCTATCTGGCATACCCTGAAAAAGGAAAAAAAAACGCCTTGCTCAAGGAGCTGTCTGCAATTGAGCACTGTGAAGCGACCCCCGCAGACAATGAAGAGGTCCTGCTGCTGGTAACCGACACACCCGATGATGATACCGAAAGAAAGCTACAGAAAAAACTAAAAAATATCAAATCATTACAATCTCTTGGCATGACTTTTGGCCATGGGGGCGCGTAAACAGTGGCGCTAGAAAAAAGGAGTGGCAGATGACAATTTCCAGAAGATCATTCATTAAGTCCATGGCTGTAAACAGCGCGATAACAGCCGCCGCAACCATGTTTCCCGGAATCAGTTTCGGGTCGTGGAAAAAAACCGAAACTCCGTCCGGCACGATTCAATGGAAAAAGACCCCCTGCCGTTTTTGCGGTACCGGCTGCGGCCTGCTCGTGGGTGTCTCCGGGGAGCGCGCCGTGGCGGTCAAAGGCGATCCCAACTGCAGTGTCAACAAGGGGTTGTGCTGCGTAAAAGGCTACCATTCCGTCCAGATTCTGTACGGCAAAGACCGGTTTAAAAAGGCCCAGGTTCGCAAGAACGGCAAAATGGTGGAAGTCCCCATCGCAGAAGCCCTGGACCTGGTTGCCGCCAAAATGAAGGCGACCATCAAGCAAAAAGGCAAAGACGCCGTGGCCATATACGGCTCGGGGCAGTGGTCCATTCCGGAGGGCTACGTGGCTTCAAAAATGTTCAAAGGCTGTATCGGCACCAATAACGTGGAAGCCAATGCCCGCCTTTGCATGGCCAGCGCCGTGACCGGCTGCTTGACCAGTTTCGGCCTGGATGAACCCATGGGCTGCTATGAGGACATCGATAATGCGGATGTTTTTATCACCTGGGGCAATAATATGGCGGAGATGCACCCGGTTCTCTTCTCCCGGATGCTGGCCAACCGTAAAAGCAAATCCCACGTGAAGATCATCGACTTTGCCACTCGGACCACGCGCAGCAGCCAGGCTGCCGACAAATCGATTCTCTTCAGGCCCCAGACGGATCTGGCCGTCGCCAATGCCATCTGCTACGAGATTATCCGAAATAAATGGGTGAACTGGGATTTTGTAAAGCGGCATGTCTCTTTCCACAAGGGCAAAACCAATATCGGCTACGGTACCCGGGACCACTTCAAATTCAAAGATAAAGCGGAAACAGTTCAGTTTGCGGATTACCAGAAATTCCTGGCGGACTACACGCCGGAGAAGGTGGAAAAGATTTCCGGTGTTCCCGCCCGGGACATCAAGTACCTGGCCACCCTGTACGGGGATCCGGACAAGAAGGTCACCTCTTTCTGGACCATGGGCATGAACCAGCACACGCGCGGCACCTGGATCAACAATCTGGTGTATAACATCCATCTGCTCACCGGCAAGATTTCAACCCCGGGCAACAGCCCCTTTTCGCTGACCGGACAGCCGAGCGCCTGCGGTACCGTCCGCGAGGTCGGCACGCTGACCCACAAGCTCCCCCATGGCGTGGTCATGAAAGAAAAAGACCGCCAGATGGCGGCCAAAATCTGGAACGTGCCGGTGGAAAACATCGATCCCAAACCCACCTATCACACCGTTGAAATGTTCCGGGCCCTGGACCGCGGCGATATCGGCTTCATGTGGATCCAGGTCACCAATCCCATGGTTACCATGCCCAACCTGAGACGCTACCGGGACGGGGCAAAAAAGGAGGGCCGCTTCATTGTTGTGTCCGAAATCTATCCGACCCCCACTGCAGACATCGCCGACGTGATCCTGCCTTCAGCCCTGTGGGTGGAGCGCGAAGGTTTTTTCGGCAACTCGGAAAGGCGTACCCAGCACAACGAGCAGATCGTCCCCATGCCGGGAGAAACCATGTGCAATACCTGGCAGTTGATCCAGGTTGCCCGGCGTCTGGGATACGAAAAACAGTTCCCCTGGAGCCAGGACACCTATATCGAGGACATCTGGAATGAATATACCCGGTTCCACGACAGCCCGAAGCACCGCATGGCTCCCTACAAGGTATTGAAAGAACGTTCCGGCGTCCAGTGGCCGTTTGTCGACGGCAAGGAAACCAAATGGCGCTACAACACCCAATACGATCCGGCCGCCAAGCAAAAAGGGTTCGATTTTTACGGCAAGAAAGACCATCGGGCCTGGATCTGGCTGCGACCGTATGAACCACCGGCGGAATCACCCGACAGTGAGTATCCGTTCTGGCTGAACACCGGCCGGGTTCTGGAACACTGGCATACCGGCTCCATGACCCGGAGAGTCCCTATTTTGCACAAGGCGATGCCTGAATCCTACGTGGAAGTCAACCCGGAGGATGCCGCCAGCCTGGGGATCACCAACGGAAGCAAGGTTAAAATCTCTTCCCGCCGGGGGGAACTCGTCATGAAAGCCAGCATCAACGGCCGTGGAAATCCTCCGCGCGGCATGGTTTTCGTGCCCTTCTTTGATGAGAAGTACCTGATCAACGAGGTGACTCTGGATGCTTTCTGCCCCATATCCAAGCAGCCGGATTACAAAAAATGCGCCGTAAAAGTGGAGAGAGCATGATGGAAATGCTAAAAAACATTCCTAAGATTGGAAAGATTTTTCTCGTGTTTGCCGGGGTCGGCGTCATTGCCCTGCCGCTGATCGTGCTTTCGGCAACGGGTTCCGAACCTCAAAAGCCCGCGCCAAAATTAGCCCAGACACCCAACATGGATTTTGATCAGAAAGGCAAGGCGATCTTCGAAAACTACGATCAGATTACCAGCGCGTACATTAAAGGGACCTCTACCCAGCGCACGCTCGAAGAGTATTATTCCCGGAGGCAATACCCCGGATCACCGCCCTATATTCCCCATAAAGTCGAGGATGCGAAAACTGCTCTGGTCAATTGCCTGGCTTGCCATGCAAAAGGCGGCTGGACTGAGGAATTAAAAAAGCATACGCCGGTGACCCCCCATCCTGAAAACCTTGCCTGCACGCAGTGTCACGTCAAAATGGACGCCGACAATCTGTTTGTGGCCAGCAACTGGATGAGTGTTACCCCGCCCCGCCTGGGGCGCTCTTACCTGCCGGGCTCGCCTCCGCCTGTTCCGCATACGCTGCAGCTTCGCGGAAATTGCGTTGCCTGCCATGTGGGACCGGGCGCGGTGGCGACCATTCGCGTGGAACACCCGTCGCGGGGAAATTGTCGGCAGTGTCACGTACCGGATACCCACATGGGTCTATTTGCAAGATAATCCGCACCAGTTGATAAGCAGGGACTCTATGAAGACACGAGGATCAAAGTATACGCTTTCAGGAATAGCCATGGCCATGCTGCTCCTTTTATCAGGGGCAGCGGTGGGCGCGGGTTCGGGCGGAGTTACCGAAACCTATAAGCAGGCAACCGCCCCGTTTGACAACCAGGCGCATGTCGACTCGGTCCAGCCGCTGCCGGCGGATGCCGTACTGGTAAAGACCAGGTACCAGGGCGGACGTTTCTGGACCCGGACCCGCAAGGATAAAATCCAGCGCTTCAAGTGCAGCCAGTGTCACAATAATAAGGAAGTCAAAATCCCGCAGGCCGCGGAAATGGCCCACGGCGACATTACGCTGGTGCATGGTGGGAAGCAAAAACCCCTTAACTGTTTTACCTGCCATAAAAAAGACGAGCGCGATTTCCTCGTGGTTGAAGAAGGGACCCGCGTGGACATGGACCACAGTTACCAGTTATGCGGCCAGTGCCACTTCCGGCAGAAAAGCGACTGGATCGGCGGCGCCCATGGCAAACGGATCTCGCCCTGGGCGGGCAAACGGGTCATCACCAGCTGCACAGCCTGTCATGACCCCCATTCACCTCGATTTGAAAAACGCTGGCCCAAGACGTATTCACGGCCTACAACCAAATAGGGAAATACTATGGGTTTCCGGAAGAAAAAGAAACGCCTGGAACAGAAAGAAAAATGCCCTTCTCAGGGGAAATGCGGCGGGCGGCGCGATTTTCTTAAAGGCGCCGCCAAGGTCGCCGCGCTCGGCAGCGCCACGATGCTGGCCGGATGCGGGTCCGGCGGCCTGCTCGGCTCAAAGGAAGAACTGGCCCTGGAGTTCCAGGAGTACTTCAAGAAGCATTACCGCCTCATGACTCAGGCAGAAAAAGATGCAACCGTCCAGCGTCTGGAAAAACTGGCCAAATTAAAAACGGAGGCCGATATCCAGGTTGAATCAGATGGCCCCATACAGGATGTTTTATATGGCTACGCTTTCAACATTACCCGCTGTGAAGGCTATATGGAATGTGTAGAGGCGTGCGTTAAGGAAAACAACCTGGATCGTGATTCGAACATGCAGTATATCCGCATCTTTGAAATGGAGCATGGCCAGATGAGTCCTGACTCCGGGGAGGGCAAGTACTTTCACCAGGTTCCCGTTGAAGACCACTTTTATATGGGCGTTCAGTGCTTTCATTGTCAAAACGCGCCCTGTGTCAAAGCCTGCCCCACAAAAGCCACCTGGCAGGAACCGGACGGTATCGTGGTCGTGGATTACGACTGGTGTATCGGCTGCCGATACTGCATGGCGGCCTGCCCTTACTGGGGACGCCGTTTCAACTGGAACAAGCCCCGCGTTCCGCAAGACGAGATGACCAAAAAGCAGCATTATCTCGGTAACCGCATGCGCATCAAAGGGTCCATGGAAAAATGTACC
>CAZYGG010000060.1:0-22996 GCA_964647585.1 uncultured Desulfobacterales bacterium
GGAGGTGTCTCTATTCCTGTCTGCTAAAGTTCGCCCTTTAATGCATATCAGGCCAGAGATAATTGGTTATGCCAGCGTATCTGTAAGCAGGTTGTTTAGGCTGTAGGCTGAAGGCTGTTAGGTAATCCCTCTCCATGGTGACTATTTAGAAAGACGGTGTGTCAACAACCCCCTGTTCATAGAGAAATATCAGGCGTCTGTCAAACGATCAATTGACGCTCCGGCTGATTTTGCCTGGAATCGTTCTACGGGTATTGACATGTATGTGGATACCTGTTAACGATTCAATTTCATTATGAAAATCTCGATGGAGGTCAATTGATGGGGTCTATTGACGAGCAGATTCTCAGGGCTGCCAAGGAAATCGTTGTTAAATTCATTGAGACCGGGCGCCTATCGCCCACCAGCTTTCATGACACCTTCAGCTCCATTTATGAAACCGTCGCAAAAGCTGCCAAAGGCACTGCGGGCGAGAGCCCGGATAGTGAAGACGAGCCCTCCTCCTGACAGCGATCCCTGCAGCCGGATCCCGTCCGGTGAAGCTGTCTCCACCGGCATAAACGCGCGGGTACATTGGCCGGCGTTGTTGCTTTGTCCTCAACTATTTGAATAAATCAAATTTTTTGGGAAATATGAATGCGTGTAGCTTCCCCGGGGTGACTGCAGGCGCCGGGCTGGCAGTTGCTTTTGAGGGCGTTTCAATCTTGACACAATTCGGCCAAAATTCTATCCTATACGGATGTCATCGCGGACATGTTTTGCTATTTTGGATTTTCTGAAATGGTCCGTTTTTTACAATCGCTGCCCGGGGCGCTGTCCGGGCAATGCGCAACCATGGGGATGTCAATGAAAAGATTCGTTACGCTATTGTTCATGGCGCTGGTAATACCGGCGGTGGTCTGGGCCGGTGAAAAAGTCACGGCCCGGGGGATGAGTTTTTTCGAGGAGGGCCGCGAGGCAATTGCCCGTGAAAAGGCCCTTGATGAAGCCAAGAGAGCCGCCATCGAGCAGGCCGTGGGGACGCGCATAGAGTCAAAGACCGTGGTGGAAAATTTCCAGGTCAGCCGGGACCAGGTGTTCAGCCATGCGACCGGCTACCTGAAGCATCTTGAGATTATCAGTGAGGAAAAAACTGAGCTCGGGACCTATGAGGTTGAAATAAGCGCGGAAGTGGAAATTGCCGCGCTCGTGAATGACCTGGACCGGTTTAAGAAGATACTGGGCTGGCAGAAGAACCCGCGAGTCACTATCCTGGTGGATCATGACCTTGATAAAGCGTATGTGTCCGCAGCCAGAAAAACCGCCAGTCGTCTGGGCGGCAAGCTCAAGTCCGAGGGCTTTCGGGTATTTGATGCCTCTTCAGCGGATACGTCCGGTATGGGGCTTATCGTGCGTCTCGGCCTGGAGATTGCCAGCAGCCAGTCCACCTACCAGGGCGTGAACCTTACCCTGCATGAAATCAGCCTGCGTACCGATGTACTCAGGGCCGGCGAGGGGGAAGTTCTGGCAACCTCCAGTGCGGTCAAATCCCTGCCCGGGGCCAACAAGCTCAAGGTGCTGGACAAAGGGGCCAAGCAGTGTGTGGACAGTGTCTGGAAGAGTTTAAGGCGGCAGCTGACCCGGCTCTGGGAAAAGGAGCTGTACAGCCAGAGACAGATCGACCTGGTGGTCAAGAACCTCACCTCGCATGCTGAAGCCGAAGAGGTCGGGGCCATTCTCAAGTCCGATGCCAGCGGTATGGTGGACGTGCAATTGCTCAGTTTCAAAAAGAAAAAAGCGGAATTCAGCATCCAGTACAACGGATGGCCGGAACACCTGGTGACTGAGTTGCAGATGGAGTATTTCAAAAATAAATACTTTGATTCCACCCTTGAAAGCATAAAGGGAAACCGGATCACTATCACCGCCAATAAAACCAATTAACATTTCGTTAACAGCATATGTTAATGTTATCATTTGAAGAAGTATTCAACCGGGAGGACAACATGAAAAACAGGGTACTTTATTACGCCGGGCTGATGATTCTACTGGTGGCCTTCATGGTCGCCTGTACCGCTGGCAAAAAGCAGTACGACACCGGGATGCAGTTGAGCCAGGCGGGTAAGTATGAAGACGCGATTGCCTATATCGAAGAGGCTATCGCCAAGGAACCCAATAACAAGGAGTATAAACAGTCACTGGCGGAGATCAAGGCACTCCTGGTCAAGCAGTATGTGGACGCCGGCACCAAGGATCTCGGCTATGCCGATTCGCGGACCATGTCCAATATCAACCGGGCCAAGGCCGCTCTTGGCAAGGTGCAGAAAGTGGATTCCGCCAGCCCGGTTGTGCAGGCGTTTGCCGACAAGGTGAACGGGGCGGAAAGCAGCCTGGTGGGTGAAGTGGAAAAACTGTATGCCCAGGCTAAAACATTCAGGGCGGACGAGGAGTGGGTCAAAGCCTATTTCAATTTCCAGCAAATCCAGGCCCGATTTCCCAACTATGAAGATTCCTACCAGTTGATGAGCCAGACCGCCCAGCAGGGCTCGGATGCTTACTTCGCCGAGGCCAAGGCGCTTTTTGCGAAGGATGATTATAAAGGTGCCAAAGTATCGCTCCGCAACGCCCTTTCATTGAAGCCCGATCACACGGCCGCCAGAAAAATGGAAGCGGTGGCCAATCAGCGGGACAATATGAACTACTTTATCAAAAAAGGCGGTGCGGCCATTACCAAGAAGGACTGGGATACGGCTGTATTTGCCTATAACAAAGCCCTGGAATACCAGCCCGGCAACAAGAAATTGAACATGCTGGTCAAGCAGGTATATGCCAAAGCCGGTCAGTATTACATCCAGGATGCCCGCCGGTTGATGGACACCGGATGGCTTCTCAAGGCATTTGATTCTTATGGACTGGCCGTCAAGTATGCCACCGATCCCAACAATTATCAGTTGAGCAGCCTGCGTAAAGACCTGTCCGCCCGGGCGGCTCTGGTTGCCAGCCAGTTTACTGAAAAAGAACATTTTGGCAGCGCCTGGTACTGGTATGTCAAACTCAGGGAGATCAACCGCTCCTTTCCGGATATTTTCTATCTTTCCCAGGCCATGGAAGACAAGATCAAGGCCCGGGTAAAAAAATCAATCGCCGTATTTGATTTCAACAGCCCTTCGGACAACGCGGACGCGGGTGTCATTGTGGCCAATAATCTGATTACCTATCTTTTCAAGAATGCTAGCGGGGATATCAAGATCCTTGAAAGGGAAAACCTCAAATCGATCCTGGAAGAGATGAAGCTTGGCCAGATCGGGGTTGTCTCCGCAAACTCCGCCAAAGAGATGGGCCGGGTTTACGGGATCGATGTCGCCATTATGGGCAGCGTCCTCCTGTTTAAGGTGGATGCCACTTCCGGTGAAAGCACCAAGACCGTCCGGTACAAAGTGGGTACCGAAATTCAGGATAATATCGAGTACCTCAATTGGCTCGCCAAGAATCCCAAGCCTACCCCGGAGGAGCTTGCCGCAGCCCCGGATGCCAAAATTGTCAAAGATAAAATTGCCGAGAAAGATTACCGGGTATCCAACCACAAGAAAATCGGCTTCGTTCAGCTCTCTTTCCGGATCGTCGATGTGGCCACCGGGGAGAACATCCAGGTCAAGACCATTGAGCGTAAAGAAGTGGCCGAAGACCAGTCCAGTGCCGGTCTGGCAGATGCCGGTGTGAAGTTCGATCCACTGGAACTGCCCACCGACACGGAGTTGCTGCAGAAAATGACGGACCAGGTGGTTGCCGAACTCGGCAAAGAAGCGCTGCGGCCCCTGCAGAATCTTGAGCAAACCTATTTTAAGAAAGGTGAAAATTTTCTCCGCCGCCGGGATACCATGAGTGCGGCTGAAAATTTTGTGAACGCGATATTCGATGAAAAGTTGAAACGGATTGAAGGGTCGCCGCTGACAAGTTCCGCGCTTGACAATCTCAAGGATATCTTCCTTCAGCACAGACTGAACCTCGAGGAGTAATATGCGATTTTCCATCGGGCGAATGAAGCTGTCGGCCCTGGTCGTACTCTGCCTGGTGCTGACAGCACCGCTTGCGTTCGGGGGCCAGGATTCCCTGGCGATTTTCAACCTGACACCGACCAACATGGAAGCCATGGGGTATAACGGTGAGATCCTCGGGGTCCTGATCCAGGCGCTTGAACAGGAGAAGCAGATCGAGATTATGCCGCGTCGGGCGATGGAGGATGCGCTCTTTAACGCCGGGCTGGTCCAGAGCAACGATCCGGATGTGGTGACCCAGGCCGGCAAGGTCTTGGGGATCAACTTTATCCTATTCGGTCAGGTAACCAAGCAGGGCGCGAATATCAAGGCTGAAATCAAACTCATGGATGTCCAGAAACAGGACATCATGAAAACCTGGAAACGCAAGTTTACCAGTCGGGAAGCCATTGCCGATCGGGTCCCCGATTTTGCCCGGGACCTGACCGACACCATCGTGAACCGTGACCAGTACGCCATTAAATTAGAGGCCGCGGGACTGGCCGCACCGGCCCTGGAAATCAGCAGTCTTAAGGCTGTGGGCACCGGCACTCAGGTGGAGATATCCTGGGTGGCCGATCCCACTCAGCCGGCGGTCGGGTATCACGTGTACCGCGCTTCCAACCTGGCGGGCCCCTATCAGTTCGTCGGCAAGACCGATCAGACCCGCTTTACGGATACCTCGGCCGGCAAAGGGGTGGTCTACCATTACCGGGTCGGTATCCTGGACGGTACCGGTCGTGAAGTCAAAAGTGATTTGACTGCCAAAGCGCTTGATTCCAGCGTGAAGCAGCCCCAGCCGCCGCTGGTCATGGGCGGGGAAGGTTTTATCCGGCGCACCCGCATCAAGTTCGTTCCTTCCCTGAAAAACGACCAGGATAATATCAAGATTATTACCTACCATATTTACCGTAAGCCTGCTCAGGCCGGTGAGTGGCAGCTTGTCCAGGAAGTAAAGGCTAAAAGAGGTTCCGGTTCGAATATCGCGTTTGAAGTCGAGGACCAGGAAAAACTTGAAGATGGCAAGGCGTATATCTACGGCGTGGCCAGCGTGGATAAAAAGAAGACCGAGAGCGCGCTTTCCGATCCATTGAAAATTGCCACGATTAAAAGGCCGGAGTTGTCCCTGGAAAAGGACAATCTGCTCAGGGAAAACAGATTCACCTGGCAGGCGCTTGAAAGGGTGAACGGCTATCGGCTTTACCGGAAAAACGGACAGGGGGAGTGGGTGCGCATCGGCGACAACAGCCGGCCGGACAAGACCACCTATATTGACAAAAAGGGCAAACTCATCGACGGCCAGGTATATCATTATCATATAACCGCTTACGATAACCGGAAAGGTGAGACCGGACCTTCCAACACCATTCAGGCCAAAACCAAGGACCTGCCGCCCTATCCGGCCAACCTTAAGACCCGCGGCAACATGGTGAAGGCGGTTCAATTGACCTGGGATCCGGTCAACGATCAGGATGTGGGGGGGTATAATGTTTACAGCGGCACCCGCCCCGACAGCCTGAAACGAATCGGATACGTAAGGGGACAGGCGGGCAAGGCCTACCTCGATAAGGGCCCTGCCTTCGGTAAACTCGCCGATGGCACCACCTACTATTATGCCGTTGAGAGTTACAACCTGTTCAAGGCGGATGGCGCGATTTCGCCGGTGGTCAAAGCCATCACGAAATTTCGCCCGGTCAAAGTCGAAGGGCTTACCGTTACCGCCGGAGCTGACCATATCCTGGTGAAATGGCAGGCAAACCCGGAACCGGATATCAAAGCCTACCAGCTCTACCAGAGCAAGAACGGGCGGGCCTGGTCGAAACTCAAGGCGCTGGGCCCATCCCAGTTGAGTTTCAGGGACGATGAATTGCGTCCTGAGGCGACCTACCGGTACCGCGTTATCGTCGAGGACAAAGACGGGCTTTTAAGTGACCCGGTCGACGGGCCAGAGGTCAAAAGCCCCCTTAAACCGAAAGCGTAAAGGCGGATAAGCAGGGCAGAAAAAGCACACATAAAAGATAACGCCCGACCCGGTTTCTCGGCTGGATCGGGCGTTTACGGTTAAGGTAGCCGTACTTCCGGTGCGGCTGTATTTACAAAAGCAGGAAAATCAGGTATGCCTTTCAGCTGATTTTAACTTTACAAGCTTTTAAAAAATGATGGGCCTGTTAAGAGTCAAGAAACGACTTTTTACGAATTCATCAAAGAGTGAGCGTGAAATATGCCCAAGATAGGTGTAATCGGTGGTTCCGGTCTGGATGACCCCCGCCTGCTGGAAGAACCCGAGGAGATCGAGGCGGAGACCGCCTTTGGCAGTCCATCATCGCCTTTGACACTGGGCAAGATCGATAAGGTTCCGGTTGTCATACTGGCCCGGCATGGCCGCCGGCACCAGTTCAGCCCGACCCAGGTAAACTACCGGGCCAATATCCAGGCCCTGAAGGATCAGGGGGTGACGCATATCCTGGCCACCAGCGCCTGCGGCAGCCTGCGGACCCGAATAGAACGGGGTGATTTTGTCATCGTTGACCAGTTTATCGATTTTACCAGACACCGCCAGGCAACTTTCTTTGATTCATTTGAAAACGGCGCCGGCCATACCGCCATGGCGGAACCGTTTGACGCAAAGTTGCGTAAAGTGCTTTTTGAGACTGCCGGCGGACTCGGGTATCGGGCCCATGACGGGGGAACCATGGTCACCATTGAAGGCCCCCGGTTTTCAACCCGGGCGGAATCCCACATGTTCAGGACACTGGGCGGCGATGTGATCAATATGTCGGTGGCCACTGAAGCTGCGCTGGCCAACGAAGCTGCGATCCCCTACGCGGTGGTGGCCATGTCAACCGACTACGACTGCTGGAAAGCGGATGAAGAACCGGTCACCTGGGATGAGATCCTGGCCGTTTTTAATGAGAATGCCAGCAAAGTGAAGAACCTTCTGGCTAACGTCATCCCCAAAATTCAATAGTGTTCGTCTACAAGCGGTAGATTTTGGTTCAGAGCAAGGCTTGAGCGATTTTGAGACCGCAGGCATAGCGCGCTATGTTGGAAGAGCTTGACTGGCTTCGCCATTATCTCAAAATAGTGAAAACGACGCTCTGGGCCAAAAGATGCTGCTTGTAGACGGACACTAACCAAAGGAGTTGCCGTGAATATCAAAGACACCATCAGAACCGTTCCACACTGGCCCATCGAAGGCGTCATGTTCAGGGATATTACGACCCTGATGCAGAATCCCTCCGCATTCCGGGAAACCTGCGACCAGTTTTACGCCCGGTACAAAGATATGGGTATCGATAAGGTCATTGGTATCGATGCCCGGGGGTTCATTTTCGGAGCGGTGCTGGCCTACCAGCTCAACGTGGGCTTTGTGCCGGTCCGCAAAAAGGGTAAGCTGCCGCCACCGACCAACAGCCAGGATTATGCCCTGGAGTATGGCACGGCCACGGTCGAGATCAGTGAAGACGGGATTCAAAAGGGTGAAAAATGCCTGATCGTGGATGACCTGATAGCCACGGGCGGTACTATCTATGCGACCACCAAACTGGTTGAATCCCTGGGCGGTGAGATCGTGGAGTGTGCGTTTATCGTGGAACTTCCCGACCTGAACGGCAAGGAGAAGATCAAGCAATACCCGATTTTTACGCTGACCGAGTTTGAAGGGGAATAGAAATGAAACCAAGTGCCTAAAATGAGCTAAAGTTTCAAGTGAACTAAAGTTAAGGTATTCTACTCAATTTGATAAAAACCAGCGGAGCGCCCTGTCGGGTCGTAGCCGGAGGCGAAGCCTGAAGCGACACCTGAAATTTAGGCACTTTAGTTCACTTTAGTCACTTCACACTTTTATTCTCTTGGCAATTTCAATCACCCTGGCCATTATTCTTTCCGGATCGAGGGTTGTCGGCCGGCGGTCTTTCAGCAGAATTTTTCCTCCGACGACGACCGTTTCGACATCGGCCCCCCGCATGGTGTAGACAATGTGGGAGGGCGGGGCGTACAGGGGCACCAGGTGCGGGCGGCTGGTTTTCACCACAAGGATGTCCGCCTGTTTGCCGGGTTCCAGACTACCGGTCACTTCACCCAGCCCGATGGCCCGGGCCCCATCGAGTGTCGCCATCTTCAGCACGGTAGCCGCATCCAGGACGGTTGGATCAAAGCAGGTTGCTTTGTGAATTTTAGCCACGGAGTCCATCTCAGAGAATAGATCCAGGTCATTGTTTGAAGCACAGCCGTCGGTTCCCAGGCCTACCGTTACACCAGCTTCGATAAATGCCGGAACCGGGGCAATCCCCGCTCCCAGTTTCATATTGCTTTCAACATTGTGGGACACGGCCACCTGGCGTTTTTTAAGAATGCGGATATCCTCTGCATCGGTCCAGACGGCATGTACCGCGAGGGTGTCTTTATCCAAAATGCCCAGGTTATCCAGATACCTGACCGGTGAGATGCCATGTTCTTTCAGGCTGTTTTTACGTTCGGGTTCGGTCTCCGCTACGTGAATCTGGAACAAGACACCTTTTTCAGTGGCGGCAGCCTTGGCCGCCTGCAGGGTTTCAGCTCTACAGGTGTAGGGTGAGTGGCAGAAAATCGATGGTGTGATGGTCGGTGCCCGTCCCATCCAGCGGTCCACATATTCACTGGCGGACACTACATTCAAAGCCGGGTCCGGTACCCCGGGTGCCGGGAAGTCGATAACGCCCTGGGCCAGGACGGCCCGCAAGCCGGTTTGACTTACTGCCGCGGCGACGGAGTCCTCCTGAAAATAACCGTCGCCGCAGGTCGTGGTGCCGGACAGGAGCATTTCCAGGCAGGCCAGCAGGGTGCCCCATTTGACATTTTCAGGGGTAATGAATTGGCTTTCCGCGGGGAACATGTGCTCGTTGAGCCAGGTGTCGAGCGGCAGGTCATCGGCCAGGCCGCGGAACAGGGTCATGGGCAAATGCGTGTGGGTGTTCACCAGACCGGGCATAATGATGCCGCCGCCGGCATCTACCACTTCAAGCGCCGGGGGCAATACCGTCCCCTCATCTGCGGAACTGATGGATTCAATGGCTCCATTTTGAACACAGATAAGCGCATGGTCGATAATATCAAACCGGTTGTTGACTGTTACCGCCGTGCCGTTGTGGATGACCAGGTCGTATTTGACGGGGGGCATGGGGAGTACCTTTAAAGGTGGAAAAATCCGAAATCCGAATTACGGAATGTTCTCAAGGCGAACGCCGCAAATTCGAAACAAAAAGGCAAATTACAATTACCAAAAGAATAAACAAACCTCTTCATTACAACCAGTAAAGTCCTGTTTTTGTCATTTTGTCATTCGAATTTTGAATTTGTTTCGAGTTTCGTGCTTAGTATTTCGAGTTTATTGAATCCTATAAATTCAGGATAGAAACAGTATCATTCTCAAGACGCAACAATTGTGAGCCTTCCAGTCTACGCAGATGGTCTCGCAATTTCAATAAGCACCTTTAGCGCACCGGGTGCCTGCGCCCGGGTGAATGCTTTCAGGGCCTGATCCAGCGGGTATTTTGCGGTGATCAGTCTCTCCACAGGCATATCCCGGTGTTGTTGCAGCATGGTAATCCCCTCTTTGAACAAGCCGCAGCGGGACCCCACCACGGTAATTTCATTGATGACAACCGGTGCAAGGTTCAGTTCTCCCTGGGATGCCAGGGTGGATTTCAGTACAATCGTTCCCCGGGGCCGGCAGACCGCCATGGCATCCAAAAACCCCTGCGGTTGTCCGGTTGCTTCAACGACCAGGTCGGCCCCAGCGACCGCATTGATTGCTTCAGTTGTCTTTAGACTGCGCCAACGGGCAATTTCCAGTTTTTCCGGGTGATGACCGACGAGGGTCACGTTAGCCGACACGGTGGCCAGCGCCCATGCGCACAGGATGCCGAGGCGGCCGTCACCCAGAACGGCTATTTTTTCCGTGCCGGTCAGGTTTAACTGGGCCAGAACCTCGCAGGCGGCGGACAGGGGTTCGATAAAAGTCGCCCGGTCAGTGCCCATGTCGGGGGGAACAGGATGCAGGTTGGCGACCGGGAGCTGGCAGTATCCGGCCATACAGCCATCCTGGTTTAAGATACCCAGGACGGATCTTGCGGGGCAGTGCCGGGCAAGGCCCTGCCGGCACATCCGGCAGTGACCGCAGGCGACATTTATT
Organism: uncultured Desulfobacterales bacterium; assembly: GCA_964647585.1. Lineage (GTDB taxonomy): Bacteria > Desulfobacterota > Desulfobacteria > Desulfobacterales > CAJINA01 > CAJINA01. The sequence continues at coordinate 10,186 of CAZYGG010000060.1, forward strand.
TCACCGGTTACCCGCCGGCCGACCCAGGCCGGCTGGGCGCACGCATGAACTTCACCGATAAATTCGTGACCGAGAATGCCTGTAAAGCCCATATACCCTTTGATGATTTCCAGATCGGTCCGGCAGATGCCGGCTGTCAGGGTGCGGATCAGCGCCCAGCCGGCAGGCAGTGCCGGTACCGGGTAGTCGTTTACCACTTTAAGGCGGCCATCGAAAAACACGGCCAGCATTTTCTGAGGGATCTCACCAGGGGTCATTTTTCTTGTCCGCATCGGGATATGACCCGATCGATAATTTTTATAAGCCCCGGGGTGGCCCCGCCGGCCACATCAATGACTTCCTCCAGGGTTGCCGGTTCGGGGTTGGCGGGATCGTTCATATTGGTGATGATTGACAGGCCCAGAACCTGCATTCCGCCGTGGACGGCGGCAATTACTTCCTGGACGGTGGAAAAGCCGACTGCGTCGGCGCCTATCATTTTCAGGAACCTGATTTCAGCGGGCGTTTCCAGGCTGGGACCCTTGAGCCCGGCATAGGTGCCCCGCTTGATATTGATTCCCAGGGCGTCACCGGATTCCACTGCGAGGCGGGTCAGCCTTTTGTCATAGGCATCGATCATGGGAGGGAAACGGAGCCCCCAGGTATCATCATTGGGCCCGGCCAGCGGGTTTTCCCCGGTGAGGTTGATGTGGTCTGCAATCACCATGATATCGCCACAACTCAGGTTGGGATCGATGCCGCCGGCCGCATTGGTCAGGATGATTTTTTCAACGCCCAGGGCCCGCATGACCCTGACCGGGAAAGCGACTTCCTGGGGACGATACCCCTCATAAAGATGAAAACGGCCGTTCATGACCACAATATGATGTCCGTGCAATCGCCCGAACAGCATGCGGCCGGTATGGCCGGGCGCCGTGGAAACCGGGAAATTGGGGATGCTCCGGTAATCAAAACGATGGTCCGGTTTTAAAAACGATATGGCGGCATTCAGGCCGGTTCCCGAAAAGAAACCGATTGTTGGCCGTTCAGGTACCGCAGCTTTTAGAAATTCAGCCGTTTCTTTGACAGATGTGCGATCACAAAGCATAGTTTTTCCGATGGTTGGATGCCCTGGGGGCCGGTTCCGCAATGGGCCTTTTTTAGCAGATTACCCCCCCTGATGGCAAAAAAAATCTTTTGTCGGATTTTAGCGTTGCATCTCACATGAACCCATTGACATTGTAGAATTTGTGTGAAAAACTACCACGTTATGTTTTTATGGCATTCTGGAAACCGATATTTCAATCCGTTTTAATAACAGGTATTTAACGATGAGCACAGTGACCAAGAGAGAGCACCCGGATATCGACGACACCATGTGGACGGCCATTGATGAAGTGATAGCGTCAAACCGGGGAAAACCGGGTTCAATCATTACGGTATTGCGTGAAAGTCAGGCAATTGCCGGCTACCTGCCGGTTGAGTTGATCGACTATATCAGCGCGCATATGAACCTTCCGGTGAGCGAGGTGTTCGGCGTGGCATCCTTCTATTCTCTTTTTTCGATGAAACCCAAAGGGCGTCACACTATCCGGATGTGTCTGGGAACCGCCTGCTACGTCAAGGGCGTCAAGGAGGCGCTGGCCCGGATCACCAATACCTTCCAGGTTGAAGAGGGCGGAACCTCCGAGGACAGACGGTTTTCTTTAGAAGGCGTCAGATGCCTGGGGGCCTGCGGCCTTGCTCCGGTTATGGTAATCGGTGAGGATACCCACGGTGCGATCAGTGCCGATAAGATTATAGAAATACTGGAACAATATGAGTAAACAATAACCCGGGGGAATCGCTGGAATGATCCGGCGGTTTAGGAAAGGGAAGGTTTCTCATGAAGCTATCTGAAATCCAGGAAATCCTGAAAGCGACAGTTTTAACCGGCGACGAACACCTTGATAAAACGGTTGTAGCGGCCGGCGGCGCGGATTTGATGGACGATGTCCTGTCCGCCGTGGCCGAAGGCGGCGCTCTGCTCACGGGGTTGACCACCGAAAAAGTTTTGCGCACTGCCAAAATCGCGGGGGTGGCCGTCATTGTGTTTGTCCGGGGGAAAGAACCTGCTGACAACGTGCTGCAACTTGCCAGGTCTTACGAATTGCCTGTCATGAGCACGAAGTATTCGCTTTTTGTTGCCTGCGGAAGGCTGTACATGAACGGGCTGCGCGGGTTGGACGGGTCGTGGTGATAATGAGACGGTGTTATAATGGCGAAACCAAAATTACCTTTTGGCGCCAGCTTGCGGAATGAGGAGAACCGATGCAGAGATTGACCAGGGAAGCACTTGCGGAAAAAAAGGCCCGGGAAGAAAAAAGACTTACCGATACCGCCACCAAAAAGTTACTCATATGTGGCGGAACCGGGTGCCATGCCACGGGCAGTATAGCCCTGAAAGAGACCCTTGAAAATGAACTGGCAGCCAAAGGTCTGCAGGAAAAGGTCCAGGTAATCGAAACCGGCTGCAACGGTTTTTGTGCCATGGGTCCCTTAATGGTGATCCAACCCGATGGCGTCTTTTACCAGAAGATCAAGACGGAGGATGTCCCGGAACTGATCGAGGAACACCTTGTCAACAACAAACAAGTTGAGCGACTGCTTTATAAGAATCCGGTCAACAAGAAGAGGATCCCCAAGCAGGACGACATTCCGTTCTTTGCGCACCAAATGCCCCGGGCCCTGCGCAATAAGGGTCTCATCGATCCGGAATCCATTGACGACTATATCGGTCGGGATGGGTATCAGGGTGCGACCAAGGCCCTGCTGGATATGAGCCCTGATGATATCATCGAACAGGTTAAGGTGTCCGGCATGCGCGGCCGCGGCGGGGCCGGGTTCCCCACCGGCATGAAGTGGGCCTTTGCCAAGGCCAGCCCCGGGGAAGTCAAATATGTGCTTTGCAACGCCGATGAAGGCGATCCCGGCGCGTTTATGGATCGCAGTATTCTGGAAGCTGATCCGCATGCGGTGATTGAAGGCATGCTGATCGCCGCCCGGGCGATAAACGCTCACAAGGGCTACATCTATGCGCGCACTGAATATCCCCTGGCCATTAAAAGGCTGCAGATAGCCATTGAACACGCCACTGCCGGCGGCCTGCTGGGAACAGATATTCTCGGGTCCGGGTTTGATTTTACGGTTGAGATTTATCAGGGGGCCGGCGCCTTTGTATGCGGCGAGGAAACCGCCCTGATGCGTTCCATCGAAGGGCGCCGGGGCATGCCACGGCCGCGGCCGCCATTTCCGGCCCACAAGGGCTTGTGGGAAAAACCCACCATCCTGAACAACGTTGAAACCCTGGCCAACATTCCCCAGATTATCTTGAAGGGCGGCGAGTGGTACGCCGCCGTGGGCACCGAGACCAGCAAGGGCACCAAGGTGTTTGCCATTTCCGGTGATGTCAACAATATCGGCCTGTTGGAAGTGCCCATGGGCACAACGCTGCGGACCATTATCTACGACGTCGGCGGCGGCATACCGGGTAAGAAGAAATTCAAGGCGGTTCAGCTGGGCGGGCCTTCCGGGGGGTGTGTCCCCGAACAGTACCTGGACACCCCGGTAGACTACGAAGAGATTGCCAAGGTCGGGGCGATCATGGGGTCCGGCGGTGTGATCGTCATGGACGAGAATACCTGTATGGTCGATATGGCCCGATTCTTCATGGAGTTTATCCAGGACGAATCGTGCGGCAAGTGCACGCCCTGCCGTGAAGGCACGCGCCGGCTGCTGGAGATCCTTGAAAGAATTTGCGAGGGACACGGTGTACCGGGCGATATCGAAGCCCTGGAATCGCTTTCCGCCGTGATTAAAGAAACCGCATTGTGCGGGCTCGGGCAAACGGCCCCGAATCCGGTGCTGTCCACTCTGCGATACTTTCGGGAGGAATATGACGCCCATATCAACGCGAAAAAATGCCCGGCCAAAAGATGCGTTGAGTTATTAAAATTTGAAGTAGATGCAGAGGCCTGCAAAAAATGCGGGCTCTGTTTCAAGGCTTGCCCGACCGAGGCCATTGCCTGGCAGAAAAAACAACCGGCTTGGATCGACACTGAAAAATGCATAAAATGTATGACATGTTTCGAAAAGTGTAAATTTGATGCGATATTCTAACATCGTGCCCATCCATCAATCCAAGATTTCAGGATGGAGCTATTGGCTCTTAGCGGTTAGCAATTAGGTAATACTCTGTATTTTAATCATTTTATCTAAAACCTAATGGCTAAAAACTAACACCTTCCATCCATGATTTCCAATCATGGATGGACACCAACTGGAGAGTTCAACATGATACAAGCGGTTTTCATTTTGGGTGGCATTGGGGTTATCGTTGGCATCGGCCTGGCGTTGGCTTCGAAGGTTTTCTACGTCTATGTTGATCCTCAAATCCTGGCTGTAGATGACGTCCTGCCGGGGGCCAATTGCGGCGGGTGCGGTCTGCCCGGGTGCAGTGCCAATGCCGAGGCGATTGTCAAAGGCCAGGCAGCCCCCAATTCGTGCGTGGCGGCCGGACCGGAAACGGCGGAGGCCATTGCGGCCATCCTGGGGGTCGCCATTGAAGCCAAGGAGCCTGATATTGCCCTGCCGGGCTGTACGTACGGGGTCGACCGTGCGGACATCAAGTATATTTACGACGGTATCAATGACTGCCGCGGTGCAGCCCTGTTGAGCGGGGGGATGAAAATATGCAACATCGGGTGCCTGGGTCTGGGAAGTTGTGCCACGGCCTGTCCTTTCAACGCCATTGTCATGAGCCCGGAAGGCCTTCCGGTAGTCGATGAGCAGCTGTGCACGGGATGCGGCACCTGTGAACGGGTTTGTCCGAAACACATCATTAAACTCTCGTCGGTGACCCGCCGCATCATGCGGGAGTACACCACGGACGATTGTACCACCCCGTGTCAGCGCGCTTGCCCGGCGGGCATCAACATCAGCGAATATATCCGGCAGATCACCCTGGGTGATTACCGCCGATCCGTGCAGGTGATCAAGGAAAGGAATCCTTTCCCGACGGTCATCGGGCGTATCTGCCCGCGTCCCTGCGAGGATGACTGCCGCCGCAAGTATATCGACGAGCCGGTGGCGATCAATTTTCTAAAACGTTTTGCCGCTGATTACGAACGGGTCAGCGGGGAAAGGGTCCAGCCCTTTTGCGCACCGTCAACCGGCCGCAAGATTGCGGTTGTGGGCGGCGGTGTACAGGGGCTTTCCGTGGCCTTCTTCACTGCCCGGCTGGGACATGCCCCGACTGTTTTCGAAGCGACCGATCACCTGGGTGGGCTGTTAAGGAGCGCGATTTCAAGTTATCGCCTTTCTATGGATATCCTGGACTGGGACATCCAGGGCGTCCTCGAACTCGGCGTTGAGGCCAAAACCGGCAAAATGCTCGGGAAGGATTTCACGATTGCCGATCTGCTGGCTGACGGCTACGAAGCGATCTTCCTTGCTTCGGGGGGCTGGGACAGTCGGCTACTGAGGACCGGCGGCGGTGAGGCCGAACAGAGCGTTCCCGGCACCTATCTGCTGATTGATCTGCTCAACGAGAGCAGGCAAAAGTCCGGCGGCATGACTATAAAAGAGGATGTTGTCATTTATGGCGGATCCGCCGGGGTCATTGATGCGGCCCTTGTCTGCCGGCAGTTGGGTGCTGAAAACGTAACGGTCCTGTTTAAAGAGAGCGCTACCGAAATCGGACTGAATGCCGAGTCTCTGGAAAATGCTGCGCGTGAAGGCATTCAGGTCGTCTACGGCGGTGTGGTTACCCGGTTGACGGGACACGGCCAGGAGCTCGCGCAGGTGGAGTACCAGACAACCGGTGATGGCGTGCCGAAAACCCTCGCGGCCGGAACGCTGTTTCTGGCCAGCGGCAGATTTCCGGAATTGATTTTCAGAAAGGTGGCCGGCGGGAGCGACGCGGCGGAAGAGAACGACATCGCTGAAAAGAGTAACGGGCCGGTGGAGTGGGAAGGGGTCTGTCCTTACAAAAAGCCGGCTTTTAAAGACGAAGTCGGGCTACTGGCCGCCGGTGATGAACTGACCGATTTCAGTGCGGCCATCAAAGCCATCGGGGCTGGTCGGAGAGCTGCCGCTTCGATTCACCAGGTCATGTACGGGCTGGGCCCTGATCTGGCCCCGGATGTTGTGACACCGGTTTCCGACATCCAGAACGTATCCGCGGTTGAGCATGTGCCGGCGCAGGCCCGGCAGATCATGCCCCTGTGCAAGGGCACCGATCTGGACAAATGCGGTGACCTCGAAATGGGGTATACCGAAGAGGCCGCTGTCGCCGAGGCCGGCCGTTGCCTGCAATGCGGGTTGATCTGCTATAAAAAAGAAACCGGGGTGCAAATCCAGGCAGAAACACCGGCCGTTTCGGCCGCCGCCGGCTAACGCGGCCGCCTCTGGCGGCTTAACGTGATGGACCAACCCCGATTGTCTGGATGAGACGTGTTTACCGTTAGGCCTGTTTTCCGGCTGGCAGTGGTTTCAAAGTTGTGAACCACACTGCGACCAGTACCAGGAGACGGGCCTAAATGTTTATTCAGACTTGAAAACTTGGTCCTCTGGGCCAGGATTCTTTACTAAGGAGTTACAGATTTGGCTACCGAACACGCCACCGTTACCGTTGTCAGCGATGAGGGTACCTGGGTGGAGGCGACCCCGTCAGCCGCCTGTGAAGGCTGTGCTTCCCGGGGGTCCTGCCATGCCGTCGGCAAAGATAAAAACAGCGTATCGGTTATCAACCGCCTTGAAGCCCGGGTGGGTGATACCGTGGTGATTACATTTGAGACCGGTTCCATGCTCAAGGCCCTGTTTCTGCTGTACATGGTACCGATACTCGCGCTTTTAGCCGGTGCCTGTGCGGGCAACTGGCTGATCGCACCTGCCTGGAGTAAAGATCCCTCAGTCGTTTCTGCCGCCAGCGGGTTTATCTGCTTTTTTGCCGCTATCTGGATTGTGAAGCAGACGGCCGGCCGGATGGAAAAGCGCGAAGCCTACCGACCAAAAATCACCCGGATTGCCAGGCGGGCACCGGCCCAGATGGATTCCCCGATTCGGTTAGAAGCGAATGTCCAATAACCAGCAAGGAATGTTCAATGTCCAAGTGCGGATAATCACTGCTGCTTTGCGGCCCCAGGGCTGCTGCCGGCGGGAATCAGAGTAACCAGGGTAGCCCCCCAGCCACCCGCTTCGGGCGGGGCCGGCGAGAAGGTGTCCACCAGGGGATGTTTTTCCAGGAGCGCGAGAACCCCTTTTTTCAGGACTCCTTTACCTTTGCCGTGGATGACCCGGATGGACAGGATCCCGGCCCGGACACATTCCCGGAAATAGTTGTCCAGCAGGTCCGTCACTTCGGCGGGACGAAACAGATGCAGGTCGATCACATCTTCTATGGGGATGACGATCGGTTCCATGACCTGATAATATAGCACAGGCAAGGCATAGAAAGAAGACTCATGATGCTCATCGGTGGCGGCGTGCTCACGTTTACAGCGTATCTTCTGGGATCCATTCCCTTTGGTCTGGTGCTGACCCGGTTGTTTACCTCCGTTGATATCCGGAAAACCGGCAGTGGGAATATCGGCGCCACCAATGTCCGTCGCATGGCCGGCAATCTACTCGGCTTCCTTACGCTGCTCGGGGACGTGCTGAAAGGGGCTTTCCCGGTCCTATTGGCGTTGACCTTATTCTGGGGCGAGCCGCGTGATTCGGTCCAGGCGATCACCGCCTGCGTGGCGGTGGCTGCCTTTGCCGGCCACCTCTTTCCGATTTATCTGGGGTTTAAAACCGGCGGCAAAGGGGTTGCCACTGCCCTGGGCGGTTGCCTGGTCATGGCGCCCCTGGCGGTTTTCGTTTCGCTGATAATTTTTGTGGGTGTGGTGAAAATAACCCGGCGGGTGTCGGCCGGAAGCCTGGCGGCGACAGCCGTGCTCGTTCCCGCCGTATGGCTTACAACCGCTTCCGCTGCGTACTTGGTCGGCAGCCTGGCAATGGCCGTTTTTATTTTTGGGCGACACCGGGACAACCTTAAACGGCTTTTTGCCGGTACTGAACCGATCCTTGATAAAAAACCGGACACGGACCAATCTGAGAGCTGAAGGCTTTCAAAAGAGTTGATATACAGAAAATGAAAACTATCTATTTTCTCTCCTTGAATATGATTCAATTTGCGCCCTATGCCTATGGGTTTTTGCGTTCCTTTGCCGAACTCAGCCCGGCTATCCGGGACAACTATGTCTGGAAAGAACCCTTCTGCCGGGTAGAGCCCGTGGCGGCCCTGGCGGAAAAGATAACCGGACCTGATTTTTTATTCATGTCCTGCTATGCATGGAATTTCAATCAGCAGATCGAGATTGCCAGACGGGTCAAACAAAAGAATCCGGACTGTAAGGTCGTCTGTGGGGGTCCCCATATCCCCCATGACAGTACCGGCTATTTTGAAAAATACCCGGTTATCGATGTGCTGGTGCATGGAGAGGGTGAGATTCCCGTGCGGAACCTCCTGCTGGAACTGCTAGACAAAAAACCGGATCTGTCAAAAATAAACGGTATCAGCTATCCGGATCACACCCTGGCTGTCCAGACATCGGAAAGTGAAAAGCTGTCCAAACATCTGCCCGTGCCCAGTCCGTACCTGAATGGCCTGTTAACGCCGTTTTTTACCTCCGGGGACAAGGCCAATAAAATTGCGCTCTGGGAAACCAACCGGGGCTGTCCGTTTGCCTGCTGTTTCTGTGACTGGGGGGTTCGCACCACCAACAAGGTCCGGCAGCATACCATGGACAGGGTTCAGGCGGAAGTCGATTACTTCGGTTGCAACAAAATCGAAGACATTTACATTACCGATTCCAATTTTGGCCTTTTTGAAAGGGATCTTGAAATCGCCAGAGCGCTGGTGGCCTGCAAAGAAAAGTACGGCTATCCGCAAAGGATCCGGATCCAGTTTGCCAAAAAATCCAACCAGACCGTTCTGGCAATATCCCGGATGCTTTATGAAAACAACATGCTCTGGGGCACAACGCTCTCCATGCAAAGTGTGGACATAACCGTGCTGGAAGCCATAAAACGGCCCAGGGTCAGTATCGCTGCTTACAAAACTGCAAAGGAGCAGTACACTGCGCTCAATATTCCCACCTACACCGAGTTGATCCTGGGGCTGCCCCGCGAGACCCGGGAATCATTTATCAAGGGGATCTGTACCCTGTTTGAAATTGAGATGCACGATGACTTTAGAACCTTTGAACTGGTTCTGCTGCCCAATGCGCCCCTGTCCCAGCCGCCCATGCGGGCCAAATACGGATTGCAGACCCGTTTCAAGCCCATGCGGTTGGCGGATGCCGGGTGCGAGACCGAGTACCTGGAACTGGTCTTTGGTACCCGTACGCTGACCCAGCCGGATTGGGAGGACTGTTTTGTATTTTCGGAAATGGCCCAGGCACTCCATAATGGGGGCTATACCCGTTTTTTGTCTATCTACCTGCATAAGACCGGCCGGATGAGTTATCTCGAGTTTTACACGGCCCTTTTCAATTGGGCCCTGGCGTCGTCAGCGCCTGCCATGCAGGCAATTTCCCGGATCAAGCGTCTTACCCATGATTTTTACGAAGACCCTGCCATGCCCCAGATCAATCGGGCGCTGACCCAACCGGACATGGCTGCATTCCTGGCCGGGTTTAACCCGGATCGCAAAGGCTGGCAGCTCTGGACCTATATCTGGCTGTGGATTTCGGAAAACAGGCGGGCATTTTACGGATTGCTGCGTGAATTTTTTGAAACCCGGGACGTTGCCATCACTCCCGAACTCGAGGATCTGATGCATTACCAGGAAGAGATCATGCTGACTCTGGACTACGATCCGGTGGCCGGCAAGTCTGTCTCTTATGGTTACAACTGGCCGGCTTATTTCAACGACGGCCAGCCCCTTTCAGAAAAGCCGGTCCAATTGCATTACCATGACACCCACATGGGGGCGTCCTTTCAATATGAACTGGAAAAAAACAGTCGCAAAAAGTTTGTGACGGCCGCTATCGGGTTTTCCTACCCCTACTCAAAATTCAGGCACTTTTTTCACCAGCCCCAGGCCATGCGGCTCCGCGAGATTTAACAGGTTGTTTGGCGGAATACCGTTTCTGATAGTGATGGCACTTAGTCTTTGATCTAATCCCGACACCCTCCGTGGAGGCTCCAGAGAGGTTTTACAGATCCTATGAAAAAGTACCAGTCACCATCTGGCATACTGGCAGGTTGAAGCTGCTTGGTACCATGTAACGCTGCGTTACTTTTCTTTTCCGAAAAAGAAAAGTAACCAAAAGAAATCGCCCTGTTAAGCGGCCCGGCGGGCTGCCCTGCGCTTCTCGGCGCGTCACAAAGGGGGAAGGTCAAAACCAAAAAGGCTGTCAACCCCCCGTAATGGGGAATCCTGATGCTTACAGCTATACTGGTGGCGCATCCTTATTTTTATACCGATTCTCATAAATACTTTCCGTTATTTTGTCACTCTGAGCGTAGCGAAGAGTCATCCGCATGCCGAGGTTATCTTTCATGGTGAGGGATTCTTTCAGCCGTCGTAGCCTGTGCTACTATAGCGAAGTCCGCTCGTCACCTGCCGGGCGTAGCCTCTGGCGAAGACTGGTTTCACTCCTCAGAATGACAGGCTATGGCAATCGGGACATATTTTTGGCAACAGCTTTAAAACGGCCAAACCAAAGGAATCAAAACTGATGCGAGAGAAATGACCAGAAGGTTCAGCGGCAGGCCTAGCTTGATATAATCAGAAAAACGGTACCCGCCCGGGCTGTATACCAGCAGGTTGGTCTGGTAGCCGATAGGGGTTGCGTAGCAGGCACTGGCGCCAAAGCAGACGCCAACGATGAAGGGTTTAGGATCCACGCCCAGCGTGACGGCGGTTGATATGGCAATGGGCAGTAACAGGACCGCCGTGGCGTTATTGCTCAGAATGTGCGTGCAGATGCTGGTCAGCACGATAATGCCGAGCAGGATAAGTTCAGGGCGCATCCCCTGAAACAGGTCTAAATACAGATTCGCGTACAGGGTCGTGGCCCCTGTTTTCTGCATGGCCAGTCCCAGGGCAATGGTGCCTACGATCAGGAGCAGAACTTCCGGTTGCAGAGACCGGTAGGCGTCTTTTAGGCTGAAACAGTGCGTGAGGGTCATTAACAGAACACCGGTCAGCGAGCAGACCATGATATCGGCCAGTCCCAGGCTGGCCGCCCCTACCACCCCCGTGAAGATAGTGGCGGCGATACCGGCTTTTTCTTTATCAATCATGGCATGGTGAATATCTTCAATGATCACAAAGTCCGTACTGCTTCTGATTTTGGGGACTTTGTTGCGCGGACAGCGAATCAGGATAACATCCCCGATTTTCAGTCTGACCTTTTGTATCTTGCGGTACGTATAATGGCTGCGCCGACTTCGAATAGCGATGATCCGTATGTCGGCGTCATGCTGCAGGACAGTTGACAGGAGCGGTGATCGGAGCAGCCGGGACGCTGGCGGTACGATCAGTTCAATAATCAGATCGTCCTTCAGGCCGCCGCCGAAGGTCATGTTTTCTTCACCGTGGGCCAGTTCTAGAACCTGGTTCTTTAAACTGGTCAGCAGGTCTTCCGCCGCGCCTTTGACCAGCAGGATATCCGCTGGTTGAACGGTTACCCGGCTGCGATCCGGATCCAGGACATGGTTCCGGCGAAAGATTTCAATCACGCTCAAGCCAAGCTCCTTTTCGGCCAGTGCGGTAATGTTGTCCACCCCGACCAGAGGACTTCCGGCCGGGACAATGAGCTCCGCGATGTAGCGTTTGGCCTTGCCATGCTCCAGGTCACAGACCGGTGCGGTTCGCGCGGGCATCAGCCGCGGTGCGATGATCAGCAGAAAAATCATACCGACCAGGGCGATGGGGACCCCGATTTTGCCCAGTTCAAACATGGTCAACTCTTCAAAGCCGTATGTGGCGGCAAGGTCACTGACAATAATATTGGTGGATGTCCCGATAAGGGTGCTGGTTCCCGCCAGAATGGAAACATAGGAGAGGGGGATGAGCAGCTTTGACGGGGAAAAGTCGCATTCACAACTCAAGGCCATGACAATGGGAATAAACAGAACCACCACCGGTGTGTTGTTGATAAAGGCTGAGGCAAGGGCGACCGTCACGAAAATGAGGATGGTGGCGTAAGTTTGATTGCCCTTTGAAAACCGCATGACCAACGCGGTCACGAAGCCCACCGCGCCGGTACGAATAAGCCCCCGGCTTAACAGGAACATGGCCGCTACGGTAATGACAGCCGGATTGGCAAATCCGGACACGGCTTCCCGGGGCGTCAGGATTTTGGTTAAAGCCAGGATCACCATGATACCGATGGCGGTTTTGTCAACCGAGATCTTTTCGGAAATAAGGAGTATTAAAGTTCCCCCCAGAATTAAGGAGACCAATACGATTTGTGGGTCGAGTCCGGCCATCTGCCCAGTCCTTGTAGGCGTGCGGTGATTTTCCGGAAAAACAGTCTCTATATGCGCTGTCTATTACTGATTAAGGTAACCATTGTTTTTTCGGAAGCCAGAATTTAATTTTGATCTAAATCCTTCAGCTGTGGTAAAGGTTCCGGCGAGGTTTTTCCGATTCTGGGGAAAAATATTTTTCTATTTGGGCTGCAATAATACATGCAACGACCTGTTATTTTGCATCACTTTGTTACTTTTCTTTCGCGTGAAAAGAAAAGTAACCAAAAGAAAACGCCCATAAGACGCGGCCCTTCGGGCTGCCCTG
>CAZYGG010000061.1:0-22733 GCA_964647585.1 uncultured Desulfobacterales bacterium
GGCTATAGGCTGTTAGGTGTTATACTCACTCCCCAAAATAGATCCCGATGTATTGTCACTCTGAGCGTAGCGAAGAGTCCCCAGCGGGCTAAGGTTGCCTTTATCGTAAGGGCTTCTTCGTCGTTTCACTCCTCAGAATGACAGCATAGATCAAAAGGTTTATAGAAACCTGATTCATCACGTTAAGGGATGGTTTTGGTTTTTCCTATAGCCTAAACACCTACTGCCTATCAGCCTGAACTTATAAAATAGTTACTGAAATAACGTTTAATGGCCAGCCGGGCGTAGTAGGCTGCCCGCAGCCCGATATATTTTTCGTGGGCCACCAGCACCGCTATGGCTATTTTGCCGGTGCCTGCCTTTTCCTCGGCAAACCCGACAAACCAGTCGTAGCGGGCGTCATGTTTCCGGTTGCTGATCGAGCCTGACTTACCGCCAATGGTCAGGCGGGAAAGAACCTTGTCGCGCCGGTATCCCCGAAATGATTTTTGACAGGTTCCCGAGCGTATGGTTGTTGCCATCATCCGGCCCAGAGACGCCGATGTATCCGGCGATATCACCCGGTCGAGTTTTTTCAAAGAGCCGGTGTATACTACCTGACCTTGATCATTGGTAATGCGGTCGACAATCGTGGGCTCGACCAGTTGGCCGGTATTGGCTACCGCGGCGGCCATCAGGGCGCCATGCAGGGGAGATATGGTCGTGCTGCGGTTAAAGCCGCAGGCAAGCTCCGCCCAGTTGTAGGGATCGTCCGTGGCCTCAAACCGACTGGGTTCCAACGGAATTTCAAACCCGAAGCGCTGGTTGAAGCCGAAAGCCCGGGAAAACTCTTCAAGGTTGTCTTTGCCCAGGTGATGTTTGCCCAGTTTCCCGAATACCGGGTTTACGGATTGGGCGAAAGACTGGTTGAAGGTAATCCGGTTGGTATACCGGTTTTTCTTTTCTTTCAACTGCCTTTTGTACAGGGTATGTTTGGCGCCATTAAAAAAAAAGACTGTATCCGGGCTGAAGTCAAGGATATCGATTGCCGCAGCCGCTGTCACAATCTTGAACACGCTCGCTGCCGGAATGCGGCTGTCCAGGCAGGCGTTGGTTTCGGGATTGTTTTTATCAAAGCCCACCATGGATATCACCCGGCCGGAGTCCGGAGCCAGAACAACCATGGCGATCTGTTTGGCATGGGCGGTGTTCATTTTGCCATACAGAAAATTCTGCAGTTTCATGTCCAGGCTGGTATCGACAGACAGACGCCGATTATCAGCGGTAATATAAAAGCGGTCCGCTTTGATGTTCATGAATTGTCCGGACACAAGCAGGGACTGTAGTTTCAGTTTATCCAGTTGTCCGGGCCGCTGGTCCATTTGTGACGGGGTAGTCGTCACGGCCGATGGTCTGCCCGCATCCTCTGTGAATCTGTTTTGCAGGTGGCCAATACCGGTTACCGCCGCCCACCCGGTAAAGGCCAGGCCGGCCAGCAGCAAAAAAAAACGAAACAGGCGGCGATGCCGTTTCCGGTTGGCGGCAGTTGTATTAAGCCGGTCCTGGTAGTCCCGCCAGCCGGAACGGTGGCTGATGGTCAGCGGCGCACTATTTTTTTTCGGGTGCATGTATCAGCTAAGTGGTGTTCCCGGTTTAACGGGACCGTCCAGGCCGATGAGGGCCAGACCGTCACCGCTCGAAGCTGCAAGCAGCATTCCGTTGGATACAACGCCCATGAGTTTCGCCGGTTTTAGATTGGCGACGATTACAATCTGCTTGCCGACCAGTTCTTCAGGCTTATAACTGGCGGCAATACCGGCCACGATGGTTCTCTCGGAACCCACATCGAGTTCAAGTTTGAGCAGCTTTCTGGCTTTCGGGATTGCCTCTGCGCGGACAACCGTGGCCACCCGCAGATCAATTTTAGCGAAGGTCTCAAACGTGATTTCCGGTTTTATATCTGGCAAGGCGCTCTCCTTTTTCAAGTCACCGCCCGCCGGCGCTTTTCTCTTTTCAAGATCCACCCGTGGAAACAGGGTTACAGATTTGGGGAGCGTGGTTCCCGGCTTCAGGTCGCCCCAGACTTTCAATAAATCCAGGTTAAAGAACGCTTTGTCAGGTTCAAGACCGAGATGCTTTTGCATGGTTCGGGCGGTGTCGGGCATCACCGGGTAGATAAGTCCCGAAATAACCCGCAACCCTTCCAGGAAGTAGTAAAGCACCGCTTCAAGCTGCTTGCGGGTAGACTTTTTCTTGGCCAGCACCCACGGTGCAGTGACATCAATATATCGGTTCATCTGGCTGATCAGGTTCCAGACAGCCATCAGGCCTTTGTGGAATGCAAATTCATCCATGGCCTGTTCATAACCGGCAATGGCATCGGCTGCGTCTTCCGGGAGCCCCAGGCCCAGTTCCGCCTCGATGATCGGATCTACGGTGGGCACACGGCCTTCGCAGTATTTGTGGGTCATGGCCACCACCCTTGAAAACAGGTTGCCAAGATCGTTGGCCAGGTCAGCGTTAATGCGTTGGACCAGGGCGTCTTCCGAAAAGTTCGAGTCGAGTCCAAAAGCCATATCCCGCATTAGAAAAAACCGAAAGGCATCCACGCCATAAATATTTTTCAACTCAAGGGGGTCGATGACATTGCCCAGGCTTTTTGACATCTTGCTTTGCTCCACGTTCCAGTATCCGTGGACATTGAGATGCTGGTAAGGCTGCATCCCGGCTGCCTTAAGCATGATCGGCCAATAGATACCATGGGGTTTCAAAATATCCTTGGCAACGATGTGCTGGACGTGGGGCCAATATTTTCCGTACGCTTCACCGTCCGGATATCCCAGGGCTGAGGCATAGTTCAGCAGCGCGTCAAACCAGACATAGGTAACGTAGTCTTGATCGAAGGGCAGGGTAATGCCCCATTTCAGCCTGGATTTCGGACGGGATATACACAGGTCCTCGAGCGGTTCCTTTAAAAAGGCCAAGACTTCATTACGATAGCGTTCCGGTCTTATAAAATCGGGGTTGTTTTTAATGTGATCGATGAGCCAGTCCTGGTACTTGCTCATTTTAAAAAAATAGTTGGATTCCCGAATAGTCTCCGGCGCGGTTTCGTGGTCGGGGCATTTGCCGTCAACCAGCTCCCTTTCCATGTAAAAGCGTTCACACCCGAAACAATAGAGCCCCTCGTATTCGCTGAAGTAGATATCCCCGGCGTCGTAGATCTTCTGGAGGACTTGCTCGACGACCGTGATGTGGGCCTTGTCGGTTGTGCGGATAAACTGGCTGTAATCGATATTGATTTCGGGCCACAGGTCTCTGAAAAGGGCACTGATTGTGTTCACGTAGTTGCGGGGGGACATGTTTTCTTTTTTAGCGGCTTCAACGATCTTGTCCCCGTGTTCATCCGTACCGGTTAGAAAGTAGGTTTCACACCCGCGCATGGCATGGTAGCGAGTGGCCACATCGGCCACAATGGTGGTGTAAGCGTGTCCCAGATGAGGGCGGGCATTCACGTAGTAAATGGGGGTGGTGATGTAAAAAGGTTCTGGCATTTATTTCACCTTGGGCTGATTTTTTCTGGCCGTCTGTTTTAGGACCGTCTGTTATCTGGCTGTCTGCTATGGGACTGTCTGTTTTTTGATCGTTTGTTATCCGACCGCCTATCATCCGATTGTCTGTTACGGGGCTGTTTACTATCCGATTGCCTGTTTCGGGACTGTTTACTATCCGATTGCCTGTTCCGGGACTGTTTACTATCCGATTGCCTGTTCCGGGACTGTTTACTATCCGATTGTCTGTTCCGGGACTGTTTACTATCCGATTGCCTGTTCCGGGACTGTTTGTTATCCGATTGCCTGTTCCGGGACTGTTTGTTATCTGATTGCCTGTTCCGGGACTGTTTGTTATCTGATTGCCTGTTCCGGGACTGTTTGTTATCTGATCGTCTGTTCCGGGACTGTTTGTTATCTGACCGTTTGGTATGGGACGTTCTGCTACCTGATCGCCGGTTGTCTGATCGTTTGCTGTGGGGTCGCCTGCTATGGGACTGTTTGTTATCTGATCGCCTGCTATCCGGCCTTTCAGTTTCCGACAGTCCGTTTTCCAACTGTCCGGCTTCGGGCTCTCCGGCGTTTTTATTTTGGGAAAGCTGTTTGGAGGAAAATTCAACCTCGCGACCCTCCTGCAAACGGATAACCACGCGATCGCGGATGGCGTTGTGGCGAATAACTTTACCGCTGCCTTCCGGGGTTGTAATTTTTTTTCCTATCTTGGGGAACTTCTTCTTCAGGTCTTTGTAGGTAGCAAATTCAAACGTAAGACAGCACATGAGACGGCCGCATTGGCCGGATATTTTAGTGGGGTTGAGTGACAACCCTTGCTCCTTGGCCATCCGGATTGAAACCGGGCCGAATTTTTCCATATAGGCGGAGCAACAGATCTCGCGTCCGCAGCGGCCGATGCCGCCGCACATCTTGGCCTGGTTGCGGATACCGACCTGGCGCATTTCAATCCGTGAACCCAGATGCTTGACGAGCATTTTAACCAGTTGCCTGAAGTCTATGCGACCATCTGAAGTGAAAAAGAAAGTCAGTTTGCTGGCATCAAACGTGCTCTCAACCGAAAAAAGGTTCATCTTCAATTTCAGTTCATCGATACTTTTCAGGCAATACGCGTAAGCTTTTTTTTCGGTGGCGGTATTTTTTTCTATTTGCCGGTAGTCCTTGTCACTTGCCAGCCGGTAAACCTTTTTCAGAGGCTTTTTAGGGGGGGGGGCGTCTTTTAGCGGAACCGGGGGGACAGCGACAGATCCAAACCCCAGCCCGCGTTCGGTTTCCACTATCACGTCATCGTCTTTATTCAAAACAAAGGCGCCGCAGTCGAAATCATAGACCTTGCCTGCGGGTTTAAATCGTATGCCAACTACTTTTTTCATATTTTATGTCCGGGCCAGTTTCAGCAGTAAGGCTTCCAAGCAAAGCCGCACATTGGCATTGCCCGCAAACCTTCTGGAAACTGTATCTAGTGCTTTTAGTTTTTTCAACAAAGATTCCGATGTTTCTTTTTGCGCGGCCGCTTGAACCCGCGCCCGCATATCCTGATTGATGAGCCTGTCTGGTGCGTGCTTACAAACAAGCAGGTCTCTGAACCAGGATTTAAGAATGGAAACCGCATCCGTGATACGTTCTTTACGGTTTGCCAGCACTGCCGCCAGGGCCAGCAGGATTGCGGGGGAAGCGGCTGTCAATGCAGCGGCTTCCGCAAGCAGCCATTGGCGGTATTGCATCCAGTCTGAATCCAGGATCTGCTGGGCCTGTGTGAGGCTGCCCCCGGACAGGTGCGCGGCCAGGGCTGCCTCCAGCGTCGATATCCCCCGGGCCTCAATGAGGGCCCCGGTGATCAGGGCCCGGTCCACCGGCCTGAACCTGACATGCTGACAACGGGAGATGATGGTCGGCATCAGGCTGGACAGTTCCACGGTTGTAAGGATGAAGATGGTATCTCCCGGTGGTTCTTCCAGGGCTTTCAGCAGGGCGTTACCGGCCGAAGGGTTCAGCGTATGGGCATCCTGTAAAATTACCACCCGGGTGCTTGCTTCAAAGGGCTTTAAGGCCATCGTGCCAAGCAACTCCCTGATCTGCTTTACCTTTATAATATCTCCGGATGGTTTTAGATGCAGAATATCGGGATGGTTGGCGGACTTGATTTTATGGCAGGCAGGGCAGCGGCCGCAGACGGGCAGGGCGGGTTTATCTGCCGGCCCGGGATGGGTACCGCTGCAGTTACAGGCCATGGCGAATGCGGTTGCAGCGGCCATTTTCCCGGTGCCGCTAAGACCCGAAAAAACCAGTGCGTGTGGAATCGTTTCATTCCCCAAAAAGGCGGCCAACACACCCAGCGCCTTTTCCTGGCCAATAATTGAATCAATAGCGTTTGCCAAAATACTATTCCGATTGAACAGGTTAGGAGCGTTGATCCACAAAATCCGCGAACATTTTACTTGCCCGCACAAACGCTATCAATTGATTTGGTTGCAGATTCATCTTTGCTTTTGAATTGTCTTGAAAGATCGATTCAATGCGGGCTCCGAAACACAGATGGCTGTGCAGGGGTAATGTGGAAACCATTGATAGCGGTTGCCGGATTGCATTCACCTCAAGTGTTGCCTTGGTTCCCATCCACTGTCAGTTACCAGGGCCAAACGGAACATATCAGGGCAACCGGTATGCAGACACCGGTTTTAATAATTTACCCGTTCCTTAAGCTCCTTGCCGGCTTTGAAAAAAGGCAGTTTTTTAGGACTGATAGTCACCTTTTGACCCGTTTTCGGGTTTCGGCCGGTATAGCTTTTATAATCCTTTACAAAAAAGCTGCACAGTCCCCGGATTTCAACTCTTTCGCCTTTGGCCATGGCATCCGCCATGCTGTCGAAAAAAAGTTGAACGACCGTTGCGGCTTCAGATTTTGAAATGTTCGCCTCCGCTTTCAGGGCGGAGATAAGTTCCAGCTTGTTCATTTATCCTCCTTACTTGAGATCCTCTGTGCGATAGCTTCTACCAGCAAGGTGCATTAAATATCTGTATCCTGGTAGAAAGTCAAGTGGTTGTACCTAGATACTTAAAACTTAAGACCTAAAACTTAAAACACTCGTAAAAGTTGTTTTTTGACTTTTTACGAGTTTATCAAGGTTTCAACCGGGAATCTTGAACCGGGAACGCTGAGCCGGAAGCCTTGTTTGCGCTCAACCCCCCAAGGACGGCAGAAGTTCAATGTCGTCTTCGGCCACTTCAACTGCCGCGAACTGTCCCATGGCATCAATATTGACCATAATCCGGCCCTGGCCGCGATACCGGGAAAAGGTGCCGGTAATACCGGTAAACGGCCCATGGACGACGATGACCCGGTCGCCTTTTTTCAAGCGCGTGCCGGTGGTGATATCCAGGCCGGTGGCGACCATTACCCGAAGGGATTCAATGGCCTCGTCGGGGACAGGCAGCGGGCCGGAGTGGTTCCCGATGAACCTGACAATCCCGGCTGTTTTGACGATTTCGAGCTGGTCGGCGGGGTCCAGGTCTGTTTTTACGAAGATATAGCCGGGAAACAGGGGGACCCTGATCATGACTTTGCGGTCGCGGCGTTTGCTCCTGACCAGTACTTTCGGCAGGAAAACTTCCTTTGATTTGCGTTCCAGGCCTTCGTTGACCTTGTTTTCGAACCGGCTGCGGGTGTGCAGAACATACCAGGCCGGTGTCAATTTCGGTTGAACCATATACGGTTTTCCTTATTGGGTTCCCTGTTCAGGGTTCAAGGTTCCCGGTTAAAACCTTGACGAATTGTAAAAAGTCGAATTTTTCCCTATTTCGTCATCCCGGCGAAGGCCGGGATCCAGTGATTCCGATTACTTCTGGACTCCGGCCTTCGCCGGAGTGACGGACTTTGGCACTTTTTACGGGGTCATCAACTTTTGAACCTTAAACTATGTATCTTTTTCGTCTAGCGGGTTGTTGTAAAGGGGTTTTCGAGGGTCTGGCCCGGTATATCGGAGCCCAGTCCCCCCAGTCCCGACAGCGTTATTAAAAAAGTATAGCGCCTGTCGTTGGCAGTGGTCAGGTAGCTGACATCAATTGCCCAGCATTGGGATCTGTATATCACACCCAGGCCGGTTCCAATATCACTATCTTCACGGATATTGCGTTCGTAGAGCGAATAGGCCTCGATCTGCGGGGTGACGTTTATCTTGAGATTGGCAAATATCGATTCATTCTCGTAGCGTTCAAAACGGTATTCGGTATACAGGCTGCCGTACCGGTCATTTTTCAAGTCAAGGCCGATGTTGTGACCGGTAAAGTGGTCTTCGTAAATGGACCATTTGGCATCCGCTTTCAAACCGAATTTACGGCTTGGTCTGAAATTCAGATCGGCGTAAATCGGTCCAAACGGCTCCGGGTCGCCGGCACTGGCCAGGTTGAGGTCATAATCCTGCCCCAGTTCAAAACGGACGAACTGATCGTAGCTATAAGTGGTAACGGCGGACGGATCCGTTTGTCGCGAGCGGTTCGCTTTCACTTCCCGGGAGGTCAGCTGGTTGGTTATCGAGTAGGTGATTACATTTTCAGCGGCCACCCGGTCGGCCGCTTCGAAATAGGGCAGATCGCTCTGATCCTCCCGGGGGACATAGTCATAAACGACCCGGGGGATAGCCACATGGCGGATCTTGTCGACACCTTCCCCGGTTCCTTTATAAACGCGAAACAGTTCGGTAGAGGCGTCCAGCTTAACGTCATAAATATTTCGGAAATAGCCATTGCTGTTAAAGTTCGTGCCATCCTTCGTGTCTATGTACCAGGCCGTGGCATGGGTCCCCAGCGAGGGCTCGAACGAAAGGTAGTTTTTCCAGTTTACCGGGTAATAAATGCGGGGATGAATATCCGCGCGGTTCCCCTTGGCGCCGGTTTGCCTGAAAAAATGGACGAATTCGCCGGTTGCATCGAAAAAGGTGGGCGTGGTGAGCAGGGCCTGTTTTGAGGCCGTGTAGGAGATGCGCGGCAGGGTTTGCAGGGTGTCGTCTTCACCACCGCTTCTCCGGGTGACCACATCGTCATTCCAGAGGATGTCCGCGCTGAGGCTGTACTTGTTTCCGGTCTTGTTAAAACTGACCTGGTTGGCCCGCACGGTTTCATCAATCGCGTCCAGGCCCCGGCCGAAGTGTTGGGTATAGTAGTTGTCGGTGTCATTAAAACCGGTATAGCCGCTCCGGAACTCCTTGAGATAATCCTGGTCGCTGACCACGTCCAGATCGATTTTGGTGGTGATGTTGTACTTGAGTAGATGATCATGCCTCATCCGGAACCAGTAACGGTCAGTGTTTGTGCGGGTCAGGCCGTCGTCGGGGTAACCCCACTGCTCGTTTTCGGCAGAGCCATCATCGAGCTTGCTGTCAGTGAAACCATCCACCATGGCGGATCCCTTGGAGGCCTCATCCAGAACGTAGCGGTATTCGGTTCCGATTTTCTGGCCGCGGTCCTGCATATAGTGCGCATAGAAGGTCGCATCCGACTGGTCGTTGATGGCCCAGAACAGCGGTTGGATAAATTCGAACCCTTTGCGCTCGGAGGTCCCGATCTGGGGGGCCAGCAGACCGGTTTGCCGTTTTATCTTGGCAGGAAAAGCCAGGATGGGTGAATAGAAGACCGGCAACGACCGAGCCCACAGGGCGGCCCCGGTGACATACCCGTATCCCTCTATGGTAACATCCAGTTTTTTTCCGGTGATTTTCCAGTCCGGATTGTCACCGTCACAGGATGTGATGGCGGGGCCTTCAATGATATAACTGTCCTTGCCGGTTTTGCGGATGCGATCACCCTTGATATAAAAGTGGTTCGAATCGATGAAGAGCGTTCCCCGGTCGATAACCCCCCGGCGGGTGTTCAGGTTCATGTCCACCCGGGAACCGGTCATGACGTCTTTGCCCGCTGTGAGCATGACGTTCCCTTCGGCGCGGATATCGCCGGTCTCCTGGTTGAATACGATCGTGTCGGCTGACAGGCGCTTGCCCTGCTTGCTGACGATGACATTTCCGGAGGCGATCAGGTTGCCGGTCTTCTGGTCCCGGGTGATCTTATCGGCGGCAATATTCCAGGGTTGGGTAGGGTCGTCTTCCAGCAGGGCTTCACCGGCAGCCAGGGATGTTCCGGTGCCCACATGCCAGGTGACCAGCAGAAGCAGGGCCAGCATCGTGACCGGTGCGGGTATACGCTGGCGGCCGGCGGTGCGCAGATAACGACCGCCCGGGCGTTTTGGCCGCTTTGGATGCCATGCGTGGTTCATCTATATCCGATCTTTCTGGGGAACTTTTGCGAAATCAATCTGTTATGTCAGATTTCGAACCTTTCCGGATAAGAGACCTTTGAAAAATGCCCAATTTTGTTTCAGTTCAAGGCGGGCGAAAATTTTAACCGGAGGAATACATAGAGTATTTCGAGGATTAAAATTTGAGCCCAACGAAGAAATGGGGCAAAAGGGGGTATTTTTCAAAGGTTTCGATGAGGCAGTTTAAAGATAATTTACCTTAAAAATCAAGTTATAGTTGGGATTCCGCACTTTTGCATCAGAAGGGGCTGGTAAACGTCGCCTAAAACTGCCTCTTTTAAAAACAGACGAGTTGATGTACTGATAGCGTCTGTCATAGTTATAATTCGTTAGGCCAAGCCACTTCCAGACAGGTATGCCGACTAAAAGCATGTACTCTATCGGATGATGACATAGGCTATGTTATATTTTTTATAGAAAAAAGTGGGATCTTACATTCGGGTATGTTTCGGTTGGGACCATTGGAAGAAACGCAAACCATTGGGTGGGAATTCGACCAGGTAACTACCCCTAATTCGAATTTAAAAAACGATCTAAAGTGCTATGCGAATCCTGATAACCAATGATGACGGTATCTTTGCTCCTGGACTGCAGGCCCTCCAGCGGGCTTTTGCGCGGTCCCATGCGGTGACGGTTGTGGCTCCCGACCGGGAAAGAAGTGCCATCGGGCATGGAATTACGCTGCATCAACCCCTGCGGGCCGAAACGGTGGCACTCGGCAACGGCTGTCGGGGAACCGCGGTTAGCGGAACGCCGGCGGATTGTATTAAAATAGCCGTTCTGGAGATCATGGACCCCAAGCCGGACATGGTCATAGCCGGCATCAATCCAGGGGCCAATCTTGGTATTAATATTAATTATTCCGGAACAGTAGCCGCGGCCAAGGAGGCTTCTTTATACGGCCTAAGTGCCCTGGCGGTATCTGTCCAGGCCCCGGCCAGCGACCATTACGACGAGATGGCCCGGTACACGGTATCCCTGGCCGACCGGGTGGCCGCGACCGGACTGCCTTTCGGTACTTTCCTGAATGTGAATTTCCCGGATATGCCGGTGGCGGAAACGGCCGGTGTCCGGGTATGCCGCCAGGGGATTGAAATGTTCCCCGAGAACATAGAAAAAAGGGTGGACCCGCGCAATCGGCCCTACTACTGGCAGGGTTGTGATGCCCAGACGTTCCACGACAACCCGGATTCGGACGGTTCGGCCGTGGACGCCAATTATATCGCGATAACACCCCTTAAGTGTGATACAACCGACTACACGCTTTTGGATTCACTGGAGAACCTGATTAGATAGGATGCCGCATGTTTATCACCCTCGAGGGTATTGAAGGCTCCGGTAAGACCAGCCAGATAAATAATATTGCCGCTTTTCTGGAAGACCGGGGGCGCGCGTGCCTTTTAACCCGGGAACCGGGGGGTACAAAAATCGGTCGCCGGATTCGCCAGGTATTGCTCGACCCGGAAAGCCGCGACCTTGCTCCGCTGGCCGAGCTGCTGCTCTACAATGCCGACCGGGTGCAGCACGTTCAAAAAGTCATCCTGCCGGCTATTGCAGACGGGAAAGTGGTTGTCTGCGACCGCTATGTGGACGCGACCCGGGCGTACCAGGGAGTGGCGCGCAAACTGGATATCGAACTGGTTGAGACATTGCACCGACTGCTGGTTGATAATCTTAAACCGGACCTGACGTTTTTACTGGACCTGCCGCCGGAAGAAGGACTTGCGCGGGCCTGGGCCCAAATCAACAGTGGCGGCCGCAGCGACCGGGAGACGCGTTTCGAGAAAGAGGCCCTGGCATTTCATACCAGCGTCAGAAAGGGTTACCTGAGCCTGGCTGCGCAGGAACCGGACCGGTTTGTTATCATCGACGCCCGGGCATCCGTCGCGGATGTCTGGCAACAGATTGCGGACGTACTGGCAAAGACTTTTGGGGCACCTCTCGATTCGTAGCCGAATCATTGCCCCTTGATTACGGTTATTGAGTTAGGATTCAAGGGGTCGAGGGGGGCAAGTGGAATATAAAACCAGTCCACCCATGATTGGAAATCACGGATGGAAGGGGTTAGCTTTTAGATAAAGCTTTAAAATTACAGGGCATTACCTAATTGCTAACCGCTAACAGCCGATAGTTCCATCCTGAAATCCTGGATTTATGGATGGGCAACAGATTAGGAAGTACCGGAACAACGGCAACTAACAAGGCAATGAAGACTATGCAGGCGAACCTGACCACAACCAGCTCCATCCTGGACCAGATTGGCAACACGCCGCTGGTTGAAATCAAGCGTTTGAACCCCAATCCCAACGTGAAGATCCTGGCCAAACTGGAGTATTTCAACCCCGGGGGGAGCGTGAAGGACCGGGCGGCCCTGGCGATGATCACCGCAGGCGAAAAGAGCGGCGAGTTGACCCATGCCAAGACGGTCATCGAAGCGACCAGCGGCAATACCGGTATCGGCCTGGCCCTGGTCTGCTCGGTGAAAGGGTATCGTCTGCTGCTGGCCATGTCG
Organism: uncultured Desulfobacterales bacterium; assembly: GCA_964647585.1. Classification (GTDB taxonomy): domain Bacteria; phylum Desulfobacterota; class Desulfobacteria; order Desulfobacterales; family CAJINA01; genus CAJINA01. The sequence continues at coordinate 12,362 of CAZYGG010000061.1, forward strand.
GAACTGGTGAGCGTTGAAAGGCAGAAAATTCTCAAAGGCCGGGGCGCTGAAATCCTTTTGACCCCGGGGCACCTGGGTACCGACGGCGCCATCGAAGAGGTGTATAGCCGGGCGCTGGCCGATCCGGACAGGTATTTCATGGCGGACCAGTTCAATAATCCCGCCAACTGGCAGGCGCATTACGATGGTACCGCCGTCGAAATATGGGAGCAGACCGGTGGAAAGTTGGATGTCCTGGTGGCCACGCTAGGGACTGCCGGCACCCTGATGGGTCTTTCCCGGCGGTTGAAAGAGTACAACCCGGAGATAGACATTGTCGGGGTGGAGCCCTATCTGGGCCACCGGATTCAGGGGCTCAAGAATTTGAAAGAGGCCTACCGCCCCGAGATTTTTGAAAAGGGCCGCCTGGACGAGAAGATCAATATCGACGATGAAGAAGCCTTTGAAATGACCCGGCGACTGGCGCGGATCGAGGGCCTCTTCGTGGGGATGAGCAGCGGTGCCGCCATGGCCATTGCCTGTAAAAAGGCCCGGGAGATGGAGGCGGGGACCATCGTGGTCATCATGCCGGACAGCGGCGAAAGATACCTGAGTACCCCCCTGTTTGACGTGCACGAAAAGGTCGGTCTCAAAGTGTTCAATACAGGTACCCGGCAGAAGGAACCGCTTGAAACCCTCAAACCGGGCAAGATTTCCATCTATTCGTGTGGCCCCACGGCCCATGCCCGTATGCACCTGGGGGAATGCCGGCGGTATATTTTTTCGGACCTGCTGTGCCGCTACCTTCAGTATCGCGGATATGCGGTGAAACATGTCGTGAATATCACCGACCTGGACGACAAGACCATTGCCGGTGCGGATAAAGCCGGAATACCGCATGCGGATTTCACCCAGAAGAATGTTGATGCGTTTTTATCCGATTTGGACCGGCTGGGAATACGGCCGGCCACGCATTATCCCCGGACCAGTGAAAATATTGATGAAATGATCTCCCTGGCTGAGCAACTGGTGGAAAAGGGCTTTGCCTATGAGAAATTGAGATCCCTTTATTTTGATATTTCAAGGTATTCCCAGTATGGCAAGCTGTCGGGCATCGATCTGGATAAAATCAGGCTGGGTGCCACGGTGGATCTCGACGATTATGAAAAGGACAACCCCCGGGATTTTACACTGCTGCGGCGCTCAACGCTGTCGGAACTTAAAAAGGGGATCTTTACCAAGACCCGCTGGGGTAATGTCCGTCCGGCCTGGCACATCCAGTGTGCCGCCATGAGCATGAAATATCTGGGGGAGACCTTTGACCTGCACACCAGTGGGCGGGAGTTGATTTTCCCCCACCATGAGAACGAAATTGCCATTGCCGGGGCGGTGACCGGCAAACCCCTGGCCCGCTACTGGATGCATTGTGACACCGTATCGGTGGACGGCAAGGCCGTGGACACGAAAGGTACGGGTCTGATCCTGCCGGATTTGCTGGAACAGGGGTATACCGGGCGCCAGGTGCGCTGCTGGCTGCTGACCACCCACTATCGCAAACCGGTGGCATTCTCGGCCCAAAAGCTTGTTCAGGCCCAGAAAGCCCTGGACCGGGTCGATAAGACCATCCAGGGATTGTTGCAGGCATCCGAGCATGTAGAGGCATACCCTGATCTGGATCAGCTGCTTTATGATATCAAAAATGGTTTTATCGGGGCGATGGACGATGATTTGAATATTTCCAGGGCAATGGCCGAAGTGTTTAAATATGTTAAGAATATCAATGCCCTGTTGCAGCAAAGACGTTTGAGCGCCCAGTGTGCCGACCGGATCCTGGATATTTTTCTGCAGATAGACAGCGTACTCGGGTTGTTCGATTTCAGCAATGCCGCCAAGGGTGAGCAGGTACGCCAGTTGATCCGGGAAAGAGACCGGGCTCGCAACGCGCAAGACTGGGAGAGAGCCGACAAGCTGCGCGAGCAACTCGAGGCGTTGGGGGTTGTGGTAATGGATTTTAAAGCTTAAATTCAGGCTGGCAGGCCGTATGTGTTTAGGCTATAGGAAAACCATGGTCTGAACCGCATGGTGATAAGACCTAAAGAATCAACTTTCGGGTTTCACAAAAGTTTAGATGAATTATCGGTATCGGGATCGAAATCGGTGCTAGAATGGCATTTCCGGGATCGATTCCGATCCCGATAGCGATTTCGATTTAGAAGGAACAGAACAATGAAAATCATACCCGTATATTTCCCGATGACCTATCTTTCAGCCGCCGTGGAAAGCAGGCTGGCTGCCTGTTTTGGCCAGACGGCGTTTTATAGGCCATCTGAACGAACCCTGCCGGAAACAATGCAGGCGGCTGTGGATGCGGAACGTCTTGTGGTTCACACCCCGGTAAAAGCAGAGAGTGACCGACTCGCAGAGTTGATGAAAGCCTATTATGCCTGGGCCGAAGAAAACAAAGGGGTTGATCTGTCTGTTTTTAAAGGCCGTGAAGCCCATATCCCGTTTTATGAAGACACGGCCATATCACGCATACGTCAGGATGTTAGAAATATGGGTAGTGAAAGCAAAAAAGAGCAGGTGCGTGACCCGGTATTCAGCGCCCGGTTGTTTCTGGAAATGGCCCAGGAACTCGATCGGCAAAACAGCGAGTTGGAGCGGTCGCTTGACGATGTGCGGGTTCAGGAGGACAGCATGCTGTCAGACCTGATGGGGGCTTCCGACGGCTCCGACGGTATCGAGACGGCCTTCCGGACCGATAGTGTCGCTGATCCGGGTGCGTATATGACCGGTACACGTTTGCAAGCGTGGTGGCAACTGGTCCGAAAGGGGCCTGATACCGGTAATTTGCTGGTAACGGACAGTCGGACGGTCATCGAGTACCTTGTGGAAAAAGAACCAGAGCTGAAAGAAACAGGCCTGCCGCTGAAGCTGCCCCTCCGGCAGCCTGGTGACCAGGCTCCGGGGTCCTGGCAGGGCCGGCTTGCAGATTATCTGGCAGAGTTGACCTCCCGGGCGGAGACCGGGGATATTACGGCGGATCTGCCCGCGGTAAGGGCGGGTGAAAGGGCAGTCACCCTCTCTTTCTATCGTCTTGAAGGAACGGACACAGCGACTTTTTTTAACAGCCTCAGCGCACCTGCAGATGACCTGGCGGTCCCTGACCCAGAGAAAAATCTGGTTGTTTGTCTGGTTACGGATGGGGCGGCGATTTCTAATTAGGGGCTGTTTCTAAATCCCCAAACGGCATCTTTTGGCCCAGAGCGGCTTTTTCGCTCTTTTGAGCACGGAGTGCCGTGTTTCAAGCCGTATGGCGCAACCTTTAGCGCTATCCTCAGACTAGCTCACTATGCCTGCGGTTTCAAAATTGCTCAAGCCTTCCGACTTCGCCTATACGGCTACGCCGGACACGTGCTCTGAACCAAAATCTACCATCTGTGGACGAACACTCACTAAATGTGATAAAAATTTTAAATACAAAGAGTTATAAGACACACACGGCCGGATGGCATTCCCGGGCAAGAAAAAAAGGTGCCAGGGGTTGACTCACTCATTCAATTGGTATAAGGAATTTTGCCGACAACCTAATACAAATGGTGAAAAGATCACCAAATTTCAACATATTATTTAAAGGAGAGGAAATAATGGCTTTTATCCCGACCGTAGATGCTGCTAAATGCGAAGGCTGCGAAGAGTGTGTGGATGTATGCCCCACAGAGGTATTTGAGATGGAAGACGAAAAATCAGTCCCCGTAAATGCCGAGGAATGCCTGGGCTGCGAGAGCTGCATTGAAGTGTGTGAAACGGACGCCATCACCGTTGAAGAAACCTAAGATCTAAACGGTTTAAACAGCCCCGGTGTGCCCCTGAGGGACACCGGGGTTTTTTTTGTTTGTGAGATTGCCGCAAAAGTAGCCCAAAAGGTTAAAAAACTGAACATTCAACATCCAACGCTCAACATTGAACATCGAACTGCTGTACGCCTTTGGCGGTCAATTCTATAATAACCTGTTATTGACAGCCACCTATACCGACAGGGGCAATAAATCAGCAAAGCGAGGCTTCAGTCCTTATTCGATGTTGGACGTTCGATGTTGAATGTTGGATGTTTGTTTTTTGCTCTGATTCAACTTTAGACTTTCTATATTGCATATTGCTCGCTTTCCAACCCGAACGCCACCCCAGGTATTTTACCCATTGCGGTCATACTTGCGGAGGCCTGACAACTCTGGTATACCCTCTACCCATGAAACAGTACCTGATTGATGAACTAAGGCTTGAAGATCATGAAAAAATCAGGGCCTACCTGGATGAGTATATCAAGATATCACCCATGGCCGGCCTCTACTGGATTCCGCTTGCAAAGGACCTGCTCACGGATACCCAGGCGTCCCACCCGGACTGCGGACCGCACTATTTCGCTTTGGAACTCCATGAGGACCGGCTCGCGTGCGAACTCCTGGTAAGGGCGGAACAATCCATTCGCTGCAATTGCATCTGTTATGCCTCAAAAAAACAGCGTGACTGGTTGATTGAATTTATCGACGCCATTTTGGAAAAACTGGAAATCAGTGTTTAGAAACCATGCTTAAAATTATTCCCCTTGGCGGGCTGGGAGAGATCGGCCTGAATATGATGGTGTTCGAGTATGGCGACACCATCTTCGTGATTGATGCCGGTTTGATGTTTCCGGAAGATTACATGCTCGGGATAGATTATGTCATCCCGGACATGAGTTACCTGCGGGCAAACCGCTCCAAGGTGATGGGAATCATACTGACCCATGCCCACGAGGACCATATCGGCGCATTACCCTACCTGTTAAAAGAGGTGACCGCTCCGATTTTCGCAACGCCCTTCACCATGGGCATGATCAAGCACAAACTGGATCATTTCAACATCAACCCGGATGTGGCCATGCATGCCATCCACGCCGGGGAGACCCTGAAACTGGGGGTATTTGAGTTGGAGTTCATCCGGGTAAGCCACAGTACGGTAGATGGTGTCGGTCTTTCCATCAATACCCCCTACGGCCAGATTGTGCACACCGGTGATTTCAAGATAAGCAGCAACCCGATAGGCAGCATGGGCACCGACGTCAATACCTTTGCCCGGTGCGGCCAGGAAGGAGTGTTGCTGTTGATGTCTGATTCCACCAACGTGGAAAAGGATGGCTACACCATTTCGGACCAGGACGTTGGCGATACCATTACACGCATTAGTTCAAGCGCCAGCGGAAGAATTATCGTGGCCCTTTTTGCCTCCAGCATTCCCCGCATTCAGCAGGCGGTAAAAACCGCCAGGGACACGGGGCGCAAGGTCATTTTCAACGGCAAGAGTGTGGAAACGAGCGTGGAGATAGCCCGGGAGTTGGGCTATCTCAAAGTTCCCACGGATCTCGAGATTGACATTCGCCAGGTGCCTGAATACCCGGACAATGAGATTCTCATTGTCACCACCGGCAGCCAGGGAGAACCGATGGCCGCCCTGTCGCGCATGGCTTCGGGGAATCACCGGCACATTAAGATTAAAAAGGAAGACACGGTCATCCTTTCATCAAAATTCATTCCGGGTAACGAAAAGGCGATAACCAGCATCATCAACAGTCTGTATCGCCGGGGGGCCGATGTCGTGTATGAAAAAATTTCAGACATACACGTATCCGGTCACGCTTTCCGGGAAGAACTCAAGCTGATGATAAACCTGACCCGGCCGCAGTATTTTATGCCGATACACGGCGAGTATCGGCACCTTATCCTCCATTCACGGCTGGCCCGTGAGGCGGGTATTCCCGCCGATCATATCCGGGTGGTTGAAAACGGACAGATTATCTGCGTGGATGAGAAAGGCGTGAATCCCTATGGGGACGTAAATATCGGCCGCGTGCTCGTGGACGGCAAGGGGGTCGGCGATATCGGCCGCAGTGTCTTAAAGGAAAGGCAGATCCTGTCGGAAGAGGGCCTGGTGGTTGTCAATATGGCCTTTGACGAAGAGACCGGGATCATTATCTATGGCCCCAAGCTGGCTTCACGCGGGTTTGTTTTCGAAACCGAAACGGGGCACCTGCTTGAAGACGCCAAATGCGTGATCCTGGAGATTGTGGATGAAATCGGCCCGGAGGCCCCCCATCGGGTTGAAAAAATTCGTTCAAAGGTTCAAAGTGCACTGAGAAAATATTTTTCTTTTACCATAAAGCGGCGGCCGGTTATCCTGCCGTTCATTCTTGAAGTGTAACTATGCGCAAAGAAATCATTGGACTGCTTCTGTTTTTTCTCGTCATTTTTACGCTGATCAGTCTTCTGACGTACAGCCCCCAGGACCCTTCCATCCACAATGCGGCGGTTGTCAAGGATATCCACAATCAGTTTGGTTTTTTCGGCGCCCACCTGGCCGGTCTCCTCATCGGCCTTTTTGGCTTGGGGGCCTTCTGGGCGCCCGTTTTACTCCTTTTGGTGAGCATCCATTTTTTTGGCGGTCATCCGGGCAAGATCATGGTGCTGACCGTGTCGGGCGGGGTTATTCTCGTTATAACAACCGGTGCCCTTTTCAGCCTGGCCGTAACCCCCGGCAATGATTACGTTATTTTCGGGAATGCGTACTCTTCCGGCGGTGTGATCGGTATTCCCCTGAATTCAATTCTGGTGCGCTATTCCAATGTGACCGGCGCTGCGATCATTCTCATTGTCCTGTGGACGATCGGACTTATCATGGCAACGGGCTTTTCGCTGGTACGCTTTGGCGGCCGTTGCTGGTTCGCCCTTAAATTTTTGACTGACCGTATCCAGACTTTCTGGATAAAGATCAAAGAGCGCCGCAAGAAGGCCAGGAAAAGAGCCGCCGTCCAAAAAAAACAGGCCACCCAAAAGCCCAAAGAGGTGAAGATCAAGGCTCCCCAGCCCAAGCCGGTTGTCAAGCCCGCACCGGCACCCAAGCAGGAAATGTTTGAGTTTATGCCGGGTGCGGGTTTTAAGCTGCCGTCCGTAAAATTTTTGGATGACCCCGTTGCTCGCCCTGATACCGTCGATGACGAGAACCTGAAGATGAAGTCCCGCCTGCTTGAAAAAAAGCTGGATGATTTCGGCGTGAAGGGCAGCGTGGTGACCGTTTCGCCCGGGCCGGTTATTACCACCTTTGAATATGAACCGGCACCGGGAATCAAGATCAATAAAGTTGTCAACCTTTCAGATGATTTGGCCCTGGCGCTCAGGGCCGCCAGTATTCGCATTGTGGCGCCGATCCCCGGAAAAGCGGTTATCGGAATCGAAATTCCCAACGCGATCCGCGAACTGGTTCAGTTTAAAGAAGTTGTGGCCTCCGCGGAGTTTGCCAAGAGTAAAGCCAATCTGCCGCTCTGCCTGGGCAAGGATATTGTCGGCAACCCGGTTGTGGAACAGTTGGAAAAGATGCCGCATCTGTTGATTGCCGGTGCGACCGGCACCGGGAAAAGCGTCGGGCTCAACACGATGATCTGCAGCCTGCTATACCAGGCGACGCCCGAGGATATTAAGCTTATCATGGTTGATCCGAAGCGGATAGAATTGTCGATGTATGACGGCATACCGCATCTGATTACGCCGGTTGTGACGGATGCCAAAAAAGCGACCAACGCGCTTTTCTGGGCGGTGCGCGAGATGGAAAGGCGTTATGAACTCCTCTCAGAGCACAAAGTCAGGAATATCGGGCAATACAACAAGAAGGTTGCCAAATTGGCCGGGGAAAAGAAAGATGATGCAGAGAAACCGGAAAGACTGCCTTTTATCGTGATCATCATTGATGAACTGGCGGACTTGATGATGGTGGCCTCGCGGGACGTGGAAGTCGCCCTGACCCGACTGGCCCAGATGGCCAGGGCCGCCGGCATGCACCTGATCCTGGCCACCCAGCGCCCCTCGGTGGATGTACTGACCGGAATTATCAAGGCCAATTTTCCGGCCCGTTTGACCTACCAGGTTTCTTCCCGCACAGACTCCCGGACCGTGATAGATGCCAACGGGGCGGAAAATCTTCTCGGCAACGGTGACATGCTGCTCCTGCCGCCCGGGACAGCCAACCTCAAACGGGTACACGGCGCCTATATGTCGGAGGAAGAACTCACGCGCATCATAGATTTTCTAAGGCAGCAAAGGGGACCGGAGTATAACGATGAGATCCTCAAGCCGCCGGTTAAAGCGGCTGCAGCCGTTGATGAAGAAGAGTATGACGACCGCTACGATGAAGCGGTAGCCATTGTTACCAAAACCCGTCAGGCCTCTATTTCCAAGGTCCAGAGGCATTTGCGGATCGGGTATAACCGGGCCGCGCGCATCATTGAAAAGATGGAGCAAGAAGGCATCGTGGGGCCGGCGGACGGGGCCAAGCCGCGGGAAGTGCTGGTGCGCGGGTACGACGACATCCCCGATTAGAAGCCATCTCAAAGGCGCCTTTTGGCCCAATCTCGGCGTTGGGTGTAAAAATCAAATCCTCGAAATACTCAAGTATTCCTCCGGTTTAATTTTTACATCCGCCTTGATCTTGGACCAAAATGCGCCTTTGAGATGGCTTCTAACAGTTTTTATCGGGTCCGCCTTGCCTGCCCGGCGTAGCTCGCAGAGCGAAGACGGGACCTTGGCCCAATGGATGGCCCTGAAACCGTTTCTATCACAGACAACAACAATGAATCCTTTCAGATCGATCTGTCATTCCGAGGAGTGGAGCGACGCCGAATTCCTTCCATAATAATACTTGACTTTGGCGCAATGGATGGCGCTGAAACCGCTTCTACGCAGGAAGAGTCGTTTATGCAGGATCTACAAAAATTGATTGAAGAGACCAAAGGTTTTCTCGATCCGGTGGAAGGCCAGCGGTTGTATGCTGTGGCCATGGAAGCCTCGCGCCGGGGACCCTGCCTGGAAATCGGCAGCTATTGCGGAAAGTCTGCTCTTTACCTGGGCAGCGCCTGCCGGCAGAACGGGCAGGTGCTTTTTTCCATAGATCACCACCGGGGTTCCGAAGAGCAGCAGCCCGGCGAAGAATATTTTGACCCGGATCTTTTTGACGATCGCCAGGGCGCCATCGATACCCTGCCATTCCTGCGCCGGACACTGGCGCTGGCCGGCCTGGAGGATACCGTGGTCCCGCTGGTCTGCCGCTCGGAGACTGCCGCGGCTTCCTGGGCCACGCCCATGGCCCTGGTGTTTATCGACGGCGGACACGCCTTCGAGACCGCCTGGCGCGATTACACCTGCTGGTCCGATCATATCATGACCGGCGGGTACCTTTTGATTCACGACATTTTTAAAGATCCGTCAAAGGGGGGGCAGGCCCCGTATGAGGTCTACAAGCGGGCACTGGCCACGGATCTTTACGAAGAACTGGATATGACCGGTACCCTCGGTGTTTTGCGCCGGCGGGTAGATGGGGATACCGTTGCAGCTGTTTAATGTCATTGCCATCGCGGTGGCTTTAGCCATGGATGCGTTTGCGGTCTCCATTGCCACGGGCGTCTGCCTGAAAGAGGTCAGCCGCCGGCAGGTGTTCCGGCTCTCCTGGCATTTTGGTTTGTTCCAGGCTCTGATGCCCATCCTGGGCTGGAGTGCAGGGGCTGCCGTGCATACCTATATGAACACTTTCGGCCACTGGGTCGCGTTTGCCCTCTTGTCCCTGATCGGACTAAATATGATTAGGGAAGCTTTCAAACCGGAAGAATGTGATGTTTCCCAGAAAGACCCCACCAAAGGTATCAGCCTGGTGATGCTCTCTCTGGCCACCAGTATGGACGCCCTGGCGGTGGGGTTCAGCGTCTCCATGCTGGACATCTCCATCTGGCTGCCGGCTTTCATCATCGGTGTGGTGGCCGGTCTGTTTACCATTGCGGGACTGCAGATCGGCAAGCGCATCGGGGCCCTGACGCCGATCGGATTCTATGCGGAATTATTGGGTGGGATCGTACTTCTCTGTATCGGTGTCAATATACTCTACCAGCACGGTGTTTTTTCAGCATAAAGACAATCTACGCACACTGAAAATTGTCAATGAATGTTGATATCTTCAATTCGTGCGAAGTTGGGATATTCTCATCACATCTGCCCTTTTGATGGGATGATGATTATGGCAAGAGAACCTATGCGTTGAAAAACCGAATATAATCGATAATTTCAATTGACGAAGCTGTCCAATTACGTATAAAATTGGTAACACTCTTGATCTGCTAATGATTTGTATCATACCGGTCACATCTGACCGGTCACATCTGACCGGTCACATCTGATTAACTCTTTCCCTTGAGCCTCCTTCTGGCTTTACCATTGCATGGTTCTACCTCCTTTTGAAATCACTGGTCTATAAAGAGACAAAAAAGGCAGGTCCCATGAATCTTAGAAATTACATAGTTTGCTTCTTAGCACTGCCCCTC
>CAZYGG010000062.1:0-22672 GCA_964647585.1 uncultured Desulfobacterales bacterium
TGCAGGACTATATTATGAATAAAAAATTTACCCCGCAAAATTTGATAGCGTTTGCAACGGACACCATTTCATGGGGCCTGACGGGAGGGATAGGCTACCAGCTGTTCTTGTGCAGCCTGGTTTCAGTTATGCTGCTGGGTGTTTATGCCTATTTTACCCAGTTTGACCAGGGACTGGCGGTCACCGGTATGAGCAACATCGTAAGCTGGGGTTTTTATATTTCCAACTTTACTTTCCTGGTGGGGGTGGCCGCGGCTGCGGTGATGCTTATATTACCGGCCTATATTTTCAAGGATGAGGACCTCCATCATGTGGTAATTATCGGTGAATGTGTGGCAGTCGGCGCTCTGATCATGTGTATGACATTTGTATTCGTAGACTTGGGAGCGCCGTTGAAGGCGTGGCACCTGGCACCCGGTATCGGGCTTTTTAACTGGCCTTCGTCCCTGCTCACCTGGGACGTCCTGGTGTTAAACGTTTATTTGGGGTTGAACCTGGCGGTGCCCGCCTACATTCTATACTGCCATTACCATAACGAAAAACCCGAAGATAAAAAATACCTTCCGTTCGTCTTCATTTCAATCTTCTGGGCTTTCTGTATCCACCTGGTCACGGCCTTCTTGTACCAGGGCCTGCCGGCCCGCCCCTTCTGGAACAATCCCCTGATGGGGCCCCGCTTTCTGGCATCGGCCTTTGCCGCGGGCCCGGCCCTGATAACCATGGTGCTGGTTATTATCAACGGCACAACTGATTTCAAAATTGAGAAGAAAACCTTCAACAAGCTGCGCCTGATCATGGTTGTTGCCGCTATTATAAACCTGATCATGCTCTTTTCAGAAGTTTTTAAAGAGTTCTACTTCCCCACGCACCACAGCCTGCCCGCGGAATATCTCTTCTTTGGTCTTGACGGACATACGTCGCTTGTCCCCTGGATCTGGACCGCCATCAGCATGAATTTGCTGGGAACAATTCTGCTGGCCTTCAATCCTGGAAAAAACAGCCCCAAAGTGCTCTTTCCGGCCTGCGCCCTCCTCTTTCTGGGAATCTGGATAGAAAAAGGCATCGGCCTGATTGTGCCGGGCTTAATTCCGTCCCCCATCGGGGAACTGACCGACTATTCTCCAACCTGGGTAGAAATCAGTATCGCCCTGGGAATTCTGGCTCTGGGCATATTTGTCATAACCGTATTGATAAAACCGGCCTTGAAGATTGAGCTGCAATATCACGCCAAGTAGGCAGACGTCTACTCAGCCTTTTCAGGCGCCCTCAGAAGTTGGTCTATTGCCTGGATAAACCGGGGATAAATAATCCGCTCGGCCCGAAACAGGCGTTCCGGGAACCCCGGATCGACAGCGCCCGTTTCCAGGGCAAGTTCCTGCAGATTTCGAATTACTTTGTAGCCCCGCACTTTCTGGCTGCAGGCCTGGCCGCACAATTCACACTTGAGGCATAACCAGATGGACGGTGAACAGATCAGTTCATCCGTCAGGCCGAGATTTGCCATGCGGATGATGTACTGGGGATCAAACACTGGTCGTGAGCTGAAAATCGGGCAGCAGCCGCTACATTCGCTGCAGGTATAACAGGCCTGCGATTCTGAGTCGGCCATGCGGCTTTCCCGATGTTCCACCGACAAACCGCGGTTCGTGTCAATCGTTGCGGTCGGCATCTGCACCGGCTCTTGCAGCCACTGCTCCCATTTTTCTTCAGGCAGGTCGACCAGTTCACCGCCCATACAGACCTGCGCGGCATGCCAGCGAACCCGCTGAAACCGGAACAGTAATTCCTGCTGAAGCAAATGTATGGCGGGATTGACAATTTTTCGCTGCATGGCTTCCCGATGCGCAAAGCCAATGACCTCATGCGGTTTAACAGCATTGGGACATCCCTTGTGGCAACGCCGGCACATCTGGCAATACCAGATATCAGGTAACTCCAAGAGTTCGTCCAGCAAGCCCAGATTTGCCATCCTGATAATCTTTTGAGGATTCAACCGCTGGGCACTGATGTAGACCGGACATTCAAAATCACAGGTACCGCATGTCCAGCACATGTTGCTGCCGGCCGACGATTTCTCTTCAATCAACCGTCGAATCTTATAATCAGGGGAAATCGGTTCGGGAATCATTTGGCGGCCTCCTTTACCAACAGACCGGTGGTTGCCGGCCTCCCGCCCGGGTGATTTTATAACGGTGCTGGACCTCTAACTAATTCTGCCCCAGGCAGTCCTGCCAGATTATTACCTCAACTTTCGGGTTTTATGTGGGAGCCTCCAATTTTCGATGAAACCCGAAAGTTGAATTATTACCTTTCAGACTAATACACAATCAGATCGAATGCAAACTTGAGCAGGGTTGAAAACAGTCCGGCCGATTGCGCGCGGCGACTTTCATTTTTTTTGCTATAAATACAATGGCAGCCCGTCATTCAAGGGGTATGCCTATAAAATCCGGTGGGAAAATAAGACGGTCGGCAGGGAAGTGTTTTTAATCGCTTGGATTCGTCAACCCGACGCGTGCAAAAAAATCTGGCCGCAAAAAGGGGGCTCCGCACCCGGGTCCCCTTTTACGCTGCCAGCGAGATTCGGCACAAGGTGGTTGCCGCTTAAAAGCATTACATCAATGTATAAATACAGCTGATGGCAGTGATCAACACCATCAGGTAGGCCAGCATGACAAACATCGGTTCATAGCCTGCCCCCTGAGACTCATTATTACTTTCGTCGCCCATTCTTGCTACCTCCCTCTCAAGTCATAACAAATAGTTTATAACGAATCGCTGGCGGGTACACATCCCACCGCTATTTTTGTCCATTGTTGGATACGAAATACTGAGCCAATTGTCAAACCAGAACAGAGCCCGGGTGTGATCCGGACGCGGTTCATGTCGGATATAGCAATTTCCAAAAATATGTTCCGATTGGTCTATCCTGTCATTCTGAGGAGTGAAACGACGAAGAATCCCTTACAATGAAAGATAACCTTGGCATGCAGGGGACTCTTCGCTGCGCTCAGAGTGACAAGATAACGGAACGTATTTATGAAAATCGGTATAGCGTGTCAACGGGCCTACTCTTTCTTAAAAAACTTATTAAACAGTTTGTTAACGCCCTCTTTAACCTCGCCGGTGGTATTGGTTTTGGTCTGGTCCTTGGCCGCGCCTTCGGAGCTTTTAAACAGGTCCCCGAAAAAACCGCCCTTTTTTCCAGCCGTCTTCTCATTGGCTGCCGCGGTGCTCTTTTGCGGCGCTTGCTTGGGCGCCTTTACCTCCCGCTGGGTAGTGCCCTTGGGAAGCTCGAAGTAAGCTGATTTCAGGGAAGCCTTTTTTACACTCGTAAGCGTCATGTCCTTACCATAGCGCAAAACGCTGCCATATTTGTCCGCCTGTTTCTTGGCCGCATCCGCAGATTTGGCCATCCCGGGCATCGCCATCGAAGTCATCTTCGAGGAAATCTGGACCATGGCCAGATTGATCCGCCGGATATCCTTGCTCTTGCTGAGAACCAGCTCGTCCGACGAAACCAGTTTGCCCGCGCCGTCCCGGACTTCCACCCGATATACCTTACCCTTGTAGCCGGCAATAGTTTCCTTTTTTCCCGTATACTTGTAAGTGGTCTTGTAGTCTTCTACATTAACGGCCTTCTTCTGGCCGAACATCCCGCCCCCCATGCCACCCATCATACTGGCCATCTTAGCCATGTCGGTAGCCTGCCAGCCATCATCATCCTTTTGAACCATGTAGACCTTGCTGCCGGTCAGCAGTGTATAGCTGTCCGGGGCGGTATCCATACGAACATGCCGGTCATCCCGGGCACTCAGTTTCACGGTTGAACCGTCCGAGTATTTCCAGGTGGCCACGATGTCTTTGGCCCAGGCTGATCCGGTAGCAACAAACAGCAACAGACAAACACAAAGAAAAATACGACGCATACTCTCCTCCCCTAACGATTTGGTTATAAAAACACCCCAATTTAAACAGGCACGCCGTGCCATTGATTTTTTCAAAAAGTTTAGCCATCCGAGGCAGCCAGGCCGGTCAACCAGGGGTAGGCACCGGACGATTATCCGGCCATATAAAAAAGGAAAAAGATGGAAACGGAAAAATACGGGGCAGGGCAACAACCAGGACGCAAAACTGCCGACAGCGAAGCATGAACTTCTCCTTTTCAGCCCGAGGCGCATCCCAGTGTAATATCCGCTATCTGAAGCCCGATTCAGAACATGGTAAAATCTAAGTACTACAAGCTCGGCACGATGTCAATCGACCGGTCGTTTGGCGCTGCCCTGTCGGCCGGCCTTACCAGAAACCTTTTTGTAGTCCATCTACTTGTTTTTTTTCCTTTTTTTAAATATAAGAAACGAATAGCCGATTGACAACCAGATGCGTATCGGGTATCTGAACCTCTACACCCTTACCCGGACGTTCGCAGGGAAAACATGCCCGGATTACATCTATACACCAGCAACCGGCTCGAGGTTCTACAGCAGAAGATGGCGGCACGACTAGGTGCTGACCCCCTGCCCCCCCTGCAAAAGGAAATCGTTGTCGTGCAAAGCAAGGGCATGGAGCGGTGGTTGAACCTGGAAACCGCCCGGCAAAATGGTATCTGTGCCCACGTGGAATACCTGTTTCCCCGTGTGTTCGTGTACAGCCTTTTTCGACAGGTCATCCAACTGCCGGAAACCACACCGTTTTCCCCTGAACTCAACACCTGGCGCATCCTGAAACTGCTCCCTGAACTGATGGCCGGGCCGGAAACGGAAAGTATCGCCAACTACGTGGCCAATGACCCGGCCGGTCTGAAGAAATATCAGCTCTCCCGGAAAATTGCCGAAGCCTTCGACCGGTACACCATTATGCGTCCGGAAATGGTCACTGGCTGGGACAGGGGCAAAAACCTCTTTGCTACCAACTTCAAGGAGTCGGTCTGGCAGGCCGCCCTCTGGGCAATGCTCCTGGCAACCCAAACGCCTGATCAGGAGCCGGTCCACCATGCAGCCCTGAAAAATAGATTCCTCCAGACACCGGACCCGCCCCTTGACCTGCCCGGGCGAGTATCGATCTTCGGGATTTCCGCGCTGCCGCCCTTTTACATAGAGATCTTTAAAAAAGTCGCCCTGCAGATCGATGTGGACATCTACTACCTCAACCCCTGCCGGGAATACTGGGAATACGCCTACAGTGCCAAGCAGATTGCACATTTCACCGAAGCGGGCGTCTCGGAAGATGACACCTACTACGACTGCGGCAACAGCCTGCTGGCTTCCATGGGCAGCGCGGGCCGGGAGTTCTTCAGCCTGGTCCTCGACAACATCGGCGATACCGGTGAAGATCTCTTCAGCGAACCCGAAAAAGAGACCCTGCTCACCGCTGTCCAGTCCGATATCCTGAACCTGCGGCAGCCAAAGAGAGAAACTGGCTTGCCGACACCGGATACAGATACCAGCATCCGCGTCCACGTCTGCCACAGCAGGGTCAGAGAGGTGGAAGTCCTCCATGACCAACTGCTGGACCTTTTTGCCGAAACGCAGGACCTACTGCCCGCCGATATCGTTGTCATGATGCCGGATGTCACCGCCTACGCACCTTTGATCCAGGCAGTCTTCGATACCCGGCCCTCTGTGGGCGGACGCATCCCCTACTCCATCGCGGACACCCACATCCGCAGCGGCAATTCCCTGGCCGACACGTTTCTGGAAATCCTGGCGGTTGGACGCAAGCGTTACCGAGCACCGGCCCTTCTCGATATCATAGAAATACCGGCAGTCCGTAAACGGTTTGGCATTGAAGAACAGGGCCCCGGGCTCATTAAAAAATGGATCGCTGAGACCGGTATCCGCTGGGGCATAGACGGGGCCCACCGGGAGGACCTGGCGCTGCCCGGTTTTCACGAAAACACCTGGCAGTCCGGCCTGGAGCGGATGCTGCTCGGCTACGCCCTGCCCCCCGACGATGACCCCAAACTGTTTGCCGGCATACTGCCGTACGGGGAAATAGAGGGCGACGACGCCCGTCTTCTGGGGGCCTTCACCCGCTTTGTGAAAACACTCATTGCCCGGACCACAGACCTGAACCGCAGCCAGACGCCGACGCAATGGGCTGCCCTGCTCACCGATATCCTCACGACGTTCTTTGCCCGGGACGAAACAACTGAAAATGATATCAACCAGATCCGCGACACCCTTACCGACGAGGGGCTGGCCGGATATACCGCCGCGGCCGGCTTCGATGAACCGGTCTCTCTTGAGGTCATCCGCGCCTATCTCGAAACGCGACTCGGCCGGGACGCACTCTCTTTCGGGTTTATCAGCTCCGGCGTCACGTTCTGCACCCTACTGCCCATGCGCAGCATCCCTTTCAAGGTGGTCTGCATGCTCGGCATGAACGACGGCGACTATCCCCGCGCCGGACAGGCCCCGGGTTTCGACCTCATGGCCAAAAGACGCCAGCTGTGCGACTGGTCCAAGCGGCACGAAGATCGGTATCTCTTTCTGGAAAGTCTCCTGTCAGCCCGGCAGCAGCTGATAATCAGTTACGTGGGTTGCGACCCCCAAGACAACTCCGTCCGGCCGCCGTCGGTACTGGTAAGCGAACTGCTTGACTACCTTGAAGCGGGCTTTGCGAATGATGAAAAAGGCCCCCTGCTGGACCGACTGATCACCCGGCACCCCCTGCAGCCCTTCAGTCCCCTCTATTTCCAGGAAAATGCCCGCCTGTTCAGTTATTCCCAGCCGGATTGTCAGGCCGCGCAGGCCAGCCTGGAAACCCGCCGGGCAGCGGCCTGTTTTCCGGAAAACCCGCTGCCGGCGCCCAGCGAGGAGAAGTGGTCGGTCACCCCCATCAGCCGCCTGGTCCGTTTTTTCAAAAACCCTTCTGAATTTCTGGTCAACAGCAGGCTCCGGGTGAATTTCAGCCCCCGGTCAGCCGACCTCCCGGAAGAACGCGAACCCTTCGAACTGGACAGCCTGCAGGCCTACCGAATCAAAAATGACCTGGTAAAATTCGGTCTTACAGCCGGCGATACCGGGCCGCTTGTGAAAGCGCTGCAGGTCTCCGGCCAACTACCCCATGGCCGCAGGGGAGAACTGGCCCTGGCCGGTCTGCAGCAGGAGGCCAAAGCGTTTATCGACCGGGTAAGCGCTTTCAGTCCGGGAAAACCCGCCCAGCCGTTTGAGGTCAATGTCCCCTGCGGGCACGCCCCCCGAACCACCCTCCAGGGGACCGTGCAGAGCCTCTATCCCGAGGGCCAGCTGTTTTACCGCTGCGCGAACATGAAAGCCGGGGATCTTCTGGGCGCCTGGATTCACCACCTCCTCTTGAACACGTGTGCAGATCTGCAAGCATGCAAAATAACCACGGTTATCAGTCGGGACGACAGAGTCTCGTTCAAGGAACTGGCCAGCCCTGATGCCGGGGCAACCCTGGAAAAACTGACCGACTGCTTTCTGGACGGATTGCAAAGCCCGCTTTGCTTTTTCCCGGAAACTTCCCACGCCTTTGCCAAGGCGGTCGTCGCGTCAATAAAACCGGTGGAGGAAGCCCTGGAGATCGCCAGAAAAAAATGGGATTCCGGACACTACCACACCGGCGAAGGCGAAGATATTTACCGACAAAGAAGTTTTGGCCTGGATATGCCCACCGGGCATGAATTCCAGGAGATGGCCCTGGCCATTTTCAAGCCGCTGCTGGCGGCTATGGACAGCAACCAATGAGACCGTGCAGGAAATAATATGACTTTCAGGTCGCTTGATTTAATCCGCATGCCCCTTGACGGGACCAGCCTGATAGAGGCCAGCGCCGGTACTGGAAAAACCTATACCATTGCCAACCTTTTTTTGCGGCTGATCATAGAAAAGGAGCTGGAAGTCCACCAGATTCTTGTGGTGACGTTCACCGAAGCCGCCACAAAAGAGCTGCGCGACCGCGTACGCCGGAACTTGGCCGCGGCCCTGCACGAGCTGGTTCACCCCGGGGACGGGCACGATGACACCATTGCCCGGATCATCGCAAAGGTACGGACTGCAGGGACCGTTGCAGACGCCGTCAAGCGGCTGCACCGGGCCGTGATCTGTTTTGACGAAGCCTCTATTTTCACCATCCACGGATTCTGCAAGCGGGTCCTCGACGAAAACGCCTTCGAATCCGCCATCATGTTCGACACCGAACTGGTCACAGACCCCGGCCCCCTGGTCCGGGAAATCACCGATGATTTCTGGCGCAGGCACTTCGTGGACGCCACCTTCCTTTTCAATGCAGTGGCGACCCGCCACGGTTTCCGCTACGAACGCCTGACTGCCCTGGCCTCAAAGCTCACAGGCAGTCCCACCCTCACCCTTATCCCCGACCCTCCGGATGCGGCGCCCGAAACACTCAATCGGCTGCATGCCGAACTGCAAAGCGTGTGGCAATCAAACGGCGAGGAAGTAAAAACAATCCTGCACTCTGAAAAATCGGGTTTTAAAAAAACGGGGAAACCTTTCCACGGCGGAGGGCTGGACAACTGGTTGGATAAACTGGCGGGTGCCTGCTCGGACAACCCGTCCCCCGACAATGTGGCCAGCATCGAACTGTTTACCACCGGCCATCTGACCGGGCGCCTTAAAAAGAACTTTACTCTCCCCACCCACCGCTTTTTTGATCTTTGCCAGGCCTTTTGCGACTTGGAAAACAGGTGTCTCCTCTGGATCCAGCATCATTACGCCGACTACCTGAAAAAGGAACTCTCCCACCGCAAACAGGATGCCAATATCCAGTTTTTCGACGACCTGCTGGCCACCGTCCACAACGCCCTGCAGGCCGACAGCAAAGGGGCTCTGGCCCGGGCCATAAGACGCAAATTCGATGCGGCCCTCATCGATGAATTCCAGGACACCGACCCCATCCAGTACGAGATATTCAACCGGCTCTTCAACCAGGCCGGCAAACGCCTGTTTCTCATCGGTGACCCCAAACAGTCCATCTACGGATTCCGCGGGGCGGATGTGTTTGCCTATATCCGGGCGGCGCGGGATATTTCCCATCGGCAAAAATACACCCTGGGTGAAAACTGGCGCTCGGAGTCGGCCTTTGTTACCGCGGCCAACCGTTTTTTCAGCCAGGCTGAGAACCCGTTTGTCCTGGGAGATGAAATTGTCTTCACACCCGTCCTATCGGCCGCAAGAAGCGTCGGCAACCGCGCTCCGCTCACGGTGGCCGGGGACGATCCCGGCAACCTGATACTCTGGTCTATCAACCCCGAAAACAGCCGGTCTGGCAACAGCCGCCCCACCAAGGAGCAGGCCCGGGAGGCAGCTTCTCACGCGGTGGTTTACGAAATTTCCAGGTTGCTGTCACTGGCGGCCCGGGGGAAAGCCCTGTTGGGAGACCAGCCGGTCACACCCGCGGACTGCGCTATCCTGGTCACCCGTAACAAGGACGCCCTGCTGATGAAGGACCTGCTGGCCGAAGTTCATATCCCGGCAGTCGTCACCCGGGCCGAAAATATTTTCGAAACCGGCCAGGCCCGGGAAATCGAACAGATCCTGGAAGCTGTGGCCGCCCCGGGAGACACGGTTAAACTGCACACCGCTCTGGCAACCGGGCTCGTCGGCTGCCCGGCAGACGACCTGAGGCGTTATGTTGAAGACGATACCGGCCTGGCCGGCCAGGAAAAACACGTGGACCGTTTCGCCCGCTGCCACGAATTGTGGAAATCCTACGGGTTCATCCGGATGTTTCGGGATTTCATGCGGACCTACGATGTCCGCCGCAGCCTGCTGCGTCGCCCCCACGGCGAAAGGGAACTGACCAATGTCCTGCACCTGGCCGAACTGATCCACGCCGCGGCCTTTGCAGACAACCTGGGCGTCAACGGGGTACTCAACTGGGTGGCGGCCCAGAGAACATCCGAAGAAGTGATTGACGAGCAGGAGCTGCGCCTCGAACGCGATGACGCCGCGGTGCAGATCCTGACCGTGTTTCGCAGCAAAGGGCTGCAATACCCCATCGTCTTCTGCCCGTTCATGTGGCAAAAGGGCGCCGCCCCCTGGGGGAATAATATTCTTTTCCACGAAAATGACCGGCTATACCTCGATATCGGTACCGAACAGCGCCGGCAGGCCCACACCGCCCGGGCGGCCCGGGAAAACCTGTCGGAACTGGTGCGCCTGCTCTACGTAGCGCTGACCCGGGCCCAGAACCGCTGCTATCTCACCTTCGGCCGCATTGGCGACCCGGCCGCAACAGCCCTGGATTATATCCTCAGTGGCGGGGCAAAACCGGTGGAAGATATTTTCACCCGCCTGAAAGCGGATATCAAGGCGCTGGATGAAGGGGCCCTGGACAAGCGTGTCCGTGAACATATCGCTGCCGGAAAAAGCCATATCCTGATAAGCGCACCGGCCGGCAAGACGCCGGAGCCTTATCGGCCCGGGACCGGCAGCACCCCCGCCGCATTGGCCTGCCGAGTATTCAATCGCCAAAAATCCCTGTCAGGCGACTGGAAGATTGCGAGCTTTTCCATGCTCGTTTCGGAAAAGGCGGCCGGACAATCGCACCACGCGTCCCACCGCCTCAAGGCCGATGAGTTCACTTCCGGTCAGGAGGAGAGCCGGCCGGCCCCGGCAGACTCTTTCTTTGCCTTCCCGGGCGGCACACTCACCGGTTCCTGCATCCACACGATTTTCGAGAACATCGATTTTGCCCGGCCGGAGAGTGATACAAACCGGGAAGTCATCATCCAGATGCTTGAAAAATTCGGACTGGATGACGCCGAAGCACCTGAAAAAGCCGGCCTCTCACGCACCGCCATCGTGTCCCGGATGACTGCCGATGTCCTGCGGGCCCCTTTACAGCCGGGCAGCCCCAATTTTACCCTGGCCCGGATACCGGCCGAACACCGGCTGCCGGAAATGGAGTTTTTTTATCCGCTCAACCGGTTCACCCCGAAGCACCTCGCCGCCGTTTTTTCCCAGTACGACGGCGGCAGTCCCGATCCGGGAACCGCCCTTTTCAGGGAAAAGATCGGGAAGCTCGAGTTCCAGCCGGTCCAGGGATTCATGCGGGGATTTATCGATCTGGTTTTCAAGTTCAAAGGCCGGTACTACCTGCTCGACTGGAAAACAAATCATCTGGGCAACCGCTACGCGGACTACGCACCGGACCGCCTTGCCTCAAGCATGGCCGGAGCCCTGTACAACCTGCAGTACTACATATACACGGTGGCGCTGCACAAGTATCTTGAAAACCGGCTTCCCGACTATGCCTACAACCGCCATTTCGGCGGGGCATACTATCTGTTTGTCCGGGGCATCCACCCGGACCACCCGGAAACGGGTATTTTTTATGATCGCCCGCCAGAAGAACTGGTGACAGCGCTATGCGGCCTTTTCGGCCTGTAACACAGGTAAATTATGGACAGATACAATCTTCGATACCTGCATGCCCATCACCTGCTCAAGGATATCGATATACAATTTGCAGATCTGCTCACCGGCCTTTCCGGCGAGGCGGCCAGTGATGAACTGGCCCTGGCCGCCGCCCTCGTAAGTAGTACCACCGCCGGGGACAAGCACATCTGCCTTGACCTTGCAGCCGGTGCCGCCCGACGGCTGATCGACCTGTTTCCCGAAGTCCCGGACAAGCTTTCCCCCGGCCTGCAAAAAATCAGGACCCCGGATACCAAGGCCTGGGTCAACAAACTGCGCGCAAGCCCGATGGTGGGGTCGCCCGGCGATTACCGCCCCCTGGTGCTCGACGACAAAAACAGGCTCTACCTTTACCGCTACTGGGACTATGAGCACCAATTGGCCGCGTCCATCAAAGAAAGGGCCGGGGCGGTCCGGGCGCCTGTTGATCCGGATACCTTGCGAAAAGGCCTGGAACGCTACTTCCCCAAATCCCGTCAGACCCCCGACTGGCAGAAAGTAGCTGCCTACGCGGCCGTTACCGGCAACCTGTGCATCATCTCCGGCGGGCCCGGAACCGGCAAAACCCACACGGTCACCAACATTCTGGCCTTGCTCCTCGAGCAGGATGAAACCCTGCGAATGGCCGTGTGTGCCCCCACCGGTAAGGCCGCGGCCCGGATCCAGGAATCGATAAAAAAGGTTAAATCGACCCTGACCTGCCCACCGGAGCTGCTGCCTAAAATACCGGAGGAGGCCACAACCATCCACCGGCTCCTGGGTGTTAGGCGCGGCTCACCCCACTTCTACCATGATCACGATAACCGGCTGTCTGTGGATGTCCTCATCGTGGATGAAGCCTCCATGGTATCCCTGGCCCTGATGACGAAACTGCTTCGGGCCACTTCCGTGACGTGCCGGGTCATCCTGCTGGGCGACCGCAATCAACTCGCATCCGTGGAAGCGGGCGCGGTGCTGGGAGACATCTGTGCCGCCGCTGATACCGACAGTTTTTCAAAAGTGTTCTGTGAACAATATGCCGTTGACAGTGGGGATGACATCGTTTCTGTCTGTGCCGCCGACAACGCGGTTTTGTCCGATTGCGCCGTGGAACTGAAGTTCAGCTATCGCTTTGATGAAAAATCAGCCATCGGTGCGGTCAGCCGGGCGGTAAACAGCGGGGACGCGGCCGCTGCCATGGAAATCATGGCCAAAGACACCACCGGTACCATTGCCAAAAAGCCTCTGCCGGACCCGGATGAACTGGAAGATTGCCTCGCGGCGCTCCTTGATGCCGGCTATGCCCGACTTTTCAGAGCCCCGGATGTGGCGAAAGCCTTTACCGCCCTTGAAACTTTCCGTATCCTCTGCTCGCATCGCCGGGGGCCCTATGGCGTTGACGGTATCAACCGCCTCGTGGAAATCATCCTTCAAAAAAGGGGTCTCATCGACATCCGGGAGCAGTACTATCCGGGCCGGCCTATCATGATCAACCGCAATGATTACACCCTCGGTCTGTACAACGGTGATGTCGGTATCATCTGGCCGGATGAATCCGGTACACCCCGGGCCTGGTTCCCGGACCGGACGGGTGGTTTCCGCACCCTGGCACCTGCCCGGCTGCCCGCGCATGAAACCGTTTACGCCATGACGATACACAAGTCCCAGGGATCTGAATTTGACCGGATTGTGATGATCCTGCCGGCGGCGGCTTCTCCTATTTTTACGCGGGAACTGATTTACACGGGCATCACCCGCGCCCGCCGGACGGTCACGATCTGGACGGACGACGACATATTTAAAGCCGCGGTCAGAGCCCGGGTGGAACGCCGCTCCGGATTGAAAGATGGTCTGAGGGCTTAGCGGTAATAACCGGTGACTTTACGAGGAAAATAAGAATTGAAACAAATAGATGCCAAAGATAATAAAAATCGCGGGCATGCACCCGAAACTATCGAGGGCATTGTATCTGCCCGCAAGTGCGATTGCTGCGGGCACCATGAAATGGGCGTCGTACTGGAATCGGGTGAGTATATCGCCTTGAAGCCGGGGATGGTTGTTACCATCATACAACCATAGAAGCTATCCATTGCCCGGTAATGGCAGGCCCTCTCAGGGTGCCGGTGTTCGCACCGGCAAAATAAAGGCCAGTTCGGATTTCCGCTGGTGGTTGAAACTTCCCGAATAGAGCATGACGGTATAACTGTTGCGGGTGCCGGCACCGCCGGTTGCGGGTTTTTGGCCATAGGCATACTCGCTGCGGGACCAGTAGGGCATGTGGGTAATGATGTTTTTAAACGGATTGGGGTCGACGAGGGCCGGAAAGCTTACGGACCGGTCCACCAGACTGCGCCACTCTTCCACGGTGGGCAGGCGCCAATCGGTATAGTCACCCGCCCGGAAACCCGCGCACTTTTTCATCGCTGCGTCCCAGCCAACCGCCGCGAGAAACTCGATCCGCCAGCCGTTCTTGATCCACATGAGCCCCGTTTTCCTGTCCGTCACGGTGCCATCCCCATTATCGACAAAACGGTCCACCATGGCCACTTGCGGTGGTGCCGGGGGTAAGCGTTCCTCTTGGACCGACCGGGCGGCCACTTCCGATTGATCTTGCGGTTCCCAGGGCGGGTGCTTGAACCAGTGCACCGTCATTGATTTTTCCCAACCGGCCGCCTGCAGCCTGCGCATTAACCGCCGCGCGGGTTTGAAGGCTTTGTACCAACCCAGGTAAACCTTATAATAGGTGCCCACCCCTTTTACATCGCGTTGCTCCCAGAAAACGATTTTTCCGGTCACCTTCAGGTGGTTGATCTTGCGGTTGACGTCTTCAATATTTCCGGCGGTATCGACGTGGACGCTATAGTACAAATCGCGTATATCTTCTGCAGCCAGGGTGTGGGCGGGAAACAACATCAGGCAAAACCACATCACTGCCAGGCAGATGCTCTTGCGGTGGTACGCCATAAAGTTTCCTTTACCTTAGGTATTCCGAATTATTCCAACCAGTCACTTAAAACACGCGCAGGGGAACTTGTTCATCTGGTTTTTCGCATTAAACCATACTTTTTTCCGGGAGGCAAATATTTCCCGATTAGTCGACTCTCCGTCAAACAACCAATGCAAAATCACATCCTCCGGCACCTCATATGAGTTCTTGACAAATTGTTTGGGGCTCGTTTTAATTGCCGGGACTTTCTGTGATCACCAATATACAAAAATGCCCAGAGAAGGCGGGGACTATGGTGCCGGATGCTTCCGGGGCAATCTCCTCAAACAGTGCTCTTAGCACCAGGGGCACTAGTGGAAAAAATCGCAAATCAACTATTGTCATAAAAAAGTTACGTCCGATTTTGAACCAAATGGAGCGAAATGAATAATACTAAATATGATTTTGATTATATTGTAATTGGGTCTGGTTTTGGAGGCAGCGTATCCGCACTTCGTCTTTCTGAAAAAGGGTACCAGGTAGGTGTTCTTGAAAAAGGCAAGGAATGGAAAACTGAGGATTTTCCCAAAACGAACTGGAATATTAGAAAGTACTTATGGCTGCCTTACTGGGGGTGCTATGGATACATGATGCTGACCCTGTTCAAACATGTAATGATTGTTCATGGCGGTGGGGTTGGTGGCGGCAGCCTTGTCTATGCAAACCAGCTGCTAGTACCGCCTGAAGAAGTTTTTGAAAGTAAAAAATGGTGCATCCCGAATGCCAAAGAGAGCCTTATACCCCACTATGAAACCGCCCAAAAAATGCTGGGTGCCAATCAAAGCCCCAGTGTGGGTGAAGCCGACAGACTTCTCAAGGAAGTCGGTATTGAAATGACTGGTAAGGATACGTTTCATAAAAACGATGTTGGGATTTTTTTCGGTGAACCGGAAAAAACAGTACCCGACCCTTATTTCGAAGGCAAAGGTCCTAACCGCACAGGCTGCACTTTCTGCGGTGCCTGCATGATCGGGTGCCCGGTTGGTGCAAAAAATACACTGGATAAAAATTATTTATACCTGGCAAAAAACCAGGGAGCAAAAATTATCCCCGAAACTTATGTCACCGGTGTCAGAAAAGTTTCTGACGGATACGAGATCATCACACAAAATACGACCGGATTCATAAAAAAGGAAAAAATTTATAGAGCCAAAGGCGTTGTTTTCAGCGGTGGCGTTTTGGGCACTGTTGAGTTGTTGAGCAAATGCAAAGCAAACGGGATGCTCCCCGATATTTCCGATGAACTCGGGAATGTCGTAAGAACAAACTCGGAAACCCTTATCGGCGTCCAGGCCGGAGACAAAACCACCAATTGGAATGACCAAATCGCTATAACTTCAGGTATTTACCCTGATGAAACCACCCACATTGAAATTGTCCGTTTTAATAAAGGATCGGATGCACTTTTAGGTCTTCTCACTTTGATGACAGACGGAGGAGACAAAACACCCCGTATAATCAAATTCATAAAAGAAATTATAAAGCACCCCCTGTTGTTCCTGAAATCATTATGGCCCTTTGGTAAATCAGAGGTCATTTCGATACTGCTTGTCATGCAGACAGATAAGAATCATTTAAAACTCACATACAAGCATAGATGGTGGCGGTTGGGCGGGAAAAGCATCAATTCAGAAGTCCCTAGAGGGGTTGAACGGTCTCCGGTGTACATACCCATCGCCAATGAAACGGCAAAAAGGCTTGCAAAAAAAATGGGTGGGATTCCTTTAAGTTCATATCCTGAAACGATTTTGAATACGTCTACTACCGCCCATATTTTGGGAGGGTGCTGCATGGGAGCGACCCCTGAAAAGGGCGTGGTGGCAAGCAATGGAGAAATTTTCAACTATCAGAATCTCTATGTCGCTGACGGTTCGGTTGTTTCGGCCAATCTGGGCGTCAATCCCAGTCTTACCATAACGGCACTTTCTGAATATATCATGTCGCAGATTCCTGCAAAATGATTTATCTCTTCATTAAGAACGGCATCTGGAACTTTCAGCATAGCCAATAGCCGCTGTGCCCCTGATCCGGGTTACCAGCCGGATCAATCCCAAAACCTTCCAGATTTTGGGAACGCCTTCCCCCCTTTTCTGGATGCGGGCAACCGGGCGCCCGTTTTCGGCCTCCTACCAGGCTGCAAATTTTACCCGTTCCGTCGGGGAAGCCCTTTGCCGCGGACCTATAATAAAATCGGTTGAACAATTTGCGCAAAGCATATATCAGTAACTGAAAAGACAAGCTCATCGGGCGGGTGGGATTGAGATGGACAGGTTCATCCCTATGGCCAGAAACCTTGTTATCCTTATTGCCGTCCTTTGCCTGCCGGGCTGCATGACTGTGGCCCCCCTGGTGGTTTCCGGCGTCGGCTCCGGGGCAACCTACTCTTTCTTCAGCACCGCCTATAAAACCGAAACCTACCCGCTGAAAAACGTCTATCGGGCCTGTATGCAGGCTCTCTGGATCATGGAAATCAGGGTTCATGCGGTCAGCCGGGATAAAAAGGAATTTTTTGTCAAAGCACAGGCCGGCGATCGCAAGGTCGCTCTGGCCCTGAAAACCATCACCCCGGCAACAACCCGGGTCACCATCAATGTTTCCAAAGCATTGATCCTCAGTGACAAAGCCACGGCGGAAGAGATCATCCACCAGATGACCCTGGCCCTGAAGAAAACTGCAGATAACCGCCTGAACCGCTATGCCACCCTGGCGGTGAGTGTGGACCCGCCGGAAGCTTCTGTCCGGATCCTGAACATCAAACCGCGTTTTTACCAGGGTATCGAGTTGAAGCGGGGGGTGTATGACCTGGAGGTAAGCGCTAAAAAATACAAAAGTAAAAAAATTTTGACCACCCTCCGGCCCGGACAGGACAAAATTGTTCAGGTGTCTTTGAAAAAGCTGAAATGAGGACGCCCTTTTAGCGGGGCCAAACCGCAACTGGACGAAATATTCAGTATGAGCTGTAAACAAGAAACTTGAATTTCATATGGGAAGGTTGTATAAGAAATGTCTCTAACGCGAATGCAACTGCATTGATATTACATCTGCGGCCTCATCATTTGTGTATAAAAATCATCGATTGGTAATTACCGTAACATCCTCAGGGCAATCAGTTCCCTATGGCGACCCGGTGAACACACGTATATATGAACGGAAAAAAGATACTTGTCATTGACGACCAGCGCAGTCAGCTGAGGTTAATTAAAAAACTACTGACCAAGCTGGGCCATACGGCGGTCACAGTAGACAGCGCTGAGGAAGCCGACCTCATCTTGCGCTGGGAGCAGGGTTTTTCCCTGATTATCACGGATTTGAAAATGCCCTGGTTGGACGGCCTGCAGTTTTGCAAGGATGTAAAAAACCTCCACCCCCATCTAAAAGTTTACGCACTGTCCGGGTTTATCGGCGGCTATGACCCCGATGAAATCAAAGCCGCCGGTTTTGACGGTGTTTACGAGAAGCCGATACGAAAATCGCTCCTGGTAGAAATCCTGGACGCTTTTCATTCCGATACCTTGGATGACGGTCATGCAGGGCATCTCAAAACTGATGAGCAATCCAACACGCCCTGACCAGCCTTAGCCAAGTCGGCTGCCTGGCATCCACGACCGGCTGCCGCCCCCCATGGCCTCTTTGGCTCAATCTATAAATTCTTTAAGTCTCAAGAAAAATTTTTCCGAACCCCCTCTCAAACACGCACTGCTAACTTCCAAGTCTACCCAGTTAAAAGCCCTTTTCTCCATCTCTATCACTTAGCATTTTATTGGATTTGAGAAGGATCAAAGAGTGTTTGGAACCTGCGGCCAGACTCTGTTCCGTCACACTGCTCAGTACACGATAAGGCTTAGAAAGAACCGAAATATCACCCTGCAATTTTTGTTGTTTCATATTTCCGGCCAATTCAGCATCATCAATATTTGTTGCCCCGCATGGTTTCTTTTTCCAATACTATATCCACATGATTGTATTTGTTGTGTTTTTATAGTTCAAAGGTTTTTGGTATTTATGGCATTAATTTTGCGAGAATATACCTTATAAAATTTATTTCATGTTAATTGGAAAACCCGCTAATTGCCACGCATTGGATTCACATTAGCGGTAGAACGGGGTCAGATAATGATAGCTTACGAACTGGAGGAAGGCCGCAACTCAGACATTGATACCAGCCAGCGGGCAGAACTCTTTCTGGTCATGGAAAAAGAACTGCTTTCAGTGCATGCCTCCCTGGATTTGCACACCGTTTTAACATCCATACTTGAAAGTGCAACCCGGATAGCCAAATCCGAAGCCAGCACTCTTTTTCTCATCGACCCGGAATCCGGTGATCTTTTATTTTCAGTTCCCACCGGTCCGGCCGCCGATAAATTGAAAGACATGCGTATCAAAAAAGGGGTGGGCGTCGCCGGAAATGTTGCGCAAAATGGAAAACCGATCGTGGTAGGGGATGCGGACGAAGATCCCCGGTTTCACCCTGAAATTGACAAGTTGTCCGGGTTCCAGACGCGATCCATCCTGGCCGTCCCTTTGAAATCCAAGGGCAAGGTTATCGGTGTCCTTGAAGCGCTGAATAAAGAGGAGGGGTTAACCTTTTCCGACGACGACGTTTTACTTTTTTCAACTTTTGCAGACCATGCGACCCTGGCCATTGAGAACGCCCAGCTTCACGATTCCATGGACAACCAGTCAAAAGAAAACTGCCGGATGCAGGTTCAGGTGGCCGAAACTGAAAAAAAACGGGCACTTGAAAGACTGTCCGCTGGTATCGCTCACGATTTGAAAAACATTATCGGTGCCATTTCAGGGTTTGCTGAAATAGCAATGCTGGATGTGAACGACAAGCCTGTCCGCGAGGACATTGGCGAGATTTTGAAAGCCAGCAACAGCGCCATGGACCTGGTGGAGCAGATCCTGACCTTCACCAACCAGAGCCAACAGGATAAGATCCCGCTGAAAAGCCAAAAGGTTCTTAAGCAGGCCATTAAACTTTTCAGAATATTTCTGCCGGAAACCATTTCCATTCGGGGAAATTTCTCATTTCAAGAAGGGCTGATTCTGGCGGATCCAAAACAGATGCACCAGGCCATCACCAACCTGCTGAAAAACGCCCGGGATGCCATTGGTCCTGATTCCAAGGGTGTTTTGAATATTGAGTCCAGCCTGGTGGAACTGAGCGAAAATCAAGTCCTGGTTCACCCCGGCCTGAATCCCGGGTGGTATATCAAGTTCACCATTTCCGACAATGGTTGCGGGATCGATTCGAAAACATTGAAAAAGATTTTTGATCCTTACTTTACAACCAAAAGCGGGGGGGTCGGCACCGGTATGGGCCTGCCCACGACCCGGAGCATCATCGCCGACCATGGCGGCGCCATTACCGTCTCCAGTGTTCCCGGCGAAGGCACGCAGGTGGACATCCTGCTTCCCAAAATCGTTGCCGAAGTGGAATCCGAGCCTTTGACCTTCGAACAGCTCCCCAAAGGCAGCGAGCGCATCCTGCTGGTGGATGACGAGCGAACCGTCGCGTTCACCCTGTCCAAAATGCTGCGTTCTTTGGGATATGAATGTATCTCGGTAGGTAGTTCCGAAGAAGCCCTTGAGCTTTACCGTGACGATCCGGACAGTATCGATCTGCTGCTTACCGACTGGGCCATGCCCGGGTTAACCGGCGACCGCCTGGCTGAAAAGATTAATGAAATTCGCAGTGATGCGAAAGTCATCATATACTCCGCTTTCAGCGGTGAACTCGACCATGTAAAATTCAGGGCCAACGGCATCCGCGACGCCCTGGAAAAACCGATCTCCATGGAAAGCCTGGCCAACACGGTCCGGATTGTCCTGGATGAATCCTGACACCCAATGAAAACCGCATCGGGCGCGTGCCCCTGATTGTCTCCGGTTTCCTTCTTTCCGGGGCTATCCAGAGGGGGTAATAATCGAAGGCCGCTGAACGACACAGCGGCCTTCGCCTGTTTGGGCCCCTGTTTTTTTCACACATGGCCTGCGCCCCAAAGTTGCCCCGGTCAACGCCCTACCCTGAAATAAATGCAACCTGGCGACAGGCATTGTGAGGTCTATGCAAATCTGTTATTCTCCATATGCAGTTACTCACCAATCAGATGAGAGGATAGCCTCGAAATATGACGCTTGAAGTTTCTGTCATTATCCCCGCCCTGAACGAACAGGACTGCCTGCCGCACCTGCTGGCAGATCTGCAGGCCCAGAAAGGGGTGGCTCTGGAGGTTATCATCGCCGACGGTGGCTCCACCGACAACACCCTTGCAAACTGCCGCCCCTTTAAACCCATGGTCGTGCAAACAACCCGCGGCCGGGCCCTTCAACTGAACGCCGGGTTCAGAAAATCGACCGGTCGCAATCTCCTTTTTCTACATGCGGATTCACGGCTGAAAGACCCCGAACTGTTGCACAGAGCCCTTGCGCACTGGCACCAGGCCCTCGGCAGAGTCCACCGCAACAACGTTGCCGGCCATTTTCCGTTGAAATTCATGCGCTCCGGCCGGTCCCACAAGATGACCTTCAGGTATATCGAAGGCAAGACCCGCTTCAATCGCATCAATACCACCAACGGTGACCAGGGCTTTCTCTTGAGGCGTTCGTTCTTTGAAGAACTGGGTGGTTTTGACGAGAGCCAGCACTTTCTGGAAGACCAGAAACTGGCCGAAAAGATCCGTAGCCGGGGCGAGTGGATTACCCTCCCCGGGCATCTGTTCACATCCGGCCGTCGATTTGAGGCCGCGGGCTGCCATCGGCTGTACATATTGATGGGCATGCTCATGGCACTTTACAGCACCGGCCACACGGATTTTTTCAAACGGGCCACAGCTATCTACGCCAGCCAGCCTGAAACCGGCTATTTACTGTTAAAACCCTATTTTGAAGCCGCCATTAAGATGTTTGTATACGACCTGGGGGTTTTCGGAACCCTCCGCGCCTGGTTTTATATCGGTCGCTATATCCGGCAAAACTCCTGGCAGATGTTTTACTTCTTTGACGTGCTGCTCCGAACCTCACATAAGACCTGTGCCTATCCCTGCCTTGAATTTCACGATAAGTATTTTTGGCCGGCAACCGACAACACTGTCTGTGACGTCATCAATACGTTCATCTCATTCTTCTGGTATATGCTGATTCTGGCCCCCTATTTTTATATCGGGGACACACTCCGCCCCGCCGGGCCGGCCGCTACGGTTCGTCAAGCGCCCGGATAATCAAAAGGGGGCGATCTACGCGCTGCAGGACACCGGCGGCCACACTGCCGTAAAACACCCGCGACAGGCCTCCCCACCCATGGCTGGCAATGGCGATAAGATCGACATCCTCGGTATTGGCGGTTCGAATGATCTCTGCCACCACCGGCCCGTGGGCCACGCGCACCACGCTCTCGATGCCCTTTTCGCGGAATTCCCCCTGCAGCCCGGCCAGATAGTTTTCTATCTCTTTTTCCTGGGCCACCAGCCCTTCGTGGTGGGTGGCGCTATACTGGCCTCCGGAGGCCACAACCGCGCGCAGGGGCTCAACCACCACCAGGAAAATCACCCTGGCACCATAAAGCGTGGCCAGGTTCTCCACGTGGGGCAATATCGCCTCGGCCCGTTTCGATTGATCCAGCGGCACCAATATTGTGTAATACATGTTAACCTCCCTGCGTTGCCTGTTTAGGTACAAATTGGACTGGTTATGCAAATTCCAGGGGGTAAACGAAGAGGATTGTCAGGCTCGGTGGAAAGGCGCTGTCGGCGAAATGACCGTATAGAAAATCAGCGTGAATGCATATAGGATAATCGATAAAAATTAAAATGGCCAGTATCTTTTCCGGCGTTTACCGTTCAGGGTTCGTTTCTCACCGGCCAGAGATAGTACATCATGTGCTTGGGGGAACTGACCATCGCGCCGGAAAGCATGTTCACGGACCAGGCGTAATCGCGGTTGTCCGCCTTTGTGGTGGCGGTCCAGTAATAGCCGGACCGGAGGCCGGAAAAAGGACCGGGCGATTTATAGCGAACAGCGTCCTGTCCGCCGGCCAGTGCGGCCAGCTCTTTCCGGGTGGGCGGGCGCCAATCCCCCCACTGGGAATCGTCCGCAAGTCCGCAGATACCATGGTTTTCATTCGTATTCCCCTGATAATTTCGTCCTGTGGGCGTGACCGGCATTTTGTCCCGGGACTTTCGAGGAAAAATTATACCATGGAATTTGATTATTTTGAAAAAAAGCTTACTTTGCCGTAACAGGAAAATCGACAGGCATGTAAATACTGCCAGCAAAATACATTCACATTCTCAAGGAGGCA
>CAZYGG010000063.1:0-21263 GCA_964647585.1 uncultured Desulfobacterales bacterium
AAAATCAAGGCGGCCGCGAATATCAAACCGGAGGAATACATCGGGTATTTCGAGGGTTTGATATGAGCGCCCAACGCCGAGTTTGGGCCAAAAGACTTTTTTGAGAAGGCTTCTAATCGGTTTAACCCCGCCATTCCGTATCGTCAACCGTTGTTTTGAAGTCCGGTTCTACCACTGCGGGGCCGTCCAGGCTGCCGGCCTTGTCAAGGTCATCCGCCGACGGTTTGCCGACGAAGACCAGCCGCTGACGTTTACATTTTTTACAGGCGTCCAGGATCTCCAGAGAGCAGGTGGCCGGGTCATACGCTTCATAGTTAATTGTGGACAGGTTGTTTTCAAGTTTAAAAAGATCGGACGTCCGGGCACAGGCCCCGCAGCCGATGCACCCGACATTGCATACGGCGATGACATCCTTGCCCTTATCCTTGTTGGAACAGGTTACCGCCAGCATTCTTTCGGACTTGAACGGGGTAATCGTGATGATGTTGCGGGGACAGGCCCGGGCGCAGGCGCCGCATCCCACACATTTTTCATAGTCCACGGTTGCCAGGCCATCTTCCACATGAATGGCATCAAATTCACAGGCCCGGGTACAATCACCGAACCCGAGGCAGCCGTATGTACAGCCCTGGACGTCGGTGACCAGGTTTGCGGCGGTACAGCTCATCTCCCCGCGATATTCGTTCCGGCCGAGCCGGTCGGCATAGTGGGCACCACAGTGTACGATGGGGCGATATGGCAGGGTTTCACCAATCTCAACCCCCATGATGTCAGCCACTGCCAGGGCACAGTTCTGACCGCCAACCGTGCACTTGTTCACAACTTCGTGCTCCAGCGCCACGGCTTCGGCATATTCGCCGCAGCCCACATAGCCGCACCCGCCGCAGTTGGCTCCCGGCAAAACATCAATAATGTCCAGCACCCTGCGGTCCACGTCCACGTGGAACTTTTTATTGGCCCAGCCCAGTATGAATGTCAGCACCACCGCCATGGACAGGAGCGTCCCGGCGGACAGGCCGATGGTTATCAGGGTCATTTATCCTCCGAATAGTCGGTATTGCTATCTGTTTTCTACAAGTGCCTAAAGTGAGCTAAAGTTTGAAGTGAACTAAAGCCCGCCCTGGTGCGACTGTAATATTTGTAGTGATGGCAGGCATCTTATTCCAATCCTTGCTTTATCGCCAACCGCATCGGTAATCGGTCTGGGCCAGGGTTAAGGCATTCTGCTGATTGATAAAAACCAGCGGAGCAAAGCGACTCATCAACTTTAGGCACTTTAGCTCACTTAAGTCACTTCCAACTCTTGGATCTTTCAATCAAGCCCATTTCCGGGCGCACCCTGATTCTGGCTCAGGGAGGCCATAGTTTCCAACCTTTACGGCCCTCCGGTGAGCAGGGTGCGCAGGCCGGAGTCGACCCCGGTAAACCCCATGAAGGCCATGGCCAGAATGCCGCCCACAATCAGGGTGATGGCGGCGCCTTTAAAGGGGGTCGGAATATCGCAAAGGTCCAGTTCTTCCCGAATACCGGCCATGATGACGATGGCGATGGTAAACCCGACGCCGCCGAAAATGCCCAGGGCCAAAGAGCGCCCCAGGTCCCAGGTGTCGGCCGGGTTGTCCACACCGACGACGTGGCTCATGACGGTGAGACAGGCGAACAGGATCGCGCAGTTGGTGGTGATCAGGGGCAGGAAGACCCCAAAAGATTTATAGAGCGGCGGGTAGAATTTGCGCACATACATCTCAACGAACTGGACCGCCGAAGCAATGGCAAAGATATAGACGATATAGGTTAATATGGTCAGATCAATGGTGGCCGCCGTCTCCGGGTTTACGAAAAATGCGGCAATCCAGCTGGAAACCGGCGCCCCGGGCTGCAGGACCAGGGTGGTGATGGTCCAGCTGATAAAGACCGCAATGGTCATGACAAAGGTCACCGCACTGCCCATGCCCACCGCCATGTCCACCTGCCGGGAAACGCCGATAAAAGGGCAGATCCCGACGAAATAGTACAGTACAAAATTATTGATCAGGGCGGCACTGATGGAAATCAGGAAGATGTCAACCAGGTATTCCATGTTTTAACCTTCCCGGCCTTTCCCTTCTGCTCTGGCGGCGGTGATCCAGTTCACCAGGGCCAGCAGGAGACCAAACGTTAAAAACGCGCCGGGCGGCAATACCATAATAACCCAGGCCGGCCAGCTTTCCGGCAGTACGGGTATCCCGGCCAGCATGCCGGTTCCCAAAAGTTCGCGCACGGCGGCGATGCCGGCCAGGGCCAGGCCGAATCCGAGCGATTGCCCCAGGGCATCCGCGGCTGCGGCCGGGACGGATTGCCGTGAGGCGCACACTTCACACCGGCAGATGATAATGCAGTTGACAATAATCAAGGGGATGTAAGGTCCCAGGGCTTTACTCATCTGATACAGGTAGGCTGCCAGAAAGCGGTCAACGATGGTCACGAAAGTGGCGATGGTCAGGGTAAAAACGACAATGCGCAGGTGCGGTTTCAACAGATTCCGGATCAGACTGGTAATGATATTGGCACAGAGCAGCACGAAAGCCACGGCGGCTGCCATGGTCAGCGCCGGTTTGAGTCCACCGGTAACCGCCAGGGTTGGACAGAGGCCGAGAAACTGGCGGTATACCGGGTTTTCAGGCAATATCCCCTGGATAAAGCGCTCTGTGGGTGTTGGCAACGCCTGCATTTATTTACGCCTTTCTGACAACTGGACGTTTTCCGGGGTAAGATTTCCCTTTGCGGCGTCCATGACCTGGTTGACGATACGGGTCACGCTGCGTGATGAAATGGTGGCACCGGTGATCGCATCGATGGAGGCGTCACCCCCGGTAGTGCCTTTGGCAACCACCAGAGGCCGGGCGGTCGCTTTGCCCACAAACTGCCGGCGCCATTCGGGAAACGTGATTTTGTTGCCCAACCCGGGGGTTTCTTTCTGGTCCAGGATAAAAAGGCCGGTGAGGGTTTTGACCCCCGGGTCCACCCCGATGAGCAGGTCGATTTTGTCCGCGTAACCCTGCCCGCCGGCTTTGATGACCCATCCGGCCAGTTCTTTTTCATGGACGACCTTAAACAGGTTGAAAGTTTTGGTTTTAACGCCGGACTTTATGCGGAGAGTGCCCGGGATAATTTCCACATCATTTTTCTGGGCACCGGTAACGCCCCAAATCAGTTCCGGAACCTTTTCAAGGGTCTCATTCTGTTTATTTTCCAGGATGATGCCGCTGAGGTTGACCTGCACCGCGGCCAGAGCGGACCCGAAAAAGACGGCCAGCACCAATACCAGCCAGGCCTGGGCCAGGTTGCTGTTGCGAAACCGGCCGCCGGGATCCGGGAGTCTATGTTCCAGGGCGTGTTCCATGTTTAAACACCTCCAAAGGGACGCGGTATGGTCCACCGGTTGATCAGCGGGGTTACCGCATTCATGAGCAGGACGGCAAACATCAAGCCTTCCGGGTATCCGCTGAACAGGCGCAGCAGCATGACCAGGGCCCCGATGCCGATACCGAAGAGCCATTTACCTTTGGGCGTCAGGGGGCTGGAGACCGGATCCGTGGCGATGAAAAAGGCGCCGAACAACAGGGCCCCGCCCATCAAATGGTGGGCGATTGTCCAACCGCCACCCGGTGTCAAAAGGTCGCTGGTACCCGCTATAACGGCTGTGGTGATAAGGATGCCGGCTGGAATTTCCCAGGACGCGACCCGCCGGAAGCAGAGAAACAGACCCCCCAGAAGGCAAGCCAGGGTGCTGGTTTCACCGATGGAGCCGTTGGTGGCGCCCAGGGCCATCAACCCCAGTGGGGTGCCCTGACCGGACTGCTTGAAAAGGGTTAGCGGGGTTGCCTGGGAGAGGATGTCCACGCCGGCGTTTGGCAGCAGGTAGCCGGAGGCGGCCATGTCGCCGGCAAAGGCAATCATCACAAAGGCCCGGCCGACCATGGCCGGGTTGAAAATATTCATGCCCAGGCCGCCAAAAACCATCTTACCGATTCCCATGGCCACCACGCTGCCGATGACACCCACATACCAGGGGGCGGCGGCCGGCAGTGACAAGCCCAGGATAACCCCGGTTACAATGGCGGACATATTATCGAGTTCTATGGGCCGGGAACGTAGCCGGGTGAAGACGGCTTCCGCAATCACGGTGGCAGCCAGGCAGACGAGAAGCTGCTTTATCGCGTACCACTTGAAATAATAGACCGCCGCGATAACCACCGGCGTCAGCGCGACGAGAACATCGATCATCATGCGCGTCACGGTCATGTGCATGTTGAACACATGGGGCGACGGGGCTACATGCAGTGTAGCATTGGCGGCGTCGATGGGATTCGGTTTCAACTTAGTTTCTTCCTTCGGCCGCGAGCAGCGCTTTGCCGGTGCGTATATTCTGCACCAGCGGCAGGCCGGCGGGGCAACTGTAGGCGCAGGAACCGCATTCGAAACAGGCCATGATATTGTATTGGCGGGCCAGGTTGAGATCTTTAAAACGGGAAGCCATGGCCAGCTTGGTGGGCACCAGGTTCATGGGGCACGCATCCACGCAGCGTCCGCAGCGGACACACACAGACTGTTCCACTTTTCGGATTTCTTCGTGATCGAGCACGGTGATACCGCTGGTGCCTTTGGTTACCGGGATGTCGGGATTGGTAAACGCAAAACCCATCATCGGGCCGCCGGCAATGACCCGGGCGGCTGTCTTTTTCAACCCGCCGCAGAATTCAATGAGCCGGCCCATGGGGATTCCGATGGGAACCAGCAGGTTTTTCGGTTCAACGATACCGCCGCCGGTGACACTGACGACTCGATGGGTCAGGGGAATGCCGCGCATGACACCCCGGGCCACCGACGTAACTGTGGCTACGTTGGTCATGGCGACCCCGATATCGGACGGAAGGCCCCCCAGGGGAACCTCCTGGTTGAGGACCGCTTTTATCAGGTGTTTCTCACTGCCCTGGGGATATTTAGTTTTGAGCAGTGCAATCCTGACTCCCGCTCCAGCTGCGGCCCGGCGCAAGGCGGCCACCGCTTCCAGTTTGTTGTTTTCGATACCGATATACGCTCTTTTGGCGCCGACCGCCCGGGCGGCCAGCCGGGCCCCGGCGACAATGGCTTCCGGGGCTTCCACCATCAGGCGGTAATCGGTTGTCAGGTAGGGTTCGCACTCACATCCGTTGACGATGAGTGAATGGATCGGTTTCTGCTCGCTGGGTGTAATTTTGACATGGGTGGGGAAAGCCGCGCCCCCCAGGCCGACGATGCCGGCCGCGTGGATAGCTGCGGAAATTTTTTCCGGGGCCATGGCCTGGTAGGACTTCTGGGGCCACGGGCCGCCGTACAGTTTGTCCCACAGCACCTGGCCGGCAAGTTGCTCACCATCGGTTTTGATGACAATGGCCGGCATGTGGCGGCCGTTTGCCAGGGTGGCCATGGCCTCCCTTTGGACAATGCCCGCAACCGGCGCGTGAAGGGACGCGGAAACCAGGGCTTCGCCTTTGCCGACCATTTCGCCGAAGGCGACCTTTTGGCGCGCTTTTACCAGCGGGGTGGCTGGCCCGCCGATATGCTGCTGCAGCGGCAGGATCACCTTTTCAGGCGTGGGGACAATCTCTATCGGCGCATCAGCGGAGAATTCCTTTTGCTGGGGCGGGTGCACTCCATGGGCAAAGGTCCCCGGACCGGGGAACAGCCTCAAAACGCGGTCGTCCTTATAGCTTCTTTTGAACAGATTCAGCATTTTCGTTCCCGTTGATAGCAGTCAGCCGTCTCGGAACACCATAGGCCGGTTGGGCGTCCGGGTCCTTGACTTAGATCAAGTCGCTGCGCTTTGATAGAACAGCGGACGCTTAGCAGCCTTGGCAGGCGGGTATCTGGGCTGAACGGGCGATACCCTGTCCTCCAAAACCGGAAGAGTTGTAACATAAGGGCAATTGGACCAAATGCAAGCCCGCGTGGCTGAAAAGGTATGAATTTACCGGGGTGTTTCAGCAGTTGGGGGCAAGGCCGGCATCAGGACGCTGTGAACGCGGATGTGAGAGAATCTGAGATCACCCGGCGGGTTAGGCGTCGGTATACATGCTTTCAATTTCCGCGGCATATTTTTCGTTCACAATGCGCCGCTTCAGTTTCATGGTCGGGGTCAGTTCACCGCCCTCGATGGAGAGCTCTTCCGGTAGAATAACGAACTTCTTGATCGTCTGAACCCGGGCCAGGGTGTTATTGACACCGTCAAGCTGAGACTGGATGTAGGCCCTGAAAGTAGCACACGCGGCCGCGGCTTTTGAATCCCGGGCAGCACTCCCTGCGGCCGCGGCTTCGGTGGCGACCTTTTCCGGGTCCAGGGCGAATATGGCCGACAGGTACTTGCGCCGGTCGCCAATCACAACCGCCTGGCTGATGGCCGGGATCGCCTTGAGTTTGCCCTCCAGGATCTGCGGCGCGATGTTTTCCCCGCCCGCAGTTATCAACAGCTCCTTCTTGCGGTCGGTTATCTGTAAAAAACCCTTGTCGTCAATCTGGCCCACATCCCCGGAATGGAGCCAGCCGTCGTTGTCGATAGTCTCCGCGGTGGCGTCCTCATTTTTAAAGTAGCCCTTGAACACGTGGCGGCCGCGCATGAGGACCTCCCCGTCGTCGGCAACGCCGATTTCCGCTCCAAGCAGGGCAGGACCGGCCCACTTGGTACGGAACTTGTGCGGCTGGGGCAGGGAAACGGTGCCGGGACCGGTGCATTCGCTCATGCCGTACACCTCGGTGATGGGTACATCGAGGCTGTGGAAGAATTCCAGGGTGTCCCGTGCAATGGGGGCTGCGGTGGAGATGAAAGTCTTGCAGCGGTCAAAGCCCAGTTTTTCACGGACCTTGGAAAACACCAGCTTGCCGGCCAGGCCGTGCAGGGCGGGCATGGGACCGCCGGTCTGCAGGGCATAGGTCCCGGCCAGCCCTTTTTTGCGGGCCCAGGCCGCAATTTTTTTCTTGAGCGCGGAATTTTGCGCGCCGGCGGCCATCATCTTGGCCTGGATTTTTTCCCATACGCGGGGTACCCCGACAAAAAGAGTCGGCCGGACTTCCCGCAGGTTGTCGCCCAACTGATCGAGACTTTCGGCAAACCAGACCGTGCTGCCGGTCAGGACCGGACCGTGCTGGCTCACCACCTGTTCGGCAATGTGACTGAGAGGCAGGTAGCTTATGACATGGTCTGTATGGTCGAAGCCGATGGTTTCCACCACCTGTTGTACTGTCCAGACGATATTGTCGTGGCTTATCATGACGCCTTTCGGATCCCCGGTGGTCCCGGATGTGTAAATCAGGGTGCAGCAGTCGTCCGGGTTCTGGGCCGCGATGCGGGCATCCAGCGCTTCCACCGGCGTCTGTTCGGCCAGCTGCGCCAGGTCATCCCAGGCGTAGACCTGGTCATCTGCGTCGCGGCCGTTCATCAGGACAATGGCTTTCAGGTCCGGCAGCCGATCCCGGATTTCCTTAAATTTGGCCAGCTGCGTTGCATCCTCCACCACGGCGATATTGGCTTCGCTATGGGCGGCTATATAGTGGCACTGCTCCGGGCTGTTGGTCGTGTAGATTCCGCCGGGGACGGCGCCGGCGAAGATCCCGGCCAGGTCGCTGATAAACCACTGGGGGCAGTTGTTGCCGAGAATACTGACTGCCTTGCCGGTTTCCAGCCCCAGCGTTATGAAAGCCCGGGCGGCCATCCGTACCTGGTCGTAGTACTGCTGCCAGGTGGTGGCCTGCCAGGTGCCGGCGATCTTCATTTTCAAGGCGGTCTTGTCCCCGAATTTTTCCACGGTCGTTTTCATTGCGGCCATCACGGTCTGCTTCATTTTTCCCCCTTTCTCCCCATTCAGTAAAAGCAGTGGTGCCGGAAATGCTCCTGGAGCGCGTGTAATGCTTGTGGGTGTCACTTAAAAGGCCATGGCCTGTCTGGAAATGGTACAGGCCGATAGACAGGCCTTTTCTTGCCGATATGCGGATACGAATAGTAGCTGCTGGTATTAACTTGATGAATCGAAAAGAAGCTGTGCAGAATGATTCATCCATAACCCAGTTGCGGGTTTTTGTCAATTTGCCGGGAGGCTTCCCCTTGGCTATGGCTATTGACACAAGCGGCCGTTTATCGCTATTTTAAACATCCGGTTTTTGATACACTGGACGAACCCAACCCAAGGAGAGATACCATGGAAAAAAAAGAGATGCAGGCGGCCCTGGCGGGCTGTGAATTTTTCCAGGGGCTTCAGGCAGCCGATCTCGATAAGCTTCTACCCCTTTGTAATGAAAAGCGCTACAAAAGCGGTGAAGTCGTTTTCAAGCAGGGAACGGACGGTGAATACCTCTACGTGATTGTCAGCGGCCAGGTGGTCCTCGAGCGGGCCATCGATCTGGGCGTTCGCAAAGGCACGGTCACCATTGAGGCCCTGGAGAAGGGCCGGGTGCTGGGGTGCTGGTCAACCCTGCTGGGAGAACAGCATGTCCTGATGTCATCCGCGGTCTGCCAGAAACCGACCCGGCTGTTGACCCTGCGCGGGGCGGACCTGCGCTACCTGATGCACAGCAACAAGGACCTGGGTTTCAATGTCATGGAAAAATTTTGCTTTCTACTCAGGGACAGGGTGCAGGCAGCGTACGGGGCACTTGAAAAGATATAGCTATGGATAAGGATCTGATCGCAGCAGAAGCGGATTTTCTGGCCGACCTGCCACGGCAGCTGGATGCTTATAAAAAGGATAGAAGCCATCTGATTCCTATCCTCCAGATGATCCAGAAGGAAATCGCCTTTCTGCCCCCCGAGGCCCTCCACATCGTCGCCGCCCACCTTGATATCTCAGCAGCGGAAGTTTACGGGGTCGCTACCTTCTACAACCAGTTTCGCTTTACTCCCCCGGGAAAATACCCGTTCAAGATCTGCCTGGGCACTGCCTGCCATGTGAAAGGCGGGGAAATCATCCTGGAAAATGTTGAAAGAAAGCTGGAAATTAAAGAAGGGGAGACCACTACGGACAGGGAATTTTCGGTTGAGCGGGTGGCCTGTGTGGGGTGTTGCGCCCTGGCCCCGGTGGCCATGATCGGCGAAACCATTCACGGGCATATGGCCCCCAGTAAAGTTGAAGGTCTTTTTACGCGCATCGAAGTGGAAAAAGATATGGCGGAAAGAGAAAAGCAAAGAAATGAATCCTGATAATACCCAGCCCGCCCAGCAGCTTGCAGCCATCCGGCAGGCGGCGGAAGAAAAGCAGGCGGCGTTTGAAGCGTTGCCGGTCCCCAAGATCCACATCGGTATGGCCACCTGCGGGATTGCTTCCGGGGCCCTGGACACCCGGCTGGCGTTTGAAGAGGCCCTGGCTGATCATGGCATTGACGCGGCGATACATGTCACCGGCTGTGTGGGCCACTGCTATGCCGAGCCGGTGGTCATCATCGATCACCCGGCGTCGGGATTCCCGCCGGTCTTTTATCACGAGGTCACCCCGGGCAAGGCCAGAATGCTGGTCAAGCTGTTTCTGGAGGGGGGCGACCCCCGTTTCGAACATGTTTTCGGCGCCACGGTGGAGAACGACATGATTCCCACCGTGATGGAATTTTCCCGGTTCAACCAGGAAAAGCGGGTTGTCATGGAAAAATGCGGTCGGATCGACCCTGAAAGCATTGACGAATACCTGGCCCAGGGCGGATACAGTGCCCTGGTCCAGACCCTGGGCATGAATCCGGGTGGGGTTATCACAGAGATAAAGACCTCCGGGTTGCGCGGCCGGGGTGGGGCCGGATTTCCCACCGGCACCAAATGGGAACTGGCCGCGGCGATCGATACTGCGGAGAAGATTGTGATCTGCAACGCCGATGAAGGGGACCCCGGCGCCTACATGGACCGGACCATTTTGGAAAGCAACCCCCACCAGGTGCTCGAGGGCCTGGCGATCTGTGCGTATGCCGTGGGCGCCCGCCGGGCCATCGTGTATGTTCGGTCCGAATATCCCCTGGCGGTAAAAACGCTGCAGACCGCCTTTGAACAGGCCCGGGCCCGGGGGCTTTTAGGCCCCGGTATTCTCGGCAGCCCGTTTGATTTCGAGATCGAAATCTTTCAGGGATCCGGTGCGTTTGTCTGCGGGGAAGAGACGGGCCTGATCCAGTCCCTGGAAGGTTACCGGGGCATGCCCGTGCAGCGGCCGCCCTACCCGGTGGAAGCAGGCCTTTTCGGGCAGCCGACGGTCATCAACAATGTAAAAACCCTGGCTTCGGTTCCACCGATTATTGAAAAGGGGGCCGACTGGTTCCGGGGCATCGGTACGGCCAGCAGTCCGGGGACCGCGATTTTTTCGGTGGTGGGGGATGTGGTGCATCCCGGCCTGGTGGAGATCCCCATGGGGGTGACCCTGCGGACCCTGATTTTTGATATCTGCGGCGGGATTCCCAACCATAAGGCATTCAAGGCGGTCCAGATCGGGGGGCCCTCCGGCGGTTGCCTGCCGGAAGCATTGCTGGATACGCCCATTGATTTCGATTCATTGACAGCTGCCGGGGCCATGATGGGTTCCGGCGGTATCGTGGTCATGGATGAGGATAGCTGTGTGGTGGACGTGGCCCGGTATTTTCTCGATTTTACCCAGAAAGAGTCCTGCGGGAAATGCACCTTCTGTCGGATCGGGACCCGCCATCTCCTCGATATCCTGGAACGGATTACCCGGGGCGAAGGCCGGGAGGCTGACGTTGAACTGTTGGAGCAGCTCAGCACGGATATCAAGGCGGGCTCCCTGTGCGGACTGGGCAAAACCGCGGCCAACCCCGTGCTGACATCGCTCAAATATTTCCCGGAGGATTATCAGGCCCACATTGTGGAAAAAAGATGCCCCGGCATGATGTGCCGGCCATTGATGACCTACTATATCGATCTGGATGACTGTGCCCGGGGCTGCGATGCCTGCGTGGGCGTCTGTCCCACCGAAGCCGTTTTCACCACCAGCACCCGGAAGAAAGGGGTCGACCAGACCCTGTGTGTCAAGTGCGGTGAATGCATGGTGGCCTGTCCGCCGGAATATGATGCCGTGCGGAAAGTGTCGCCGCCCGGACTTGCCCCGATTATCGAACGGCCGGCGGATTCGAAGAGAGATTAGAAAATTGAACCGTGAACATCGAACATCGAACGTTCAACATCGAAAGTGGAAGGACGCCGTCATGCCGGTCTTAATTTTACAATCAGAAGTTCCCTGGATCCCGGCTTTCGCCGGGATGACAACCTCTTGCTTTATCAACCTGAATGGCCGCCGAAGGCGCACCACAGTTCGAGGTTCGATGTTGAGTGTTCGATGTTCAATGTTCAGGTTTATAAAATCTTAAGAGGATCCCATGACGGTTACCATCATAGTCGACGAAAAGCCGTTGGAAGTAGAAGAAGGTTCATCACTGCTCCAGGCCTGCCTCGATAACGGCATCTATGTGCCCAACCTGTGTCATCTGCCGGGTGGGTCCGCGCCCCAGGCCGCCTGCCGGCTCTGCTTTGTTGATGTAGCGGGGATGGATAATCCGGTGGCGGCCTGCACGCTGAAAGTTGTCGACCAGATGGTTGTCCGGACGGACACACCGGAGGTGCGGCGTCTCCAGAAAACCGGGCTGCGCCTGCTGCTCTCGGTGCATGCCGTGGATTGTAAAAACTGCCCGGCCAATAAAAACTGTGTGCTGCAGGATCTGGCCAAATTCCTGAAAGTGGGGCTGAAGTCTAAAAAACTGGAGCTGCATTTAAAAGAGCCGGATATCGACGACTCCCACCCGCATCTCA
The DNA here is from genome assembly GCA_964647585.1 of uncultured Desulfobacterales bacterium. GTDB lineage: Bacteria > Desulfobacterota > Desulfobacteria > Desulfobacterales > CAJINA01 > CAJINA01. The sequence continues at coordinate 11,801 of CAZYGG010000063.1, forward strand.
CCTATTATCCCAACCGCTGTGTCCTGTGCGGGAAATGTCTGCAGGTCTGCCGGGCTGCCAACGGCAGTGCCCTGCTGGCTTTTGCGCAGAGAGGGTTTGACACAGTGGTCAGTTTTTACGGGGATACCGGGTCGGGAGATCCGCTCTGTGACACCTGCCGGGCCTGTGTCGATATCTGTCCCGTGGCGGCATTAAGACCGAAGCGTGACGGTTAGCTCGAAAAAGGCCCCCTTCAGACCAGTAATCTACCAATTTGCACTGAAACTTGTGCATGCCTGTACATTATTTGACATAATGCCTGATTTCAGGTTGATAGCCGATTGCAGCCCCCTCAATATTTGGTGTGTTTTCCGCTACGACATACGCTTTGAATCTTTCCGGGTCTTTGTCTCTAAAAGGGAATTCTTATCAACCAGAATAAAGTCTGACGTGGGGAGTACAGATCACCGATTACGGTTCACTGGTTTCTTCGCCGGATGCATCCGGGAACGCCGGTTGCCTGACGGATGAGCAGGGGGGCTCATCCGTCAGTCGTGGTGTGCGGGACTGCATGTCTGCCGGTAGGCCGTTGAGGAAAAGGGCTGTGGAACTCATCAGGCCGTCTTCAGCGCGCGCTTTTTCTCTTCGTGGAAAACCGGTTCGCCCAGTTCGGAGAGGGAAAAATTGTAGAACACGTGATGGCCGTCATAGTCTAATACGCGCAGGTCATCGGTCTGCTTCAAATCGCCCATGATGATCTTGAACTGCTGACCGTACTTCTCTTTGACCAGATCTTCGGGTACCTCGTAGGCAATGTACTTGTGGATCCCTTTCTGCTCCAGTTTGCTCACCAGCGCAGGTTCGTTGAGCGCCCCGTAGGTTGTCAGGAGCAGAATCGGGCCGGTTCCGGTAAAAAAGATTCCAGCTTTCATAATGCACCTCCTTGGTAAAAGGTTTTTCATTCCTAAATTGAGCGGTTCGTTTTTTTCGAAAAATGAGAAAGGCTATGATTTTATTAAGCCGTGTGCTTTTTCCCATCTCAAAAAACGAAACCCTGCAGGAGTGTCGATTTCACCCTACCTTCGGCGTTAGCCGCCGCAGCGCATAGTTCACTATAGCGTCGCGACAGCTGCCTTGAATCTGCAGCAATCTCGACAACCGCTCAACTTAGGTCATTATCCGGAAGCCCCGGCGATGCCGAATCCACCAGGTGCCGGGCGGCCTCCTCAATCCCGGACAGGTACCGCGGCACACGGACGAAGCAGAGGCGGTCCGCAAGGTATCAGGGGTGCCGCGTCGGATTTGCGTTCCGGCCATGCAACCGGGTGTTCGGGCCTGCCCGGGATGGAAACGCGCTGACGTGGGAGATATCGGTCTGGTCTTCCCATTCACGGGGAGCAAGTCATGGGGGTGTGTTTGTGAGTCACTGATAATACATAAATAAAAAGGGAACCGGTGACGATACAAAGGCGCTTGCAGGAACGGATCAATAGGATAGCGCAGCTGGAAATAGTCAAAGCTGTGGAACGCGTCTATACTTCCAAAGTAGTCAACCTGCGGGGAATGTCAAGGAATAAGGTCGTAGATGAAGACCGATTTGGCATACAATCTGAATTTTCCGGTTCTTTGTCTCTAAAAGGGAATTCTCGTCAACCAACTCAACTCTATGGCCTGAATTCATCCGCTTTAATTCCATAGCGCCGCATAATCTGCTGCAGGGCCTGCCTTTCAAGGCCGCACTCTTTGGCGGCCCGGGTTACGTTGCCTTTGTTGCTTTTCAGCAGATTACCGATGAAGGCGTGGTTGAAACCCTGCAGGGTCCGGTCCTTGGCCTCTTTGTAGGGCAGGCCGGAAAGTCCGCCGCTTGTGGGAACCTTGCGTTTGGCGATGGCATCCGTCAGACCGACATCTTCCGGGGTGATCTCTTCCCCGGTGGAAAACATGATCCCCTGGATAATACTGTTCTCGAGTTCCCGGACATTGCCTTTCCACCCATTTTCCAAAAAAAGTTCCAGAAGCTGCGGGGTCGGTCTTTTCAACGGCCGGTCAAGTTTGGCACAGTGCTTGGCCAGCAGGTGGTTGACGATCAGGGGGATGTCGTCCGGGCGTTTTCGCAGGGGCGGCATTTCCAGCGGCAGGACATTCAACCGGTAGAACAGGTCTTCCCGGAACTCTCTTTTCGCAATCTTATCTGCCAGGTCCTGATTCGTGGAGGCAATGATCCGGACATTGACCCGGACGGATTTGGTGTCGCCCAGCGGCTTGAACTCTTTTTCCTGGATGACCCGCAGCAGCTTGGCCTGGATGGCCGGATTGATATCCCCGATTTCATCCAGAAAGATGGTGCCCTGATGGGCTTCCTGAAAAAGCCCGGTTTTATTGCTGGTGGCGTGGGTAAAGGCCCCCTTTTTGAACCCGAACAGTTCGCTTTCCAGGATGTTCTCGGGGATCGTCGGGCAGTTGACCGCCACATAGGGCTGTGTTTTTCTTTTGCTAAGGGCGTGAATGGCCCGGGCGGTGCCATCTTTGCCCGTTCCGGATTCACCGGTAATCAGGACGGTCAGGTCGGTTTTGGCAACCGTCCGGATCGTTTCGTAAACCCGCTGCATGGCCCGGCTGTTGCCTACCAGGTTCTGGAAGGGTTCTCCTTCCAGACACTCGTTGTGCAGGCGCAGGTTCTCTTTGACCAGGCGGGTGCGTTCGAGGGCTTTTTCCAGCCTGACGACCAGCGTGTCGTGTTCAAAGGGCTTGGTAATGAAATCGTACGCGCCGCTTTTCATCGCCTTTACCGCCATGTCGATATGACCGAAGGCGGTCATCATGATGACCGTTTGATTCTTGTTGTCGCGCTTGATCAGTTCCAGCAGTTCCAGTCCGTTCATACCCGGCATTTTGATATCCGCCAGGACGATGTCAAAACGGCCCCCTGAAAATTTTTTCAATGCTGCTTCCCCGGAAGAAGCCGTTTCCACGACACAATCCAGTTCCGGTTCAAGGCTGCGCTTTAAAAGCGTAAGCATGTCCTGTTCATCATCCACAATCAGTATCGCTGCTGTCATGTCTACCTCTTTGAGACCTTTGAAAAACACCCCCTTTTGCCCCATTTCAGCGTTGGGCTCAAATTTTAATCCTCGAAATACTCAATGTATTCCTCCGGTTACGACCCACCGAAAGGAATCAATCAAGCGGGAAGTCCCGCCTATCGAGGAAAATTTTCACCCGCCTTGAACTGAAACAAAATTGGGCATTTTTCAAAGGTCTCTCTTTGTTGGCTATTGAAAGCCGGCGCTTTTTTAGGTTACTGACGGAAGGGAGACCACAAATTCAGATCCCCGACCGGGTTCACTGTTTACTACAATGTCGCCCCCGTGGCTTTTGACGATGCCATAACTGACAGAAAGGCCGAGTCCGGTCCCCTTACCGGTGGGCTTGGTGGTGAAAAACGGGTCAAAAATGCGGGGCAGGTTTTTCTTTTCTATACCGTGCTCGGTATCTTTTATGCAGACGCAGGTATTGCCGGTATCTTCATCTAAACGGGTGGAAACGGTCAGGGACCCGGCCTCACCGATGGCATGACGGGCATTCATGACCAGGTTCATAATGACCTGTTTGATCTTTTTCTGGTCCAGGACCAGGGGGGGCAGGCTGTGGTCATACCGCTTTTCTATTTCAATTTTTTCCAGTCCGGCATGGGGCTGCACGAAATCGATCACCTCATCGATGACGGCATGGATGTCTACGGTTTCTTTCTTGGGCCGGGACGTTCGTGCAAAACTCAGCAGGTCTTCCACAATGGCTTTACAGGAGCGTGCGTGTTTTTCGATGGTTTTGAAATCCGGATACCGGGCAGAATCCGCTTTCTCTTCTCTCAAAAGCAGTTGGGTGTATCCGAGAATGACACCCAGGGGGTTGTTGATTTCGTGAGCGACGCCGGAAGAGAGTTCTCCAATGGAGGCGAGCTTGTCGGCCTGGGCCATCTGCGCTTCCATGCGCAGCCGGGCCTCCACGTCTTTTACCAGAAAGTGAAGGGTGTCCCCGGTTTCACCCCGGGCGAGCGTACCGCTGAGCAGGCTCCGTTTCGAGATGCCGGTCACCGTTTTCAGGTTGACCTCAAAACTTGAAATGAAACCATCGGCGCTGATGGCCGCCTCTATCTTTTCCCACTGCCGGCGGTCTTCCAGAAAGTCCTGAATCGGATTTCCGGACGGGAGGCTCTCTCCATCGTCAAGGCCGAGCAGTTTCTGGCCGGAGGGATTCAAGTCCAGAACCACCCCGGCCCGGTCGGTTACCAGGATCATGTCCTTGGATACCTCAAATATCTGGCGGTATTTAAACTCCGATGTCTGCAGGGCCAGGGTGCGTTCATTGATGATCTGTTCCAGATTCTGGTTCAGGAAAAGCAGTTCCCCGTGGGCCTCCTCAATGGCCTGGCGGTCTTTCAGGATAATCTGGTAAATTTTCCAGATACGCTCGAAAAAGAGCGTGATCGCCGCTACGACAATAAACATGACCGAATTGACGGCGCCGCTGAAAGGGCGGATGCTGGCCCATAATTCCTTATTGCCGGAAAGTATGAAAATGTTTTTCAGGATGTGACCGGCTGAGCGGGAAACCGCAAAGCAGGCCAGTCCGATGCAGACCCAAAGCAGGTAGGTCCAGATAAGGTTGTTGCTGTCTCTTTTCCGCAGGGTGGTGACGATGCGCAAACACAAAAAAGAGAAGATGATCATCAGGATCGAACCGGCAAAGTCTATCAAAAATATCGGAAAGAAGGAGACGGTCATTGCGGGTTCGTCGGCTCCTTTTTGGTTGCGGTATTTTTAAGCAGCGATTTCAAACCGAGGTAGAGGCAGATCATGGCCGGCACGCAAAGCAGGTGGTCGAGTTTCAGGATGTAGTACAACAGGGCCAGGCCTTTACTGCCGCCGGAAACGGAGATGCTGATTTGCCACTTGTCAATGGTACTGACTTTTAACCAGTAAATCTGCTCATCGAGAAAATGGACCAGCATGGCATCGATATTCCACAGGATGAAAAGGACCGCCGCCAGCTGGATGAATTTCCAACCCGGTTCCCGGACAAGGTTACGCTGCCGTAGCCAGAACTCCAGGATACCCATGGAGATAATGAAAAACAGATGGGCGATCTGGTGGACGTAGAGACCTTCCGGCTGGCCGTGGGTTTGGGTGGCCAGGGCCGGAGTTGCCAGACAGAGCAGACCCAGGGTCAGAGTTGCTGTGGCCGAATATCGAAAATGGCGGGATTTCATAAACAATCCATGCAGTTGTGGTTACATGAAAGCTTTGTGGATCAGTTTAGCAGAAAATGCCAGCAGGACAAGCCCAAAGATAATCCGGACCGTGCGGCCTTTCAGTTTTTCGGTCATCATCCGCGAACCCGCCTGACCGCCGGCAAATGAAAACAGAGCGGCGATCCCGACGAACTTCCAGTCCAGGGCCGAAACGCTGGCATGGGCGATGAAGCCGCTGAAGGAAGAGAATACCACAATAAACATGGAGGTCGCGGCCGCCATTTTGGTGGGTAGTTTCAGCAGGTATATCAAGAGGGGCACAATAAAAACACCCCCGCCGATACCGAGCAGGCCGGCCATGATGCCGACCATTATACCGATAAGACCGCCGCCGATTACCCGGCGGGCCGCACTGGCGGGTACGCCATTCGAGGCGCCGGCCTTTTTTGATAAGATCATACGCAGGGACGCCAGGACGATGACGCCGGCTAAAACCGCGGTAAACAGGCGGACATCGATCCGGCTGGTCAGCAAGGCCCCGAGCGGTGCGGCCAGGGTGGAGGAGACGATCAGAGGCAGCCCGGTTTGGACATCTACCATTTTTGAGCGGTAATAGTTGATGGACGCGGAAAGGGCGGCAATGCCGTTTAAAAACAGGGATACCGCCACGGCGGTTGACAGGGGATAACCCAGAATGACAAACAGCGGCGAAAAAATGAGTCCGCCGCCCAGCCCTACCATGGTCAGGATGAAAGAAGAGAGAAAAATAACGCTGTAAAGGACTATCGGTGTCATCATCGGTCCTTGGGTGGGTCAGATGCGAACTTTTTTTTATACACCCGGGAACCGATAAACCAGAGAATATGAACGATTAGCAGGCATATCACGAACCAGAAAAAGGAACTGACTACAACGGGTTTGCCGCCGGTACCCATAAACCTGAAAATATATGCCTGTCCGAAGGCTTCCAGCAGGTTTGCAGGTTTGTAGGCCTTTGCGACAAAGGCGGCCGTCAGGAGGACCGGCAAAATGGTTGTCAGCATATTCTTGAGAAACCCTTCGAAAAAGAAGTCGTAGTAGGCCTTGTTCAACTCGGCCTGGTCTATATTCTTGGCCAGGGCTTTGCCCTTTTCAGGGTCTTCACTGGCCAGTGCCTGTCGGCGCAGTTCGAACCAGTGCTCGTAGTTCTTTTTGAGTTCCCCGTAGCGTTTGGTCGTGTAAAGTCGGGTCAATGTTTTCGTAAAGGCCACGAGGACTATGGTAATTAAAAAGATGAGGGGTGCCGGCCCGAGAAAACTCAACGGCGCCAGGATCCAATTGGCCAGGTTGAAAATAACATCTATCCCGGCCAGGATGTTGAACCAGAGGGTGTCTAAAAATGCATCCATGCTTATCCGCAAAAATGAAAAGGGGGAGAAAGCAGCGCCTTCTCCCCCTTGTCTAACACAGTTGCCCGGCTAGATCCAGATTTCGATCTTGAAGAACCGGAAGAACAGGAAGAACAGCGTTATGGCCAGAACGATCTTCAGTGTTTTTTCACTGAACATTTTCTGGGCCCGGCTGCCAAGCATACCGCCGGCAAAACCACCGATAATGATGGCGACCGCCAGGGTCATGTCCGGCAGATACCCGACCATCAGGTAACCCAGAAAGGCGCCAATGCTTGAAAAGCAGGTGCCGATCAGGGAGATGGGAACCGCCACGTACATGGGCAGGGCGCCCAGGGTGGTCATGGCCGGCACCAGCAGGAAGCCGCCGCCGATACCGAAGGCTCTCGAAACCACACCGATACCCAGACCGAGAATGGCAAAAAGCAGGGGGTTGATGGTGAACTCTTCGCCCCAGAACTTGAACCGGTAGTCGGTCAGGCCGGTTTTAACCGGTTCGATGCTGCCCATCTGGGCACTGCGGCCTTCAGCCTTGGCAGCCGCGACCTCGTCATTGAATTTTTTGGTCATGGCCTTGATGTTTTTCCGTTTGGCCATGGCGGCCGGACGCATTTCCATCAGGGTCTTGACACCCATGATGACCACCAGGACGGCGAGCCACTCTTTATAGGCCTTCATGGGCAGGAAGGCTGAGACATATTTACCCAGCCAGATGGAGCCGATAAAAATACCGACACCGAAGGAGATGCCCACCGGCCAGGCCACCCGTTTTTCGACCACCGCGTAGCGGTAGAACGATCCCAGGGGTGAAAACAGGGTCAGGGCCATGTTGGAAGGCTTCAAGACGTTGGCGGCATTAATACCCACCGGGCCCATGGTGTTGACCACGAGTACCTGGAAAGCGGCCATGAGCATACCACCGGCCGCACCGATCATGGAGAAATAGGTGCCGACCAGAATGGCGCCGATCACGATCCACAGGGGATTCATGTAGCGAAAACCCTTGCTCAGCCAGTAACCGTTGCCTTCCACTTTGTAGGAGCCGCTTTTGGCGCCATTGACGAAGACGTCAAAATTAGTTTCCGGCGGGGTGTGCCGGAAGCTTTTAAAAGAGACCGTGTATTTACCGGTGGCTTTATCCAGTTTAACGGAGGTGCCCTTATCCCAGTAATTGCCGGTAGTGGCATGGTCCGCAATGACACTGCGGGCGAAAATGACAACCTTGCCGACCCGGCTGCCCTCTTTTACGATGGTATTGATTCCGTAGTTGCCCTGGTGGGCATACCGGAAGAAATTCCACTGGTCCGCTGTCTGGATGGGGCCCAGGGCCGCTTTGGCGGTGGCGTCCAGATTATTGAAGTCCTTTTCCAGGTAGTGCATGGTGGTGGAGAAGATGCCGTTGCCCTTTCCCAAAAGCACCGACGGTCCGCCAAACTTCTTATCTTTGACCTTTCCGAAAGCATCCGGGTTGTTTGTCAGCATGTAGTACAGGGGCGGGATTTTGGTATCCAGGGTGAAGTTGGCTTTTTTGGCATCCTTTTTCAACCGTTTGGTTTCGTGGACGCCGTCCGTATCATTGGGCGCAAACATTTTCTGCTGGGCGATCGCAATGTACAGATCCTGTCCCGGTGCGATGGTCCCCTCGATGGTAACCGTGTCTCCGGCCTTGTAGCTGGCGGCTGATATTTTGGCCGTATCGGCTGCCAGGCCGGGCGCGGCAAAGGCGAACAGCACCAACAATGTGGTTAATAAACAAATGCTCTTTTTCATCATTTTCCTCCTACAAGGGTTAATAAAATATGACTACACGATTGGTTGATTCTTTATTACAAGTCTAAATGGTTAATGGCCAGGACACCCCCGAACCAGCTGGCGCCGATGCCGATAGCCAGCATGATTAGCAACTGGGTCAGATTGATAAGGAAAAGGCCGGTGATGTGCAGGAAAAAGGTATTCAGGGCAAAAAAGGCCAGCAGGGTGACTGCTGCGCCGGAGATGATAGCAACCATCCACTTGTGCTGAAAAAAGGACCGGGTTTTTTCCAGAACCATGTAGCCGGTAAGCGCAGCGTTGAAGGCGACAATGACCGGGAGAAATTTAATGCTGTCGACCGGCATTACCACCATATTAAAAAATGCGACCAGGATGATGGCGCCTACGGCTCCGACCAGGACGCTGTAGGCAGCCTTACCGTATGCGGTCGAACAGATTTCATAAAATGATTCCAGGTTGAACATAACGCCTCCCAAGGGGTTCGAATTTAAAAAGATAAACTAAAGCAAGCTGTATGCCATCGGTTTGTCTGGATGCAGCTATCTGAAGGGAAGGGGCTATAATTTGATAATAATCCTGTGTATTCAGTTAGATACATTTACGTCCGCTTACGTCGGATACGCCTCAAGTAGCGCAGTTAGATTTTTACAGGCCCCAAAAAATGGGATCAAAAAGAAATGCTTCCTGTGAGAAATCTTAAAATTATACATATTAACAAGTAGTTGAATAGATGCAGTAAAAAACGTGCAGTGCAATAGATTGTGGGCACCCAGTGGTGGGGGGGCGGGGTCCCCTCGGGGAGGAAGCCATACTAACTTACTGAAATTACAAATCTTGGGCCATATGAATCCTTTAGTTGAAATGACGGACCGGATCTGATTTACTGGTATGAAACTTGCTGTTGAAGACGGGGTTGAGCGTTCACTGCTGTATCGTATTGTTAAACTGATGAATTCAATTTTAGATTAGGGTCCGTCCAGAAATGGTAGATTTTGGTTCAGAGCAAGGCTTGAGCGATTTTGAAACCGCAGGCATAGCGGGCTATTCCGAGGATTTCAAAAGAGTGAAAACG
>CAZYGG010000064.1:0-21139 GCA_964647585.1 uncultured Desulfobacterales bacterium
TTTTGAAACCGCAGGCATAGCGGGCTATTCCGAGGATTTCAAAAGAGTGAAAACGCCGCTCTGGGCCAAAAGATGCCGTTTGTGGATGGGCCATATTAACTTTCTGGAGGCTAATAATGAGCAAGTATTTCATGCTGCAGGACCAGCAGAAGTGTATCGGTTGTCACTCTTGTGAAATTCAGTGCAAGTGTAACAAGGGCCTGCCGCCGGAGCCCAGACTCTGCCAGGTTATAGAAATCGGTCCCAAAAACGTTGATGGTAAACCGCGGGCGTCTTATATCTTTATGCCTTGCTTCCATTGTGAAAACCCGTGGTGCGTGGCTGCCTGCCCCACCGGGGCGATGCAGCGGCGGGAAAAAGATGGAATTGTCTGGGTGGACCATAACCTGTGCGTGGGCTGCAAAACCTGCATCTCCGCCTGTCCGTGGGGAGCGCCCCAATGGAACCCCGAAATCGGCAAGGTTGTAAAATGCGACTACTGCATGGATCGCATTGATGCCGGCCTGAAGCCGGCCTGTGTCACGACCTGCACGACCAACTGCCTGAGTTTTGACAATACTGAAAAACTGCCGGCAATCAAAAGGGAACGCTACGCCCGGGCCATGGCGGCCCTGAAGGGTTCGGCGGCGCTGGATTAACAGCCTGGAAGCTTTGAAACAAACTCTATTTTCAAGATAGCGTTTAGACATGGCAGTTTTTTGTTAAAGGGAGTTTAATTTAATGGTGCCAATATTGGTCAATGGTCGTTCCCACGAAGCCGAAGAGGGCGTGCGGCTGCTTTCGGTCCTGCGGGATATGGGGCTGAAAATACCCAGTCTCTGCTTTCACCATTCACTGACTCCCTCGGCGGCCTGCAAGCTGTGCGTGGTGGAAGTAAAGGTTTCCGAAAAACCTCCGCGGCCGCGCTTGTCCTGCGCCACTAAAATAAAGGCCGGCCTGGAAGTCACCACGGACAGCGCCCTGGTCCACCAGATGCGCAGCAATGCCCTGGGGGACCTGTTAAAGATGGCGCCTAATGCAGAGGCCATTCACAAGGTCGGGCGTGAATTTGGACTTTCCAGCGGCATCCGTCCTGACGGCTGCATACGGTGCCGGCTGTGTGTCCGTGTCTGTTCGGAAATTATCGGCGCGCGGGCATTGAAAATGGAAAAGCGGGGTGAACGCAAATATGTGGTCCCCGCGGAAGCCGGGGACTGCATCGGCTGCCTGACCTGCACCAACATCTGCCCCACCGGGGCCATCCGGTTTGAGGACAAAAACCGGGTCAGGACCATCCTGATAAGAGATGAGGTTGTGGCGCGGCATGCCCTGGAGCGCTGTGATATCTGCGGCCAGCAGTTTGCAACGGCAAAATTTCTGGAGCACGTGCGGGAAGGTGAAAAAACGCACCCGGAGGAAAAGAGCGGACATACGCACTGCCCGACCTGTGCCAAGCTTTACTACCGTAAAAATTTGAACCTGGTTTCCCCGCATTTGGTCAAGTGAAACCGTCTTGACTTTATGCGGAAACCGCCAGCAAGCATACAGCCAGGAGAGATAAGAGGAACATGGACGCAGAACGATGCCCGGTAAACGATAGTGTTTCGAGCCTGATCCAGGCGCTCGGGGCGGGTGAGCTGCAAATACCCAGAAATCGACGAATTGCTGAAGAGCTTCTACAGCTGATGCGGGATATCGCCACGGGAGCCGCCGGCAAGGAGCATATCGGCGCGGTGCGGTCACTTTGCGCTGAATTGACGGAGGCGGCCGATGAAAAGAGCGCCATGGTACTGGGGCACCATGTTCAGGCGGTTCTAACTGACCATGCCGAAACATTCGAAAGTCATGTAAAGACTCACAATTGTCCCACGGGTGAGTGCGGACAATTGACGCCGGCCCCCTGCCAGATGGCCTGCCCTGCCGGTATAGACGTCCCGACGTATGTGACGCTCATCGGGCTGGGGCGGGATGCCGAAGCCATCGAGGTTATTCGCAAGGACAACCCTTTCCCCTGGGTCTGCGGCCTTGTCTGTACCCGGCCCTGTGAGTTCATGTGTGTCCGCGGCCGGATTGATACCCCGGTTTCGATCAAGTTCCTGAAAGCGTTTGCCGCCGAACGGGCCCTTTCGGAAAGAACCTATAAGAACCCGGAAAAGGCCCCTGACAAAGATCAGAAAGTATGTGTCATCGGAGCCGGTCCCGGCGGGTTGAGCGCGGCCTATTACCTGGCGCTCAAGGGGTATACGGTACGTGTGCTTGAAGCGCTGCCGGTTCCCGGGGGGATGATCATGGTCGGCATCCCGCGCTACCGCCTGCCGCGGGAAGTGATTGATCGGGAGGTTGCCATGATCGAGGACCTCGGGGTTGAATTCAGGTACAATACCCGCTTTGGATCCGATGTGACCATGGCCCAGCTCAAGGAAGAAGGGTTTGAAGCGTTCTGTTTTGCCATCGGCGCGCACAAGGCTTACAAGATGCGCATTCCGGGAGAGGATGAATTTGAGCCGGTGGTGGATGCCATCGAACTGCTGAAGAATGTTGCCCTGGGGGACCGTCACATCCCCGGTAAAAAAGTGGTTGTTATCGGCGGCGGCAATGTGGCCATTGACGCGGCGCGGACCTGTCTCCGCCTGGGATGCGAGGATGTGACCATTGCCTACCGGCGCACCCGGACCGAAATGCCGGCGGATGAAGAAGAGGTGGAACAGGCCGAAGAAGAGGGTATCCGGCTCTCTTTCCTGACGGTGCCGGTGGCCATTAAAGGAACGGATGGGCAGGTTACCGCGTTGCAGTGCCAGAAAGCCAAAATGGTGGCCCAGGCCGGGCGCGACCGGATGTCCCCGGTGCCGATAGAGGGCAGCGATTATCTGATGGAAGTGGACGTCATTGTCGGGGCTATCGGCCAGCAGGTTGACCAGGACGGCTTTGAAAGATTACAGGCCCTGGCCTGGACACGCAGACAGACCATCGATGTCAACATGGCCAGCATGGAAACTTCCCTGCCGGGCGTTTTCGCAGTGGGCGATGCCGTCACCGGACCGGCCACTGTGATCGGGGCTATCGGGGGCGGTAAACGCGCGGCGGACGCCATTGACCGCTATTTGTCCGGCATTCCCCAGCCGCAGATGCCGCCGGTACCGGTACGCCGGGGCCGGGTAGATTTTATTGACGTGCCGGCCAGTACAAAGATGATATTGAAAAAACCCGAGATGCCGCTGCTCAATATCGATCGCCGAAGGACCACTTACCAGCAGGTTGAGCTGGGATACCCGGAAAACGCGGTCAGGGAAGAGGCGCGCCGCTGTCTGCGCTGTGACATCTGCAGGCGCTGCGGAAAGTGTGTCGAGGTCTGTCGCGACAAGATGAAGATTAACGCCCTGCACCTGGGCTATTTTGATTTTGACCATCCGGTGCAGACTGATTTTAGGCTTACTGAAGAAGAGTGTATCACCTGTGGGGCGTGTGCCGAGAATTGTCCCAACGATGCCATGCGGATAGAAGAGAAAAATGACGAGCGGCTGCTTTCACTGTGCGGCACTATTTTGAATCGACAGAAACTTGTATATTGCCAGAAATGCGGTGCCACCATCGGGCCGGCGAAATACCTCGACTATGTCCGGGAGAGAATAACGGCCAAGGCGCCGGTCATGGAGGGCGGTCCCCTCTGTGAGAAGTGCGCCCGCGAGGGCCGGCGGATGCGTACCCTCCCGGTTTCTAATTTATAGACAGGAGACAACCATGGCTTTTAAACGCGGGCAACGGGTCGAAATTTACAAACGGTCAGACGATGAGCAGTGGGAAGACTATATGGACAGTTTTGTCGGCTGCCACGGCATCATCACGGACCCGGATGCCACCATCAATGATCCGGACGATCTGGTGGAAGTCAGCCTGGTGGGCAAAGGGACTCACCTGCTTCCCCAGGAGTGCATGCGCGTGCTGGAGGATTAAAGGCAGACCCGGATAGCGGTTTATGATCCGGCCGGGCAGTTAAAAAATTATCTGAAAAGATTTGGTAAATAGCAGAGGAGAAAAAGATGGCAAAAAGTTCAGTATTCAGTGTTTGCGGCATGTGTACGGTACGCTGCCCCATAAAGGTGGATGTGGAGAATGGTCAGGTTTCTTTCATTCAAGGTAATCCCAGCGTCCCGGCCATGAAAAACGCCGTGTGCCCTCGCGGTGCAGCGGGAACGGCCCTGATCAATGACCATGAGAGACCCCAGACACCCCTGATCCGTGAAGGCGAACGCGGCGAGGGCAAGTGGCGCAAAGCCACCTGGGATGAGGCCCTTGATTACGTGGCCGCGCGCCTCGGTCAGGTGAAAGAAAAATATGGTGCCAAGGCCATCGCCCTGACCGATCGCGGCGGGCCTTTCCGGGATATCCATCGCGCCTTTTTACGCGGTATCGGCACCCCCAATTACAACAATCATGACTCTTCCTGTGCCCGCAACGTGCAGCACGCCGCCCTCTCCTTGACCAATATGGGGCGTAAAGCAGTGGCTTACGATTTAAAAAATGCCCGCCACGTGGTGCTGCAGTTCAGAAATATCCTCGAAGCGGTCAACGTGCAGGAAGTCAATAACCTGATGGATGCCATGGAGCAGGGCTGTCAGCTGTCGGTCATCGATATCCGGGCCAATGTCTCCGCCACCAAGGCCAACCGGTATCTGCAAATCCGGCCCGGGACCGATTACGCCTTTAACCTGTCCGTGATCCACGAACTGCTCAGCAAGCGTCTTTACGACAAGAAGTTTGTCAACCGTTACATGGAAGGGGTTAAGGAACTTGAAGAATTCGTTAAACCCTACACGCCGGAATGGGCTGAGAATGAGACCGGCATCGAGGCCTTTCAGATCCGCCAGTTCGTCAAGGACCTGGCCGATGCCGCGCCGGCGGTGATCTGGCACCCGGGGTGGATGGCGGCGCGCTACACCAACTCATTTTATGTGTGCCGCACTATTTACATCATCAACGCACTGCTGGGAACCTACGGAGCCAAGGGCGGCCTGCCCTTTGTCAGCAAACCGGGGGACGTGGGCCGCAAAGGTCTCAAGAAATTCATGGACCTTTATCCTAAACCCCAAGACAAGCGGGCGGACGGGGTGGGCTGGAAATATCCACACTTTCAGGAAGGCCCGGGGCTGGCTCACCTGCTGTATGAAGCCATAGAAACAGAAGACCCCTATCCGGTGAAAGCTTACATTGCCTATCGCCACGACCCTCTCATGGGGTATCCGGAACCTGAGCGCCTACTCAAAAAATTTGAAAAACTGGACCTGCTGGTTTCCGTGACCTTCAGCTGGTCGGACACGGCCTGGAACTCCGATGTGGTGCTGCCGCTTTCACCCTACCTGGAACGGGAGAGTATCATCGTCACCAAGAACGCCCTGAAGCCCCAGTTTTTTGTGCGCCAGCGCGCTGTGGAGCCCCGCTACGACACCCGGGCTGACTGGGAGATCGTAGCCGGCCTGGCTAAACGCATGGGGCTGGATGAATTGGCGTTTGATAACGTGGAAGACCTCTGGAACTTTCAGCTGGAAGGTACCGGGGTGACTGTTGAAGACTTTGCTGCCACGGGTATGGTACCGCTGGCCGACAAGCCGGTCTATCTCGACTTCGACGATTATAAATTCAAAACCGAAAGTGGGAAAATCGAGATCATTTCGAAAAAACTTGAAGATAACGGCCTGGCTTCGTTGCTGCCCTACAAATCGCCGGAAACACCACCGGAAGGCAGCTTTCGTCTGACCTTTGGCCGCTGCGCCCTGCATACCCAGGGTCACACAGTCAACAACCCCATGCTCCACGATCAGATGCCGGAAAATGTGCTCTGGATCAACAAGGACGCGGCTGACAAACTGGATATCGGTGACGGTGACCGGGTGGATGTCAGTCAGGATGGCTACACCGAGAGCATCACCGCCAAGGTGACGGATATGATTCATCCCGAGGCGGTCTTTGTCATCCATGGATTCGGCCACCGGCTGGCGGTTGAAAGCCGGGCGTTTGGTAAGGGGCTGGCCGACAACAAGTTTATGAAGGGCGGCCTGGATAAATGGGATAAAGCCGGCGGCGCGATTGCTTACCAGGAGCATTTTGTAAAGGTTAGCAAGGCCTCCTGAGATTTGTATTTTGCCGGTTTCACATTTGGCGGCACCAACTTACCGGCCCCGCGTCGGTAAGCACCTCCTGAAAGCCCCGGGCTGATTGTTCAGCCCGGGGCTTTTGTTTTGATCTTCATATTAAACCGTGTTACAACCCCTCCAAGTTTAGGCGTGGAGACAATCGCCGGCATCCCCAGGCCCCTATAAACCTCCCCGCCAACGGTTTAAACCCCATTTCGTTTTTTGTTCCGGGAGTCCCATCCGCATCCCCGTATCTTTATGTCGATTGTCCTAAGTGCGTTCCGTTGTTTCGTCACTCTGAGCGGAGCGAAGAGTCCCCTACAAGTTAAGGTTATGCTTCAATGTGTGGGATTCCTCGTCGATTCACTCCCAGAATGACAGGATAGATCAATCGGAATATATTTTTGCCAATCGCTATAGCAACCCCCCCCACCTGCAAATGCTTATTCACTGGAGTTGCCATGAACATCTATAGTATTCCTCCGTTGCTAACACTCGCCAGCTTCATATCACTGGCCATTCTCACACTCGTCCGCTGGCGCAATTCCAGGGTCAATCTGTTGTTCCTGTTGATTTGCTGCCTTTGTGCCGGACTGTATGCAGACATCCTTTTCATCTTCAATACCCCCTCGGCCGCGTCCGCCCTGCGGGTATCCCGCCTGGACCAGTTTTTCAGCCTCTTTCTTATTCCGTTGTACGTCCATTTTTTCCATGCGTATCTCGGCATACGGGGCAGAAAGTGGCTGTTGGCGGCATTTTACGCGGCACCGGGTGTATTGATGTGGTTCGGGATGACCCCCCTGTTAATTGAGTCCATGCACCTTTATAGATTCGGGTATTTCGGCCAGGCCGGCCGGCTTTATCCCCTTGTGGCAACGATGGCGGTGGCTGCCACGGCCTACGGCGGATGGATTCTGGGGTGGGCGATTTTAAAAACCGGGGATCGCAGCCTGAGAAGGCGCCTGAAGTACCTGTTTGTCGGTTTTGTCTCCATTGCGGTCCTCACCGGACTGAACTTTATCCCGATTTATGGCTACCCGCTCTACCCGCCGGGGAACTTTTGTTTTGTACCCCTGCTGGTGTTTGCGGTCGGTCTGTTCCGGCATGATCTTTTAAACATGGGGCTGCTGGTTAAAAAAGGCCTGGTCTACACGTTGCTCACGGCGGCCCTGACCGGTATTTACGCGCTGATCGTGGTGGCGGCGAACAGTCTGTTCAATACGGCCGGTTTTTCTTCCACTCTTTTTGTGCACAGCCTGCTTTTTATGGTGATTGCGGTTGTTTTCGGGCCGCTCAACACCTGCGTACGGAAAGCCGTGGACCGGGTTTTCAATAAGCGGCGGTATGCGTATCGACAGGTTATCCGGCAAAACAGCCGAATGCTTGCCTCGGTCCTGAACATTAATGAAATTTCCGAGAAATTGGTGGCTACCGTCATCCACACCATGGGAGTCCCCCACTGCCTGCTCTTTATTAAAACCGGGCCGGGTGCCGGCCGCACGCTCCGGCGCGTGTGCCTGCCGGCATCCGGCAGGCGGGAAGGCCCCGCAGACAGCCTTGTCCCTGGAAACCCTCTGCTCGAATGTTTCAAAGACGCGAAGGCTGTCTACCGAAAGAAAACCGGGCTGCTGTCCGGCCGGCCGGCCCACCAGCCGCAACTGGATAAGATGCTGGCACAATTCCATGCGGTCCTCGCGGTACCGCTGTTTTTCAAAGGCGCACTGAATGGTCTGATCCTGGCCGGTGAAAAAGAGTGCGGGGATCCCTTTGAGCCGGAGGATATAGAGTTGCTGGAAATTCTGGCCAATCATGGTGCGCTGGCTGTTGAAAATGCGGGGGCCTATCAGGCGATTGAAAGATTGAACCGGGAACTCGAAAGCCGGGTGGTGGAAAGAACCCGGCGGCTGCAGTCTGCCCTGGAGGAACAAGAACGCACCCTGGAGCAGCTCGTCAGGTCCGAAAGCCTGGCGGCGATTGGCCAATTGGTGGCCGGGGTTGCCCATGAACTCAACAACCCTCTGGCCAGTGTGAAAAGCCTCCTGCAGTCCGCCCTTGAGGAACTGGATATAGAAACGGCCGGCTGTGCCATCGCGGACGATTTGCTGGACGACCTGCGCTTTGCCGATCGCGAACTGGACCGGGCGGGCGGTATTGTGTCAAGTCTGCTGGGTCTCTCCCGGCAGACCCAGACGTATCGAGAGCCGGTGGATGTGAACAGCGTTCTGGAGGCGGCTTTGCGGGTTTTGAAAAACAAGTACAAACGACTGGACGTGGATATCCGGAAAAAGTTCGCGCCGGATCTGCCGGCGATAACAGGGAATTTTTCCAACCTCGGGCAGGTAGCCATCAATATCATCGGGAATGCCATCGATGCGCTGCCGGCCGGCAAGGGCGTCGTTGAACTGATGACGGCTCACCGGGCTGGGACGGCTGAAGTCATATTCGCATGCCGGGACAACGGGACCGGGATACCGGTTGATATTCGCCGGGAAATATTCAAACCGTTTTTTACAACCAAACCGGTCGGCCGAGGTACCGGTCTGGGTTTGTATATCTGCCACGAGATCATCAGCCGGCACGGGGGTTCCATCTTTGTCGGCAGCCCGCAAAAAGGTGGTGCGCAGGTGGTGGTAAGGCTCCCGGTGGATGCAGAGATGGTGAATGCCACGGCTTCTATTGACATTGGGCAAACCCGGCATTAAGTAAGGTAAGTCTTTTTTGCCCGGTGACTTGTTTGCCGGGGGATGGTTTCTACTGACGGACTGTGGACAGGCTATGACCAAAATACATTCCCAGGAAAAAGAACAGTTCAAAGAGCTGTTTGCCCATGCCGATATCGACAATTTCGAGGATCGCTACCGGATCCTGGAGGTGTTTCTGCAGGGGGAGGATCACATAACGGCCGCGGAACTTGCCGACCGGCTTGAAAAAAACGGACAGCGGTTTTCCCCTGATTTTGTAAAAGACACCCTGCGGCTTATGTGCCGGTTTGGTTTCGCCCGGAAAAACCGTTTTGACAACGGTGAGGCCCGGTACGAGCATCGGCATCTGGGGGATCACCACGATCACATGATCTGCATCAAGTGCCGCAAAATCATAGAGTTCAGCAATGACCAGCTCGAAACCCTGCAGTTGCAGATCGCTGCCTCGCACGGGTTTCACATGCTCCAGCACCGGATGGAGCTATATGGCATCTGTGATCGGTGCTTCGGCAAGCGGGTGGGGCAGTTGCCGCTTGTTGCGGCCCGGCAGGGTGAGCGGTTGACGATCGAGGAGATAACCGGTGGCAGCGGGGCCCGCATGCGCTTGATCACCATGGGGCTCAGGCCGGGCGACATCATCGATGTGATTACGAATTTGAATGACGGCCAGATCGTGGTTGCCCTGGAGGGCAAACGGTACGCTCTGGGGCGCGGGCTGGCCCGGAAGGTTATTGTCAAACCACTTACAGCTGAGCAGTCTGCGGCCGCTGTTGACCTGGAAAAAGAAGCGCTGCCGATGAGCCGGATGAAAGAGGGGCAGGTGGGGACCATTGTAAAAACGGGTGGAAACAGCCGGCTGAGGAGAAGATTGCTTGAAATGGGTCTTTTAAAGGGGGTCGATGTTTATATTGAGAAATATGCCCCTTTGAAAGATCCGGTAGAGCTCATCGTCAAGGGATACCACGTTTCGCTCAGGGTCGCAGAGGCGGATAAAATAGAAGTGACCAATATCAGGTAGTGTCAAGCCACAAGCGGCATCTTTTGGCCCGGGGCGGCGTTCTCGCTGCCTGCCAAGCCTCAACGTAGATAGTCTGCGCCTCCGGCTGGCAGGCATGCTGCGGCCTTGCCCCGAACCAAAACCTACCACTTGTGAATCGACACCGGGTAAAATGTATCTATGAATATGGAAAGCCTCACAATCGCCCTGGCGGGCAATCCCAACTCCGGTAAAACCACCATTTTCAACGTGTTGACCGGGACTCGCCAGAAGGTGGGCAACTGGCCCGGGGTCACTGTCGAGAAGAAAGAAGGGCGGATCCGGCAGGACGGACATGATATCCGGATTGTGGATTTGCCCGGAACCTACAGCCTCACCCCCTTTTCCATTGAAGAGATCGTGGCCCGCAATTTTTTGCTGGATGAGCGTCCGGACGTGGTGATCGATATCATCGACGCATCCAACCTGGAACGCAGCCTCTACCTTGCTACCCAGATCCGGGAACTGGACTGCAAAGTGCTTTTCGCGCTGAACATGGAGGACGTGGCCAAGTCACGCGGCAACAAAATCGATGCGGAAAAACTTAGCGAACTGCTGAATGTGCCGGTCGTCTTTACCATTGGGAACCGGCAAAAGGGCATAGATGAGCTTATAGAAAAAGCGATTGCCCTGGCTAAAAGCGACGATAGCGGGGTTGTCAGTCGTAAGGTCCAGTACTCCAAAGACATCGAAGCGGCCATCCTGGAGCTTAGCGGGCCGGTTGAAAACCACCTGGCTGAACAGCTATCCTATGGCCCCCGGTGGATAGCCATCAAACTGCTTGAAAATGATGAGGTTCTGAAAACCCGCATCCAGGCAGAGAGCGGCCCGGCGGGCGGCACGGTCCTGGCTGACGCTGAAAAACTCAGACAGCGTATTGCCACCCGCTTCGACGAGGACCCCGAAATCGTCATGACCGACGAACGCTATGGGTTCATTTCCGGTATTATCAAGGAGGTCCTCATCATTACGTCCCGGAATCGGGTGGATATTTCCAGGAATATCGATCTGGTATTGACCAACCGGTTTGTGGGATTCCCGATTTTCCTTTTCTTTATCTGGGCGATGTTCCAGCTGACTTTCACCCTGGGGGCCTACCCTATGGAATGGCTGGAAAGCGGTATATCCGGACTGCATGTGCTGTTCACGCGCCTGCTCCCGGAGGGCCTGCTCAAGGATCTTCTGCTCAACGGCATCCTGGCGGGGGTGGGCAGCGTGATCGTCTTTCTGCCCAACATCCTGATCCTGTTTTTCTGCATTGCACTATTTGAGGACACCGGCTACATGTCCCGGGCCGCCTTTTTAATGGACCGGATCATGCATCTTATCGGGCTGCACGGGAAATCTTTCATTCCCATGCTCATGGGGTTCGGCTGCAACGTCCCGGCGATTATGGCGGCGCGTACCCTGGAGAGCGACAAGGACCGGCTGCTGACCATCCTGATCACCCCGTTTATGTCCTGTTCGGCCAAGCTGCCCGTTTACCTGGTGCTGGCGGGGACCTTTTTCGCTGCCCGGGCGGGGACCGTCATTTTTGCCGTGTACGTGACCGGCATCATCCTGTCGGTTCTCACCGGTCGTCTTTTCCGGGCCACCCTGCTCAAAGGCGTGGATGCGCCGTTTGTCATGGAACTGCCTCCCTACCGGGTGCCCATGCTGAAAAGCCTGCTGATTCACATGTGGGACCGCAGCAAGCAGTTCCTTAAAAAGATGGGGGGCATTATTCTGATTGGATCCATTATCATCTGGGCCCTGTCCGCCTTTCCGCGCCACGTGGATTTCTCCCGGGATTATCAGGCCGGCATCGACCGGGTTGCGGCCACCTATCGCGTTGAGATCCAGGCGGCGGCTGAAGGGGATCGGCAACAACTGGCGGATGCGCGGGATCAGACGGTCCGCAAATTGGAAACCGCCCGGAATGCCGAGCAGGTCAGTCAATCCTATATGGGTCGCCTCGGCCGTTTTCTGGCACCGCTTTTTGAGCCGCTGGGCATCGACTGGCGGGGCGGCGTGGCCCTGATATCCGGTTTTGTGGCCAAGGAGATCGTGGTCAGCACCCTGGGGGTTTTGCACGCGGTGGATACGGAGGCGGGCGGTGAGGCCCTCGCCGGCGCCCTGCAGGCTTCGGGAATGAGTCCTTTGTCGGCGGTGTCCATGATGGTTTTTGTACTGCTCTACCTGCCGTGCCTGGCCACGGTGGCGGCGATCCGGCGGGAAACGGGCTCGACGGGCTGGATGGTTTTCAGTATTGCCTATAATACCTCGATCGCCTGGGTCGCTGCTTTCATGGTATACCAGGGCGGTCGGCTCATGGGATATTAAAAGAGTGTGAAAACCGCAATTCCCATAGCACTGAGCATGCTGCTGATCTTTTTGGCCGGCCCAGCATGGGCCCAGCGTCTGGCTGTAAACGCGGCCATAGCCAATGTAAGGTCGGGGCCCGGCACCCAGTACGATGTCCTGTGGCAGGTGGAAAAATACTACCCTTTCGATGTTTTGAAAAAAGAGAAAAAGTGGTATTATTTCAAGGATTTCGAGGGAGATCGCGGCTGGCTGCATGAATCACTGGTGGGGAAAATAAAGGCCGTCGTCACAACCAGTGCGACCGGGAATATCCGGTCCGGTCCGGGAACTGAAAATGAGGTTCTGTATACCGTTGAGCGGGGCACCCCTTTCAAGGTTACCGGAAAACGGGGCAACTGGCTGAAAATAGAGCATGCCCGGGGTTACCGGGGGTGGATTTACAAATCTCTGGTCTGGTAGCGGGAGGTTGTATGGTATTTGAAAAAATTGGGGATCCGCAAAGACGCTTGGTTGTGGGCATTGGGTCTGCCCTGGTTGATCTGCTTGTCCATGAACAGGACGACTTCATTGACCGGACCAAAGATGCTGTCAAGGGCGGCATGACACTTGTTGACAGCGAAACCATTGATAAAATCGTGGCCCTGGCTTCAGGTAAACCCGACATTGTACCGGGGGGGTCGGCCTGCAATACGGTGGTAGGTATCGGGAATCTGGGTGGACACGGGCGGTTTGTCGGCAAGCGCGGCCCGGATGAATTGGGTGATTTTTTTGAGGCGGGCCTGAAGAACCACCAAGTTGAACCGTGTCTTTTTCAGGCGCCGATTCCCACCGGCCGGGTGCTGTCCATAATAACACCGGATGCCGAAAGAACAATGCTGACTTTTTTGGGAGCTGCTGCTGAGATGTCACCGGAGGAGGTGCGGGGCGGTTGTTTCAAAAATGCCGCCGTTGTCCATGTGGAGGGTTATCTGCTGTACAACCACGAGTTGCTGATGGCCGTTCTTGAGGAGGCGCGTAGGGCCGGTGCCTGTATTTCCCTGGACCTGGCGAGCTTTACAGTGGTAGAAGATTCGGTCGACATCCTGGAGGATCTGGTTGATCGGTACGTCGATATTCTGATCGCAAACGAAGATGAAGCCAGGGTGTTTACCGGTTTTTCCGATGAGCAAAAGGCATTCGAATCTCTGGCGACAAAGGCGGATTTGGCCGTGCTGAAAATTGGAGCCCGGGGCTCCATGGTTGCCTTTGACGGGCACATTGCCCGGATAGCACCCCAGGGAACCGGAACCGCTGTGGATACCACCGGGGCGGGGGATCTGTGGGCGGCCGGTTTTCTGTATGGTATCGTCAATGGTTTCAGCCTGGAAAAGAGCGGCCAACTGGGGTCGGCCTGTGGGTATGAAGTGTGCCAAGTTGTGGGTGCGGGCATTCCTGCCAGGGGCTGGGACCGCATTCGGACCCTGCTTTGATTTTGGTGGATATCGATTTTTCTGGACCCTATAGTGTTACGTCTCAGAAAGTACCTAAAAAAGAGCTGTCAATTTCTGTTTAACTTATTTGTGAGACGCAACACTATGGAGGATTGGCTGTACTATCAGTTGGAAACGCTATAATTTAGATATTGTTTTGTAAAAACAATATGTCTGGAGGAGGAATGACCAAAAAGCGGGTAACCCGAAAACAGCTTTTAAAGGAGCCGGATGAGTTTATCACTTTTTCTAATCGTATGATTAAATTTGGTGTCGCATATAAACAGCAGTTGATGATCGCTGTGGGCGTTTTTTGTGCGGCTGTGCTGGTTTTTGTCGGGATGCAGTACGTCTCCGGACGTTCACAGGCCAGGGCTTTCAACCTGCTGGAAAACGCGATTGCCAAGTATGATCGGGCGTTTGTCAAAGACGGGCCGGAAAAAGCCCTGGAGGCGGTGGCGGCAGATTTTGAACTGATTCTTAAAAAATATGGATCCAATGCAGGCGGCCAGCTGGCCCGGGTTACGTTTGCCCAGTACAATTATGCGGCCGGCATGTCCGACCGGGCCATCAGGTTATACGGCACAGCGCTCGCTGATTTTAACGATGACCCCTTATATCGGGCCATGATTGTAAGCGGTCTCGGATATGCATACACCCTCAAGGGGGATCTGCAGAAAGCGATCTCTAATTTTGAGCTGGTGGTTTCCGGTTCAGTCTCCGGATTTAAGAGTGATGCCTTGTTTAATCTGGGATTGCTTTATGCACAGACGGGGCAGAAAGTTAAGAGTGTTGAGTCATTCAAGCGTATTAGCGATGAATACCCGGAATCTTTCTATGCGAAAATGGCGGGTGGAAGAGCGAATTTATAAGTTGGAAGTACAAACCAAGAATGGCCGACCAGCCTATCTGGTCGACCATTAAGGAGGAAAACAGATGAAGAAATTATCAGGTTAATCTAAGGAAATGCATGTTCTATGCCATTGCCTGCCGATTTTTTCCTTTTTTTGTGTAATTTTTGTATCATTAGTAATTATAAATAGATAGATGACTTTTTGGGCAAATCCTGAAGTCAACGCCTTTTCTGATCACCCCTCGCAAGTGTCTCTTTTTTGTCTCTTTTGGTTCAAATTTTTGAACCCACTTCGGTAGGTTCCTGTCTAATATACTGAAAGTACTATGTAAACATAAAAAAAGACAGTGGTTCAAATTTTTGAACCACTGTCTTTGTTTATGAGGCCTATCCTGTATAACCACTTGGTATTATTTACTTAATAGATGTTTACGAATCTGAACTGGCGCGAATACCGAATTTTTTCAATTTCTGGTTGAGACCGCTTTTACCGATTCCCAGCATACTTGCGGCATGGGATTGCACATTGTGGGAGAGTTTCAGGGCACGTTCAATCATCTGCTTTTCCACCATGACGAGCGTATCAGCTAATTTTGCATCTGCGGGTATGCCCTCGATGTGCAGAATGTTATAGACATTCTCGCGAAATTCACTGGGCAGGTCGGCCAGCGTGACCGTATCATTGCCGCACAAAATCATGGCCCGTTCGATCAGATTTTCCAGTTCACGGACATTGCCGGGCCATGAATAATCAAAAAACAGTCTTTCCACATCCGGATCGATGCCCTGAACCGGCGGCAGGCTGCCCCTTTGCCCTGAATACTTATTGAGAAAATGGTAAACCAGCAGACGGATATCACCCTGGCGTTCCTTGAGCCGGGGCAGGGCGATGTTGACAACGTTTAAGCGATAGTACAAATCTTCCCGGAACCGGCCCTGGTCTACTTCTGTTTTAAGATTTTTGTTGGTTGCGGCGATAAACCGGATGTTCACCGAGACAGGTTTTGTCCCGCCCACCCGTTCAAAAATCCGTTCCTGGATGACCCGGAGCAGTTTTACCTGGAGGTTCTGGGAAAGCTCCCCGATTTCATCAAGAAAGAGCGTGCCGCCTTCTGAGACTTCAAAGCGCCCTTTTTTCATTCCGGCCGCACCGGTGAAGGCGCCTTTTTCATGTCCAAACAGCTCACTTTCAAGGAGGGTCTCCGCCAGGGCTGAGCAGTTTACCGCAATAAAAGGTTTGTCCCGCCGGGGACTGTTGAAATGAATTGATTTGGCCACCAGTTCCTTGCCGGTACCGCTTTCGCCCTCGATCAGCACCGTGGCATTGGATGGGGCCACTTTCCTGATAATGTCGTAGACATTCTGCATGGGTTTGCTTTTGCCGATAATGTTGCCGAAACTGTATTGTGATTCGACGGCATTGCGCAGGCGCTGATTGTCCTTGACCACGCCATACATTGATACCGCCTTCTTCACATAGACAATCAACTGGTCGTTATCAAAGGGCTTAAGGATGTAGTTGTAAGCACCCTTTTGCATGGCTTCGACGGCCTTTTCAACGGTGCCGTGGGCGGTCATCATGATGACGGGCAGTTCAGGGTTTTTTTGCTTGATGCGTTCAAGCAGGTCGATACCGTCCATTGACGGCATTTTCATGTCGGTTAAAACCAGGTCGACATCCGAGTTGGCCAGAAGGTCAAGCGCTTCCTGGCCGCTGTGAGCGGTAAGGGTTTCAAACCCTTCTTCCGCCAATACGGCGCTGAGGATCAGGGGATAATTCTTTTCGTCATCGACAATCAGGATGGTATCCATTTTACGGGCCTCCCTGTTTGATCGGAAGGTCTATCGCGACACGGGAGCCGCCGGCGGATAGATTTTCGATAGCGACACTGCCATTATGGGATTTGACAATATTCTTCACAATGCCCAGTCCAAGTCCGGTGCCCGTGTCCTTCGTGGTAAAGAACGGGTCCCATATTTTTTCCATTAAGTCTTCCGGGATTCCCGGTCCCGAGTCTTCTATGGATATTTTTACCATGTTATCATGGCTGTCAACCACTACATAAATATTGCCGCCATCCAACATGGCCTGCATCGCATTGATCAGGATGTTCAAGAACGCTTGGTAAAGCATGTCCGCATCGGCATAAATTTCCGGAACGGCTTCGGCGAACCGGCGATCGACCGTGTACCCCCCGGATTGAATTTGAGGCGCGAGAAAGGTGATATTCTTGTCGAGGATTTGATCTACCCGACAGGCTGCAAGGTTGGGCGTGCGCGGGCGGGCAAAATTGAGAAAGTCGGTGATAATTGTGTTCAGGCGCCCGGATTCCTCCATAATGATCCGGGTGAGCGTGTTGGCCGGGTCGTCCGGGTCAAGCTTCTTTTGCATGAGTTCGGTTGAACTGAGGATTATACCCAGCGGATTGCGGATTTCGTGGGAGACGGCGGCGACCATTTCACCCAGTGACGACAGGTGCTCGGCGCGGTTGAGCTGTTCCTTTAAACGCATCCGTTCCAACGCCCGGCGTTCAATGATGGCCTCTCCGTTTTTTACAATCAGGAGAAGTACCAAAAACAGGGCGGTCATCACAATGGCACTGGTAATGATTACCCGGATTTGAAAGTTGAAAATTGTTTTATAATCTTCCGTCAGATTCAGCTTGATCTCAATAGCCCCTAAAACCGGCCCCGACAGCCGGGAAACTTGCTTTTCGGCCCGCAGGGGGGATATTGTAATAAGGTGGCTGTCCTTGGGAAAGCCGAACATGATTTCAAAAAAGTTGCCCCTCTGAACGAGCCGTGAGCTGAATTTGCCTTCGAGCGCTTCTTTATATCCCGAGCTGCGGATATCTTCCCGGCCGATGATGTCTCTGTCGAAACTATATGAAATGGTGCTGTGCATGTCATAAATATTCACCATTTCAACGTTGAAGCTGTGCAGTGTACTTCTTATAACCTGGTCAAGTCGTTTGAACTGTTCTTGGTTTCTGAGTTGGATGCGATTATATTTAAGAACTGTGGGGAGAATGAATTGCAGAAAAATCTGGTGATTCAGGTTTTCAATTAAAAGTTTGGCGTATTCTTCGCTCTTTTGCAGCTGCATCTTGCGGGCAAGATGCGTGTCAAAGGCGCTCAGTACCAGCGTGCCCGCAAATATGACGATCAGGCTGGAGAAGGTAAAATACTTCACCAGCCTGAATGGTTTTGTCTTTTCTGCAGGTATCGTAGTCGCTTCTTCCATGAAGTAAATCTGCGTGTGAGTGTGTTTGTCCGTATATTTAATGGGGCGGGCAAAGTCAAGAAAAGCTTTGACATCCGGAAAGGGCCCCTTGCGGCAGGCGGGTCTTTACCGGCCCTGGCGGCTACCAATGCGATAAATAGGGAGTAGAAAGGGGTTTTAGCGGAAAGGCAGACACTACATATGTGGGTGTTGCGCCGGGTGAACACAATATAAGGTAAGTGGACATAATATATATATAATTAGAGATAATTCTTCTTGACAAGCAGATAAAATTGCATTTATATCGGTTAAAAGCCATATAACTATGAAAGTTATATGCCATCTATCGCCCGACTCAGAGGCAAGGCTGACTAAACCTTCAATATACGGCCGGAAAAAAGCAAACATGAGCAAACTAAGAGAAATCAGAGAATCTCTCCTCGTAAGCAAAGCCGAACTTGCCAGGAAGGCGAAAGTTTCACCGATTACGATAACAAGGATAGAAAACGGGATGCCCTGCAGGATGGAAACCAAAAGAAAAATCCTGCTGGCACTGGACTTGAAACTTTCAGACAAAAACAAAATCTTCGGGGACGAATAAGAGAATACAATGGTTTTTGGAAAGAAATCTCATCTAATAGGACTGGATATCGGGTCCAGGTCGATAAAGGCCGGGGAAGTTATTGAATCCAAAAAAGGGCGGACCCTGAGAAAATTCGGTATGGTCGAATTGGCCGACGGAATTATCGAAGAGGGTTCCATCAAAGACCCTGAAGCAGCTGCTGCCAGTATCAAGGAGCTCTTTAAAGAATATAACTTCAAGGATCAGAACGTTGCTATTTCGATTGGGGGTTATTCGGTCATCGTCAAAACAATCACGGTGCAAACCATGACGGATGATCAGCTTCAGGATACGATCCAATTCGAAGCGGAACAGTATATCCCTTTCGATATCAATGATGTGAACCTGGATTTTCAGATCCTGGGGGAGAATGAAAACAATCCCAACCAGATGAACGTACTGCTGGTGGCTGCCAAAAAAGAGATGGTTGAGGAATATATCAACTTGATTCGCCTGGCCGGCCTGAACCCGTGCTTGATTGATGTGGACGCTTTTGCCTTGCAGAACATTTTCGAGTACAGCTATGAGCCGGAAGAAGAGATCGTGGCACTTATAGATATTGGTGCCAGCAAAACCTCGTTGAATATCCTCAAAGGGACGAATTCTGTTTTTATGCGGGATGTATCCCTGGGCTGCGGTCAGATAAACCAAAAGATTGTGTCCCTGGTAGATTGCACCATTGAAGAAGCTGAGCAGATTAAGCAGAGCGAACAGTCGGACAGCATTTCACCCGAGGACCTGCGCGAAATCATCTCGTCAGTCGTTTCAGATTGGTGTTCAGAAATTAGAAGGGCCCTTGATTTTTTCTATTCCACCGATCCGGACGAACATATAAACAAGATTGTCCTAAGTGGCGGCGGCGCAAACATTTCTGAATTCAGAGGGCTGCTGGCCGCGGAAACTTCCACGGATGTGGAAATTGTGAATCCGTTTAAAAATTTTATCGTTGATGAAAGTGGGCTGGATTCTTCTTACCTTGAACTGGTGGCGCCGCAGGCAGCGATCTGCATGGGGCTGTCATTAAGAGAAGTTGACGACAAATGATACGAATTAATCTGCTGCCATTTCGCGCAGCCCGAAAAAAAGAGAATATCCGTCGACAGATTTCGATGTTCAGCCTGTCGGTTTTCCTGATTGCCATCGCCCTGTTCTATTACAATTCGGTCTTGGCCAACCAAGTCCAGGAACTGGAAGATGGGATCGCCGCGACCCGGGTTGAATTAAAGAAATACGACAAGATCAACAAAGAAATCAAGCTGCTTGAAAAGAAACTCAAGATCCTGATGCAAAAGAGAAAGGTTATCGAAGATCTTGATGCCAGCCGGGAAGATGCGGTGCGTCTGCTGGATAAAATGACGGAGGTCATGGTTCCAGGTCGGATGTGGCTCTCGAGTTTTTCGGCCATGGGCGACGGCGTCAAGGTCAGCGGCACAGCCATAGATAATAAAACGGTGGCTGATTTCATGACCAATCTTCAGAAAGTGGAACAGTTCAGCAATGTCAACCTGCAGCAGACCAGCCGAAAGGTTTTTAAACCGGGTGTATTTTTTAAAAGTTTCAGCATTAATTTTAAGCGAACATTGATGAACCCCCCCAAAGCAGAAGATAAGGCGAAAAAGTAATGAAAAAGGTTAAGCTGTCACTGGACGCACTCGCTCCGTTTTTTGAAAAGGTTGAGAAGTTATCAACCATTCAGCGGGTACTGATATATGTCGGGACATTTTTGGTGCTTGTTGGTGCCGTGGTCTATTTTCTATATATGCCGAAGTGGGATCAAAAAAGCCAATTCCAGACAGAGTTTGAAGATCTGTCCAGCAAACTGATGATTGCCAAAAGAAACGCTGCTAAGCTGCCGAAGCTCAGAGCCAAGATGAAAGAAGAAGAGGTAAAATTTGCGGAAGCCAGCAAAGCACTGCCGGAACGCAAGGAAATCCCAACACTGCTGACCGTTATTTCCCAGTCAGGGGGTGAGGCCGGCCTTGAATTTCAGCTTTTTCAGCCGGGCGCTGAGGTAAACAAAAAATTTTATACGGAAATACCCCTTTCACTCAGAGTGGAAGGCGGATATCATAACCTTGCTGAGTTTTTTGACCGGGTAGCGGCTATACCGCGGATTGTAACGATTAAGAACATTACCATCGTCCCGGGCGGGAAGGCGGGTGGTAAACTGAGCGCCAGCTGTTCAGCGGTCACCTATAAATTCATCGAGCAAACCGAGACAAAGAAAAAGAAGAAAAAGAAAAAACGCTCTTAATCTGGACATAATTGGTAAATCATGCACAATTCCAAATTTAAAATCAGTTTCCTGGCTATTGCTACTTTATGCCTTTTGTGGGGTCCGACTGGATGTGGTGGAGATGAAGAGTCCGGCCCGGCACAGCCTGAAGTCGTCGCTACTAAAATAAAGGCTGCTAAACCGAAAAAGCCCGTTCCGGCCAAGAAACCTGTGGCCAAGGCTAAGCCGGCTGCCACCGCCCAGAAAAAGGCCGCGGTTCCAGACGGTGATGAGGCCTCCATCCAGAAGACTATGGAGGATATTCAGAAAAAAGCAGTGGCCGGGCATATAGCCAGGTACCGGGCGCGCCTTTACAATCCCGAAGGCAAAATCAATCCGTTTGAGAACCCTTTGCAAAAACAAGGCCCTAAACCTGCTGAAGAGAAGGTCGAACCGAATAAACCGGACCGCATCAGGCAGACGCCGCTTGAAAGGATCGATCTTACCCAGTTATCCTTGGTGGGGGTCATCAAGTTCCCGTCCGGGTACAAAGCGATCGTCGAAGAGGCATCCGGCAAGGGCTACATGATTAAGGCAGGGACTTATAT
>CAZYGG010000065.1:0-21115 GCA_964647585.1 uncultured Desulfobacterales bacterium
TATAAACTTGCGTAAACCTGGCCTCATAACGACCATTGCCCAAAGGGCCGACAATTTTGATGTGGTCCAGCTTGATGCGAATCCACTCTTTTCTGAGGTTCTTTGCGAGCTTGTCCTTGTGCCATCTGTTTTTGTCAAACCCTTTTGAGCTGAAGTCATCGGAATAAAAAGACATAAAGGCGGTCATGTCCCCGTTTTTTCCAGCGCATTTCTCCCAGGCGGCCGCCCATTTCAGGAGCCATCTGGCTATCTCGGCAGAAGCGCTTTGTACCGGCGGGTCCAACTGTACGGGCTCCGTCTTATCAGTTGGAGGGGCGGCAACAGGCGTCAGCGTTGTGGCCGTTTTCTCATCTGTAGAGGAAATTTCAGACGGGTCAATGGGAGTTGTAACCTGCTGCGGAACAGGAGTTACGGCCGGTGGGGTTGTATCTGTTTCAGGGGCCTTTGCCGGCAGTTTTGCTATTTTATGGGTCTTTGGAACGGGAACCGGCTGACTCTGGTCAGGCGGTTCAGGAGACTGCGAAAAAAAGAAAAAGGCAAGTGCGCCTCCGATGATAACTATTCCGCCAAGGATCAATTTTAGTGAAGCCCGGTTATTTTGCTTTTGCTCTGGACCAGTTTTTTTCTTTTCTTTTTTCGATACAGCGGGTTTGGTTCTTATTGCCCATTGGCCGTCTTTTTGGGGAGGTGCCTTGTCAGCACCCGGCGCAACCGTGGTTTCTGTTTTATCCGGTTTTTTCTCGGCGGCCCCAATTTTATTATCGCCCCCTGAGTGGGTTGTTCCTTTTGGAATTGGAGCGTTCGCATTTTTGGAATCCGTAGCCGCGGGTTTTTTCGTCCCGGTCTCTGGAGAAACAGCCCTCTTTTCCTGTGGGGCGGTCAGCGTGGTGGCCGCTTCGATTTCAGTTTCGTCTGCTGTGCTTTTGTCAGGGGGTTCGGCTTTATGTATTTCTGGTGCTTCTTCTGAATCATCAAGGTGCGACTCGACGACCTGGTCCTTTTCAGCGGATTCGGTGACTTCGTCGTCCTCCGGAAACATATCGTCAAGCCGATTGTCAACGACATCCTGGATGCCTTCTGATTCTTCACCGGCGATTTCATCATCTGCTGAAAACAAATCATCCAGCCGGTCGTCAACGACATCCTGAATGCCTTCTGGTTCTTCACCGGCGTCTTCATCGTCCGTTGAAAACAAATCATCCAGCCGGTTGTCAACTACATCCTGAATGCCTTCTGATTTTTCACCGGCGTCTTCATCATCCGCTGCAAACAAATCGTCCAGCCGGTTGTCAACCGCATCCTGAATGCCTTCTGATTTTTTTTCGGCATCGTCAGTCACTTCATTGTCCTCAGGTTGAGATATAGCTGCCATTTTTTCAGTCTGGGAAAATATATAATAGCACAAAATCCGGGTGATATGAAATCTGCCTATGCAAATCAGCGGCAGTTTCGGGATCCGGCTTCATCTGCATTGTGAGAGCTTATAGTATTCCAAAAAGTTTCAGGCCGTCACGAAAAAGAACGAATGCCAAAACACAGAGTGCCGATCCGAGGAAACGCATTGTGTATATGTATACATTGCCCACCAAAAAGTTTTTTGATTTGCCAACCAATATCGCCAGTACAATTTTAGAACCCACTATCGAGACATAAAAACTACAAATGAAAGCCAGAGCCGCAATGATGCTCTGGTTCATTGCCTTGGTGATAGTCGGGGCACCAACACTGACCCAAAATAAGTAAGGATGCGGGTTTAGAGCATTTACCAACATCCCTTTTGTCAGGGATTTAGGCTGGGTTTTTTTGAGATTGAGCTCAACGCCTTTCGTGCGTAAACCTTCGTAGCCCATAAACAGAATAACGCAGCCACCGATCAGTGAAATTATTCCCAAAATGTTATGAAAACTGGATAACTTTGCCAGAATGAATAAAGTTAAAATGATTATTGGCAAATCGGTAATAAATGGAGCGAGCGCAACTTTGACACCCGCTTTAATACCATGTTGAAGCGTTTCCGAAATCACAAGGGTCAAAAGTGGACCCGGGGCAAAACCTGCCGATAAACCTAATATGGTTCCAATGGTCAAGAAATTTATCATTTTTGATTTTCGGTTGCGTCTTCCATATTGGCCGCTCTATGAAAATACCCGACGTCGTTTGGCAATACCGATACATCGGGTAAATAACTTTAAGAAAAATTTATGGCTTCTAATTCCTGACTGATCTCCTTAGCACATCACCTATCGAAAAAGCTATTTTTTTGAGGTTCCGCCATCGCGGTCACATCTGAAATCCTGTTCTCCGATCGGATCGACGGACAAGCGGTATCGGGTAGCGTGATTACGCCGTTTGATCGTGGGAATGCGGTCGGGGCTTTAATTAAGCTGGATGAGCGTACTTATGCAGGAATAAAATGGGGGGCACCCGGGATGAAGGGGTGCCCCCCTCGACAGTTTGTAACAGCGGGCGCGTGTCACAAACATGTAATGCCTTACCACAGATAACTAAAAATAACACCTAATTTTCACTTTGACTTAATAGTGGCCGCGGTTCCTGCTATACGGAATATTAATATGTATATAATATCATAGCAAATTCCTACCAGCCGTGTATTTTTCAAACAGTATCCTTACAAATATGCAGACCTGTCTGGGGAAGATGTTCAAAGATGCAGCAGATGCTGGGGCAGCCGGCCAGAAGTACACGATTGAAACGATTGATGACACGGTGCATTGATCACGGAATTAAATTTTATCTAAAGCCCTTCTCATGCCGTAAAATGATAATTTACAACAACATACAAATATGTGGGGTCATAGGGAATGGTAATATGAAATGGTTTTGTTTTCATTATGCTTCCACCAGATGGAATATCTGCTGTTTCAACACCAGTTACAGTTCCAGTGCTGTCAGAAAACAGAAAGATCAATACAAAGTTTTGATAATTTAATAAGAATGTCTCACCACCATACTTGGAATCTTCATCAGGCTTATTATAATCAATGGTGCCTTTAAGAGTCATCGGGTTTGTAAAGTCATCAACTTTGTAGTCATATTTTATATCAAGCACACCTCGTCTAAAATAGTGATACCCAGACAGTTTTATCAGCAGGTATCCCCAGTTTTGACATCAAGCAGCGACAACATTATATACTGGTATTCCTGAGAACTATTGTGGCAACCCAGCCCTTCGCATCCCTTCAAGAGTGCTGTTTAGAAAATCTTTATCTTGATAAGGCAATACTTTGGCAAATCTGCCCACAGAAAATTTGGGTTGAAGTCTGAGCACCTCAGCCGCCTCGGCACGGGCTTCTTCCTCAAAACCCGCCAAATAATAGGTTGAAGCCAGAAAAGCGTGCCCGATAAGGTAATCAGGTTCTCTTTCGAGTGCCTTTTTGTAGGCTGTAATGCTGTCTTCGTATCGCTTCAATCCCCGGTAGGCATGGCCTAATCCATTGTAATAGAAGGTCGGCGATTTGGGGTCGTGGCGTATCGCCTTATTGAAATATCGTACCGCTTCCTCGTATCTTCCAACAAATACCAGAACGTATCCCGTGTGCATGCTAGGAAATCCCGGATTTAAATCTATACCCCGTTGCGCTTGAGCAAGAGCTTTGTCGTATTTCCTTTGAAATCCATAAATCATAGCCAGTGCGCCATTTGATGGGGCATGGGCCTCATCGAGGGTGAGCCCTTTTTGAAGTACTTCTACGGCAATGTTCCAGGACTCCTTGGCTGAAATGGTTGAGCCGAGAAACGGACCCATCAGATAAGTGCCGCCCAGCAGGCCATAGGCACTTGGATAGTTCGGATCGAGATCAATAGCCTCCTTAGCCAGCTTGCGGGCTATTATGTTTTCCTCTTTGCCAGAGCGCTCAAAATGCTTATATCCTTCTATAACTTTTATATAAGCTCCAAGATTTTCGGTTCCTTTTGCATAAATGCGTGCACGCTCACCTTGGGTTAATTCAGCCCCAACGGCACTCAAAATCCGTAGCGTGATTTCATCCTGCAGCGTAAATATATTTAGCATTTCAATGTCATAGCTCTCCGCCCAAAGATGGTGTCCTTTGATGGCGTCAATCAGCTGAGCGGTTATCCGAACTTGTTTCCCCGATTTCTGAAAACTGCCTTCAAGAACATACCGGACACCGAGCTGTTCGGCCACCTGTTGAACTTTAACGGCTTTACCTTTGAAACTGAAAGAAGAATTTCGGGCTATCACAAACAGCCCCGAGGCTTTAGAAAGGTTAGCGATGATTTGCTCCGTGATTCCATTGCAGATATGGTCCTGTTGCGGGTCGCCACTCATGTTGTCAAATGGAAGAACCGCAATGGATGGCTTTTCCGGCAGGGCGAAGGCCATTCTTTCAACCGATGCTCGCTCGAATTTGGGACCCGATATTTTCTGGTACACGTGATAGCCAATTAGCGTCAAAATAACAGCGGCAACCACAACGGTCGGCCAGATCCACTTGCTTGCTGAAACTGTCGGATCTGGGGCGATCAGCTTGCCGGCATCCTCAGGGTCCATTAAAACTTTGTAAACTCTCACTGGATCTTTAATATTCTTTACTTCACGATCACCAAGGTACTCGTATCCGAAATTCAGTTTTTCTTTAATATGATCAAACACATTTCTTGAGATACAGACCCCACCCGGTTCAGCCAATCCTTCTATACGAGCTGCAACGTTTACACCACTTCCATATATACGACCCCCTTCTTGAATCACATCTCCAATGTTGATACCAATTCTAAACTGAAGACGTTTGCTGGCCGGAAGGATAGCGTTTTTTTCCTTCAAATCCTTTTGTATTTCGACTGCACAGTGAACGGCGTCCACAGCACTTGAGAACTCTGCCAACAGATTGTCCCCAACGGCATCAACAACCCGGCCAGAGTGCAATTGAATGAGAGCGGACATACTTTCCCGGTACTCTCTTAATTTTTTGACTGTGCTGGACTCATCATCCGCCATTAGGAGGGAATAACCCTTCACATCTGCACTGAGAATGGCTCTCAATTTGCGGGTGGCTTTTTGCGTGTCGGTCATCGCAGATCACCTCACGGCATTAAATTTTTTAAGATGGAAAATCTTGGGGTGGGGATTTTAGTTTAAGGCAACATCAAATCAGGGGTGATATATCCAGAATTAGATCAGTTGTAAATCAGACGTGTTGTGAAATTTATACAGGACTGGCTATTGAGGGTCAAGAGATGGTTTATAGCGCTAAATTTGGGTGTGCTTACAGACTGAAAACCAGATGGTCCTTATATGCTGGTGATTTTTGAATAACGGGTGAAGGGGATTTGAACCCCTGTCGTCCCGCCTGGATAGGCGGGATGTCCGGGACATCGGCCTTTCACGCCGGCTCAAAAAAAAAGGAGCCAACCTCTTGCGAAGTTGGCTCCTTAAATTGGCGTCCCCAAGGGGATTTGAACCCCTGTCGCCGGCGTGAAAGGCCGGTGTCCTGGAC
This sequence comes from uncultured Desulfobacterales bacterium, assembly GCA_964647585.1. Taxonomy (GTDB): domain Bacteria; phylum Desulfobacterota; class Desulfobacteria; order Desulfobacterales; family CAJINA01; genus CAJINA01. Next base: position 5,481 of record CAZYGG010000065.1, read on the forward strand.
CAGGCTAGACGATGGGGACGAAACAATGTGTTCGTCGTTGGTGGGCCGTGCGCGGCTCGAACGCGCGACTCTCTGCTTAAAAGGCAGATACTCTACCAACTGAGTTAACGGCCCGTTGAAAACGAGTTAGTTACAAATTTACAGACCGGTTGTCAATAGAAAAAAATCGAAAATTTTTGTTACCAGAAAAAATTATGCGGCTGCTGTCAGCATCTGAAAACCACACGCTATTCAGGACGCCAATTAGTCGTGGATTTATATAAAATATCTTATAATTTATGGTAGTTGTGAACAGATTGGCTCAATACCCGGCAGGGGGTCGGGACCCGCGATTCAACATTTTTTATACTAGACAAAGCGCCAGGGCGAGGGGGCCGAGACAGGCCAACGCGATCCAGTCACCCCGACGGAGCCTGAATTCCGGTTCCGTCCGCCGCCCCGTGTACCCGCGTGCTTCCATGGCCTGGACCAGCTCTTCAGCTTCCAGAAACGTGTTTCTCAACAGGGGAATCACCAGGACCTTTAGCCGGTAGATTGGATTCTTACGGTTTTCCACACAGCGGGCCCGCTGGGCATCCGCCGTCTCGCCGGCCCGCAACAGCAAGCCGGGAATGAACCGAACGACCAGTCCCATCATCAGGGCCACCCGGGTCTCATTAATAAGAGGAACCGGCTTCAGGTACCAACGCACAGCCCCGGTAATATGGGATGTCCGGGTGGAAATGACCAGCAGCAGGCCGGCGACTATGACTATCGCCAACCGCCAGCACACCAGGGCGCCCGCCAGGATACCCTCCCGCGTAATGCTGATCACGTGCCACTGCCAGATCGTCTCTCCCGGCGTACTCAGGGACCGGGCTATAAAAACCAGCAGCAGCAATAAAAAAAAGTATTTCAACTCCCTTGCCAGCCGGAAAAGCGAAAGCCCGCAGTCCGCTGCCAGGACAATGAGCAGGGCCGCGAGACCCGCCAGTGAACCACCGCCGGCCCCGAGGCTCAGGAGGCTCAGCAGCATCAGCGCCAGTAGTTTTACCCGGGCATCCAGCCTGTGCAGGCGGGACCGGCCGGGGCGGAAGCTGAAAACGTTCAGGTCAGCCACGACGCCACCTCCCCGCCGGCCTTCAAGGTGCACGGCATGCGGATACCAAACCGTTCCGTATCGTAGACAACCTCCATGGGGCGGCCGTCCCTGACAATCCGGCCACGGTCCAGGATCACCATCCGGTCCGCCAGGGCAAACACTTTTTCGATATCATGCGTGGTGATAATTACCGTACGGCCGCCGGCGTGCAGGTCGGCAATTGTTTTCAAAACCTGCAGTGTGCCCGGGTAATCGAGGTTCGAAAAGGGTTCATCGAGAACAATCACCCGGGGGTCCATGACCAGTATCCCGGCAATGGCCAACCGGCGTTTTTCACCCCCGGAGAGGGTATGGGGCCGGTGATCGGCCAGGGCGGCAATGCCTATGGATTCGAGGGTGGCGGTGACTTTTGCCTCGATTGCCTGCGTGGGCCAGCACAAATTTTCCGGGCCGAAAGCCACATCGTCAAACACGGTCTCACCGACAATCTGGCTGTCGGCATCCTGGAAGACCATCCCCACCATCTGCCTGGCCCGGGGCAGATCCTCAGCCACCGGCACGCCGTCCAACCGGACTTCGCCGCTATCGGGCAGGAGCAGCCCGTTTAGATGACGCAACAGGGTCGTTTTCCCGGCCCCGTTTCTCCCTGCCAGAAGCAGGAAACTGCCCGCGTCAATGGAAAGATTGATCCCATCGAGCGCCAGGGTGCCGTCGCTGAACAGGCGGGTCAACTTGTGTATTTCGATTAAGGACATAATAGGAAATCAGGGTTCAAGGATTCGAGGGTCCAAGGGGTCAAGTGATTCCGGCTGACGCCGAAATATGAAGAGCAAGAAAACCGAAATCCGAATATCGAAATTCGAAACAAGGGTGCAAATCCCAATGACAAAAAAACCAAAACAAAACCAATTATTGCTTCCGGCGAGCGACTGTTTTTGTCATTTGGTTATTTGAATTTTGAATTTGTTTCGAATTTCGTACTTTGAATTTCGAATTTATTCCCCATGGTTCCAAGATGAAATTATCTATATTTGTTTGCCCTATTCGTGGAAAACCACATTATCTATTCACTATCGGTCGCAGGGCCTTGACGACCGGAATTGCCGCTGCAATCTTCAGGGCATCCCCAATTAAAAAGGGAACCATCCCCACAGCCAGCGCTTTGGCAAATGGCATCCCGGTCACCACTTTAAGCCAGGGCACCCCGCAACCATAAACAATCAGGGAACCGCAGATCATGGCCGCAACATCGGTCCAGGTGCGGCCGCCACCCTTCCTGGAAATCCAGGCGGCAATGAAAACCGCCGGCAGGTACCCGATCAGGTAGCCGCCGGTGGGCCCCATAATGCGGCCGATACCCGCGGTGCCCCCGGCAAATACCGGCAGGCCGCAGATCCCGGAAAGAAGATATACGGCCACGGCTGCAGCCCCCCAGCGGGGCCCCAGCAAAAGGGCAGCCAGCAGCACGAAAAAATTCTGCAAAACAATGGGCACCGGCCCGATAGGAATCGATATGAAGGCCCCCACCGCCACCAGGGCGGCAAACAGCGAGGCATAAACGGTCATGCGCAGTTGCTGGGTATGATCCGTCATTACTGTGTCGTTCATCTACAATTTCTCCTTGAACAAGATCTGAAAGTAAGGCTCAGCATCGCGCCAAGACGCAAAGGCGCAAAGAAGGCCAAAACATTGTGTTGCCAGCTTCGCTGCTAAAACCAGATTAAAAGCCTTTGCGCGCGAAAGCGCGCCCTAAACTGGGTCTTTGGTTTTCTTGGCGCCTTTGCGTCTTGGCGCGAGATAATTGACCCTGGTGTACTTCGTTAGCCTATAACTGTTACCCCCCATCTTCCCCACCTATGGTTCAGCGATGAAAACAATCGCCGTACACCACCGTTTTCACTGCGCCGCTATCCAGGCGGACAATCAGTCCGCCGCCGGCATCCACGTCCACCGCGGTGCCCCGGATGGTTTCGCCCGGTGTTTCGATGGTAACCGCCCGGCCCAGGGTCACGGTGTACGTTTTCCAGTCCGCGACCGCCGATTCAAGGCTGCCGGTTGAAATGTATTGGCGGTAGTTATCCAAAAAGGCGCCCAGAAGTTCTCTCCGGGATATCGGTTTGCCGGCAACCTGTTGCAGCGCAACCGCGTTGGGCACATCCGCGGTTATGTCATTGTTGACGTTCAGGCCCAGGCCGATACTGATGAAAGCGACCCGATCCGCCTCCGCCTCCAGCTCGGAGAGCATCCCCGACACTTTCTTTTCATCAACCAGGAGATCGTTGGGCCACTTGACGTCCACCTTGATGTCCAGCATCTTCCGGATGGTCCGGGCGAGTACAAGCGAGGCTGCAAAATTGTACCGGTAACTCCAGGTCGGTGGTATTTCCGGCCGGATAACCAGGGTAAAATAGAGGCCGCCGGCCTGCGAATCCCAGTAACGCTTCAGACGGCCCCGCCCACCGGTCTGTCGGCCGGCGACAACAACGGTAAAGTCGGGACAACCCCTCCGGGCCAGATCGCGGGCCGTATCCATGGTTGATACCGTTTCTTCAAGGTAGTGAATCCGGTCCTCAAAACGGGGTAATTCCCAGGAATAAGGGATATCCGGCTCCCCGCCCAGCCGGTAGCCTTTGGGCGTGGATTCCAAGTCATACCCAAGTTCCTGGAGTTTTTTGATGTGCTTCCAGATCGACACCCGGGAAATGCCCAGGCGGACACTGAGTGTTTCGCCGGAAACAACTCCGGATGCTTCCCTTAATATTTCAAGTATCTGTCTTTTCATAACAAATCATAATAAAGAGGGCTCATCACCATTTGGTTACCCGCGTTGAAAGACATGGTTAACGGACTTCTTTTTTTTTGTCAATCCATTTTCACCTCGACTCGGCAAAGATAAAATTATATAAAGGTTTCTTGTGATATTGATAAGTTAGGAGACCAGGAGCGTGATATATGCTGGGTGAGAAAATAGTATTTGCATCCGCCGGGACCCTGTGTGTCGCGGCTATTGCTTTTTTCTTCGCCTTTTTTCAATACTGGTTTTTCGTAAAAAAACCCGATTATACTTGGAATGGCTGGGGCGCGGCCCTGAGCTTTATCACCTTCATCTTTGCCATTGCCAAATTCCTGCAATACAACACCCCGGCCGGGGAACTGAATCACGTAGTCGAGCAGGTCCAATACTCGGTCTTTCTTTTCATGATACATTGCTCTTTTGGTTATACCTTCTCATTCTTGATCATGAACGGCCGTCATTACCACTTTCTGGCCGGTGTGTTTCACCTGCTCATGCTCATCCTGATCTGGACGACCGATCTCATGGTGGGACCGGAGTTCGCCTACCGCCAATTCATTGGCCTGCAGCAGCCATACATCGAACCCCTCCCGGGCCCGGTCGGTATTGTCTTCCAAATTTACATCGGCCTGGCCATGATTGGTATTCTGGTTACCTGGATGGTAAATGTCAAAAGGGCCGGCAGCGCCGGTGCTCTTATTTTTGCCGGGTTCGGCATCTGGGCATTATGTGCGTTCAATGACCTGCTGGTATCTTTCGGAGTGAGGGCGTTCCTGTTCTTCATGGAATATGGTTTCCTGGCCTTTGCCTGCACCGCGATGGCGATCACCGTAAAGCAGTATTACGACATCGACCAGATGCTCGCCTCGGAAAAGGACCGCCTGGCCGTGACTATCCAGGGAATCGGGGACGGCTTTATATCCACCGACATACTGGGCAATGTCACCCTCTATAATAAGGAAGCCGAGCGGCTGTGCGGCTGGTCAAGAACCCGGGTGATCGGCAAACCGCTCGATGAAGTGTACTACATTCTAAACGGCATCACCCGCAGTCAACGCAGAAACATCGTCCAGGCAATGAGTGCCAACCTGGAACAGATCGTCCATTATGACAATGACATTCTGATTCCCATGAACGGCAATGAAGTCCGGGTATCGCAAACCCTTTCCATGATCCACGACAACTATGGCAAAATGATGGGCGTCGTGCTTATCTTTCGAACGGTTTAGAGCCGTTTGGCAAGTTAGGTAGAATCAAGACGAATCACCCTTCAGCAGTTTCACAACTATTCCTTTCAAATCAACCACCGCAAAAGAGATGTCATTGAAATCGTTGACAGGAACCGTATCCGAGCAAATGATGAATGGCAGCCGGTAATCGTCCGGATGTTGGCTGCCGTGAATCCGGGCGTGCCCGGCATGATCACTGGTAACGATAATCAGGTAGTTCCCTTTCTGCTTAACTGAATCGATCATCTGGGTTAGATAGTCATCAATGAAGGAAAGTTCTTCGATGTACTCCGGTGATAGCCAGCCATACTCGGGGCCGACTTGATCCAATCCGTTGACATGCAGAAAAACAAAATGGCGGCCGGGAGATTTTAAAAATCCTTCGGCCAGATCAATGGAATTCTCCCGTGACCATTGATGCGCATCAATGGCATCATTGACGAGATACCCCAGTTTGCGCTTCGCATAAAAATATCCAGTGCGAAATCCATATGGCCTTACGCTATTGAAGATTGTGCTTTTATTGACCGTAGCTTGACCCGGTTCCCAGGAATTGTCCGTTTTGCCATTCTCAACAGGCGGCAGGCCTGTGAACATCGCGGCATGCGCAATCAGGGTTTTGGGCGGATCTGTACTCTTGCCATCAAGCGTATAAGCGCCTGTGTTCATCAGTTTCTGAAGGGTTGGAATCCTGGCCCGCAAAAGGGTATCGGGATGGAGCGCATCAATGGAAATGATCACGACATTTTGAAGATTCCCGGCAAACGCGGAAACCGTCAAGAAGGAAATGATAGTAACGGTTAAAAATAGCAGCTTGGCTTTGCCAACATACAGATCCATCACGTTATTTTTTCCCCACTTGGTTGCGGGCCATTGAACTCATTTTGTCAGGATGGAGCCAGACTATTGCACTGGCCCCGCTTTATCCATTCAGCCACGCTTTTATATCTTTTTTCTTGGGTACTTTTCCCGAACATTTCAAATCATTATCGATAATCACCGACGGGGTGCCGAAAACGCCGTAAGCGGCGATCGCCATCATATCGGTGACCTTCTCGACGGTCGCGGTCACGCCGGTTTCTTTGACAACTTCCTGAATCAGCTTTTCGGTCTTGTTGCACTTTGCGCAACCCGGACCCAGAACTTTGATTTCCATCGTAATCTCCCTGTAATTAATCCGTCTATTCAGAGACTGTGTCATAATGCCCCCTTTGGCCCCATTTCGGCGTCAGGCAAAAATTTCAATCCTCAAAATACTCAATGTATTCCTCCGGTTGCGACCCACCACAGAAAATCAATCAGGCAGGAAGTCCCGCAGAGTGGGGAAATTTTAGCCTTCCTTGACATGAGACCAAATTGAACCTTATGACACAGCCTCTCAGGTATGTGGTTTAAATGATGAGGTTGAAAATATAGCCGACAATAAGGATGCCGGCGGCCACAACCCCTATGAAGGCTGCAATCAGTTTCGGTTTAAGTACCTTTCTTAGAATCACCATTTCAGGCAATGATAGGGCTATTACGCTCATCATGAAAGCGAGAACGGTCCCCAGAGCGGCCCCTTTCCCGAGCAAGGCTTCCACGACCGGAATGATTCCGGCGGCATTGGAATACATGGGGACCCCGATCAGAACGGAAAGGGGCACTGACCACCAGGAGCCTTTGCCCATAATGGACGCCATGACACCCTCGGGCACGAAACCATGAATTCCGGCGCCCACGCCAATGCCGATAATGACATAAATCCAAACCCTGCCGATGATCTCTTTGACCGCATCCCATCCATAAATGATGCGATCATAAAAGGAGAGTTGTTCTTCTTCCACGGATAGGGCCGCAGTGTTGGCCTCGGTTACCCATGCTTCAATGTGTCCCTCGAGTTTGAGTCGGCCGATCACCCACCCGGCGAAAATGGCGATGAAGAGCCCGGTGCCCATATAAATAGCCGCAATTTTCCAGCCAAGAAGCGCGTATAGAAGCCCCAGGGCGATTTCATTGACCATGGGGGCGGCGATCAAAAAGGAGAAGGTAACTCCCAGGGGCACCCCGGCGGTTACAAACCCGATAAACAAAGGTACGGCCGAACAGGAACAAAAAGGCGTCACAATCCCCAGGAGGGCAGCCAGGACATTGCCGGCAAACAGGCTTTTGCCCGCCAGAAAGCTTCTTGTCTTTTCCGGAGTAAAAAAACTCCTGATAATGCCAACCCCAAAAACCACCAGAAACAGCAGCATCATGACCTTGGGCGTATCATACAGGAAAAACTCGATGGAAGCCCCGAGATGGGAGCCTTTTTCAAAGGGCAAAAGCGAGTAGGTTGTCCAGGATGACAGGGCCGGCAGAAGACTATAAATTACCCACCAGATATAAACGGCGGTGGCACCGGTAAGGAACGTTGCCAAAAGGCCGAATCTCGCCTTTGTTTCCCTGTTAAGATTGATTGCTGTTGATTTTGATTCCATAAGAGCTGCTCCCATTAACCTTATATGGCCACTTTTCGATATTATGTGAAAAATTTTATATTGCTTATTTGCCTACAATATTTTCCCTGTTGATACTTGGCAGTACCCGGTTCAGATCTCTGATATCTTCTTCTTCATCCAGCCAGTGCTTCAGGTTCCCGATCATATTGGCGGAGTAAGGAGAATCGCTGCCATCCGCCAAAGAATAATTTACCCACAGCCCATCCTTGAATCTTCGCACCAATCCGGCATCTTCAAGTTGTTTCAGATGTTTACTGGCTGTTGACTGGGCAACCCCAAGCGCCTCTTTGATTTCACACACGCACAGCGGCCGGGATTGAAGCATCTTGACCATCTTTACCCGGTTGGGGTCAGAAAGGGCCTTCATCACTTTTATAAATTGTTTCATTGTCCTGCCTTTCCGGTAACACCGCTTGAAGATGGGTCTGCGTTGCAAACGACCCCGTTATAAACTTGAGGTTCGATATATTTTTCATATCGATGTTTGGGAATATATAGATCTAATCAGGATTGTCAACAACAAAAAGGAAGAAGTGGGGAATTATCTGAAAATCTGTCCCCAGAGAGCTGGTTTTATTAAATTTCCAGGGTCATCTCCTATTTAATTGTGGTTAATTAAGGCCTATAAATTAGGTAATCTCCAATTGAACAGGTGTTCTCCAGAGGGGTCAAGGGATCCAGGATTCACGGGTTCGAGTGAAATGCTTTAGAATTACAAAAAGTTAAGTAAAATAGACATAGCGAAAATCGATAGAATATTAAAAGCACTGATAAAGATTTTAGAAAACAACCCCTTGCATCCTTGACCCCTTGAATCCTGGGACCCTCTTCTCCAACTAAATTGGAGAAGAACCAATTTTCAATGTATCCAGCAACCTCTGATGGATGTTATCGAACCCGCCGTTTGACATTATCAGCACAACGTCCCCGGATACAGCCTCTGCGGCCACGAATTCGATGATCCTGTCCGTATCCTCGAAATATCTCGCCTCTACGCCCCGCTTGCAGATATCGGCAACCAACCGCGAAGCTGAAAACCGTTCATCTTCAGGAATCTTGTGAAGCAGGGAGGGTTCTCGGATACAGACAAGGTCGGCCGCGTCAAAAACAGGGGGATATATGTCCTGAAAAACGGCGCGCATGCTGGAGTTGGTTCGGGGCTCGAAAACAGCGATCAGCCTGCCGGTGGGATAAAACGGTTTTATGGCGTTTATGGTTTCACGCACGGCGGTTGGGTGGTGGGCAAAATCGTCCATGACGGTCACGCCGTTGACCGCCCCCCTTATCTCCTGCCTTCTTTTAATGCCCTCGAATGTCGCCAGGGCCTGCCCGATATCCCGGGCCGAAACACCGATAAAATCCGCCACGGCGATCACGGCCAGGGCGTTTAGCAGGTTATGCTTCCCGGGCATGTGCGTTTTAAACCGACCGAAAAGGCGGCCTTTATATCTGACCGCAAAACGGGTCACAGGCGGCTTTACAGCTACATCCGCAAGCTGCCAGGTGGAGTCGCCCTGTTCGCCATAACGCTGCACGCGACAACCGGTGCCATTGAGTACCGTTGACACGTTCTCATCGGCATCGTACGCCGCGAGCAGGCTCGTGTTACTCAGGCCTGACGAAAATTCTTGAAATGTCGCCTTCACGTGCTGCAGGTCCCGGAAGATGTCGGCATGGTCGAATTCAACACTGGTCATCACTGCGGCCGCCGGGCGGTAGTGCAAAAATTTGGGGCCCTTGTCGAAATAGGCGGTGTCGTATTCATCCCCTTCAATCACAACATAATCGCCCCGGCCGATACGATAATTGCTGGAGAAGTTCTTCAGGATACCGCCGATCATGAACGAAGGATCAAGCCCGGCGGAATGCAGCACCCAGGCCAGCATCGAACTGGTGGTTGTCTTGCCATGGGTGCCGGTCACCAGCAGGGATTGGCCCTCACCCACCAGGAAACGGTTGAGGGCCTGGGGCATGGAGCAGAAGTTGAGCCCCGTGGCCACCGTCTTTTCTACTTCAACGTTGTCGCGGCTGACTGTATTGCCCACAACCACCAGGTCCGGACGGTAATCCAGGTTGGCCGGATCAAACCCTTCGCCCAGGGCAATGCCCTTTTCGGCCAGATACGTGCTCATGGGCGGGTAGACATTCATGTCGGACCCGGTCACCTGATAGCCCATGTCCTTCAAGATACAGGCCAGGGCACCCATAGCGGTCCCGCAGGCCGCGATCAGATGGATTGTCTTTACATTTTTGGGGATACGGTTTTTTTCCAGGTCCATTTTCGCTCCGTTTATACCGGTGCCATAAATCTTTTCCTTTTGGCTGAGCAATTGACAGGCAGCCCGGATTTTTTTGCAACGCTTTGGTCACATGTCGTTCCGGCAACCGCTATCCAATTGTCGTTCTCGGTGAAATGCTGTTGCCGCCGTGACAGGTTGCTTTCAGAAAATTCGGGCAGACGGAACATATTTTTGACAACTGGTGTAGGTGTCATCAAGCTGTCACGCCACCGACTCTTATCATTACCGCCGCCGGTTTTACAAACAATTTAGTTCAGGGCAATCGGTGAAACATTGACACCATTGTCCACTTCCGTTTAAAATTTGGGATTGGTCAACCCGTATTTTTAATTTCGAATCAGGCGTAAAGGATCCTGACCCTGAGGGCCAAGCTTTGGGGTGCCCCTAAAAGGGGCGTCACTGTCAAAACACAACAACAAAACCATGCATCGCGCGACCCACAATGGAAAATCAATGAAGCGGGAAGTGCAGCCTTGCTGCCAATGACGCCATCCATAGATCCTGCACTGGTAAGCATCCTCGCCGAGGCGATCCGGGATGATAAACGTCTGACCATCCTCACCGGGGCCGGCATCTCCGCCGAAAGCGGTATCCCGACTTTCCGGGGACCGGAAGGCTACTGGACCGTCGGCTCTAAAGAATACCATCCCCAGGAAATGGCCACCTGGGATATGTTTACCCGGGCCCCGCTGGAGGTCTGGAAATGGTATCTTTACCGGATGGGGGTGTGTGGCCGGGCAGAACCTAACCGGGGCCACCTGGCCCTGGTGGAAATGGAACAGCTGTTTCAGGAACGCTTCACCCTGATCACCCAGAATGTGGACAACCTGCACCTGCGGGCCGGGAATAGTTCGGAAAGGACCTTCCAGATCCATGGGAATATTTTTTTAATGCGCTGCGCGGATGAATGCCGGGAAACACTCTATCCCCTGCCGGCCGGTGTTTCCGCTAAATCAAAAGACCAGGACTTGTCGGCGGACGAGATTAAGCTTCTCAAATGTCCGGCCTGCGGGGGGACTACCCGCCCCCATGTGCTGTGGTTCGATGAATCCTACAATGAAGTCCATTTCAAATTTGAAAGCTCGTTGAATGCGGCCGCCCAGACAGATTTACTGATCATTGTCGGCACGGCCGGGGCCACCAATCTGCCCAACCAGGTAGCGGCCCTGGCCAGACACGCCGGGGCAGTCCTGGTTGATATCAATATAGAGGCGAACCCTTTTTCAAGGCTAGCCCTGTCCGACAACAAAGGGTTTTTTCTGCAGGAGTCAAGCGGCAAGGCCCTGGAAGCTATCCTGGCTGTGTTTCAAGGCGTATAATTAAAACCTTGAACGTTCGCTGTTCGATGTTCAAAGCGTTAAAGATCGCGTTCCAGGTTGATGATGGTTCTTGAGGGGCTAAACTGGTTTGTACTGAAAAACCGCATCAAGGCAGTATCGTTCCGGTCAACCAGGGTGTTTACTTTCTGGACGCCGAGGTCTCTCAGATGATCCATGAACTCGTTCATTAATTGCTCACCGATACCCTTTTGCTGGCAGTCGGGGTCGACACCGATACTATCCAGGGTGGCCCCTTCCCGGGCGATCCCGTATTCGCCCATATAGAGTTCCCCCATTACAAACCCCACCACGACGCCATCTTGATTCTCGGCTACAAGTGAGGTGGGCAGATATTCCCTTGATTTAAAAAGCTTTTCAAACTTCAATTCATAATATTCCGGCCGGGAGGCCTTGAGTACTTTCTCGTCAATGCCGACTACAGCATCGAAATCTTCAACCTGCATAAGCCTTATTTTAATGGTATTTTCGTTCATGAGACCCCCTTGCCCTAAAGAATCTATCGTTGCGATCCAGTGAGGAAAATCGAGAGGCTGACTGCCGTCCCGTACAGCGTTCATGCTTCCATTGTCTATGGATAATTTTGCATGTCAACCCTTAAACGAGAGGTTGGGGTTTTCTTTCCATATTTCACACAGCCGGAGCTCAGCAGACAGTGTCAAATCACCCTTTCAAAGCGCCTGGTTTCCAATAGCAAGCGCGCCCATTTATCAACCCTTGACCCCCATGGTCGCCTGTGGCACCATATTCCTGCTTTGCCTGCTACGATGTATTGAAAAAAACAGGAGGCTATGATGCTTGACTACAATCCCGAAGAGGCAATGTGCGCGGTCCGGCGAGAATTCGGTGAACACGGCGGGGTTACCCCCTCCATAGCAAAGTCATCGACATTTACGGTACTCGAACCCGGCATAATGCCCGAAATATTTGAAGGACTCCGGGGGCCCGACAAGAACGGCTGTTTTCTATATAGCCGTCATTTCAACCCGACCCTGGATGTGCTGGCCCGGTACCTGACGGCCATGGAAGGCACCGAAAAGACCATCTGCACTGCCAGCGGCATGTCCGCTATTGCCTGCACGCTTTTACAGCTGTGTGCCCAGGGCGGGCATATCGTCTCCAGTGATACCATCTATGGCGGTACCCATGCACTGATGGAAAAATTGCTTCCCCAGATGGGTATCCAGACAACCTTTGTCGCCCCGGACGACCTGGCAGCCTTCGCGCAGGCAATCACGCCGCAAACGCGGGTCATTTACACGGAAACCATCGGCAACCCGACGCTGAAAGTGGCCGACCTCCCCGGGCTTGCCGAGCTGGCCCGGAAACATAAAGTGGCCCTGGTGGTGGACAACACCTTTGCGCCGATACTGATATCCCCGGCCAAACTGGGTGCGGACGTGGTCGTCCATTCGATGACCAAATTCATTAATGGGGCCAGTGACGTTATTGCCGGCGCCATCTGTGCCAGCGAAGAATTTGCATACCAGCTGATGGACCTGCATACCGGCCGGGTGATGCTGCTGGGGCCCACCATGGACCCCCGGGCGGCATTTGATATCATTCAGCGACTCCCGCACCTGCCTGTCAGGATGCGGGAACACAGCCGGCGGGCCATGGTCATCGCTCAGCACCTGACTGAGTTGGGCGTCCCGGTGACCTATCCCGGCCTGACGAATCATCCCCAGCACCTGCTGATGACGTCCGTAATGAACCGGGGCTTTGGATACGGCGGCATTCTGACGATTGACTGCCAGACCCGGAAAAAGGCCGAACAGCTCATGTCTGTTCTCCAGAACCAGGAGCGCTTTGGATATATTGCGGTCTCCCTGGGATATTACGACACCCTGATGTCCTGCTCCGGGTCTTCGACTTCATCTGAAATCGCACCCGAGGACCAGGACCGGATGGGACTCAGTCCGGGGCTTCTCAGGCTTGCGATCGGTTACACCGACAGCCTGGAATCCCGGGTGGAGCAAATCGAAAGGGCCCTCAAGGACACCGGGCTGATCTAAATTCTAAGGGAGCAACATGGTTCAAATACCGCCAAAAAAAATCGCCTTCCAGGGAGTAACCGCCGCGCATACCGATGTGGCCTGCCGGAAAGCCTATCCTGCGTTGGAAACACTGCCCTGCCACACGTTCGACGAAGTCTTTGATGCTGTTGAAAGCGCCCGAGCGGATATGGGGATGATCCCCATAGAAAACTCACAGGCCGGACGGGTGGCCGAGATTCACAACCTCTGGCCGGGGAAAAATGTGTTCATCGTGGCCGAACATTTCCAGGCCATCGCCCACCACCTGTTTGCACCTGCCGGTGCTGCCCTGTCCGGGATAAAAGATGTCTATTCCCATCCCCAGGCACTAATGCAATGCCGCCACAATCTTAAAAAAATGGCGATCAATATTCACAGCTATATGGATACGGCTCTGGCAGCCCAGGATGTCGCCCGATGGAACGACCCGGCCAAGGCGGCCCTGGCCTCTGAACTGGCGGGTGAGATCTACGGCCTGGAGAACATTCAACCCAACATGGAGGACAGCCGCGACAACACGACTGTTTTTATGACCATCGCGCGGCAGCCGGCCAATCTCGATCCTGAAAAGCAGCCGGTTATCACGTCGCTGCTGTTCTCGGTGCGCAACATACCGGCGGCCCTTTACAAGGCCCTCGGGGGATTCGCCACAAATGCGGTGAATCTTATCAAGCTGGAAAGTTATATCCCGGTGGGGGTCTCACCGCAAACAGCCAAATTTTTCATCACCTTCGAAGGTCATACCCGTGACCCAAATGTCCAACTGGCCCTCGAAGAACTTGATTTTTACTGTGACAATGTAACCACTCTGGGCGAATACTACGCCGCCCCGGAACGGTTTAGATAAGGAGACCAAAGTGTTTTTAGAACTGTTGGCAAGCCGCCGGAGTATACGGAAATTCAAAGAAGCACCGGTCGAAAAAGAAAAAATAGACCTGCTGATTGAAGCAGCCCTGCGTGCGCCTTCATCCCGCAGCCTGAATCCATGGGAATTTATCGTGGTGACCGATAAAAATATGCTCGCCGGACTGGCTGATTGCAAACCCCATGGGGCCTCATTTCTCAAGGGGGCCCCGCTGGGCATCGTCGTTCTGGCCGACCCGAATCGCTGCGACGTGTGGGTTGAGGACAGTTCGATCGCCTCCATATTCATCCATCTCGCCGCCCACTCCCTGGGCCTGGGAAGCTGCTGGATACAGGTCCGGAAACGGATGCATGCCGACCATACCAGTGCCGGAAAATATGTCGCTGACCTGCTGGAGATTCCCGATGGCCTGGAGGTTGAATCCATCGTTGCGGTGGGGTACCCGGAAAACCTGCCTCCCGGGCACGCCCGGGAAAGTCTGGCGTATGGCAAAATCCACCGGGGTAAATATGGCGGCACTTTTAAGTAGAAGCTATCTCAAAAATGTCTTCTTGTCGGGCGTAGCTCGAAGAGCGAAGACTGATTGGCCCAATATCAGCGTTGGACGCTTGGTTTCAATCCTATAAATACTGGATTAATATGATTCCCTAAACCCGTAAGGTTCTCAAGGCGAACGCCGCAAATACGAAGTAAGAAACTTATAAAACAATAGTGTCCGTTCACGAATCGTAAGGAATCTCGATAATGTCCGTACAATCGTTTGATGTCATCCTGTTCGACCTAGGTGGTGTGCTGATCGAACTGACCGGCGTGCCGACAATGCTCGCCTGGACCCGGGGGCGTTTTACCGAAGAGCAACTGTGGGAGCGGTGGCTGTCATCCCCTGCGGTGAGAAAATTTGAGAAGGGACGGTCAACCCCGGAACAATTCGGCGGTGCGATGGTCGCCGAATTCGAATTAGACGTCTCAACCGATACGTTTCTCAATGAATTTCTGTACTGGCCTAGCAGGACCTATCCGGGCACCCGTGCGCTTTTGCAAAAGCTGGCCAACGCGCACACCCTGGCCAGCCTGTCCAACATCAGTGAGATGCACTGGGAGAGAATATGCAATGAAATGGACCTGGCCCCCTATTTCAGCAGCAACTTCCCTTCCTTTAAAACCGGGTACGTCAAACCGGACAGGGAAGCTTTTATTAATGCCATAGATGCCCTCGAATGCCGACCGGAAAGGGTCCTTTTCATGGATGATAACACAGCCAACGTGGAGACTGCCCGCTCACTGGGAATAACAGCGTTCACTGTGGCGGGCCTGACGGGCGTAGAGGCCGCCTTGAGAAAGGCCAGGCTATTGTAAGGAGCTTACAACCCAAACACATGAGTGTGAAGTGACTAAAGTGATCTAAAGTGCCTAAAGTTGATGAGTCGCTTCGCTCCGCTGGTTTTTATCCAATCAGCAGAATACCTTAACCCTGGCCCAGACCGATTACCGATACTGTTGGCGATAAAGC
>CAZYGG010000066.1:0-20019 GCA_964647585.1 uncultured Desulfobacterales bacterium
CTAGTGGGCATATCCAATTGAATTTATTTGGTTCTTAACCGGACACTACTGATGTGGAATATATTTCCACATATGGGCATATTTTGTCTTAAGGGTGGAAAAATGGGGATTGAAAATTGACCATTGTAAGGCTGTGGTCATATTTTCTGCCTAATCGTATAATGTGAAGCGCCCATGGAAAGCAAGCCTAAATTCGAACCGAATTCCGATTTTCGTTTAATGGGCCAGGTACGCGAGGTTTTGCGCTATTACCACGATGCTTACAAAACTGAGCAGCCCTATATGTCCTGGATATTGCAGAACATTAAATTTTATGGTGGAAAGACCCATCCGCGCGATATGGGCAAAAAGGATGTTGAACGGTTCAGAGTTACCTGATGAAAATGCGACATGTGGCAGACGCCACCCGGAAACAGGCCCTGAACGCGCTGGTATTTTTGTACAAGAAAGTTCTCGATATCGATTCCGTAAAAAATCCCTTGGTCCTGTTGAGTTGAACAGGGTACCAGGTTGCCTCCAAAGCTGGACTATTTTTATTAAGCGCCATTAGTCGATTGCGTTTTGAACCGGCGTGGTTATACTATTGAAACTATTGGAGGCCGGCCCGGGACATTATAGGGTGGCCGCATTTTACTCATTGGAAATAGTGGATATCAACCAAAACAGGCAATGAGAGGTTAATCGGGATTATGGACAGGCTAGACGCGATTTTTGCACCGACATCGCTGGCGGTAGTGGGGGCTTCAACGGCACCCGGCAAGGTGGGGCATGATATTTTTGTGAACATTTTAAAAGGGGGGTACACCGGGACGCTCTATCCGGTGAACCCGAAGGCGCGCTCGGTGGCCAGCGTGCACGCCTACTCCACAATTCTGGACATCCCGGATGAAGTCGACCTGGCCATGATCATCCTGCCGCCCAAACTGGCGGTGAAGGCAGTTGAAGATGCAATCGAAAAAGGCGTCAAGGGAATCGTTATCGTTTCCGCCGGCTTCCGCGAAGTGGGTGAGGCCGGGCGCCAGATAGAAGACCAGATTGTCGCCATGTGCCGGGAGGCAGGTGTACGGGTGGTTGGCCCCAACTGTCTGGGGGTTATCAATCCCGCGAGTGACATCAGATTGAACGCGAGTTTTTCGGCCCGGATGCCTGAGTCGGGCAATGTCTCCTTTATTTCCCAGAGTGGCGCGCTGTGCACGGCGGTGCTTGACTTTGCCGCGGACCGGGAGTTCGGGTTTTCCAAGTTCATTTCAATCGGGAACAAGGCGGATGTGGATGAGCTTGACCTGCTGCGCTATCTGCATGCTGATCCGAATACCGAAGTGATCATGATTTACGTTGAAGAACTCCGCCGGGGCCCGGAATTCATCGAAGAGGTCAAGGAGATCACTTCGGGCGACAATCCCAAGCCGGTCCTCGTGATCAAATCGGGCCGGACCGGCGCGGGAGCCCAGGCGGCCGCATCCCATACCGGCGCCCTGGCCGGGACGGAGGCGGTGTACGATGCCATTTTCCAGCAGTCCGGGATTATTCGGGTGGACTCCATTGACGAGCTCTTTGATTTTGCTACCGCCTTTGCCTATAAGAACGAAAGCGCCCTGGGCAAACTGCGGCGCAAGGTCCCCAACGGCAACCGGGTGGCCATTGTCACCAACGCCGGCGGGCCCGGAATCGTCGCCACGGATATGACCGTTTCCTCCGGTTTGCAGTTGGCGGATTTTCACGAAGACACCATTGAAGTTTTGGCCAGCCACCTGCCGTCGGCGGCTAATTTGCACAACCCCGTGGACGTCATCGGGGATGCCGCCCAGGACCGCTACGAAAATGCCCTGGCCACGGTTATCCGGGACCAGGGGGTTGACGGCGCGTTGGTTATTTTAACGCCCCAATCCATGACCAATGCCCTGGAAACCGCCAAGGCCATTGCCCGGATTGCGCGGCGATCCAGCAAGCCCATTCTCTGCTGCTTCATGGGAATCGTGGATGTCTCCGCCGGGGTAAAATATCTCCAGGCCAACGGCATCCCGGTATTCAAGTTCCCTGAAAATGCAGCCAAGGCGTTCGGGGCCCTTTACCGCTATTCCCAGTGGCTCAACCGCCAGTTCTTGGCAGAATTCGATTCCCGGCACGACGTGGACCGGGCCCGGGAGATAATCGACATGTGTCTTGCCCGGGGCCAGACTTATCTGGGGGAACTGGACGGGCTCGAATTGTTGCAGGCTTACGGGTTCAGCACCCTGCCCACCCGGCTGGCCGAAACGGCTGATGCGGCGGTAGGTATCGCTGGAGAGATTGGGTATCCGGTGGTCATGAAGATCGTTTCGCCCCAGATCGTACACAAATCCGATGCCGGTGGGGTGAAGGTGGGGCTGGCAACCGACCGGGAGGCCAAAGAGGCGTTTGAGGCTATTGTGGCCAACGCCCGGGTGTATGATCCGAACGCGGAGATTGCCGGGGTGCTGGTCCAGAAGATGGCGTCAAAAGGCGTCGAGACGATCCTGGGTGCCAACCGCTATCCGGTTTTCGGTCCTTTGCTCATGTTCGGCCTGGGCGGTGTTTTTGTCGAGATCTTCAAGGATGTGGTTTTCCGGCTGGCCCCGATCAAAAGAAATTCCGCCCGCCGGATGATAAGGAGCATCCTGGGATATCAGTTGCTGAAAGGCTTTCGCGGCAGTGCGCCGGCCGATGTCCGGTCCCTGGAAGGGGCCCTGGTCAGTCTTTCCGATATGGTCACTGACCACCCGGAGATCATGGAACTGGATATCAATCCGCTGCTGGTGCATGACGCCGGGGAGGGTTACACGGTGGCGGACTGCCGGATAATGCTGGAACCGGTGGATAAGGAAAGATAAATAATCGGAATGTTCTCAAGGCGAACGCCGCAAATTCGAAATTCGCATTTCGGGTTTGGTTATCACATAAAACACCGGACCTTGAAACATGATGACCGAGGGGAAAAGTATCCTGCAATCCATTTACCCGACTTTACTTCCCGTTGCACCTGAAAAACGGGATCTGGCCGGGCGCGAAAAGGTGGCGTATTTAAGTGCCCATGCCCGCAAGGCCCTGGCCCTGTCAGTGCAGGAAACCGGCATTGTTCTGGGGACGCTGGAGAAAAATGATGCGGGGGCGCCATTGCCCAGCAACGGGTATTACTGGTCCCTGGCGCACAAGTCCGATTATGTGACGGCGGTTGTCGCCGATGTACCCATAGGGATCGACATCGAAAAGGCCCGAGAGGTGACCCCGGGCCTGTATCAGAAAATCGCTTCCGAAGAAGAGTGGCGCCTGGGAAGTGAAAACCGGGAGCACCTGTTTTTCAGGTACTGGACGGCCAAGGAGGCGGTCTTGAAAGTTGCCGGTACCGGTATCCGCGAACTGGCCTTTTGCCGGATTGCCCGCGTGGTGGATGAACAGCTTATCCAACTGGATTTTAAAGGTGCGCCCTTTCAGGTCCGCCACTTCTTTCACGATCGGCACGTCATTGGTGTTGTGGATGTGGGCTGTCCGGTTAAGCTCATAATAAAAACGACCAGATAGTCTAATGTTGCGTACTACAGATAAAGCGAAAGAGTAATAGTAACTCTATCATTGATTCATAACTAAATCCGAAATACGAAGCCAGAAATACGAAACAAACTCAAAATTCAAATGGTTCAATGACCAAAACAGGTCTAACCTTGTTGTAATGACGGGTTCTGTTTGTTTCTTTTGGTCATTGTGGTTTGCTTTTTTGTTTCGAGTTTGCGGCGTTCGCCTTGAGAACATTCCGATATTCGAATTTCGAAATTGTTTTATATTTAAGTAAGCGATAGAAGCAATTTCAAATCCTCTTGGCACCAATGAGTGGGAAGGAGAAAAAGATGACGAACGCTGTAAAAATATACGAAACCGGCGGGCCGGAAGTGCTGCGCTGGGAACCCTTTGATCCGGGAACGCCCGGGCCGGGTGAAGCCCGTGTGCGGCACGAGGCGGTCGGGTTGAATTTTATTGATGTTTACCACCGCACCGGACTTTACCCGCTGCCCGCGTTGCCGGCCATACCCGGCCTGGAAGGCGCCGGCACGGTTGAAGCCGTCGGTGAAGGCGTTACGGAAGTTTCGGTCGGTCAGCGCGTGGCTTATGCCGGGGTGCCGCCGGGGGCTTACGCCCAGGAGCGCAATATCCCGGCCCATCGCCTGGTGGTCCTGCCGGATGCCATTGCTTTTGAGCAGGCCGCCGCCATGATGCTCCAGGGCATGACCGCGCGTTACCTGATCCGGGGCTGCTACCCGGTTTCCGCCGGCAATACCCTATTGATCCACGCGGCCGCGGGCGGTGTCGGGACCCTCGTGTGCCAGTGGGCCCGACATATCGGCGCCACGGTGATCGGTACGGTGGGCTCACCCGAAAAAGCCGAATTAGCCCAAGCCAACGGCTGTGACCATCCCATTTTATACAACAGTGAAGACTGGGTCGCCCGCACGCGCGAACTGACCGATGGCAAAGGGGTCGATGTGGTTTACGATTCAGTTGGCCAGGCGACCTTTACCCAGTCACTGGACTGCCTCAAACCCATGGGCATGCTGGTGACCTTCGGCCAGTCTTCCGGGGCCATCGCGGCGCTGGACCTGGGCCTGCTGGCGGCTAAGGGCTCGCTGTTTGTCACCCGCCCCAGCCTGATGACCTACACGGCTGAAAGGGCGGATCTGCTGGAACATGCCCGGGATCTTTTTGAAGTCGTTCAATCCGGCGCGGTGAAAATCGCTGTCCGGCAGACCTATCCCCTGGCCGACGTTGCCAGGGCGCATACCGAACTGGAAGGGCGCAAAACCAGCGGATCTTCGGTCCTGCTGCCGTGGGGGTAGAAAAGCGAGGATTCAAGGATTCGAGGGTTCAAGGGGTCAAGTGAAAACCCTTTTGAACTTCGAACATTGAACATCGAACATCCAACGTTGAATAAGGTGCTGGCGCACCTATTGATTTTTAAACCATAGATGGACCGCCGCAGGCGACTGCAGTTCGAAGTTCGGTGTTGAACGTTCGATGTTGATGAAGCCGTAAAAAGTACCAAAGCCCGTCACTCCGGCGAAGGCCGGAGTCCAGAAGTACCTGAAATCACTGGATCCCGGCTTTCGCCGGGATGACAAAATAGGGAAAGATTTGACTTTTTACGAGTTCATCAATGTTCCGTGTTCAAGGGTTTTTTGTTCTTCACTTGATCCCTTGACCCCTCGGACCCTGGAACACTCTGTTCATTAGCCTGGCTCATAATTAGCGACGTAGAAATCGTCGATGAGCCCTTTCTTCTTCAAAGACAATCCATAAGCCCGGGCGGCGGCTTTATCGGGGAAGTGGGCAACCCGGACCTGGTACCAGCGCTTGTTGCGCCGGGTTGTTTCGACCCAGTAGGCTGTAATGCCGCGCGTCTTGAGCTCGGCTATATATTTTTCGGCATGTTTCTTTTTCAGGTAGGCGGCCACCTGGAGGGTAAACTTGCCGGGCACGATTTTTTCAACCGGGGTTGCTGCCGATTTTTCAGTCGGACGGGTCTGGGCCAGGTAGCGGACCGTGTTGATGATCAACACGATGACCATCACCGAGAGCAGGGTGACGGCGGTCCAGTTCAAAACCGGGCGGACCAGGGCCGAGCGGCCCATGCGGCGGAAAACCTCTCTGAACAGGGCCAGTCCGGAATACAATCCCCGTATGAACAGATCACCCAGGCCCACCAGGCCGGACTGGACGAACCTGCCTGCCGTGGCCAGCCGGGTCATAACCCCGGCCCGCTCGATCGGCGGCTCGGGCGGTTTTGGCGGCGTGAATCCCACGCGCATCATGTCCAGCTGTTCCGGTTCAATGCCGGCCAGGCGCTGACGGCCGATCTCAATCAGGCGTCGGTTCCGTGACGTTTCCGGAATCCAGTGGATACAGGCCGCGACGCCATTGAGCAGTTCCTGACCGGGCTGGTCGTCCCCCCCGGCCTGCAGGTACAACTGCAGGGCCCACTCATCTGCCCGGCCATCTTTCAGAAACAGTCGGGCAACCGCGTTGGCAATGGACCGGCCTGTCCGCCCACGACCGCCGGTTGCCCGGCGATAGGTCTGCAGGGCCGGGAAATCCGTCCGCTTTTCAGAAAGATAGAGCCTGGCGAGCAACTGCTGGATGGTGCGGTTTTGCACCAGCGCTTCGCCGATGCGGGCGGCGGTATCTTGATAACGGGTTTCCAGTCCACCGGTGGCGCGAGCCTGTCGGAGCCAGCTCTCGGCCACCTCATGATCACCCGGATGTGAGTTCAGATAAAATGCGATAAACGCTTCCGAACTGGGTTGCTTTTCGGTTCTGGCCAGATAAAAGCGGGTCAGCCGGGATGTCAGGCGGCCGGCTTCCAGCCGTTTCACCCTTGGTGAAATCAGGAAACTGTCAAAAACCGCCAGGGCTTTCTCATAGGCTTTTCCGGCCTCGTCATTGCTGCCAACTCTTTCCCAGGTGGCCGCTTCCTCCACGTGGCGATCTACCAGGATAAGCGCCAGGCGATTGAACACCCCGCCCAGCAGCAGGAACACGACCACGGTCAGCACGGCTGCCGGCAGGGGCACCCAGGCCGGCCCCAGGCCAAAATCAATTGCCGCCAGGACCCACAGGACAACAATCCCGCCGAGCAGTACGGTGCCCCAGATGCGAAAAGCAAAATGTTTCAGGGTATGCGTCAAGACTTAATGGTCCTCTTCTTCCCAGGGTTGTTTTCCCGGTGGTGCGTCCAGCCGCTGGCTCTCCTTAAGGGCTACGCGCAGCGGGCGCTCTGTGTCGTCCGTGGCCCGGTAGCCGGTGATCGGATCCGCCTGTTCGAAATGGATATCGGCGGGAATCGTAAATTTGCGCATGGGTTCTCCGGAGGTGGCCTGTTTCATAAAATCGGCCCAGATCGGGGCCGCACCGCGACCGCCGGTGATACCGGTTCCGTTCGGATCCCGCAGCCCTTTTTTCTTGTCAAACCCCACCCAGACCGCTGTGCTCAGGGTGGGGGTAAAGCCTGTGAACCAGGCATCCCGGTATCCATTGGTAGTGCCGGTTTTACCGGCGGCCGGCAGGTTAAATCCCATCCGGCGGGTGATGGCGCCGGTGCCCTGGTCCATGACACCCTGCAGCATATCCACGAGCTGGTAGGTCAGGCTGCGATCCAAAGTGCGTTTGCCGCTGACAATGTGCTCTTCCAGTACCTGGCCCATGGCGTCTTCCACCCGGCTGATGAAAAATGGCCGGTTCCGTACTCCCCCGGTGGCAAAGGTGGCAAAGGCCGCGGCCATTTCGAGGGGGGTCACCTCTGACGATCCCAGGGCGACGGAATAGACCTTCTTAAGCGGGCTTTCGATACCACACCGCCGGGCTGTTTCAATGACTGCTTGCGGTCCGGTTTCGGCCACCAGCTGGGCGGCTACCGTATTGACCGATTTCATCAATGCCCTTTTCAAGATCATCGGCCCCGCGTGCTGCCGCCCGAAGTTGCGGGGCGACCAGTCGCCGGCGCCGGCTACGGGTATCGTTACCGCCTGGTCGGTTACCACTGCGGCTGGAGACAGTTCCAGGTTCTCCATGGCACTATAGTAAAGGAAAGGCTTAAACCCGGAGCCCGGCTGGCGATGCCCCCGGGTGGCCCGATTGTATTCGCTCTCGGCATAGTCGCGGCCGCCGACCATGGCCAGTACCGCGCCTGAGTTGGCCTCCACCGTGACCAGGGCGCCCTGAGGCCGTTCTGTATCTGCAGATGGGCTGGCCAACGTTCCCAGGCGCTGCTCCAGGGAGGTCAGCCCCCGCTTCACCGCGGCTATGGCGGCGTTCTGCAGGCGGGGCTTCAGGGTGGTGAAGATCTGCAGTCCGCCATGGTGGATGACTTCCGGCCCGTAACGTTCTTCGAGGCGTCTTAAGACGGTGTCCAGGAAATAGCTGCCCGTGCGCGCACCCGCTGTACGCTCTTTTAAAACCGGGGCATCCCGGAACGCCTCTTTGGCATCCCGGGGCGAGATATAGCCCACCGCCACCATGCGGTTCAGGACCACTCTTTGCCGTTTACGGGCCCGTAAATAGTGACGGTAAGGATTGTAGCGCGTGGGTGATTTGGGCAGGCCCGCCAGCAGGGCCGATTCGGAAAGCGAGAGGGTGGTGGCCGGCTTACCGAAGTATTTCCGGGCGGCCTGTTCGATGCCATGGGCGCCGATGCCGAAGGGAATCTGGTTCACGTATGCTTCCAGGATGTCCCGCTTGCTGTACTGAGACTCGATCTGGAGGGCCACCAGGAGTTCGTGAAACTTGCGCTTATAGGTTCTTTTAAAGCTGAAGAAAAGATTTTTTGCCAGTTGCTGGGTAATGGTCGAGGCGCCCTGAACCCGGCCCGGTTCAAAAAGCGTGATATACAGGGCCTTGAGGGTGCGCAGCTTATTGACGCCCTTGTGGTCCCAGAAACGGTGGTCTTCCGTGGCGATGACGGCCCGGATAAAATGGTGCGATACACGGTCTAAAGGCACCGCTTCACGTCCGCCCAGGATCATAATCCGTTCGCCGGAAGCGGCGTAGATTTCTGTGGGCGGTGTTTCAATAATCCGACTTAAAGGTTCCGGCACCCGGGGCAGATCCTTGAGAGCCGTGAAAAACAGCCCCATGATGACCAGGGCGGCGCATCCGGCCAGGGCCAGGCCGAGGTAGAAAATGGATGCCAGGCGGTGCATGAGTGTGGTGGCAGGTGTCATCGCAGTCGCAGATCCCTGAAAAAATCTGACAGTGAACCCGTCGTCCGGGGTTTACCCTCCAGAAGCGAACGGATGTGCCAGACCGCCCATTCCTGCCCCTGGAAGCGAACGACTTCCTGGCGGGTTCCGTCGCTGATTTCAAACCCGAGTTCTATGAATCCGGACGTTGCTTCGTCGGAAATACCCACCCTGCGAATCTGACCTGGCTGGGCCAGCAGCCTCTCAGGGTTGGGCAGCACCCCTTTGCGGATATCGGCGGGCAGATCAGCCAGAATTGTAAAAAACCGATCTCCCGGGTAGATTCGGTTTTCAAACTGCGGCAGGTCGGACAACGTGGCCGCGGTAAAGATATTTTTGCGGTCCATGGTGAGCAGCAACTCCGGCGTGATGACCATCTGCTTAAGGACCCGGTTTTCAGCGTCCAACAGGTAGATAATCAATTCATCGTCACTTTTCTCAAAATAGGTCCGGTCCCAGGCAGCCTGGCTGAAAAGGCTCAGCAGTTCAAACGGAGAGGCGATCTCCCGGGCGATTTCAACGGGGAGTTTTAAATAGAGCGATTTGAACTGCTCCGGGCTGAGCATGGTGGTCTGGCCATCCGGAATGCTGTCGGCCAGTTGTTTGAAGGTAGTGGCTTCCCGGGCATCCCGCTGATTGGCCTGGCGGTCCGTGACAATCTGCTCCAGAGCCTGCCTGGCGGTAGTCGCCTGGCGTCCTTTTTCCCAGATGGCCCCTATTTCCGGCCGCTGGTCGTTGGTGGTCGCCAGGTAGGCGCCGACGGCCTCTTCAATCCAGTCAAAGCGGAGTTCGGAAACTGCCAGCAAAACCACCAGCAGGCCGCAAACGACGGCCTGGAGTCCAAACAGGCGTTTAAGCCACTGGCGGATGGTATGAGGTCTGGCCCAGTCTTGCATGCCTTGAAATTACACCTAAATTTCGGTTTGTTGCAATAATAATCATCTTAACCGGGGGATATCGCCTGCCGGGTTGCCCTCTATTCGATTCCCAGAAATCGCCGGGGATTTTCTGTATAGATTAGCTGCAGGGTCTCCGAGTCAAGCTGCAGGCCGTTGAAAATGGAATTTTCAGGTGTTTTCGTAATCGCCCGGGCTTCCAGGTAGCGGTCAAGTAATACCCCGTCATAAGTAGTGGATTCCAACAAGTGGCGGTAATTTCGGATGACGGCTTCCACGTAGCGGGCATCTTTTTTCGGGTCGGCGGTGATCACCATGTCTGCGGCAAACAGGAACCGGGATTTGTAGGTGATGATCAATTCCCGGTAGAGTTCCCAGTACCTGGAAATATAGGCCAGGGTTGTATAGGCCAGTTCGCCTTCGCCGCAACTGATATCCGTATAGACATTTGGGTAGGCATTGAAAATTTCGGCAATCCGGTCCAGGTTTACCAGTGACATGCAAAAATGCGGCAGGTTGACTACCAGTTCGGGATATGTGTCGAGAACATGTTTCAGTTCCTTCCAGTAATACCGGGAGTTCACATGATACGTAATGGGGATGCGGTTTTCTGCACAATATTGATACACGGGCATCAGATGGGGGGCATCCAGGGGGATGCTGAAAATGTCGTAAAAGCGGTAATGCCCGTTGTACAGTTTCAACCCGCGGCCGCCGTTTGCGATGAACTGTTTCAGCTTCACAACAATATGGCGATCATTCGGGCTGAAGGTAGCAAAGGTGTGAAAGCGGTCCGGATCACCACGGCTGATTTTTAACAGTTCCGCATTATTCCCGGCAGCGTCTGTGAAGCGGGCTTTCTCTTCAGGTATCTCGAACAGAACTTCCCGGGGACTGGCCACCAGGCCGATTCCAGCCAGGTTATGTTTTTCGATAGCCAGCTGGAACCTGTCGGCCTGGCGCTTTGAGAGGATATGCTCATGGACATCGATGATGGCACCGGGTGGTTCCTTTAGACCCGGCAAAGCGGTTTTCGCCACTGCCGCTGGCGGCAGCAGCACAAGTACAAGAAAGTAGATTTTCAGAAACAGGTATGTTTCAGTCTTGGCAGTTGGTATCATTTTCCTGATATTGATCAAATGGTCGGTGTGGGGTGATGGTCGCGGTATGATTGAAGTTCAGGTTCATTTTACTATTCTAAAGTGGTTTTAAAGCCCCCTATCGAACTTAAGGTCAAGGCGGTCCGTGGAGTTTAACCGCAGGAATATTTAAGATATTTCGAGGATTAAACTCAGCGGACCAACGCGGAGATTGAGTTCGATAGGGGGCTTTAAAGCCACTTTTATTCGTTTACCGTGCCCTGCAGTACCTTATGAGCCTGCTTCTCCTGGGAAACATTACGCTCCATGACCTGTTTGTTTTTGGAAATGTTTTTATGTTGAGCGTTTTTTCCCATGGAGGCATTACTTTTATAAACCTGACCGTGGGTGGGCGCACTTTTGGAAAGGTCGGCGGTGCCCTTTGAGCTTTCTTTGAACTGCGGTGCGAATTCGGCGTAAACGATGGAAGGGACCATAAAACCCATGATAGTTAAAACAGCCAGAAAACGTTTAAGCATGATCTTCTCCCCTTCTATTGCCGCCCGATGGCAATCCCCGATAACAGAACCAGTTTAACAGTTAAGGTTTCGAAGATCAATAGTTGATGAACTTGATCTGAGCCGGGCCCACCCCTGGCCCGGGTGGAGACCTTGGAGAGCAGATCTAATATAAGTGGCATTAAAACAATAGGTTAGGGACCTTTGTCCGGCAAAAAGTATGCAGCCAGAGACATTGCTGAGATGGCTTCTGTTCTTGACACCAAAGCCCCCTTTCTCTAAGGTCGGTTGCATATTGTCCGTTGCTGACGGCTACCCTATTGAAAGGAGATCGACATTGGCTGATATGACATTTTACGGCGCGGTGAGAGAGGTTACCGGTTCCATGCACATGCTGTCCACCGGTGAACAGAAGATTTTATTCGATTGCGGTATGTACCAGGGGCGCCGGAAAGAGGCGGCTGAGAAAAACCGGCAGATGCCCTTTGATCCGACCCAGGTCTCCACCGTTATTCTTTCCCACGCGCATATCGACCACTCAGGACGGTTGCCGCTGCTGACGTCGCAGAACTTCAACGGGCGCATCGTCTGTACGCGGGCAACGGCCGATGCCTGCCGTTATCTGCTTATGGATTCGGCCCACATTCAGGAATCCGATGCCCTCTATCTCAACTACAAACTCGTGCGCAAGGCCCTTTCCAACAAGGCTGAAAAAAGCGGGAACCGCCGGGACAACAAGAAGTTATTGAAAGAACTGAAGCGAAACGGCCACCGCATCGATTTTGAACGGGTTGCGCAACTGATAAAAAAAATGCACATAGACGGCATTGAACCGCTGTATACCAAGGTGGATGCCGAAGACGCCCTGGAGTTCTTCGAAGGGTATCCCTATCGCCACGAAATTTCCTTAGGGGCCGATGCAACCTGCAAGCTTTACGAAGCCGGGCACATCCTCGGATCGTCGGTTACGATGCTCAAGTTCAATGACAATGGCAAGCCGAAGACGGTTTGCTACACGGGGGACATCGGTCGCTACGACAAGCCGATTCTCAGGGACCCGTCGAACCGTTTCAACGGTGAAGAAGTTGACCTGCTCATCATGGAAAGTACCTATGGCAACCGCTTTCACGATGCGGTGGTGGATCTTAAACCCCGGTTGCAGCAGGTCCTGACGGAAACGTTTGAAAGGGGCGGCACGGTCATCATCCCCTCATTTGCTTACGGGCGGACCCAGGAGTTGCTGTATGTGCTTCACGAACTTTACAACGAAGGGGCGGTACAACCGGTGCCGGTGTACGTGGATAGCCCGCTGGCCACCAACATTACCCGCGTCTTCGGTGAACATCCCGAAGTCTATGACGAAGAAGCTCATGAAACGTTCCTGGAGAACGGGCAGAATCCGTTTGCCTTCAGCCAGATGAACTTTGTCGGTTCGGTGGAGGAGTCCATGGCCCTCAATCGGGATGAGACTCCCCACATCGTTATCTCCGCTTCGGGCATGTGTGAGGCTGGAAGGGTGCTGCACCACCTGCGGCACAAGATCCACAACCCGAAGCATACGATCTTGATTGTCGGCTACATGGCCCAGCATACCCTGGGCCGCCGGATTTTGGACATCGGGACTGAATACGAAGAGTCCGGCCGCAGCGGTCACCCGCCGCTGGTAAAATTCCTGAACAAGGAATACCCGCTGGCCGCACACGTGGTGAAGATCGGCGGTTTTTCCGCGCACGGCGACCGGGACGAAATGACACGGTTCCTGCGCGATTCGGGTCTCACCATTAAAAAGATCGCAGTGGTCCACGGCGAAGAGGACCAGTCGCTTTCTTTTGCCGAACACCTGAAAAGCGAAGGGTATGACGCGTTCGTGCCGCAGGTGGGTGAATGTATCCAGGTATGATCTTGACATAAAACAAGAGGTCCCAAAACCAATATTATCGCGCCAAGACGCCAAGGCGCAAAGAAACCCAAGGGCCCACATTTACCGCGCTTTCGGCTGCATGGCAGCACTTCCCGCTGATCTTTAAATGTGGGTCGCGGGAAACAGACTTTGCTTTTGCCCTTTCAGCGCAGCTGACAACAATTGGTTTTAGCCCTTCTTGGCGCCTTGGCGGCTTTGCGCGAGGCATGATTTTGCTTTTGTGTTTTAATATACAAGTTTACATCAATTGATCACACTTGCGGTTTTGGTAATGATGCCCCTTCCAGGGGCAGCCCAAAGCCTGGCCTCTATGTCAGGTTTCTTTAGGTAACCTTGAGGATAATCGGTATGGAGACTTTAAGGGCCAGGCTGAAAAAACTGGTTGCAGGGTTGGTTGAAGACGGGCGCCCAACCCATACAGAACTTGCCGCCGCAGTCGCAGAAATTCAGCAGTGGAAGACGGAACAGCAGGTGGCCGGTTTGTGGAAGGACCCGCCCCTGATGGTTACCGCGACCATAGATGATGCCATGGGCCACGGTCTTGATCTCATCCATCAATATGCAGAGTTGGCCGGTTTACAGGTTCATCCACTCGGCCTGCTGCAGTCCGCCGAAACCATCATCGTTGCTTGTAGGGAAATGGAACCGGCGCTATTGGGGTTGACCGTACTGCAGTTTGATTCTGAAGATGATCTGGTCCTTATTGCCCAGAGCATTCCGGAAACCACCCGGATCGTGGCCGGGGGACCGGTCTTCAAGGCAGATCCGGAACTATCCCACCGGATCGGTATTCACCGGGTCGCCGTGGATGCCGCCGACTTTCTGAAGTTTCTATTAACCCTATAGTGTAGTATCTCACAGATAAGGATTATAAAGATTGACTATTCCATCTCGGATTTATGGGATGAGCTAAATTCGAATTTCGGATTTTTAACGTACCCAAAATCGCCATTACGGTAGTGTTATTCAATCCACAACATATCAGGCAGCCATACGGAAGAATGGGTCACCGTGGAAAATACGCCATATGTAAAAACCCGTGAACCGGGGGTGGCCGCCATGCTGGCCATGGCCGGCCTCTGTGTCCTGTTCGGGGCAAACTCGGTGGCTATTAAAATCAGCCTGACCGGTTTAGGCCCCTTTACGGCGGCCGGAGTCCGGTTTACAATCGCAGCCGCGGCTATTGCCCTCTGGGCCCGGATCACTCGCCGCCCGTTCAAGGTAAGCGGACGGCAAGGGCTGCATCTGGTGGTACTCTCCGTAATCTTTCTGGTCCAGTTATCCTTGTTCTACCACGGCCTGTCCTTGACTTACGCCTCCCGGGGGATCTTGATTGTTAACTTTCAACCCTTTGTCGTCCTTCTCCTGGCTCATTTTTTCATTGCCAACGACCCCATTACGAAAAAAAAGATCACCGGGCTGGTCCTCGGGTTTTCCGGCGTGCTCTGCGTGCTGCTGGATACCGGCGCAATGGACGCCGGTCTCAGGACCGGAGATGCGATTGTCTTGGCCGCCACGATCCTGTGGGGTGTCAATACCGTTTATACCAAACGCATTATCTCCGGTTTCCGGGCATTTCATGTGGTTCTTTATCCCATGGTCTTTTCAGCGCCTTTTTTTCTTTTAGCCGGTGCGCTATGGGACCCGGTACCGGTGGGAGATGTTAGCCTGGTCGTGGCCGCGGCACTTTTCTATCAATCAATAGTGACCGCCGCTTTCGGATTTGTGGCCTGGAGTTTCTTTCTGAAAATCTACGGGGCGGTTACCACGCAATCCTTTACTTTTATTATGCCGATATCCGGTGTGCTGCTGGGTGGGCTGGTCCTGGGGGAACCGCTCACCGGCAATATTCTGGTTGCGCTGGCGATGATCGGCACCGGCATTGCGGTGGTCAACTTCCGGCGGAAGCGGGTGATTCCGGCGGTGCAGATCAGTCGAAACATATGATGAATTCGCTGGTGCGAATTCATCGGTTTTAGGTGTTAGGTTTTAGGTGTTAGGATTAAGTCGTAAAACATAAGACCTAAAACTTAAAACTCACCTGAAAGGTGTTCCATGAAAATACTGCATGTTCTCAGCCAGAGACCCGAAGCCACGGGCAGCGGGATATTTATCCAGGCCATGCTGCGCGAGGCCGCCCGGAAAGGGCACACTAATTATCTCGTGGCCGGGATTCCGGATGACCAGCCGCCTGATCCCGACCTGCTTTCCGATGCCCCCTACCGCTTTGTGCGTTTTGGAACCGGTACGCTGCCTTTTCCGGTTGTGGGAATGAGCGACGTCATGCCTTACGACTCGACCCGTTTTTGTGATCTTGATACAGACCGGGTTGCGTCTTATGAAAGGGCTTTTAAAGAGGTGTTGACCACGGTGGTTCCGGAATTTCAACCGGATGTCATCCATAGCAACCATCTATGGATTGTAACAGCCCTGGTGCGTCGGCTTTATCCACAAATTCCGGCGATGTCACTCTGCCACGGATCAGACCTGCGCCAGTTTAGAAACTGTCCGCATCTGGCCGAGAGAGTGCGACCGGCCTGCGCCGACTTGAGTGCGATCCTGGCGTTGAGTCAGGAACAGAAAGAACAGATTGTGGAATTATACCGGGTTGATCCCGATAAAGTCCACATCGTGGGGGCCGGGTATAACGAAGCCATTTTTTCTGAGGCATCGAAACCGGAAAGCCCGGTGGTTCTGGCATATGCCGGTAAGTTGAGCCGGGCCAAAGGTGTGCCCTGGTTTTTGAGAGCACTGGCAGGTCTGCAAGCTGAAAACTGGCACTTGCACCTGGTGGGCGGGGGCAGCGGGACGGAGAAAGCGGAATGTTTGGCGTTGGCCGCCCAGTTGGGGGAAGCGCGGGTCACAGTGCATGGCCCTATGCCCCAGGCGGAACTGGCAAATGTCTTCAAGCAGGCGCATATCTTCGTGCTGCCCTCCCTGTTCGAAGGCCTGCCGCTGGTACTGCTGGAGGCCCTGGCCTGTGGGTGCCGCCTGGTGGCCACGGATCTGCCGGGGGTGCGGGAGGTGCTGGGCGGGGTGGCGGCCGGGTGGGTGGAGCGGGTGGATTTACCGCGCCTGGAAAATGTCGATTCACCGGTGGCCGCGGATGAGGCCAATTTCGAGCACAAACTGCAACGGGCGCTGTACGCCCAGATCAAAAGAGCCGGGGAAAACCCCGCGCCGGATCTGAAACCGCTAAGACCGCTGCTGGAAGCGTTTACCTGGAAGGGTGTGTTCGAGAAAGTAAACAAAGTCTATTCTCTCTGTACATCTTAACCTTTAATGGAATGGGTTGTAGATTGTCATACCGGCGAAAGCCGGTATCCAGCAGTTTCTAATAGGTTTTGAAACCGGGTAACTTAGAAGCTATCTCAGATACGTATTTTGGTTCAAGGTCAAGGCGGCCGTGAATATCAAACCGGAGGAATACATCGAGTATTTCGAGGATTTGATATTCGCGCCCAACGCCGAGATTGGGCCAAAAGACGTATTTGAGATAGCTTCTAACAGGTCAAGTGAAAACAAGCCCCAACTTTTTTAGCCGGACTCAACTCATTAAAATGATTTAAAGCCTGGCTACAGGGCGCCGCCACCATCCGAATCCCTTTTTTTTCCAATACGTTCTCGATCCCTCGGGCAGGTTTCAAAAGGCCGCTGGCACCGGTACCCACCACGATGACCTCAGGGCCGGCAGCGATTAACCCTGCTATGTCGGCCTCCGTCATCAGGTGTCCGCTTTGCCGCCACCAGCCATCGACGATTTTTCCATCCGGATAGATAATCAAATCAGACGTGTAGCGCTTACCGTCTATGACAATATTCCCGAATGCGTATGATTCAATAATCACTGGGCACCTTCCTTTAATGTCCTAAGGCCAGGTGGTTACTTGTCGAGCATTTTGCGTAATCTTAACACTTAACACCTAAAACTTAAAACCGATGAATTCAGCTCCTTCCGAATTTATCAATAATACCATCTGTAAAATATTTTTGCTTGGAAAATCAGGTTTGGCCGAATAGGGTAAGGTAAGTTCGGTAAAGACACAAAATCAAAAGCTTATTTTGACAGGATCAGTCTTCGCTGAAGCTACGCCCGACAGGTCAACAGGATCTACTGGATTAATAGTCGCAGAGTGGAAGTCGGAGGATAGGAAAGCTTCCCTCCCCTGGCGGGAGGGACCGAGGGAGGGGGACGTTGCCCAAGGAGAGACTACTCATAACTGGAGCCAGCGGTCTGTTGGGTTATGCCCTTTGCCGGCAGGCTGTGCATGTATATGACGTGTACGGGGCTTGTTTTAAAAACGAGGTCACGGTGCCGGATGTGACGCCGGTCCGGTTAGATCTGACCGACACCGCACAATTGGCGCAACACTTTCGGGAGATTCAACCCCAGGCGGTCATACATGTTGCAGCTCTTTCCCAACCCAATGACTGTGAGCAGCAACCGGAAAAGAGCGAGCAGGTCAATCTTCGGGCAACTGAAACGATAGCCTGCCTGTGTGCCGACATGGAGATTCCACTCGTATTTACCTCCTCGGACCTGGTATTCGACGGCCAACACCCGCCCTATACCGAAGAAGACTCGGTGTCCCCGATTTGTGTTTACGGCCGGCATAAATTAGACGCAGAGAAAGCTATTCGTGAGATTTACCCGGACGCAACAATTTGCCGAATGCCGCTGATGCTCGGTCATGCCCCTGGAACCGGTTCGGGCTTCTTAGGGCACATGGTGAGGACCCTGCGGGCAAATCAAGAATTGGCTCTTTTCACGGACGAAATCCGGACACCGGTGGATGCAGACAGTGCCGCGAAAGGGCTGCTTATGGCTCTGAGACAAGAAGGTGCTTTGCTTCACCTGGGCGGCAAGCAAAGACTGTCGCGGTTTTCCATGGGATGCCTTGTGGCCGATATTCTTAAGGCGGACCACGAACTCTTGAAACTGGTGCGTATAGAAGACTTACCCATGCCGGCCCCGCGTTCACCGGATGTCTCACTGGAAAGCAGCCGGGCGTACACCCTGGGCTATGCGCCCAAAGATCTTGTTGCTTTTTTGGAAAAAATCGTACCCAGGATGTGAATGATGACAACCATTATAAAAGACAGATTGATCAGGTCAGCCATTGGGATCGTGGCCGCAATAATTTTACTTTTTTCAACCGGGGCCCAATTGCCGGTGCTGGACACGGAAACTGACGCCTACTTCAGAAAGGCCATCACGGAAGCGGGCATCGCCTACGCGACCTGCCGGGTCATCAATGCCTCGGTATCTGTCATAAAAGAATCAGACCTTGAACTCGGTCCTATGGGAGTCGGTATTTCCCTGGCGGTAGGGCAGGCGCTGGATCCCATTGATGATATGACCGAACGTCTGTCTGATGTGCTGGTGACAGCGATTACATCGCTGGGTGTTCAGAAACTGGCCTACGAGATAAGTGTGTCGCTGGCACCACCCCTGCTGGCTGCTCTTTTACTTGTCCTCTCTTTTCTCATCTGGTTCCAAGATGAAAGGCTGGGCGCCCTGCAGAAAAATGTAATCCGGTTTGTACTGCTCATAGCGGTCGCCCGTTTTTGCCTGCCTCTGTCGTCCCTGGCCAATGAGTTTCTGCACCAGCAGTTCTTCGCTGATCAGATAGCGGATGCTGAACAAGAGTTGGCGATCGGGTCGGCCGAACTCGACAAATTGAAAGACTGGACCCTCCCAGAAGTAGACGGCGTCATGGGAACCATCGAGAACAACGCGGCCTTTCTCAAACAAAAATCAATCGAAATGAAAAATTCCCTCGGGGTTATCGTCAGTAACACGGGTGCGATCATAGAGAACCTCCTGAGGTTGACATTCCTGTACGTCAGTATTTTTCTTATCCAGGTGCTCGCACTGCCGTTAGCGACCTTCTGGGTGCTAGCCAAAACCGCAACTTCAGTTTTTAACAAAGACCTGCCAGCTATCCAGAGGCCACGCAAGGTGCCATCCGATAAACCGGCTTTATAATAGTTGGTTGTAAGCCTTTGGAGGGATGTTGGGTATTTCGTTACCCAAAATAGTCTTCCGTTGAACCCAAGGTTACTAAAGTTGCCTGTTGGTTAATCTGCAAGATGATAGCAGGTTGTAAGTCTGCGGAGTGATGTTGGGTATTTCGTTACCCAAAATCGCATTCCATATTGACAATTTTAAACCAGCCTTCTAATTATTCAGGAACGTTCCGATCTTCATTTCTCATCAGCAGTTCTCAGTTCCAATACATTTATGACACACCGATGGAGGCTCTAATGCCGGAAAGATTTTCTGGGGAACCTCTAATTCTTGGATGGAAGTTGAAATATGCTCTTACCAGAGGCCTTTAACTATACTAGCATCGATTGCTTTTCCTGGGTTATCCAGTCTAAGGAAGCCTCAGTAGCGTAGCCACTCACAGATTGTTGTTTACTATTTCGAGTCGTCGTATGAGCAATGTGAAGTTCTAAATTTGTAGATGATGCGTTTTGGGTGGAACTATCAAGCCAAGTCAGCAACATTGCTTCTGAGATAAATAATGAATAGACAAGCGATTACCTGTTAGTAACTGCGCAAAAGTATTTTCCGATTTTATTATTCTAAAAAGAGTGTAAAGTTGAAAATACAAACATAAAAAATATCACTAGTGTCCGGTTAAG
This sequence comes from uncultured Desulfobacterales bacterium, assembly GCA_964647585.1. Lineage (GTDB taxonomy): Bacteria > Desulfobacterota > Desulfobacteria > Desulfobacterales > CAJINA01 > CAJINA01. Next base: position 19,804 of record CAZYGG010000066.1, read on the forward strand.
ATTGTAATAAAACGTTATAGATCTTTGAAATAAAAGCAAATATTGCCAATTTTGCATGGGCAACCTTTTGAATTTGCCCAAATTGTTCTATAGATCCCTTCACAGCATATATTAACGAAGGGAGACGGCGATGTATCAAGGGCGAATTGTTTTTTCTCAGCTGTTAGATTTTCTACCCAAAAAGAGTTTTCGCACATGCGTTAAACGATATAAAGG
>CAZYGG010000067.1:0-19081 GCA_964647585.1 uncultured Desulfobacterales bacterium
GACCTTGGCAAGGTCGCACTCTACCACTGAGTTATTCCCGCTCAGAAGTTGTGTTCTATAAAGTTTAATCTCTGTTATGTCAATAAAAAAAACCAGAACCCATCTCAAAAAAGTCTTTTGGTCCAACCTCGGCGTTGGGCGCAAAATTCAAATCCTCAAAATACTGGAGTATTCCTCCGGTTCGAATGTAGCGCCCGCCTTGATCTTGAACCAAAATCCGTTTTTTGTGATAGGTTCTACTCAACGAATAGTTTTCTGAACCGTATAAAATAATCCGCACCGGACCAGATTGTCATTACCAGAGCGACCCAGAGGAAGAGGCTTCCAATGGCATGCATGTCAATTCCGAACCAGGTGTAGTGTCCCAGCAGCGGTATGATCGCGGCTATTTGAAACCCGGTCTTGTATTTGCCCAGGCTCGATGCGCCGACGTCGATTTTGTTTTCGATCATGAAATTGCGCAGACCGGTGACTGCCAGTTCCCGGCCGATAATGATACACACCACCCAGGCCGGGGCCCAACCGTAGGCGGCGAGCATAATGAGGGCTGACGAAACCAGCACTTTATCAGCCAGCGGGTCCATGATTTTTCCAAAATTGGATTCCAGTCCTCGCTGGCGGGCCAGGAAACCGTCAAAAAAATCGGTAATTGCCGCGGCGGCAAATAAGATAGCGGCGATCAGGCAAGTGAGCCGGTTGGGAAAAAGCATCAGGATTACGATTCCCGGGACGGCTGCCACGCGGTACATGGTCAGCGCGTTCGGGTGGGAAGCCAGCTCGCTTAATTTTTTCCCTTTTAACATAATGAGGCCTGTTTACGCTATGCAGCAGATCATTGGGTCCTCCCCGCCCGGGAGATACACCGCCCGGGCCCTGGGCAAGTCTATGCCTGCGATTTGTTCCAATCATCCAGGAACGCTTTGAGTCCTTTGTCGGTCAGGGGATGTGATGCAAATTTTGCCAGAACGCTATACGGAATGGTGGCAATATCAGCACCAATGATGGCGGAATCCAGAACGTGCAGCGGATTCCGTACACTGGCAACAATAATTTCGGTTTCGTACGCATAGTTGGCGTAAATCTCGACAATCTGTTCAATGAGCTGGAGCCCTTCCTGGGAAAGATCATCCAGACGTCCTATAAACGGACTTACATAAGTGGCCCCGGCTTTGGCCGCCATCAGGGCCTGCAGCGGCGAAAACACCAGCGTTACATTGGTTTTGATCCCCTCTTTTGTCAATTGACAGGTGGCCTTGATGCCATCCACTGTCATGGGTATCTTGATGACGATATTTTTATGCAAGCCGGCCAGGTGGCGGGCCTCTTTCAGCATGCCTTCCGCGTCGGTACTGATGACCTCGGCACTGACAGGGCCGTCTACGATTTCACAGATCTCTTTGATGACCTCTTCAAAATCACGGCCCTCTTTGGCAATCAGGGAAGGATTGGTGGTTACGCCGTCCACCATCCCCATGCTGTTGGCGTCTTTAATTTCATCGATGTTCGCCGTATCCAGAAAAAATTTCATGTGCCCTTTCTCCTCAAAATTGATGAATTCGAAAGAACGCCGAATTCATCGGTTTTACGTGTTAGGTGTTAGGAAAAATATAACATCATCAAAATCAGGTATCCGACAGTTTGCCGCGGTCACCCTAATCGTTACAGTTTCATCAGGTAAGCATCCCGACACTCCCGGGTACAGAAGTAGTAGGTTTCGCCGTTTTGCTCTGCTTGCACGGCATCCCGTTTGGGTATGTACGTCTGGCAATTGGGATCCTTAACCATGAGGTTATCTATTTCCCCGGATCGTCTGTTGCCGGTTTCCATGCGGGCTTGCGGGCCTTGTCCGAATATGCCTTTTAAAGTTTTCAGGGCAAAGTAACCGACCAGTAACAATATGACAAGTTTAATCATCGCAGCGGCTCGATATCCTGATCAGGATCATTGATTGCCTCCAACAGGGATTTTACCGGCATTTTCAAGGTCGGATGCATGGCAGTGGGATCTATATCACAGATCGGTCTTAGCACAAAGCGCCTTTTGTGCATGCGTGGGTGGGGAATATCGAGGACCGCTGTCCGGAGTTCAAGGTCGTCATAGAAGATGATGTCCAGATCGAGAACCCGGGGACCGAAACGAATGCCCCCTTTATCCCGGCCGGCATCACGCTCAATCTGTTTTAGCCGAATTAAAAGGTCATCGGGCGAAAGACCTGTTTCAATCCTGACCGCCGTATTCACAAACCAGTCCTGGTCCGTATAATCCACCGGTGCGGTTTTATATATTCCGGCGCGGGCCGTGACCGTGACTTCCCGGATCTGGTCCAGTGCATCTATTCCCCGGGCACAGTTTTTCTGTTTGTCACCCAGATTCGACCCAACCGCGATATAGGCAGTGCTCAATTTACCCTCTTTTTACAGCGGTAACACCGTTCTCCATAATTGTATACACTTGCTCTTATAGCTGTCATTCTGAGGAGCATAGCGACGAAGAATCCCTCTCGATGGAACAGGACCTTGGGTGGTAGGGGACTCTTCGTTTCACTCAGAGTGACAATATAAACAGTTACTTAAAACTTAACACTTAAGACCTAAAACCGCTTAATTCGGTATATTACCAATTCAGCTTGCTTATTATCAGTACTGCCAGGCATCCGGTGTCAGGTTGCCGGTATAGATGATCCGGGCGTCACCTTCCAGATAGGCTGCGCTGCAGGTTTCTCCGGCGATCTCATAATGGATGGTCAGCCGGTTGCCGCTCCGGGTAATCATATCAACGGGCGACTCCGCGCCGGTCTGGAGGGCATGCACCAGGGCGCCGGCGACGGAACCGGTGCCGCAGGCCAGGGTTTCATCTTCCACGCCTCTTTCATAGGTTCGAATGGCAATCCGGTTGTTGCTCGAAGCGCTTATAAAGTTGACATTGGTGCCGGCTGGTGAAAACTCGGGATGCGCTCTTATCTGGCGACCGAGGTCGACAACCGGTACGGAATCGATATCATCAACGCGTATGACCGCGTGGGGAACGCCGGTATTAATGAAGCTCATCTCCACCTTCTGGCCATCAATCTCTAACGTAAACAAGCGCTTGTAATCAGTCGGCGGCGTCATCCCAACTTTTACCCGGTCGGCGTTCACGGTTGCCCGGATAGGGCCGGCATCGGTACCGAAGACCATCGGTGACCCGGCAATTCCGTTCAATTGCGCGTAACGGGCAGCACAGCGGGCCCCATTACCGCACATTTCCGCCCGGCTGCCGTCCGAGTTATAGAAGCGCCACTGGAAATCGAGGCCCTCCGCCTCTTCAATCAGGATGATGCCATCGGCACCCGCCGACATTTTTCGCCGACAGACGTTCCGGATGAAATCGGTCAGGGTATCTTCCGGCAGGATGTCTTCCCGGTTGTCGATGAGGATAAAATCGTTGCCGCTGCCGCTCATTTTATAAAACGGAATATTTCGCATGGTTAGTAGCTGAATGAGACTGTTCTGGAATCGGGTCCTTCGAGCCCGTTGGTGTCCGTTGCCGTCATTTTGAATCCGTAGCGGTACCCCTTTTCCACGGATACTGTTTCAACCAAGTTGTTCCGACCATCAGCCGGGATCGTCATAAGCCGCTTGAATACCAGCGGGCACCCCGCGCAGGGTTTATCCGCCAGGGATACCCGGGACCGGTAAAGCGTGTAACTTTGCGGGGTCGGGCCGCCCCCGGCCAGTGTCCAGGAAAGGGTAAGCATATCGTCTTGCAGGGTGTGTGTGAAGGTTGCAATCACCGGCGGCTTGGTATTCGGGGCCACTGGCGGCGCCTTGACCCCGCAGCCGGCCGAAGCCAGGAACAGGGCGCCTGTCAGAAGGCCTGTCACGACGGTAGTCGGGTTTAAATACCGCAAGATGGTACGCATCGTCTTTAAGTCCATTTATGCCGGAAGTTGAAAATGTTTCATTTGGTCTGTCACTCTGAGCGCAGCGAAGCGTCCCCTTAAATTCAAGACTATTCATCTTATTGAGGGGGATTCTTCGTCGCAAGCTCCTCAGAATGACATGTCACTAACAGCCGCTCTGCCCGTCCGTTTTAACAAAGGCCTTATTAGAAGGCGGGGAGATTGTTCATCTCTTTCTCAAGATCTTTTTTGGCTGCGGCAATTGCCCGCACCACATTATCCGTCGCCGTGCCGCCAAAAGAAGTCCTGCGATTCACCACGCTTTCCGGTTCCAGCAATGCAAAGACCTCCGCATTAATTTCAGGCGCAAACTTTTTAAGTTCATCCAAAGTCAATTCGTGCAGTTCCCGGCCATTTTCAACACCGTAGGCAACGGCCTTTCCGGCACAACTGTGGGCAGTCCTGAAGGGGACCCCCTGGTTCACCAGGTAATCGGCCAGGTCGGTGGCATTCAGATACCCGGTGGCGGCCGCCTGGACCATGCGATCCTTCTTAACGGTGATTTCAGGCAGCATCCGCGTGTAGATATCCACGCAGGCCGCCAGGGTGTCCACGGCGTCGAAAAGGGGCTCCTTGTCTTCCTGCAGATCCCGGTTATAGGCCAGGGGCAGCGATTTCACGATGGTCAGCATGGCGACCAGGTCGCCGATTACACGGCCGGCCTTGCCCCGCACCAGTTCCGGGATATCCGGATTCTTTTTCTGGGGCATGATGCTGCTGCCGGTGGAAAAGGCATCGGACAGCTCGATAAACCCGAATTCAGACGTGGACCAGAGGATCATCTCCTCAGACAGTCGACTGAAATGGAGCATGCAGATGCTGGCACTCGCCAGAAATTCCATGACGAAATCCCGGTCTGCCACGGCATCCATGCTGTTGGGGGACACCTCGGGAAAGTCCAGCAATTCGGCCACGTACTGCCGGTCTATCGGATAAGTTGTCCCGGCCAGGGCCGCAGTGCCCAGGGGCATGACATTGATCCGGTCCAGGCAATCCGTAAAGCGCTGCGCATCCCTTCTGAACATTTCATAGTAGGCCATCAGGTGATGCGCCAGCAACACCGGCTGGGCTCTTTGCATGTGGGTGTAACCGGGCAGGATTGCATCTGTGTTAGCCCCTGCCAGCAACAGGATCTGCTCCCGCAGGTAGGCCAGCCCCCGGATGATATCGGCGGTTTCCTTGCGCAAATAGAGGCGTACATCCAGGGCTACCTGGTCATTGCGGCTCCGGGCGGTGTGCAGCTTCTGGGCGACTTTCCCCACCTCCTGGAACAACCGGGCCTCGATATGCATGTGGATATCTTCAAGGCTGTCGTCGTAGGCCATCCGCCCGTTTTCTATTTCTTCTTTTATAATGTCCAGTCCGCGAACCAGTTCGGCCGCTTCTTCGTCGGTGATGACCCCGCACTTCGCCAACATTTTACAGTGGGCGACACTGCCGGCGATGTCATACGCATAAAGCCGGCTGTCCACCTGGATCGAGGCGGTAAACTTCTCGACACTGCGACTGGTTTTTTCTGAAAACCGGCCATCCCACAGTTTTTCTGACATGGATCTATCCTTTTCGGAGGTTCAAGGTTTGAGGCTTCGCTTTTCAAGCTATGTCCTAAAGGCAAGCTGTTCGATTTTACCCTTGGCCCCTTGAATCCCTGGTCCCTCGAACCCTCTTTCTATTTATTCAACAGGCTGTTCAACCGCAGTCTCAGAGCGTTCAGCCGAATGAAGCCCTCGGCATCGGCCTGTTTATAAACCTCGTCTTCCTCAAATGTGGCGTGGGCTTCACTGTAGAGCGATTTTTCCGACCTGCGTCCGCTCATGATGCAGTTGCCTTTGTAGAGGGTCAGGCGCACATCGCCGCAGACGTTCTGCTGGCTTTTATCGATCAGGGTCTGCAGCATTTCGCGTTCCGGTGAAAACCAGAAGCCGTTGTATATCATTGAGGCGTACTCCGGCATCAAGGAGTCGCGCAGGTGCGTGACCTCCCGGTCCATGGTCAGTGATTCCATGGCCATGTGGGCCTGCCTGAGAATGGTGCCGCCCGGGGTTTCGTAGACACCCCTGGATTTCATACCCACAAAGCGGTTTTCCACGATGTCGATCCGCCCGATACCATGGCGTCCACCCCGTCGATTGAGTTCGGCCAGCATGTCGGCCGGTCCCAGTTTCTTGCCGTTAAGGGATACGGGGTTGCCCTCAACAAAAGCGATTTCGATGTCTTCGGGTTCGTCCAGGGCATCCTGCAGGGACGATGTCATGGTGTACATGTCTGCCGGAGGGGCATGCCAGGGGTCTTCGAGAACGCCGCCTTCGAAACTGATGTGCAACAGGTTCCTGTCCGTGCTGTAGGGCTTCGCGTGTGACGTCGGTACGGAAATACCGTGTTTTTCCGCAAAATCCATGAGAATACTGCGGGAATTGAGATCCCACTCTCGCCAGGGCGCCACGATCTTGATGGCGGGGTTGATGGCCAGGTAGGCGAGTTCAAAGCGCACCTGGTCATTGCCCTTGCCGGTGGCTCCGTGACTGACGGCATCCGCCCCTTCCAGGGCCGCGATCTCCATTTGTCTTTTGGCGATCAGGGGGCGGGCCAGGGAGGTGCCCAGCAGGTATTGGCCTTCGTATATGACATTGGCCCGAAAGGCCGGATAGACGTAATCGCGTACAAATTCATCCCTGAGATCGTCGATATATACTTTGGACGCGCCGGTCTTCAACGCATTGGGTTCGATCTGGTCGAGTTCTTCCCCCTGCCCGATATCAGCCGAAAAGGTGATCACCTCACACTGATACGTCTCAATCAACCATTTAAGGATAACGGAGGTGTCCAGTCCTCCCGAATACGCCAGAACCACTTTTTCTATTTTCTTTGCCACTGCTCAAATCTCCTAACTTTTTTGTTCGGTCTCTTTAAAGATTCGTATCTGGATCGCATTTCGATTGCGATAGCGATTAAAGGTTTTTCACACAGGCTAAATGTCTACAGCCTGTCAGGCTGAGTTCTGTTCTATTACAGTGCCTGCATGATTTGGTCAAGACACTCGATAAGGGCGTCGACCTCCGCTTTTGTGATGATCAGCGGCGGTGCAAATCTGAGTATATGGTCCTGGATGCAGTTAATTAAAAAACCGCGTTCCAGACAGGCCGTAACGATTTCACTGCCAGGCCGGTTGAGCCGGATGCCGCACAGAAGTCCGAGGCCCCTCACTTCTTCGATACACGCGTGTTGCTTCTGCAGCCAGGTCAGCCGTTCTTTGAAATAATCGCCGGTGGCGGCGCATTGTTCGACGATACCTTCCTCTGTCATTATGCGGACCGTCTCCAGGGCGGCAGCTGAAATAACCGGTGTGCCCCCGAACGTGGAAGCATGCGCGCCGGGACTAAAAGCAGGGGCGACCTTTGCGGAGGCCAACATGGCACCCATGGGAAACCCGTTTGCCAGAGCTTTGGCCAGGGTCATGACATCGGGCGCCACGCCGAAATGTTCATGGGCAAACAGCTTGCCCGTACGACCCATGCCGGTCTGGATTTCGTCAAAAATCAGCAGCAGATCGTTCTGGTCACAGAACGCACGTACAGCCTTTAGATAGCCGGGGTCCGGGCAGACAACGCCCCCCTCCCCCTGAACCGGTTCCATCATCACCGCGCAGGTGTCAGGCGTCAGAGCCACTTCAAGGGCTTTCATGTCGTTGAAAGGTACGAAATCAAACCCTCCCAGAAAGGGATCGAATCCTTTTTTGATCTTGTCCTGGCCCGTGGCGGAAAGGGTCGCCATGGTACGGCCGTGAAAAGACTGCCGCATGGAGATAATGCGATATTTTTCAGGTTGTTTGCGGTCACTGAAATATTTTCGGGCGATCTTTATGGCCGCCTCATTCGCCTCGGCCCCGCTGTTGCAGAAAAAGGCCCGCTCGGCAAAACACCGGGATACCAGCGCCCGGGCCAGTTCGGCCTGGGGCCGGGTATAATACAGATTGGAGACGTGGCAGAGCGTTTCCGCCTGACGGCTTACCGCCTTGGCGATTTGCGGATGCGCGTGCCCGAGGCTGCAGACCGCTATGCCGGCAATAAAATCCGTATATTGACGCCCCTCCTCGTCCCAGACCGTACTGCCGCTGCCGCTTGCTAAGACAAGGGGAAACCGGGCGTAAGTCCCGGCGATGTACTCATCCGCCAACTCTTTTGTATCTGTTTTCATTTTACGATTTCCGTTCCTATACCTTTGTCTGTAAAAAGTTCCAGCAGCAGCGCATGCCGGTGGGTACCATTTATAATCGGAGCCTTCTCCACCCCGGCTTCCAGCGCTTTGAGACCGTACTCGATTTTGGGGATCATGCCGCCGGTGATCTCCTGCGCAGCGATCATCCGGCGAATATCGGCGGCATTCACGGACGAGATCAGCTTTCCATCGCCGTCCAGCACGCCGTCCACGTCGGTCATCAGGATAAGACGCCCGGCCGACAGGGCTATGGCTATGCGGCTGGCCACCAGGTCCGCATTGATATTGTAGGTTTCACCATCCGGCCCCGTGCCCACCGGGGCGATGACCGGGATAAATCCTTTTTGAATCAGTGTATCGATAATTTCAGGATTGACGCTGGTGACTTCCCCCACGAGGCCGGGATCGATAATCTCGGGCGGTTCATCCGCCTTTTCCTGGTGGACGATCTGCAGTTTCTCGGTCTGGATCAAACTCCCGTCCTTACCGGACAGACCGACGGCTTTTCCGCCCTGGGCATTGATCTGGGCGACGATGGCCTTGTTCACTTTACCTCCCAGGACCATCTCCACCACGTCCATTGTCTGGGCGTCGGTCATACGCATACCGCGCACAAAGCGAGATTCTATCCCCATCTGGTCAAGAACGGAGTTAATCTGCGGGCCGCCACCATGGACGATTACCGGATTAAGTCCGATGAACTTCATCAGGACAATATCGCGGGCAAAGTCAGCCTTCAACTGTTCGTCCACCATGGCGTGTCCGCCATATTTGATCACCATGATCATACCGGAGAATCGCTTGATATAAGGCAGGGCCTCGATCAGGATCTCCGCGACATTGGTTTCGGTTTTTTTTGTCATTGTAATTTCTCTTGGGAGTTTTCAGGCAATGCCTATGTAAGAAGCCCAATGCATCAGTTTTATGTTTTACGTTTTAGGTGTTAGGACACACCAAAAGCGATTAAGAACAAACACTTAACACTTAACACCTAAAACTTAAAACTGCTTTTAGAGAATATACCTGCTAAGGTCCTCGTTCTCCGTGATATCTTTCAGCTTTCCATTGACATAATCCACGTCAATTTCCACGCGATCGGTATCCATATCCGGGGCGTCAAAGAGCACGTCTTCAAGCAGTTTTTCCATGAGCGTATGCAATCTGCGGGCACCGATATTTTCCGTGTTGTTGTTCACCTCTTCGGCTATCCGGGCAATCTCCTTGACGGTATTGTCCGTGAAAATGACTTCCAGGCCCTCTGTCCTGAGCAGGGCCAGGTACTGCAGCAACAGCGCATTTTTGGGCTCGGTCAGGATCCGGTAGAATTCCTTGCTTCCCAGGGAACTGAGTTCAACCCGGATTGGAAACCGCCCCTGAAGTTCGGGAATCAGGTCCGCCGGCTTAATAGTATGAAAAGCCCCGGCAGCGATAAAGAGGACGTGGTCCGTTTTGACAGGTCCGTACTTGGTGGTTACCGTGCTTCCTTCCACCAGCGGTAAAAGATCTCTCTGGACCCCTTCCCGGCTTACATCCGGTCCGCTGCCGCCATGATTTCCGGCGATCTTGTCAATTTCATCCAGGAAAATGATACCCGCTTGTTCAACCTTTTCCACGGCCATTTTGACAACCCGGTCCATGTCGACCAACCCCTGGGCTTCCTCCTGGGCCAGGATGTCCATGGCTTCGGGCACCGTTATCTTACGACGTTTGGTTGATTTAGGGGCCAACCCACCTAACATATCCTTGAAATTAATGCCCATTTCTTCCATACCCATGTTTGAAAAAATTTCGACCATGGGAACGGATTTGTCCGCCACTTCCAAGTCTACTGTGCGCTGGTCCAGTTTGCCGCTTCTGAGCAGTTTCCTGAGTTTTTCACGGGTTCCGGACCTGTCCGGCGTGCTTTCCGTTTCCAATTCAAAGGGACGGTCAACGGCCGGGTCGGTGTGGACAGCGGGTGTTGTCTCCACCGGGGGAAGCAGCAGGTCCAGCATCCTTTCTTCCGCGTTCTGCCGCGCTTTGGTCTGCACGGATTCCTGCTCCCGCACTTTCAGGTTGTTCACCGTAAGTTCGACCAGGTCCCTGACCATCGATTCCACATCCCGCCCCACATACCCGACTTCCGTAAATTTAGATGCTTCCACTTTGATCAACGGTGAGTCGGTCAGGTTTGACAGCCGCCTGGCTATTTCCGTTTTGCCAACCCCGGTGGGGCCGATTAAGATAATGTTTTTCGGCGCTATTTCATCGCGCAGGTCATCCGGCACCTGTTGTCGGCGCCAGCGATTGCGCAGCGCGATGGCCACGGATCGCTTGGCATTGTTCTGCCCGACAATGTATTTATCCAGTTCTTTTACAATTTCAGATGGTTTCAGGTCACTCATAATATAAAATACAGATCAAAAGTTAAGGGTTCAAGGATTCGAGGGGCCAAGGGTTCAAGTGATTAAACCCCGAACCGAGAATTTTACGATGTCTCCATTTCTTCTATGGTGATGCTGTCGTTGGTAAAAACACAGATTGATCCGGCAATCCCCATAGCCTCGGTAACAATATCCCGCGCTTCCATATCCGTGTGGCGCGACAGGGCCAGGGCTGCTGACTGGGCGGCTACACCGCCTGAACCAATGGCGATAATGCCCTGGTCCGGCTCGATCACATCCCCATTTCCCGAAATAAGGAACATGCTGGCATCATCCGCGGCAATCATAATCGCCTCCAGGCGCCGCAGGTATTTGTCGGTGCGCCACTCCCGGGCCAATTCGACGGCACTGCGCATGAGGTTGCCGTTATAACGTTCCAGTTTTTTTTCAAGCTTTTCGGAGAGGGTCAATGCATCCGCGGTGGCACCCGCGAAACCGGTGATAATGGTGTCGTTATATATCCGCCGTACCTTACGGGCGTGGTGTTTAATGATCGTGTTATTTAAAGTAACCTGACCATCGCCGGCAACCGCCAGCTTGCCATTAAGCCGTACGGCCAGTATCGTTGTTCCGTGAAACTGCATTTTGATTCCTTTAATCTTGATGAATTTGTAAAAAGTCGAATTCATCAGTTTTAAGTGTTAAGTTTTAGGTGTTAGGACAAAAATAAAAAACCATCAAAACAGATACTTAAAACTTAACACCTAAAACATAAAACATGAGTGAAAGTCAATTATTCACTTTTTACTGGCTCATCAATTTTAATAGACCGAAATGATGACAATCCTTATAAAAGACCACTCGTTCACATACTCCTAAAACTTGAAACTTGAAACCCCAAATTGAAGATTTTGTGCGGTTTTTTAAGGTTATTTGCGTGGATGCGCTTTATCGTAGGTTTCCAGGAGTCGGTCGATACTCACATGGGTGTATTTCTGGGTGGTTGCGAGGCTTTTATGGCCCAGCAACTCCTGGATGGCCCTGAGATCGGCCCCTGCATCCAGCATATGGGTTGCGAAGGTATGTCTCAATCCATGCGGTGAAATGGGGATTACCAGCCCGCATTCCATGGCGATTTTCTCCAGTATCCTGGCAATCGACCGTGTGGTCAGTCTTTTACCGTTTTTATTTAAAAATAGCGGGCCTTTCTCAGTGTCGATCTCGGGATGCTCACGTCTCAGCCTTTTCCGGTAGTCCGCCATGGCGCCGAGTGCCTTCCGGCCGATGGGTACCAGGCGTTCGCGATTGCCTTTGCCCAGTACCCGGATAACCCCTGATGATCGGTCAATATCTTCAACATCCAGATTGGCCAGTTCCGACACGCGGATGCCGCACGAATAGAGGGTTTCGAACATGGCCCGGTTGCGGGCTTTCAGCAGGGTTTTTGTTTCAATGGAATCCAGCAACCTGAATATGTCGTCTACAGGCAGATACGTCGGTATTTTTTTCTCCTGCTTGGGGGTTGTCACCGCAGTGGCCGGATTGTGCTCCACAACCCCCTGCTTAATCAGGAACTTGAAAAAAGAGCGGATGGCGGAGAGCTTCCGGGCAATGGTCACTTTCTTGTTCTTTTTATGTAAAACCCCAAGATAATAGCGAATCTTAAGACCGGTAACCGTGCCCGGTTCCGGCAGTGCGTCGCTGTCCGTCTTTGGTCGGTCGTTTGGCCCGTTTTCCTGCAGAATAGAAAAAAACTCTACGATATCGTGTCGATAGGCCCTGCAGGTTCTGGTTGAGTAACCTTTCTCCGCTGCGAGCGCGTCCACGAACAGATCGATCAGTTTTCCCGTGGCCTGTCTCTGCATAGCATCACCATGACGGTCAGGCACCTGCCTGTCAGGCGGCATTTCTGGTCTTCTTCTTGAGCCTGGAAATTTTGCGTCTGTATATGGCCGCCATCTTTTTATCGTCGGCTTTGGCCGCCTGGGCCTGTTTTCTTCGAAACATTTTTATGGCTTTTTTCAACGATTTTGCATCCCGGTCGGTTTTCTTGGCTATGGCCTTGGGTTTTGCCTTGGGGGTTGCCTTGGGGGTTGCCTCGATACCCTGCGCTTGCATGACCGCCTCCAGCAGGTCGGCCTTGTTCATTCCGTGTACCCCGGTAATCTCGGGGATCTCCTTGGCAACATCGCGCAGCTCTTTTACGGTCATTTTATCCAGAGGTTTTTCGCTTTTTTCAGTACTCATACGTCATTTCCTCCTTTTCATAAAAAAGCGGAGGCTGACAGCCTCCGCCGAGCCATTCCAGAGTATCTTGAAGCCTTATGTGTCTGCAACTTTGGAGGTTCTAAAATACGCTGTTTTCAGGGGGTTGTCAACAGTTGATCAGCTGGAGATGACGTGTGGTGATCCTTCTGTAAAGCGGGAGGCATCAGGAAGTCCCCTACAGGGGACTGAAAAACAAATATCCAATATCCAAGGAAGGTATCCTGCCATTTCGACAAGTTCTCAACTTACAACATGTTGTCACCGAATCGGTAAACCTTTGCGGGACCACAACCAGAGATGGCGGAGCTAAAACAAAGCTAATGGTCTATCCCCATACTGCGCATCAACAGTTTCATATCTTCCCAGACATCCCGCTTGCGTTCGGGGTTTCTCAAAAGATAAGCCGGATGATAGGTCGGCAGCAATTGTATGCCCATGTAGTCATGCAGCCGCCCCCGCAGTCTCGATACCGGGGTCTCGGTGTCCAGGAGCGTTTTAGCGGCAAAGCTTCCCAGGGCACAGATATAGTCCGGTGCAATGACTTGCAACTGGCGCTTTAGAAATGGCACACAGGCCGCGATCTCGTCAGGTTGGGGGTTGCGATTTCCAGGTGGACGGCACTTAATAATGTTACAGATATAAACATCCTCGCGGGTCATTTTTATGGCTTGGATGATCTTCGTTAATAATTGGCCGGCGGCCCCCACAAAAGGCTGTCCCTGACGATCCTCCGCAGCGCCGGGCCCTTCCCCCACAAACACGAGCCGGGCATTTTCAGCGCCCTGCCCGAATACAATTGAGTTGCGACTTTCACAGAGCTTGCAGCGGCGGCAGTCGCCCAGGTCCGCGCGGATGTCCGTGAGCGTTTTCTTATTGGATTCGCCTTGGCCGGAAAGTGGTTCTTTGCCCTTAACCGCCAGTGGTTTTTTCCATTGGTTCAGGATTTCCAGGGATGCCGGGGGGCAATCAAATCCGTTGCATCCCGCCTGGGCCATATGTTTCAGGGATTGGATCACTTCGCCCACCAGATCGGCAGGCTGTTGTGGCGTGCTTTTGGTCATTTCAATTTTGATGAATTCGTAAAAAACCGAATTCATTAGTTTTAAGTGTTAGGTTTTAGGTGTTAAGATTAGAATAAGAACCATCAAAACAGATACTTAAAACTTAACACCTAAAACATAAAACACGAGAAAAAGTCAAAAAATGACTGTTTACGAGTCCATCAACTTTACAATCCGGTCAAGAATAACGTGGGCCAGGAGTTCTTTCTCCATGAGCGGAACCCTTTCGTGGGTGTTATCCTTGAAAAACAGGGTCACCCGGTTGGTATCGGTACCAAACCCGGCTTCCGGTCCGGTAACCAGATTACCGACGATCAGGTCCAGGTTTTTCTCTTTCAGCTTTCCGGCCGCATAGGTTTCCAGGTTTTCCGTCTCCGCGGCAAACCCGATTAACACCTGCTTTTTTTTACGCTGTCCGGCTTCTTTCAGGATGTCAGGATTGCGGGCCAGTTCAATCGACATGGCCGCTTCATTTTTTTTGACCTTCTGGTCACAGCTGTCAGCCGGTCTGAAATCAGAAACCGCCGCACTCTTCACCAGAATATCCGTGTCAGCGAAACCGTCCATAACAGCTGCGGACATTTCAAGGGCGGTCTTTACCCGGATCACGGCTACACCCGGCGGGTCGTCCAGTACGGTGGGACCGGTTACCAGGGTTACTTCCGCTCCGCGATTTGCGGCCGCCCGGGCGATGGCATACCCCATCTTGCCGCTACTGGGGTTGCCGATGTAGCGGACCGGGTCCAGGGGTTCGTGGGTGGGGCCGGCAGTCACCATCACTTTTCGGTTGTCCAGGTCTTTCAGGGTCAGTCCCGACTCAACAGCAGCCAGGATCTCCTGCGGTTCCGGCAGTCGGCCGGGGCCCACGGTGCCGCAGGCCAATGACCCTGAACCGGGTTCGACAATTGTACATCCATCCTGTTCCAGGAGATCTATATTCCGCTGGACAGCCCTGTTTTCATACATGTGGGTATTCATGGATGGACAGATAAATTTAGACGCCGTAACGGCCAGCATGAAGGTGCTGAGGGCATCGTCGGCCAGGCCGTTGGCAAGTTTGCCGATGATGTTCGCCGTGGCCGGCGCAATGACAACCGCATCGGCCGCATCGGCCCACTCAATATGCTTGATGGCCGCGCCGTCGTCAGTAGTTTCCGATTCGAAAAGATCGCTGCAGACACGGGTCCCCGACAGGGCCGCGAAGGTGGTTTCGCCGACAAACTTAAGTGCGCTTTTTGTCATTATTACACGGACTTTAGCGCCTTTCTTAATGAAAAGCCTTAGCAGCTCCGCACTCTTGTAGGCGGCGATGCCGCCGCATACTCCGAGGACTATGTTTTTGTCGGTCAGTATGTCTTTCATAGTGTGTGTCGACGCCCCTTACTTCATTAACCCGGTTTCTGTCTCTCTCATAGTCGGGGCAACCCAGATTTCGACACTGGTGGAGAAATCCCCGTCGGTGATATTGATGACACACCAGCGATTTTCTTTTTGATACATCAAAATGGTGCGGGGGGATTTGAACGAACTGACCTTCTTCCAGGCGTCTTTGGCCATGTTGTTTTCGAAAAAGGCAATCAGGGAACTGCTCTCGACCCGTCCGCTGAGGCTGAGTACACCAGCCGACAGCCCCGGGGTCTGGAAAACAAAGGAATTTTTCTTATCTATCTTCAGTTCGCTGGGCACCAGGACATCTCCGAAATCATAGTACAGGGGCACCGGGCCCTCATCTTTTTTGGCAGAAGCGGAAGAGGACGGTTCGCTGCTTGTGGTTTGCATGCCGGTACATCCTGAAACGGCCAGAAAAAACGCGAGTACCATAGTCAAAAGGATCATTAGAGTAAGGTTTTTACGGGTCTGTTTCATCGGTTTACCTCCCGGATCAATTTTACGCCCTGGTTGTATGCGGTTATTTTTAAAGTGGTATTTCTGTATGCCGATTCCCGACTATTACACCCTAATCCCGCTGGTTGTCAATTGTTATAAGCATCTGCCCGGATTATGATTTTTCAGGAACAGCGGCCTTGTAGAAGGTCGCTTTGCCTTCGATCTGAAAAGCGGGGGCCTCCGCTTTTACCAGCAGGCAGGAACCCTTGCGGACCCCGATTTTTCCGCTGTCGGCCTGTCGGGAGATGGTAGCCCGGCCGGCTGTGCAAAGTAGAATCTGAACCGCATCCCGCCGGCGATTGGTATGTGGCCGGCTGTTTTCCGCATCTATCACCGACAGCTCGAATTCGTCCGTGGCGGTCCGGAATACTTTTTCGGTGGTACTGACCGGTTCAGGCAGGAGAATGTCCAGGGGGGTTGACTTGAAATTCAGCACCCGCATCAGTTCCGCGACATCCACATGCTTGGGGGTCAATCCGCCCCGCAGGACATTGTCCGAGTTGGCCATCAGTTCAATGCCGACACCCTCCAGATAGGCGTGCAGCTGCCCGGCCGGCAGAAACATGGCCTGACCCGGCTTGAGACAGACAAGGTTCAGGATGACCGGTGACAAAACTCCGATATCATAGGGGTATTCATCCTGAAGGCGCTGAATCCAGTTTCCGGCACCATCGTTCTCAGGGAGTATCGACAGGTTTTCAAGGGCCTCACTGACCACCAGGCGGCGCACACTTGTTTTCAGGGTCATCAAGGCTTCAAAAAACCGTCGCAGGTCTACCGTCCCCTCCGGCAGCGTCCGGTCGATAATGTCATTCAGGGTGCCTGGACAGAGCGTTTGCAGACCCCGGACGATAACTTCGCTTTCCCTGAAACCATTCATGGCCCAGTAATCGGTCAGGGCACAGATACATTCCGGTTTATGGTTGGCATCCCGATAGTTGCGTTCGGGCGCCTTGATATCAATACTGCTCCTGTTTTCCCTTTCAAAGCCCTGCCTGGCCTGGGCCAGATTGGGATGGGCCTGTATGGAAAGTGGCTTGGCGGCGGCCAGTACTTTAAAAAGATAGGGCAGCCGGTTTTCAAACCGGCGGGCCGCTGCTGTTCCCAGAACGTTTTCAGGATCGTCGGCGATAAAACCGTTTAACGGGATGTCCTTATCCGGGGTAACTACCAGAGAAGGAGCCTTGGGGTGGGCGCCCATCCAGAGCTCCGCCTGGGGGACCGGGGACGGTTCAGGCTCGCCAAGCAGTTCGGCGATGGCTGTCTGCGATCCCCAGGCATATTCCTGAACACTGTTTTTCAGGCGATAGATCCCATTCATGTTAATGCCGTCTCTTTTTGCGATTAAAGGCGTTGATTTTTATTTTTAAATAATTCCAGACGATTAATCAACCACCAAGTTATTTTTCCGTTTGAAGCCCTTTACTAATCCCAAAGTGGCTGTTATAACAGCGTAATAGTGCAACTTCAAAAGACTCAACCACCTGTTTCCATTACTAAATTTATAAAATCATCCGATATAAAAAACCATTGTAAAATCAGAATTCGACAGAATAAATATACGAAAAACCGGTTTGCCAATCTTTTAGGAGAACTAACTTGAGTATATCCGGGGTGTTAATACAGACACTGGGGGGGCTGGGGCTCTTCATACTCGGTATGAAAATGATGACAGACGGGCTCCAGATGTCTGCCGGTGACCGCATCAGAACAATACTCGGGGCCGTATCCACCAACCGGGTGGCCGGGTTTGCAACCGGTGCCGGCGTCACGGCTATCATTCAATCTTCTTCAGCGACGACCGTGATGCTGATAAGTTTTGTCGGCGCGGGTATGATGACGCTGCCGCAGGCGGTCGGTGTCATTCTGGGGGCCAATGTGGGCACGACCATTACGGCCCAGATGATTGCATTTAAACTTACCAAGCTGGCCCTGCCGGCCATTGCCCTCGGGGTGGTGTTGAAGTTCTTTTCAAAAAAGAGAAGAAATCGCTATATTGGCGACATCATACTTGGATTCGGTCTGCTTTTTTATGGCATGACCGTCATGAAACAGGGCCTGTCGCCGATCAAAGGCGACCCGGCCTTCATCAGTTTCTTTACCCAGTTCGATGCCAGAACACTCACCGGCATGTTGTTGTGCGTGACCACAGGGGCCATATTGACGGTTGTAGTCCAGTCGTCGTCGGCGACCATTGGCCTGACCATGACCCTGGCTTCCCAGGGTCTTTTAGATTTTCCGGCCGCTATGGCCCTGGTGCTGGGCGAAAATATCGGTACCACCATCACCGCGCAGCTGGCCACCATAGGGGCCACCAATGTCAATGCTTACCGGGCGGCCCGTGCCCATGCCCTCTTCAATATTATCGGGGTCATCATTATTTTGGCTATGTTCCCACTTTTTCTCAGGATGGTCGAGTTTGCCACCCACCTGATGGGGGCCGGTGCCGTAACACAGGTAGTCGCAGGCGATGTGGTTAATATTTCAAGATACATCGCCAACGGCCACACCATGTTCAACGTGGTGAACGCCTTTATTTTCCTTTTCCTGCTCCCCTGGCTCATAAAGGCCGCCATTCTGCTCTCCCCAAAAGAGGACCTTGAAGATCAGGACCTCTTTAGAATGCCCAACTTCGACGATCGCTTTATTGACAACCCCATCGCAGCCATCACCCAGGTGAGAAGTGAAATCTCCCGGATGGCAGACGTTGCCCTGATCACGTTGAAAAATACGCTTGAATCACTGCAGACTCGTGATGCCAAAAAACTCAGTAAATGGCAGCGTTACGAGGACCATCTTGATGCCATGCAAAAGGATATAATTCGATACCTTACGCGCATATACCAGGAGGATGTCAGTGAAGTTGAAGCCAAAGAGCTTTCTAGTATGATCCGGGTGACCAATAACATAGAGAGGATTGGCGATGCCGTGGAAAACTTGGCGGAAATGGCGGAAGACATCATTGATCAAGATATCAATTTCTCTAAAGACGCCCTGAAGGACATCCAGGTCATTTCGAACCAGGCTGTGGCGTTTCTCATGCTTGTACAGGGGGGAATGCAGAAGACCACCTCCAATTTCATGACCGATGCCCAGACGATTGAAGACAATATCGATTTTATGCGGGACGAAATGCGCAACGATCACATCTTTAGACTGAAAGAAGGTATCTGCAGTAACGAACCGGGCTTGATATTCAGCGACATTCTCTCTAATTTCGAAAAGATAGGAGACTATTGCTATAATATAGCCCAGGGGATTGCCGGCATCAAGTAGTGTCCCGCCACAGAGGGCATCTTTCGGCCCAGGGCTGCGTTTTCACTTTTTTGAACCCCTCGGAATAGCCC
>CAZYGG010000068.1:0-18643 GCA_964647585.1 uncultured Desulfobacterales bacterium
AAAATTCCATTGAGATGGTGCAGCAGCGCATGCGCACCTTCTTCCTGCCATACCTGGGTAATCTCCTGGTTGAGTTCTTTATAGAAATCGATACTGTCCGGAAACATAGCAGACCAGTGTTCGCCGCCACTGGCCGCGGCCTTTTCATCGGCAAGGGTCAGCCACATCCGGCTGACCCCCATGATAAACCAGGGCCATGATTTTTGAACTTCGGCCGACCAATGCGGGTCACTGGTGTCTTCAATATGGCGGCCCCCGTTTGCCCCGGTCGGCCCCATAGATATTTTTTTTATTTTCCCGGATGACTGCAGTCCGACCACTTCCGGTGCAGTTTGCATAGCATTGAAAATCTGTCCGGATAGTCCCGTACCCGCATAGAATATCAGGCTGAATTGGTGCCCGGTCTCATCCCGGGCCGCCCTGCGGTGGAAGCGCCACAGGGCAATGGCTTCCCCGTGCTTTTCCAAAACCGGCGCCACTACCCGGTGCGCCACCAGAAGGTCCAGGTGCCAGGCGGGTATGGATCTCTCCGGCCAGTCGAAAACAAAGCGTATCTGCCACCAGCGGTTGGTGTCATTACCGGGCGCCCCGGTAGATGGCCGGTCGACAGGCGTCACCGCTGGCTGACGGGGTGTAACGCACCCTGCCATTGCAAGCAAGCACGCTGCCAGGATCAGCAGTCTGCCCAACTTTTGAGCAGGATACCGCATAGAGCCCGGTGGCAGTGTCAGGAAACGGTTATTTAAAATATCTGGAAGCTCTCTCATTTTTCGATTTGGCGATTCAGCCGGATGATCCGGAAGCCCAGATCCGAGTACCCCAGTTGCCGGGGAAACAATTTCCGGGAGTCCGGGGAGCACTGTTCAGGGGCCGATTTCCAACTGCCCCCCCGGCCCGCCTGTTTCCGCCCCACCTCATCATAGGCGGAGCCATGCCTCCGGTACGCCTGGTAGATCTCTTCGGCACTGCCCTCACCACACCACTCCATCACATTGCCCAGCATGTCATACAACCCGAGACCAGTGGGGGCTTTCTGCCCCACAGGCTGTGTGGAAAGGCCGCTGTTACTGTTATGCCAGGCAAACTTATCCAGGTGTCCCGGGGTGCCGGAATCAGGGTCGGCGTCCCACCGGGCGGCGTGCTCCCACTGGGATTCGGTGGGCAGGCAGAAAAAATAGCGGCTTTTATTCAACCCGGCCAGACGCCTGGTAAAATCCAGAGCGTCCCCCCAGGCGACCC
Organism: uncultured Desulfobacterales bacterium; assembly: GCA_964647585.1. Classification (GTDB taxonomy): domain Bacteria; phylum Desulfobacterota; class Desulfobacteria; order Desulfobacterales; family CAJINA01; genus CAJINA01. The sequence goes on from CAZYGG010000068.1 coordinate 1,240, forward strand.
CTTCCACGGGGTAGCTGCTGCCCTGTGCAAAGTGCGACGGGTTCTGCCCCATGACCTTTTTCCACTGCCCCTGGGTCACCGGATAGCGTCCCATCCAGAACCCCGACAGCGGTCTTTCCCGGCTGTCGGAACCGGTCGGTATCCGCCCGGGAACCCATACAAACTCTATCCCCGCAACCGGCTCCCGCCACTGCTGCCCGGGACGAAACGGCTCTTTTTTTGATGATTGCGACGAACGCGATCCCACGTCTGTTCCGGCTGTGGATAACTCGCCTCGGTTTCCGATAGAAACTTTGGTGGACGCAGGTTTGACCGGCATCTCGCCGGTTTCCAGAATCTCCCGGATCTCACTGAAATCTGCCGGCCGTAAGCGTGAATCAAACTTGACACACTGCTCAATAATATAGCGGATATTATCAGGCAGGTCATTTCTGGAAAAGGTAATCCCGTCGGACTTGATGCTCCGCATCCGGCCGGCGAAATCCTCATCCTCATAGGGCAGGTGACCTTCCATTATAAAATAGCTCACCATTCCGAATGAAAACACCATGGCAGCAATATTCGGCTGGGCCCCCTGCAGGATAAACTCCGGTGACGACCAATTCGGTGAAAACTGAGCCCCGGCCGATGTGGACGCACTGCTTAGCCGTTTGAGGCCTCCCAGGTCGCCTATGAGGATCTCGGCTTCACCGGTAATCAGCAGGTTGGATGGCTTCAGGTCGGTAAGCATGAAAATCCCGTCGGTTTCGATGGAAAGCCGTGCGAGGATTGTTGCCAGTGACCGCATCAAGAGCCGGGCCGTATCAACCGGCAATGGGTAATTGTCAATCACGTAATCAAGCAGGTTGGACTGGCAGAGCTGCATGAGGATAACAAGGTGGGCACGCACACTGCCCTGGGTCACCTGTTTATCCACCAGAAAGAAATCATGGATCTCCACGACGCCCGGGCCCTTGATTTTCTCGTAATACTCCCTGACCGCATGAAAATCCTGGGAAACCCGTGAATCGAGTTTTGCTTCGGTTGAACATGAAAGGGACCGTTCAACCATTATGGGTACGACCTTGACCGCACGCTGTTTGAAAGCATCCTGAACTCTGTAAACGCTGCCGTAGACACCTTTCCCGATCTTTTCATCCACGGTATAGGTAGGCAGGCACTGTTTTATGACGTCTTCCATTTCAGGGGATGATCTCCACAACCATGAAACTGGTGTTGTCCTTCATGAAAACCGCTTTAATAAGTTCCATCAGGGCCGGGCCGTTGGCCACCGGGTCATCCCCCAGGGCACCCAGGATCTCGCGGTCGGTCAACACATCGCAAACCCCGTCACTGCAGATAAGGTACACCGCTGGCGCCGTCTCAAGGGGTTCGGACTGTAAATGAATGGTCTCCAACGCCCATTTGTATGAAAATGCGGGCCCCATGCCGGCCGTAATCAGGTTCCGGTAGGGATGCTCAAAAGCCTCCCGGTCGGTGATCTTGCCCTCGTCAAGCAGAACCTGTACGATGGAATGGTCGTAAGAACAGCACTCGAGTTTTCCGGCCGACGCCCTGTAAACGCGGCTGTCTCCCAGGTTGAACACCTCTATACCGGTTGGCGCAACCATCAAACCGGCCACGGTGGTTCCACACTCCTCCTGGTAGTCGCGTTCCATGGCCAGCTGGATCTTTTCCAGGCCGGGACGGATATCTTCGATCGCGCCGGTCCCGCCACCCAGTTTCGCAAGACCCTCACAGACAAACCGACTGGCTTTTTCGCCGGCAGCCAGGCCGCCCATGCCATCACAAACCGCCAATATCTCGATCGCATCAGAAGAAAACTTGCGACTTTCTTCAAACTGGCGTGCCTGGATCGCGGCTCCCTGTAACAGGATGCAATCCTCCTGATCATCCCGCGGCCCGACATCCATTGCACAAAAAACACTAAAATCCATTTAAGCAACCACGCATCCCTTAATTGTTTTGATCCGCCCCGTTGGCAAAAAAACGTTTTGCCGTTCCGCCCACCCGGGGCTGTTTACTTTAGAAAAATGGCATCATAAAGCTCGGCAGCCAGATCTTTGTCGAGCTTTTTTAATATTTTGTACTGCGCAAAGGCATCGTTTATATCCGCCCGCGCGTTATAAGCCATACCCAGACAAAAATGGGCCCGGGCGTGGTTCGGATGTTCAGCCAGGACCCCTTTGATCAGGGCAATCGCCTCACGCCTTTCGCGGTTGGCGACCAGCAGCATACCGAGATTAAGGCTGCCATCCACATGCCCGGATTCCAGGTCCAGCGCCTTGCGGTAAGCTTTTTCGGCATTGCGTTTTTCGCCCAGGGCCAGGTAACTGTCGGCCATTAAAACCAGCCGGTCAGCGCTTTTCCCGCTCTTTTTTATCTCTTTTTCAATCAGGGATATCGCTTTATCGTAATGACGGTCCGCAAACTGGGCCCGGGCTTCTTCCAGGGCACGGTTGCCGGCCAAAACCAGGTCCGGTAAGAACCCGGCAAGTACGACCATCATTATAACCACCATCGTTTGCTTTTTCATTTCAACCTCCCGCCGGCCGATTCTGTATGGAAAGGATATTTCATAATTCCGGGCTCAATGCAACAAGTGTTGTGCCGCCGGCAGGGTCGCGGACGCGAATCGGGCAACAATTGCCCAATCGCCTGAGTGATGCTCCTCCCGCAAAGCGGGAGGCATCAGGAAGCCCCCTCAAAGGGGGCTGACTTTCATGGTTTTTCCTACCCTTTAAGACGCGCCGAGCATCGCAGGAAAGGGCGGAGGAAGCGAAGTGTGAAGTGGCTAAAGTGCTCTAAAATGCCTAAAGTTTGGGAGGCGCTGCGCTCCACTGATTTTATCTGATTGGCAGGTTTCCTTAACTTTAGGCACTCACCTCAAATTTTCCCGACCACAGCAGCCGCAGTCCCAGCAACCCTTTGATGAGGCGGGAACCGCTCATATCCACCTGTTTTATTGAGTGAAAGACGATCTCGGGCGGGGCATTTACCCTGACCGCATGGTACTCGCTGAAATGATACTCCGGAAGAAATTGGTCCAGCGGCATCACAGCCTCCGGTGAAAAACGCCCCGCCGCAACCAGACGGGGTATCCTTTAAAGGATCGTATATTTTTAGCATCTCAAGCGGCGGGGCAGGCAACTACAGGGAATTTAAATAATTCCCTATTAAGTTAACATCTTTATATGGATTTTGGAAGGTCCCTGCTATAGTATAAAGATTTTCTGCCTGGCAGCAATCCTGTAAAATGAAGCCGCTGCATATAAATTAAGGAGAGCTCTCAATGCCCGAACTGAACACTGTCATGGATATATTCAAGCTGCTCGACAAAACCAATTGCCGGGAGTGTAACGAAGCGACTTGCCTGGCTTTTGCCGGGGCTGTTTTCCAGGGCCGTAAAGAGCTGTCGCAGTGCCCCCACCTGGATAGCGATATCATCGAGCGGTTCGGCAATAAAATCGAAAAACCGCAGAGTGCCGCCGAAGACTTGGAAAAAGCGCTGGAACTGCTTAAAAACAGGGCCGCCGCCGTAAACCTTCCGGCGGTTGCTCCTAAACTGGGCGGGCGGATGGTGAATGGTCGCCTGACCCTGAAAGTGATGGGCAAAGATTTCAGTGTGGATTCAAAAGGCAACCTGTACTCGGACATCCACGTGCATCCCCGGGTGGTGATTCCCATTTTGAACTACATCATAGATGGCGGCGGGATTCCGGCCGCCGGAAAGTGGGTCCCTCTGCGCGAATTGCCCAGCGGCCGGGACTGGTACCGCCTTTTCGGGCAACGCTGCGAGAAACCGATGAAAAAACTGGCCGACACCTACCCGGAGCTTTTCGATGATCTGGTCCACCTGTTCAACGGGAAACGGGTCACCAATCACTACCAGGCCGATATCGCCCTGGTCCTGCACCCCCTACCAAATGTCCCTTTGCTGATTTGCTACTGGAAACCGGATGAAGGGCTATCGTCCGATCTCAATCTGTTTTTCGATGCGACCGCTGAAGAAAACCTGAACATTGACTCCATCTTTGCCCTGGGAACCGGATTGATGATGATGTTCGAGAAAATTGCGTTACGGCATGGAGTTAATTAGAGCAATTTCCAAATATATGTTCCGATTGGTCTATTCTGTCATTCTGAGGAGTGAAAACAGTCTTCGCCAAAGGCTACGCCCGGCAGGCGCCGAAGAATCCCTTACGATGAAAGATAACCTTGATATGCAATGGACTCTTCGCTGCGCTCAGAGTGACTAAATAACAGAACGTATTTATCGCAATCGGTATAGAATCGGTTTAGAATATTTTCACAGGTTCAAGATCAAGGCGGCCGTGAATATGAAACCGGAGGAATACAGTCCGTATTTCGAGGATTTCGTATTCGCGCCCAACGCAGAGATTGGGCCTGTGGGAACGTTCTAAACCGATTCTAACGCTTCGCGGGCCCGCCTTACCAACAGCCGGCAGCACCCCATAATGTTTTCCTCACTGTACAGGGTAAACTCATCAACGTAATACTTTTCAAAAAGTATCCCGGAAATAACCTCATCCGACTCACCGCTGTCGCGCACTGTGGCGAGCACGCCCTCTGCCGCATCCTGGGCCTGCCTGAACGCGGTTTCAACATCCGGGCCAATTATCGGGCCCTGGTGCGCCGGACCGACAATACCCGCCTTTAAAGACGCCAGTTCCGCGAGAGTCACCTGAAACGCCCTGAAACCGGTGAAGAACAGGGGACAGAAGCCCCGTCCCGGATAGTGGAACCCCAGTGAATCAGAAACAAAAAGCGCCGCCCTTTCCGGAACATGCACCGCCAGGTTGCCCGGAGAATGTCCCCTCACCGGTATGCAGCGCAGGGTTACACCACCCAAATCAATATCTTTAGTTTGCGAAATGACATGGTGATCTTCTGGAAACGGTAAGGTCTTTAATGACGATCGGGCTGCCGGCAGTCCGATCTGGCTGAGCCTTGCGGCAATGTGTTGGTCTTCGTAAACCATGCCGGGCAAGGCTTTAGGATGCAGAGCAAAATCCCGGGCCCCCTCTCCTGCCACCAGCTGCGCTTTAGGGTATCTTTCCACAAGTCTCGGCAGTCCGGTAATGTGGTCGGCATGCGGATGGGTTAATACCAGATAATCCGGGGACACCCCGAGGCTGTCTAGCTGCCCGATAACCGCATCGACAACGGCCGTAACCCCCATTTCGACCAGTGCCCAGGCACGGGTGCCTTTAACCAGGTAGAGGTTAAAAAAATAATCCCCCAGCAGCCATACATCTGCGGTCAGTTCCAGGGGGCAGCGTTTATACATCGCGGGTGGTTGCAACGGGCCTGTTCTCCTTATCATGTATGGCGCTGGCCATCTCCACCGGGTTCTTTTCCGGGGAGGCCGTATTGGCATCAATTGAAATGACGGTGGCATCCGGTTATTCGTAAAAGATTCACCAGGCACGTTTACTGCTTGACATCATTTGATATTCTCTTACACTGATATGTAGCCTTTTATTGTTTTCCTGTAAACAGCCATCTGTAAGTGGGGACACAGCCAATATTCAAGGAGTGGTCAATGGGGAAAAACCAGAAACAGCAGTCCAGTCTCGTGCGTATCTTTCCATTTCTGGCATGGCTAAAGACTTACCAGCCGACTTACCTGAAAGGTGACACCATCGCCGGGTTGACCGTCGCCGTGGTCCTTATACCGCAGGCCATGGCTTATGCCATGCTGGCCGGGCTCCCGCCGGTCTATGGCCTTTATGCCGGTGCGGTAACGCCTATGATCGGCGCGCTGTGGGGCAGCCTGCGGCAGCTGGCCACCGGCCCCATCGCCATCATGAGCCTGCTGGTGCTGACCACCCTGACACCCATCGCAGAACCCGGCAGCCGGGAATTCATCGAACTCTCCTTTTTACTGGCCTTCATGGTGGGGTGCATCTACCTGCTGATCGGTATTTTTCGCCTCGGCCTGATCATGTCTTTCATCAGCCACTCGGCGGTAAAAGGGTTTACGTCCGCCGCCTCCCTGATCATAATTTCCACCCAGCTGCCCCACCTTTTCGGTATCCAGATCGAGCGTCACGAATACCTGTTCCCGAAACTGCTGGCCATCGCCCAGGCACTCCCCGGCCTGCACCTGCCGACCCTTGGCATTGGCCTGTTGGCCCTGGGCATTATTGTTGGCATCAAAAAAGTGAAGCCCAATTTTCCGGGTGCCCTGGTGGCCCTGGTAGCGACCACGCTGCTCGTTTACTTTCTGAAACTCAATGAGTCCGGTGTCACCATCCTCGGCCACAACCAGGGGGGACTGCCGACACCGGCCCTGCCGCCGTTTGATTTTGACATGCTCTTCTACCTGACCGGGCCGGCAGCCGTACTGGCCCTGGTCAGTTTCGCGGAAACGTATTCGGTTGGAAAAAGCATCTCTGGGGAAACCAAGCAGAAACTGGATGTCGACCAGGAGTTCATCGGTCAGGGGGTTGCCAACCTGGTGGGCTCTTTTTTCCAGTGCTACCCGGTCAGCGGCTCTTTTTCACGAACGGCCATCAACTTTGCCAGCGGGGCCCGGACCGGGATATCAAGCACTATCACGACTTTCAGCGTCATCATCACCCTGCTGTTTCTCACCCCGCTTTTGACGTATATTCCCAAAGCGGCCCTGGCCGCCCTGATCATCACCGCCGTCCTGATGCTCTTCCATCCGAAGGAAGTGTTCAAACTCTGGAAGATGAACCGGCACGACGGCATCGTGGCAATCTGTGTGTTTTCCCTGTCCCTGGTCTCCAAACCCGACTACGCCCTTTTGATTGGTATCCTGCTGTCACTGGTCTTTTTTCTCTGGAAAACCATGCGCCCGCGTATTGTTAAAATTGCCAAGGATCCCGAACTGAACATGTTCGTCAATGCCGATATGTTTAACAAGCCCGGGTGCCCGCAGATCCTGCACTTGCGCTCGGACAACAGCATCTATTTTGCCAACGCCGAGTATACCGTTGAGAACATCCTGGATAGAATGGGTGATATTGAAACGCCCGTAAAATTCCTGCTCCTCGATTTCCAGGCCATGGCCTTCATCGATATTACCGGCATTGAAGAGCTACGGAATCTCCAGGAAGAAACCGAGGGAAAAAATATTGAACTGGCCCTCATGGAGATCCATCTCCCGGTGAAGGAGGTTATGGAAAGTTCCGGGTTCATGGCGGAAATGAATCCGGAGTTGATCTTGCAGAAAAGAGGCGAGGCCATCACGGTTCTGTTTCAACACCTGGACCATGATTATTGTAAGAATACCTGCCCGCACACCCTGTTTTTCGAATGTAAAACGGTAAAGTAGTAAAGAATCCTGGCCCAAAGGGCCGGATTCAGGCTGATAGGCTATAGGCGTTTAGGCTGTAGGAAAATCTCGGGATACAGCTTTTAAGCAATTAGCTCTTAGCGATTAGCGGTCCTGAACTACATAGCTTTTTGCATTTCAGCTAAAAGCTAAGGGCTGACAGTTAATACCTGGAAACGGTTGCTAAAGCATTGCCAATTATTTCTGACCTAGCCCTGAGGACCAGGTATTAAAAGACAGAATAAAGCAATACACCGTAAAGTATCGCGCCAACCCGGGGTGGGTTAACCGCACTTGCGATAACCGGCATACATCCCGAATCCCGCGCGCCTTGTGACAATGGCACGTATACACAAGTTGCCCGGCCATCCTTTGAATTGGTTGAAAAAGGAATAGAAATGGACAATACGGATAAACGCTATAAAGTGTTCCTTAATATTCTGAAGGAAGAGCTTATTCCGGCAATGGGCTGTACGGAACCTATTGCTGTCGCGTATGCGGCTGCGCGCGCACGGGAAACCCTGGGCAGGCTGCCGGATCGTGTCATGATTGAAGTAAGCGACAACATCCTTAAGAACGTAAAAAGTGTGGTTGTCCCAAATACCGGGAACCTTAGAGGGATAGAGGCTTCCGCGGCGGCTGGAATCATTGCCGGTGATGCTGACAGACGCCTTGAGGTTATTTCATCTATCGATGATGAAGAGCGCCGGAAAATCAGAGCCTTTCTTAAAAGCACCGCGATAAAGATCTGCAAATCAAAAAGCAATAAAATATTTGATTTGCGGGTAACTGTTTATAGCCGGGGATCTGAAGCGTCTGTTCAGATTTCCGACTCGCATACCAATATAACTTTAATTACAAAAGATGATCAGATTGTTTTTCAGAATCAAGCCTGTGACGAGATCAATACTTCCAGCCCCACAGATCGTTCGGTTATGAATGTAAAAGATATTCTCAAGTTCGCCGAATCCGTAATGATTGCAGACGTCGCAGAGCTGTTGCAGCGCCAGATAGACTTTAATATAAAAATAGCGGAAGAAGGACTTAACGGCAATTGGGGTGCCAACATTGGCTCCGTCCTGCTTGAAGCCTGGGGCGATGACATCAAGGTACGGGCAAAAGCACTGGCTGCGGCAGGATCAGATGCCCGGATGAGCGGGTGTGAACTTCCGGTTGTGATCGTTTCGGGCAGCGGCAATCAAGGGATCACTGCTTCAGTCCCGGTGATCGCGTATGCTAAAGAACTGGGCGTTGAGAAAGATACCTTGATGAGAGCTTTGGTTGTGTCCAATCTTGTGACCATACATCAGAAAACTGGAATTGGAAGGTTGTCAGCCTATTGCGGTGTTGTCAGCGCCGGAATCGGTGCGGGGGCAGGCATTACCTGGCTCCATGGAGGGCGGTTTGAGGAAGTCGCGCACACAATTGTCAACGCCCTGGCAACGGTATCTGGAATAATATGTGATGGTGCCAAACCGTCATGTGCCGCAAAAATCGCCACTTCAATAGAAGCCGGGCTTTTAGGTTTCCAAATGTATCAACGGGGACAGCAGTTTTATGGCGGGGATGGAATTGTAACAAAGGGGGTTGAAAAGACAATTGCCAACATCGGTAGGCTTGGCCGTGACGGAATGCGCGAAACCGATAAAGAGATTATACGTATAATGTTAGGGGATGAATGACCCCCCGATATATTGAAGTGGAGAACGTGTGCGATCGCCAATATATGTCACTTTTAAACTCTATTTGAGCTAAAAAGCACCTAACTGGCACGGCTTGATCTTGATGTCATGGCCTTCGCAGACGGCACTGACCTTCATTTTGGTCATCTTGAACTGGTCGGCAATCCGCCAGACGGCTGCGCAGGGCAGCCGGTCGTTTTCCAGGGCCGCCTTAAGTGCGTCCAGCAGCGCCGGCGACGCTTCGGTTTCAGCCTTGACAATTTTCTTTTCCGGTAGATAGCCAAACAGGCCAAGCTGGCACTTGGCCAGGGGAATCTCCTGGGAATCCGCAGCCTTACCTACTTCCAGGGGCGGGACCTGCACAGTCTGTGCTATTTTGAATGCTACCGCGCAGGGCAGCATGGCGTGCCTGCGATTCGCCTCGATTGCCTGGATAAGCACCGGGTCCGGTTTGTAGCCCGGGTCCTGTTTGCTAGCGTAGCCTGATTTACCGTCTGATGACATCTGTCTTCACCTTTCTTTATTATTGTTCGCTTGCACGTAAAAACTGACCGGCTTGAATGCCCGGCCTTAAGTCTTCCGCCTTCAACCGCAACACCTGAGCTACGCAATCAGCAAGCCCGCAGCTACCAGGACCGGCGTCAGGAGATTAATCACCACGTTCATCCCCATGTAAGGTAACAATTTTTCCATGTCCGCATGATACCGGTACGCGCCGATAAATGCCGGCACGGCGATCACGACACTGACCAGGCCTATCAACGCTTTTCCAGGCAGCCAGTTGAAAAGCACGCCGACTCCTATGGACAGATAGGCCAGCAGAAGAAACAGGCCGTACACGTAGCTGCTCTTTTTCCGGCCAATCGTAATGGGGTAATGTTTGCGTCCGATACTGCGGTCCGCCGCTACATCTGGAAACTGGTTCAGCAACAGCAGATTACTGACCAGGAAAAATGGTACCAGCGAAGCAATGAAAGCGGTCCAGGAATAATCACCCGTCAGGACAAAATGGGTCCCCATGACCATCAGGGGACCGAAACCGAGCCCCGGGGCGACCAGGCACATAAACGGGTTGCGGGTAAACCAGGTCGTATAACCGAAAACCAGGATCAACCCGGCCACACCCAGGGGCAGCAGGGCCGCCCCCCGGGTAAACATGAAAAAAATACCGATAAAGAGGGTAAGGGCAAATGTAATCCAGGCGGTCGCCAGGGTGGCCCGGGCCATGTCCGGGTTGGCGGGCAGGGTCCCGCTGCCCCCGCTGAACGGCGTCCGCTCTGTTTTCAGATCCAGCCCGGACTTGAAATCGAAGTACTCGTTAAAAGCGTTGACACTGATGTGGGCGGCGAGCGCCCCGACAAATGCCAGGAATACGGCCAGCCCACTGACGCGGCCGGTCTGCCAGATCGCGGTTCCGGTGCCCAGCAGCACGCAGACCGGCGGCAGCACCAGGAAGGGAACCCGCATGGGGCCGGTTATGGTCTTCAGCGTAGTCATCGTATCGCTTTGCATCAAAGGCTCTTTTGCAACTCTGCAATCTCGGTTTCAAGTTTCTTGTACTCCTGAATATCTTCACCCACACCTTTGCGGGTCCGCAGATTTTCATTGAATAGCCGCTCTTTGGCCGCGGCTCTTTCTTTTTTAAGCTGCTGAATACTGGCCGAATTAGTCCCACTTTTTTCCAGGGTTTCGATTTCAGTGTTAAGGCGGCGGATACGGTCAATGTCCTGCTTCCCGTGGCGCTTGACATACCTGCGCTTGGTGTAGATGCGGTCAAACAGGTCACGCTGTTTGGCCTCACGGATACGGATCTCTTTCAGGGCAGTCGCTTTATCGGGCTTGGATCGGGGCTGATACGCCTGATTGGTTTTGGGCTTCGGCCGGGTAGCGGGGGTGGTCCTGCGATGCGGAGGCTGCTCTCCCGGATGGCTTTTCTTCTCCTCGATGGAGCGCTCCACAGAAACGCCTTCCGGCAGGTCTTCTAAGTTCGAAAAGTGTTTAACCCCGTTTTCGTCAGTCCACTGGCGCAATTCAGCTCCCGCCGGCAGAGCCGATAGCATTAATGCAAAAAACACAAGTATACAGAAGCGGCCGATCATTTCTTATTCTTCGAGAGCTCCTTTTCCATTGCCTCGATCTCTATTTCCAACTGGCGATAACGTTCAACTTCATCTGCGACGCCTTTCCGCCCGCGGCCGCTCTTGTGATAAAAGCCATCTTTAATCTCCTCGACCTCCTCTTCCAGACTTTTGATCTTCTCGGGATCCGCGTTCGGGTCCTTCTTCAGAACCGCAATTTCTTCATTGAGCCGCTTGATCTTATTGATATCAGTCTTGCCCCGACGTTTTACATACCGGCGTTTGCTGGAAATGCTATCAGCCAGCGCTTTCAGTTCCGCCTTTTTGGCATCCAGCTCTCCCTGGCGGGCCGCTTTTTTATCGGCCGCGGCCGCATCGATCTCGGCCTGCCGGTTGGCGGCATCAGTCTCTTTTATGATGGCAGCCTCGCGCGCCCCAAGATCCGAATCATCCGCCCCACTGGATTTAATCTCGCCCCAGGAACTGTCCGCGCTGGTTCCCTCAGGCGGTGGTGAATTCGTGTAATGTTTGACCCCCTGGCTATCCACCCATTGATACATTTCGGCCCCGGCAATAGAAGGCAGGCAAACGATCAAAACGACCAGCGACAGGTATGTTAAGCGTGTCATCTTTTCCTCCTGAGTAAGACCCGCAACACTGTAAGTGGTAAGAATCGAATTTATCGGCAATTTCGTGAAGTTAAGATGATATCATAGATGCTGGCTGCCTGCAAACCTTACCGTATGGGCATTTTTGAGGTCTGTCTTGAGATCGCTATATGAAAGCTATCCTCAAAAATCGGATTTTAGTTCAAGGTCAAGGCGGCCGCGAGGGTCCAACCGGAGGAATACATCAGGTATTTCGAGGATTGGAGCAGAGCGCCCGACGCAGAGATTGGACCAAAAGACTTTTTGGGGATAGCTTTTTACTCTCCTTTGAAAACCGGCTCTCTCTTCTCCTTGAAAGCCCTGGGCCCCTCCCGGGCATCACGGCTCATGAAAACCGGGATGGCCAGTTCCATTTCACGGGCCAGCCCAGCTTTAAGGGTTAATCCGGTGTTTTCCTGAACGGCTCTTTTCACATTCGCGACCGCCAGGGGGCCGTTCTTGACAATGATGTCAGCCATCTTTTGAGCCGTTTCCATGACCCGGTCCGGCGGCACCACGCGATTTACAAATCCGCAATGCAGCGCATCGACGGCACTCATCAGTTCGCCGGTCAGCAGGATCTCCATCGCCCGGGCATAGGGAATCTGACGCGGCAACCACACGGTGGAACCGCCGGCCGGGAAGACTGCCCACTTGACTTCCTGGAGACCGAACCGGGCATGCTCAGCGGCAATCCTGATATCGGTACTGTAAAGCAGTTCGAAACCACCGGCAATGGCATTTCCGTTTACCGCGGCCACCACCGGCTTGTACAATTCAAAATCGCGCAGGAAAGCCCGCATGGAGAGTGTCGGATCCGCCTGGATCTTCCGGTCAGCCTCTGATTCCGGCAGTCGGGCGCCTGTAAAGAGCGGAATCAGCTTTCCCAGGTCCGCACCGGTGCAGAAAGACTGGTCGCCTGCCCCGGTAATGATGGCGCAGCGCATCTGGTCATCATCGCGAAAGTCCTCCCAGGCAGCCACCAGTTCCAGAATGGTCTCCGGGTCGACTGCATTGTGTACTGCGGGCCGGTTCAGGGTAAGGGTGGCGATATGGTCTTTCTTTTCAAATAACAGCGGCATTGCTCTTTCTCCCTTTTAATTGCGGGTGGGCTTAAAGATGGCTTCAGATTACCTGTAGATCCCATTCCAGGCCACCCCGTCAAGTCTTTTGAAGTTAATTATAATTTTGAATCAGATTCAATTGATAGTTGACAATTCATAGCCAATCCTCTATGTGAAATCAAGGTGTTTTTGAATCCAATTATAATTTCGAACATCCTTCAATTAGAAGCTTTCTCAATAATCGACACCATCCACCACAGGGGACGCCGGCGCCATGGAAAACACGATCAATCAGGTCTTCCGAAATCGAACCCGTAAGTATCAGGATCGGCTCGCGGTTGAAAAAAAGCGTAACGGTAAATGGGAAACCGCCAGTTGGAACCAGTATTACGAGCGGGCGCAGGCCGCCGGCCTGGCTTTCGGCGCCCTCGGTGCTGAAAAGGGTGACCGTATCGCCCTGCTTTCCGAAAACCGCCTGGAATGGCTCTACACTGATATGGGCGCCCTGGGTATCGGGTGCTGTGTCGTCCCGGTATACGCCACCCTCACCGCTGACGAAGTGACCTATATTATAGAAAACTCGGGGGCGAAAATCCTGGTTGTGGAAGATGCCGACCAACTGGCCAAGGCGCTGCAGGCCCTTGACCGGTGCCCCGCGCTGGCCAGCGTGGTGGTCATGAATGGCGCCGACATTACCGATCCGCATCCGGCGGTTATCGGCTTCGACACCCTGCTTGACAACGGTCGGTCCGTTGCCGCTGATAAACCGGACCTTTTTGAATCCCTGGCAGATGCGGTGCAGCCCGAGGACTTGGCCACCATCGTCTATACTTCGGGAACCACCGGGGTCCCCAAGGGCGCCATGGTCACCCACAAAAACATCATGGCGGTCCTTTTGGCCCTCGATGCCATAGATCCAAAATTTGCCACCGACACCGACTGCACCGTGCCGTTTTTGCCCCTGAGCCACGTATTTGAACGGGCCGCCGGGCATTATTATGGCATGTATGTGGGCATCACCGCCTCCTACGCTGAAGACGTCAACTCCCTGCTGGCGGACTTCAAGGAAAAACGTCCCACCATGATCCTGGCCGTACCGCGGGTCTGCGAAAAGGTCTACCAGAAGATCACCATGCAGGTCGCGCAGCAGCCGGCCTGGCGGCAGAAAATCTTTCACTGGGGACATGCCATCGGCACCCGGATCAGTACGCTACGCGAGCAGAAGCTGCCGGTGCCCTTTCTCATGCGGCTGAAGTACAAGCTGGCCTATAAACTGATTTTTGAAAAACTGCGCGAGGCCTTGGGCGGACGGGTCCGGTGGATGACCGCCTCCGGGGCCCCCACGGCCAGAGAGATCGTGCTTTTCTTTAATGCGGCGGGGATCATGGTCGTGGAAGGCTACGGCATGACCGAATGCTTTGCACCGGCCACCATGAGCAACCTGGCGGACTACCGGATCGGCACGGTGGGCCGCCCACTGCCCGGGGTGGACATTAAACTTGCGAAAGACGGCGAAATCCTGGTGGGCGGCGACAACGTTTTTAAAGGCTACTGGAAAATGGAAGCTGAAACCAGTGAGAGTTTTGATGAAAACGGCTATTTCATCAGCGGCGATATCGGCAAAATCGATGAGGCTGGTTTCCTGACAATCACGGACCGGAAAAAAAATCTCATCATCACCTCGGGCGGTAAAAATGTCGCCCCTCAGAAAATCGAAGGCATCTTTATCAGCGACCCGCTGTTCGCACAGTTTATGGTCATCGGCGACCGCCGCAAATATCTCAGCGCGCTGGTTACCCTGAACATGGAGCGGGCCGAACTCATCGCCGCCGAAAACCGGATCGCCTTTGAAAAACCTTCTGATTTACTGGATAATCCGGATTTTTTGGCCATCGTGGATCAGCATGTTCAAAACAAAAACGCAAAGTTGGCCCGCTTTGAGACCATTAAAAAATATTGCATCCTGAAAAATGAGTTTTCCCAGGAAAGCGGTGAACTGACCCCCTCCCTCAAGGTTAAACGCAAGGTTGTGCAGAAAATGTACGCAGACGAGATAGCGTCGCTGTATGAGGAGTAAACCGTCAACCGTTTCACGGCTTTGGTTTACTCAGGGTTTTAGGCTGAAGGCGTTTAGACTGAAGCAAAACAAAAGGTCGAATAAACTTCAGGGGCAGCTCTCCGCCATGCCGATTTCGGGGGAGGGTTCTGCATTCAGCCGGGAATTGCCATCCGGCCATCTCTAAAAAGTCATTTGAAGCTTCTGATTGACAGACACCCCAAATCCTGAGTAAAAGTTAAAATTTTAATTGAATCGGCTTTTGCCGCTGGAGCAAACGCCCTAAAGGACACGCCCTGATACAATATGAAAACTGCTGCTGAAAAGATCATTCAAAGCGCCCTGGACAGGAGGCAAAAAGCCCTCTCGGAACATGAATCCAAGCAACTGCTGGCGTCTTACGATATTCCGGTTTCCGCTGAGATTCTGGCATCGACCGCCGTCAAGGCCATAGAGGCTGCAGAGGCCATCGGGTTCCCCCTGGCCATGAAGGCCTGCTCAGCACAGCTGCTGCACAAGACTGAATCCGATGCGGTGGCCTTGAATATAACCAGCCTGCCGGAAGTTCAAGACACCTTCGGAAAACTTGCGCGTATTGAGCCTGCGCCCGACGGAATTCTGGTGCAGGCCATGGTCCCCGGCAAACGGGAATTGGTGGTGGGATTGAATCGCGATCTCCAGTTCGGGCCCTGCGTCATGCTGGGACTGGGGGGCATTTTTACCGAGGTCCTTGAAGACACCGCTTTTCGGGCTGTGCCTTTCGACCGGGTGGAGGCCCTGGACATGGCGGCCGAACTGCGTGGCTCAAAACTCCTGGGTGCCTTTCGGGGCGAGCCTCCGATTGACCTGGAAAAAGTCGCAGATATTCTGCTGGCCGTGGGCGACATCGCGTTGTCTCATCCCGAGGTCTCTGAAATCGACATCAACCCCTTGATCGTCAATCCGGATGGACTGTGTGTGGCCGTTGACGCGCTGGTCGTGCTGGGTTCAGGCTGATAGGCTGTAGGTTTTTAGACTGTAGGAAAATCCTTAAATCCAAGATTTCTGGATTAAGCTATTGGCTCTTAGCAATTAGCGATTTTGTAAAGTACTGTTTTTTCGTTTCATCTAAACACCTAATGGCTAAAAGCTAATACCTTTTCGTATATGATTTCCAATCAAGGGTGTGGGACTACCTAACAGTCTTCAGCCTACAGCCTAAGCAACCTTGTCACAGCTACCACGGCATAACCGATTATCTTGGTGCTGGCCCTAAAACCAAGTGGACAAAGAAGGGAAAAAATGACCGGTTCCATTGTAGACAGCCCCCTTTATAAAATCGCCAACCCCGGCAGCATTGCCTTTTTCGGGGCCTCCAACAACGCCAGTGCCATGGGGACCAGCATCCTCAATTCGATCCTCGCGCTGGGATTCGAAGGCCCCATCTACCCGGTGCATCCCAAAGAAAAGCAGGTGCAGGGCCTGGAAGCGTTCGCTGCGGTGGGCGACCTGCCCGAAACACCGGACCTGGCCGTCCTGGTCCTGCCCACCGGCATCGTGGCCGAGGCCCTCAATGCCTGCGGAGAAAAGGGCACCCGGCATGCCGTCGTGGTGTCCGGCGGCTTCACCGAAGTGGGCGGTGATGGGCTCCGCCTGCAGCAGGAGTTGATTGCCGTAGCCCGCAAACACGGCATCCGGATTCTGGGCCCCAACTGCATCGGAGTCGTCAACCCCGGGCATCTCCTCAACTCTACTTTTCTGCCTTACGACGCCCGCCCGGGATTCATCGGCATGGCCTCCCAGAGCGGCAGTTTCATCACCCAGATGTTCGCCTACCTGAAACGTTTCGGCCTTGGTTTCTCAACCGGCTTCAGCGTAGGCAACGAAGCGGACATCGACCTGGTGGACTGCCTGCACTACCTGGCCCATTGTCCCCGCACCCGGGTGATCGGGCTGTACATCGAAAGTGTTCGCCGGGGACAGGCGTTCATCGAGACAGCCCGGGCGATCGTGCCCCACAAACCCATTGTGGCATTCTATGTGGGCGGATCGGAAGCGGGCCGCCGGGCCGGTTTCTCGCACACCGGGGCACTGGCCGGACCAGACCGCCTGTACACCGGCATTTTCCGGCAAAGCGGTATCATCCGGGCCCATTCCATCGCTGAACTTTTCGACTTCTGCTGGGTCCTGGGAACCTGCCCGGCGACAGCCGGCGACGACATCATCATCCAGACCCACTCCGGTGGCCCGGGTGCGGTGGCCGCGGACGCCTGCGGCCGGTCCGGCCTGAAGCTTCCGGAAATCGACGCGGAAACCCGTGAGCGGATGAAGCCGTTTGTGCCCCACACGGGCAGTTTCGGAAACCCCATCGACCTGACCTTTACCCGTAATCCCATGGACTACTACCTGAAAATTCCAGAGATCCTGCTGGAAAGCCCGGCCTGTAACGGGGTGCTCTCATATTTTCTCGTCCCGGATAAGACGGTCCGCCAGTCCCTGGAGCAGATGGGGGTGGCGCCGGACCAGGTGGCGGCCGAAACTGAAAAACTGATAGACGGCCTCACCCAGGCC
>CAZYGG010000069.1:0-18613 GCA_964647585.1 uncultured Desulfobacterales bacterium
GGCCGCCTTGATTTTGTCGCAGATCCCGCGCGCTTTTTGCGGGGAACCAAAATCCATTTCTGAGATAGCTTCTATTGAGATAGTTTCCACATAGATGCCACAGTACCAGATCAGGAGTGCCTTATGACCAAGCCGCTTACCTACGCAGATGCCGGTGTCGATATTGACAAAGCCAACCGTCTCGTAGATTCCATTAAAAAAATAGCTGCAAAGACCCGGAGACCGGGAGTGATGGGCGATATCGGCGGGTTCGGGGGGCTTTTTTCCCTCAGCCTCGACAATATCAAGCGCCCGGTTCTGGTCAGTTCCACCGACGGTGTCGGTACCAAGCTGAAAATAGCCTTCGAACTTGACAAGCACGATACCATCGGGATCGACCTGGTGGCCATGTGCGTGAACGACATCGTGGTTCAAGGGGCCAAACCTTTGTTCTTTCTGGATTATCTTTCGATGGGCAAATTGAAGACCGCAACGGCCGAAGCGGTTATCAAGGGCATCGGGGACGGCTGCCAGCAGGCCCAGTGCGCCCTGACCGGCGGAGAAACCGCCGAAATGCCGGGGTTCTACGGTGAAAACGAATATGATCTTGCCGGGTTTGCGGTGGGGGTGGTGGATGACAGTAAAATTGTGGATGGATCTGAAATCCGTCCGGGATGCCAATTGGTGGGGATTGCCTCTTCCGGCATCCACAGCAACGGGTTTTCCCTGGTGCGTAAAATCTGTTTCGATCGCATGAAATTGAAGGTGGCGGATCACGTCACCGAGCTCGACCGGACGCTGGGAGAAGAACTGCTGACCCCTACCCGTATATATGCCCGCCCCGTCATGAACCTGTTGCGGGATTTTCCAGTGTACGGTATCGCCCACATCACCGGAGGGGGCATTCCGGACAACGTGCTCAGGATCGTTCCGGACCGCTGCAAGGTGCGGATCAGAAAGGGGAGCTGGGACACACCGCCGGTTTTTCACTGGTTGCAGAAGGCCGGCAACGTGGCGGAAAGCGAGATGCTGAGGACCTTCAACTGCGGCATCGGTATGATTGTGGTGGTTCCCGAGGACGCGGCTGACGATGTGCTGCAGCGTCTGGCCGGTATGGATGAAAAAGCATTTATCATCGGTGACATTGTGGCGCGTAAGGATAGCAGTGAACCGATAGAATGGATCGATGAAGACAACAGCTGCCAGTAGGCTTAAAACGGCATTTGAAAACCTCATGCGCTGGATCAGCAGGGGGGCGGCCAAAACACCTCCCTGCAAGAATTGAGCAACGGGCCAAACCGGTTCCGGTCAGGGATCGAAAGAAAAGTTTTAAGTTTTATGTTTTAAGTGACCTTTGCATGGGGTTTTGCCCTTTCGTAAAACTTAAGACATAAAACCTAAAACTTTTTTTACTTATGAACATACTCGGCATAGAAACATCCTGCGATGAAACCGCGGCGGCGGTGGTGGCCGACGGCACCACTATCCTTTCATCCGTGGTGGCTTCCCAGATAGAGGTCCACAAGCCCTATGGCGGGGTAGTGCCGGAGCTGGCTTCCCGCAAGCACATTGAAGCGATCGTCCCGGTGGTACAGCAGGCCCTGGAGAGTTCCGGGGTGGCGGCTGAGTCAGTGGATGCGGTGGCCGTTACCCGGGGCCCCGGTCTGGTGGGCGCCCTGCTGGTCGGGTTCACGTTTGCCAAGGCCTGGGCGTATGCCCGCGACCTGCCCTGGATCGGTGTCAACCATCTGGAAGGGCACATCAATTCGGTTTTCCTGACCGCGACGCCTCCGGTTTTCCCGTTTGTGGCCCTGCTGGTTTCCGGGGGGCATACCAGTATCTATCATGTCACCGGCCACACCGGGGTTGAACTCATGGGGCAGACCCGGGATGACGCCGCGGGGGAAGCGTTTGACAAGGTGGCCAAAATGCTTGGTCTCGGTTATCCCGGCGGGGGGATTATCGGGGAGCTTGCCAAAAAGGGGGATCCGGCGGCGATTAAATTTCCCCGGCCGTACCTGGACAAATCCGAGTTTGATTTCAGTTTCAGTGGTTTGAAATCCGCGGTACGCCGCCACATAGAGACTCACCCGGGAATTGACACTGCGCAGACGGCTGACATCACGGCCGGATTTCAGGAAGCGGTGGTCGATGTCCTGGCCTACAAGCTCATCAATGCCGCCCGGGTCAAGGCCTGCAGCCATATCGCGGTGGTCGGCGGGGTGGCGGCCAACGCCAGGCTCAGGGAGGAAGTAACGGCCCGGGCTCTTGAAGCAGGTTTATCGGTCCACATCCCGCCCATCGAGTTGTGCGGGGATAACGCGGCCATGATTGCCGCAGTGGGCTACCACTACCTCAAGGAAGGCAAACGCTCCGCATTGGGAGACGATGTGTTTTCAACAACCCGCATGGGAATCTGACAAAGAAAAATCGAATTTCCAATATCCAACAAGGAATGCCCAAAAGAAAACCAGGATCCAAGGGGTCAAGGGGCCGAGGGTTCGAGTGAGCCCCTGCGGGGCGCAAACAAAGAGCCACTGGATGCCGGGTCAAAACCCGGCATGACGGACCTGTATTCTAAATAGCAGAATACCTTACTTGGAAATTGGGTTTGATTTTCCCTTGGCCCCTCGACCCCTTGAACCCTCGTATCCTTGTTTTTATTGCTTGTCCCATTTGCCCTCGGCCCGTAATCCTAGAATAATGGGGTCGGCCAGTTTATCCAGTTCGAGCTTGTCCACCTTGGTGCTGCGGGTCAGGGGAAACTCTTTTTCCGCGGGCCAGATTTCAACATGCAGGGGGCGCTTATACGAAGCGATGGTCTTGCAGTGGGCCATTACGGTTTCCGCGTCCAGTTCGGTATCTTTTTCCAGCCGTACAAACGCAAAGATCGCTTCATCGAAGATCGCATGTTTTTTACCGATGACCTCGGCCATTTCAACGCCGTCCAACCCGGCGATGTGCTCTTCAACTTCGCCGGGGAAGACATTGTACCCTTTCTGCTTGATCATGAACTTACGCCGCCCGGCCAGGTAGAGGGCCCGGTAGGCTCCCATGTCCTTGAAATACCCCAGGTCGCCGGTGTAGAGCAGTCCCTCTTTCGAGATGGTTTTGGCCGTCTCTTCCGGCTGGTTGTAGTAGCCGGGAAAGACAATGGGCGGGTGGTAGCAGATTTCACCGACTTCGCTGTCGGGGAGTTCGGCACCCGCACTGCGGTCGGACTCCATGGGTTTGCGGACCGACACTTCGGCCAGGTCTGAAAAGGCACGCCCGACCTGGCCGGCCATCTCTTCCATGGGAATGCCCTCGGGGGTGAAGGTCGCAAAACCGGCGTTTTCCGTCATTCCCAGGCCGGTGCCGAAGCGGGGTGCCATTCGGGCGAGCTTTTTCAGGAACCCGGTGTCCACGGCGGAACCGGCGTAGGCCACGAATTTCAGACTGGAAAGATCGTAGGTGGCGTAATCCGGATGATTCCAGAGCATCCGGAACTGGGTCGGAATTTGGCCCAGGGCTTCGACACCGTGTTTGGCAATGGCCTCCAGGGTCATCTGGACATCAAAGATCCGCAGTAAAATAGTGGTGCCGCCTACGTACATGGTGGTCATAAAGGTTTCCGTAACGCAGCCCACGTGGCTGGGCGGCAGGTTGACCAGCACCACCCCTTTGTCGTTGACGCCCAGGCCCATACCCCGGCTGAGAATTTCATTCTGGACGATAATATTCTCGTGGCACAAAAGGGCCGGTTTGGGGTCACCGGTCGTCCCGGTCGTATAGATAATCAGGGCCGGTGTGTGGGTATCGATGCCGGCGGCCGCTTTTTTGAGACTGCCGGTGAAGATATCTTTTAATTTCAGCCAGGCGAGCGCACTTTTTTTCAGCAGGTCGGTGATCGCTACAGCACCTTCCAGGATATCCCCGGGGGCGGGGTTCGCCGTGAACTGAACCAGGTGTTTGATCCCGGGGCAATTGTCACGCACTGCCGCTCCGATGGTCCTGAAATCCCTGACCGGGGTGTTGCCCAGGAAAAAGAAAGCGACCGGTTCGATCTTGTTCACATCCCGGACCACCTCGTCTTCCAGCAGGCGGACATCCAGGGGCGCGATGATGGCGCCGATTTTAAAGCAGGCGTACATCAGGATCATGTGTTCGGGGACCAGGACGAGTTGGGTGGCTACCCGGTCACCCTTGGTGATGCCCATGCTGATAAGCTTCAGGGCGAAGATATCAATCAGGGCGGCGAAATCCTTGTACGTGATGGTTTTGTCGTCTTCGTGCTGGATCATGGCGGGCTTGTCCGGACGCGCTTTAGCCCATTTTTCGATATAGTTGTTTACCAGGGGCAGTCGCTTGTCTGTCATGGGTCGTTCCTTTCAATGCTTGGAAACGTTTTCAATAATTACACTACCAGTGCATACCCGTCTGATACGGCCTTCTTACCCGCGTTGTCGCGGACTTCGAAAAAGAGGGCTTTGCCCTCCGGAATTTCCCGGTACCCGGTGAGATGGATTTCTATGCGTGTGCCGGGCAGCACCATTCCGGTGAACCGCCCGGAAACGGTTTTGACCCTGTCCGGCCGGCGGTTCGCCTCCCGGTCGACGATTTCGCTGGCGGCCAGGGCCAGGGTCGCCGTGCCCTGGAGGATGATCCCGGGCAGGCCGACCTCTGCGGCAAATTTTGGCGAGGTGTGGATGGGAAAGACAATATCCGTGCAGCCGTCATAGATATGGGGCTGCAGGGGGGCGATATCGATGGCGGCGACCCAGGTCGGATCGCCCGTGCTTTCCGTAAAAGGTATCGCCGGCAGTTCGCCTTCCCGCCGGCCGCTGTCGGCACAGGTCACCCCGCGCAGCAGGGCTCCGCAATATTCGCTGAAGACCGGTTGGTGTTTTTCATCGGTCGCATCAAAGCGGATGACGACCCGGGTCCCGGCCCGGTGGGGTTCGATGGCAGCGATGAGTCCGTCTATCGTCAAGGTGTCACCGGGAATCAGGGGGCGGTGGTGCATGATGGTTTCCGTGTGGTGGACCTGGGTGAGCAGTGCTTCCAGGGGAAAATCATCCGCTTCGATGAATTCCCAAATTTTGCCGAGGATGTTCCAGGTAATGGCAACCGGGTTCAGGGGATGCGACAACAGGCCGTCACCGCGGCGGTCATCAAAATAGCAGGGATTGTTGTCGTTTATGGCCGCGGCATAGTTCATGGTTGCGCGGGCATCCACCTGGGTTGTGAACGGTTTGAGCCGGGTGCCGGCAAAGTTGGAACTGATTTCCATGGATAACCCTTGCAGTTAGGTGTTCAGGTTGAAGGCTGATGGTTTCGGAAAAAGGAGACTTTGACTTTTTCATAACACCTAAAACATAAAACTTAACACTGATGAATTTTTTTTTTATGAGTTCATCAAGCTTTCACTTCAGCCTTCAACCTTCGGACTAATCACCTGAATTTTTCCAGGTATTGCCGCTTAAAGCGTATAATCCTTTGCACGGAATTGAGGCCGCCCATCATCCGGCCGGACTCTTTTTCAAGCCAGGCGCAGGTCCGGGCAAAGGCCCGGTTCTGTGAGGGACCCTTGTGGCAGATCAGGATCAGGTCGATATCCGCTGCCAGGATGCAATCCACCGCGGTGTCGATATCAAAGTAATTGCTGATGGCGCCCATATCCAGGTCATCGGTGAGGACCAGGCCGTCGAAACCCATCCGGTGACGCAAAAGATCACGGGCGATTTTCACGGACAGGCTGGCGGGCAGTTCCGGGTCCAGGGCGCTGTAGCGGATGTGCGACAGCATCATCCCGGCCACCCGGCGGTCCACCGCAGCTGTAAAAGGAACCAGGTCGGCCTGCAGGGTTTTCGCGTCCGCATCGAGGATGGGCAGGTCAAGGTGGGAGTCCAGGGTCGTGCGACCGATCCCGGGAAAGTGCTTGGCAATAGCCATAACCTGCCTTTTTTGCAGACCCGCAATGACCGCGGTACCGATATCGGCAACGATGTCCGGGTTGTCACTGAAAGCCCGCTTTCTCATGATACTGTCGATGGACGGGTCGGTGACATCCATGACCGGGGCCATATTCATGTTGATCCCCACATTTGAAAGTTCTCGGGCCGTTACCCGGGCAAAGTTCTCGGCGTCCGCCCTGGTCTTTAACGGTGGTTTAGCGGGGAACTGGGTGAAAGGTGCTTTAAGCCGGGCCACCTGTCCGCCTTCCTGGTCGATGGCGATAAAAAGCGGCGGCTGGCCGCAATCGGCGGCATGGGCCTGGGCGTCCGCGCACAACTGCCTGATCTGGTCAGGGGTTTCGACATTGCGCGCGAAAAGAATAAGTCCGCCCACCTTGAGAGTGCCGATGAGTTGTTTGAGGTCCGCGTTCAGGGTGGTTCCGTCAAAGCCCACCATCAGCCGTTGTCCGGCAAGCTGTTCAGTGTCAAATGTTGCGGGGTCGTGCATATTAGTTCCAGGGTTGCAGGTTCAAAAGTTCAAGGGGTCAAGGCGTATGGGGCTGGCGCTTCGCATAGGGCATAGAGCATAGCGTAAAAGCAAACACAAAAAAACTCAAACTTAAGACAATTTTTTATTGACAGTTAAGAAGGCGGTCCTATGCCCTATGCTATTTGCGGGCAGCCCCCCTCCCTCAGTCCCTCCCGCCAGGGGAGGGAAGCTGTTTTTGACGTCCGACCTCTGATCTCTGTCATCTGGCCTCTCTGCTTTACACCTTACCTTCGGCGCAGCTGGTACTTGCGTACTGCTCTGTTGTGGTCCTTTATATTTGTTGAGAACTGGTGCGTTGAGTCCTTCTTGCTCACGAAATAGAGGTAGTCGCTCTCCGCCGGGTAGAGTGCGGCTTTAATGGCCTTGGCACCCGGGTTGGCTATCGGTCCGGGCGGCAGTCCCTTGATGACATAGGTGTTGTAGGCCGTGGGCGTGGCGAGGTCCTTGCGTGTCAGGTTTCCGTTGAAATTCGGAATCCCGTAGATAACCGTCGGATCGGTTTGCAGCCGCATGTTACGTTTCAGCCGATTGTGGAAAACCGAGGAGATCAGGGGCCGCTCGAAGGCCGCACCGGTCTCTTTCTCAATGATCGAGGCCAGCGTCACGATGGCATGCCTGCTCATTTTTAATTCAGCGGCCCTGGTTTTCCACGCCGTTTTGAAAACAGTGTTGAAATGGTCCGTCATTGCCAGGACGATTTCCGTCGCGGTAGCCCCCTTCGGGAAAAAATAGGTATCAGGGTAAAGGTAGCCCTCCAGATTTTCTGCGGAGATGTCCAGGGCCGCGATCAGTGACGGGTTGGCCGCCGCCGTTGAAAATTCGTCCGCGCTGCAAAGCCCGGACTTTTCCGCCACCGCGGCGATCTGTTGCAGAGTGTATCCTTCGGGTATGGTCAGCCGGTAAAGCCGGACCTTGCCACTTACCAGTTTTTGCAGGATCTGCCGGGGAGACATGGCCGCGGACAATTCATATTCACCGGCCCGGATTTTTTTGTCATAGCCCTTGAAGCGGGCAAGCAGCTTGAATTTATCCGGGTGTTTGGACAGGCCCCGGGCGTGCAGATTCTGCGCCACGGTGCTGAAACCCTCTCCCGGGCCTACTTCAAACAGGATGTTTTCAGCCCCGGGATCGGCCGGCTGATCGGCATATTCTAAAAAATCGGAATAGAACCAGCCGACCGCGACCAGGGCCGCCAGTGCCAGGACTATAAGTATGGTAGCTGTTTTCTTCACCCGCAGGCCTTGTATACTTACTGTTAGCTATGAAATCACTTCTATTCATTCGCAGTCATTTTCGCCGGTTATAGTTCAAAAGACGGTCGGCGGCAACCCATATCTCAATTTGATGGCGGGTACACGGGGTGGGGCTTGGGGCGGGCGCCGGGTGTCGGGACCTAGAAAGGCTCTGTTCCCTGCAGGGAGGAAGCGGGGGCGGGTAGCGGGGTGGCAGCCAGCTAGCTGCAGTTGCGAAAAAACGCAATCGTGTTATGCTGTAATTCTGTCAGGTCCTTTTGAATTATCTTAAGGGTCTGGCCTGTTTCCCTTGACATTCAAATTCAAAGCGCCTAATAGGCCCGCAAGAGACCATAAAGAGACTGTTTGTACGGCTGTTTTCAAAAGCTAAAAGTTGATTTTTAGTTCATTCGAGAGGAAACCCATATGGCCAAGCCGAAACTTAAAAAACACCTGATTAACCGGGAATGGTGCAAGGGGTGCGGCATCTGCGTGGAACTTTGCCCCAAAAAGGTTCTGGAGCTGGATGACAAGGACAAGGTAATCGCGGCCCGACCGGAGGATTGCATTGCCTGTAAACTGTGTGAGATCCGCTGTCCGGATCTGGCCATTGAAATCGAAACGGAGTAGGTTGCCATCATGAGCAAGCAAATAAAATTTGTCCAGGGAAATGAGGCCTGTATGGAAGCGGCCCTGTACGCAGGGGTTAATTTTTTCGCAGGTTATCCCATCACGCCCTCCAGTGAAATCGCCGAGCTGCTGGCCATACGCCTGCCGCAAGCAGGGGGCAAGTTTATCCAGATGGAAGACGAGATCTCATCCATCTGCGCAATCATCGGCGCGTCCCTGACGGGCAACAAGGCCATGACGGCCACCAGCGGCCCCGGGTTTTCGCTTATGCAGGAAGGGTTGGGATACGCCATTATGGCGGAGATCCCCTGTGTGATCGTAAACGTGATGCGCGGCGGCCCCTCCACCGGGATTCCCACCCACGGCAGCCAGGGGGATGTCTACCAGGCACGCTGGGGAACGCACGGGGATCATTCCATCATCGCTTTGACCGCTTCCAACCATCAGGATGTCTTCGCCATGACCGTGGAAGCTT
Source organism: uncultured Desulfobacterales bacterium (assembly GCA_964647585.1). Taxonomy (GTDB): domain Bacteria; phylum Desulfobacterota; class Desulfobacteria; order Desulfobacterales; family CAJINA01; genus CAJINA01. The sequence continues at coordinate 8,803 of CAZYGG010000069.1, forward strand.
TCAACCTTGCGGAGACTTACCGTACCCCGGTTATCCTGCTTCTCGATGAAACCGTGGGCCACATGCGTGAGAAACTGGTGATTCCCGAGGAAGGGGAGCTGCCGCTGGTCGAAAGGCTGCGGACCTCGGTCTCGAGTGGGGTTGATTATCACCCTTACCTGCCCAGAGAGGACGGCCGTTTGCCTATGAGCGATTTCGGGGACGTCCACCGCTATAACGTGACCGGCCTTTACCACGACATGTGGGGGTTTCCATCAGCCGATCCGAAGATCGTACACGGTCTGATACGTCACCTGATAGACAAGATTGAAAACCGGGCCACCGAACTGGCGCGCTACAAGGAATTCTACATGGATGATGCCGAGCGGGTCCTGATCAGCTACGGTTCCTCTGCCCGCAGCGCCCTGCACATTGTCAAGAACCGCCGCAAGCGGGGCGAGAAGCTCGGCCTGCTGGAACTGCAGACCCTCTGGCCGTTTCCGGCGGAGATCGTGAAAGAAAAATGCGCGGATGCCCGGGCGGTCATCGTGGTCGAGATGAACGTGGGCCAGGTGCTCCACGAGGTGAAAGCCGCCGTGGACAACCCGGAAAAGGTTTTTCTGGCCAACCGGATAGACGGGGTCTTTATTACCCCCACGGACATCCACAACATTCTGCGCCTGATACAGGGAAAAGGAGTATAGCAAATGGCCATCAAAGATTACATCAGGCAACGATTTTTTCCGCATATGTGGTGCCCCGGCTGCGGCCATGGGACTGTTTTAAACAGCCTGCTGCGGTCGGTTGAGAGCCTGGGCATGAGCAAGAACGAAATCGTTATGGTATCCGGTATCGGGTGCAGTGCGCGGATATCCGGGTATGTTGACTTTCACAGCCTGCACACCCTGCACGGCCGGGCCCTGGCATTTGCCACCGGGGTCAAGCTGAGCAAACCGGAACTCAACGTGATCGTCCCCATGGGTGACGGTGACGCCCTGGCCATCGGCGGCAACCATTTCATCCATGCCGCCCGCCGGAATATCGACATCACCGCCATCGTCATGAACAACCGGATCTATGGTATGACCGGGGGGCAGTTCTCGCCCCTGTCCGGTCCGGGCACCATGGCGACTACCGCGCCCTATACCAGTATCGACCGGGAGTTCGATGTTGTCGAAATGGCCAGGGCGTCCGGCGCGACGTTCGTGGCCCGGTCCACCACTTACCATGCGAAACAGTGTACGGATCTCATCAAACAAGCTATTTTGCATGAAGGCTTTTCGGTGGTGGAGATCCTGTCGCAGTGTCCGACGCATTATGGCCGTAAGAATAAAAAGGGCGACGCCGCTGAAATGATAAAGGGCTACAAGGAAAACACCACCTCGATTGGCTCCAAGGCCAAAAAGGAAAACCCCGATTTGATTGAACGGAGCGTTTTTGTCCAGGAAGAGCAGCCCGAATACTGCAGTGAATATGACAAAATTATCGCAACGGCGCAGAAGGGATAAACACCATGGAAAGATGCAGAATGGTATTTTCAGGATCCGGCGGACAGGGCGTCATTACCGCGGCCGTCATTCTGGCCGAAGCCGCCGTTATCGTGGATGGCCTTAATGCCACCCAGTCACAGAGCTACGGTGCGGCCGCCCGGGGCGGTTCCACCCGCACTGATATTATAATTTCCGATACGGCGATCCTCTACCCCAAGGTGATCCAGCCCAACGTCCTGGTCTGCCTGACCCAGGAGGCTTATGGCCAGTATACGAGGATCATCCGGCCCGGCGGTTTGCTCTTGCTGGACACCCGTTTTGTCCAGACCGAGAAAAGGGTGGATGCCCGGCAGGTGGAATTGCCCATGTTTCAGACCGTCATGGACAAGATCGGCAAACCGATTGTGTTCAATATCTGTATGCTCGGTGCGCTGATAAAGATCACCGGCCTGGTGAAACCGGAGTCCATCATGACCATCCTGGAGAAGAGAATCCCGGCCGGTTTTCTGGATATGAACCGCCAGGCCCTTGAACTGGGAATGGAGCTGGCCGCTGATCACGCTGCCAGTTAGTTTTTCCTTGCCGGTCAGGGGCGCATAGGCTACGCTCTTTTTATCAAATTTCACCCAGAATTGGAGAAGCCCAGAGATAAAAACAACATCGCTAGGGGCGCGGATTAGAAGTGATCTCAAAAAATAGATTTTTCGAGACGACTTCTACGCTGAGAGGTTTATCCCAACCCTTGGAACCTGATCCGGGTAATGCCGGCGCAGGGAAGCGGTCATAGAATTACAGGCAAAACGAACTCATAATTTTACCTGATTTTACAAAACGCCGCTTCGGGCCCCGGAAGCGGCGTTTTGTATTCGGACACAGGCGGCGTCTTCTTGCTCGGCATAGCCTTTGGCGACGACGGGTTGGCCCCAGGCCGCGTTCTTCCGGCGTCGCTAAAGCTATGCCGGACAAGCGCATGGCGTCAATAAAGCACGTGCGATCAGCATTAGATGGTTTTATTAGATTGCGCTTAAGACTTAACACATAACACCTAACACTTAGAACCTGACACGCTTTCAAAAAGCGATAAGTTTTCAGCCAAGTTAAAGTGTTAATAAAGAGAGGTAACATGCCAACCAACTACACAACCCAGATGAATGCGGCCCGGCAGGGGATTGTCACCCCCCAGATGCGGGATGTCCTGGCTGTCGAACCTATTTCCGAGCAGGAACTGTTGGAGAAAATGGCCGCCGGGAAAATAACCTTACCGGCCAATAAAAATCACGCCAACCTCGTCGGCAAGGGCGTGGGCGAAGGCCTGCAGACCAAAATCAATGTCAACCTGGGGGTGTCGGAGGACTGCTGCAACCTGGACATGGAGATGAAAAAAGTCCGCACGGCTGTCGAACTCAAAACAGACGCCATCATGGACCTGAGTACGTTCGGTCAGACGCGTGAATTCAGGCGTAAGGTCGTTGAGACGTGCCCGGTCATGATTGGTACGGTGCCGGTGTACGACGCGGTGGCCAAGTACAAGAAAGATCCCACCGAAATCTCCGTGGATGAGTTTTTTGAGGTTGTACATGAACATGCCGAAGACGGCGTTGACTTCATGACCATCCACGCCGGGCTCACCCGCGTGGCGGTTGAAAGAATTCGGAGGAACATGCGCCTGACCCACGTGGTGAGCCGGGGCGGTTCGGTACTGCTGGAGTGGATGGAAGTCAACGGTAAGGAGAACCCTTTTTACGAACATTTCGATCGCTTGCTGGATCTGTGTGTGGAATATGACATCACCCTGAGCCTGGGTGACGGGCTGCGGCCCGGCTGCCTGAAGGATGCCACCGATGCCCCCCAGATCCAGGAACTCATTATTCTCGGAGAACTCACCAAGTCGTGCTGGGAGCGGGATGTCCAGGTGATGATCGAAGGCCCCGGACATGTGCCCCTGAATGAAATCGTGGCCAATATGCAGCTTGAAAAAAAGCTGTGCCACGGTGCGCCGTTTTATGTGCTGGGGCCGTTGGTAACCGATGTGGCCCCGGGCTACGACCACATCACCTCTGCCATCGGCGGGGCCATTGCCGCGACCCATGGTGCGGATTTTCTCTGTTACGTGACCCCCGCGGAACATTTGCGGCTGCCGGACCTGGACGATATGAAGGAGGGCATTATCGCCGCCCGCATCGCGGCCCACGCGGCGGATATTGCCAAGGGACTGCCCGGCGCCATGGACTGGGACAATCAAATGAGTACGGCCCGCAAAAACCTGGACTGGCCGGGCATGCTGGACCTGGCCATGGACCCCGAGAAAGCACGGGCCTACCGGGAGTCTTCCAAACCCCTGGATGAAGAGGTCTGCACCATGTGCGGAGACCTGTGTGCGGTGAAGCGCAGTAAGAGGGTTTTGGAGGGTGGAAGCTAGAAGCTGGAAGACGGGAGCCTGGAGTCGGGAGTCGTGGGCAGCGCTCTGACGATATAACTCTGTGCCGGCAGCAAGCTTCCCTCCCCTGGCGGGAGGGATTGAGGGAGGGGGAAGCCTGTCAATATTTTCTTAATCATAATCTTGCTCTTAATCCTGGCCCTTGATGAAAAGCAGATCAAGATTACGATTAAGATTAAGAGCAAGAAAAGACATAAGGCAAAACCCTAAACCTGATCCTCGCGCATAGAAGACCAAAAGCCATGATTTGGGCGCGCTATCGCGCCAAAGGCCATTCAGCAGGCTGTGGTTTTAAGACCTTCAGGTTTCCCGGCGAAGCCGGAGCAAATTGTGGTCTTCTCTGCGCCTGGCGTCTCTGCGCGAGATAATGATTTTGACCTTGACCTTGACCTTTGCGAAGCGAAAACCTTGTCGAACCTTGTTATCGGGATTGACCTTACCAGATGATAAAAGACCAACCGGCCGGCATCTATATTCACGTCCCTTTCTGTATCCGCAAGTGTCAGTACTGCGACTTTTACTCGACGACTGACCTGAGTCGCCGCATCGCTTTCCTGAAGGCGCTGCGGCGCGAATTCGAACTGTCCCCCAACCCCGGGCCGGCAGACTCGCTCTACTTTGGCGGCGGAACGCCGTCGCTACTTGATCCCGAACAGATAGCGGCCATCATTTCAGCGGCCCGGGCCGCTTTTTCTTTTAGGCCGGATACGGAAATCACCCTGGAGGTAAATCCCGGCACCGTCGACCGCCAGGTACTTGCCGATTTTAAAGCGGCCGGGGTGAACCGCCTGAACCTGGGCATCCAGTCCTTCAACGATCAAAATCTCACCTTTCTGGGTCGGATCCACACGGCTGCGGAAGCGGTCTGCTGTGTGGAAACGGCCCGTTCGGCCGGTTTTGACAACCTGGGGCTCGATCTTATCTACGGACTTCCCGGGCAGACCGCAAGGGACCTGCGGCGGGACGTGGAAAAGGCCGCAGCCTTCAACCCCGAGCACCTTGCCTGCTACCTGCTGACCTATGAGCGGGGCACCCCCCTGGACAGGGCCCGGGAGCAGGGCCGCGTAGCGCCCCTGTCGGACAGTGAGGCGGCGGACCTTTTCCTGCTGAACCGTGAACTCCTGGAAGCTGCCGGTTATGCTCAGTACGAAATTTCAAACTTCGCCCGATCCGAAGATTCCCGGTCTCGCCACAATCAGAAATACTGGACCTTTGCCCCCTATATCGGCCTGGGACCGGCCGCGCATTCTTTTTTGGACCCGGTGCGTTCCTGGAATCACCGGGGCCTGGGAACCTATCTCGCCGATCTTGAAAATGGGCGACTACCCGTAAAGGAAAAAGAGACCCTGACCGTGAACCAGCAGATGGTCGAGGCGGTCTATCTGGGCCTGCGTCAGACCCGGGGGATTCCGATTGCCGATTTCAAACAAAGGTTTTCGGTAGAATTTACAACACATTTCGAAGCAGTGCTGTCCGATCCGTTACTGGATAAGTTGCTGGTGCTGGACGCGGATTTCTGCCGACTCACTCCGGAAGGCATGCTGGTGATGGACACGGTGGTGGGGCGTTTTGTGGAGTTGATAGCGATTTGATGAATTCGCAAAAAGGCGAATTCATCCGTTTTAAGTTTTAGGTTTTACGTGTTAAGACTTTCCTGATTCCAGACACCTGATTTCCGACTTCAGCCTTCCACCTTCTACCTTCCAATGTGAGCGTGTCCTTTCACAAGCGGTAGGTTTTGGTTCAGAGCAAGGCTTGAGCGATTTTGAGACCGGAGGCATAGGGCATAGGGCATAGGGCATAGGGCATAGGGCATAGGGCAAAAACCGCATCCCGCCCTGGCAGTCAAGGAAAAATTGGTCCCGGTTTTCGGCTTTGGGTTTTGCCCCGGGCTTTAACGCTATGCGCTCTGCGCCATGCTCTATGCGGGCGTAGCTCCAAGTGCTACGCCCTACGTTGACAACGCCGTGATCAGCACTCCCAGGTAAAACCGCGCATGGCTGATGGGCGCCGCCATGTTGGCTCGATGGTTGGCCAGTGTGCCGCTCAGATTGGCGTTGGTAATCAGCAGCGGGTCAATCTCCATGGCCTGGTGGCAGGATTCTATGGCATGGTGGAGGACCTCAACCCCGCGGCGGGCTTCAAGGGTGTCGTGAAAATCTTCATGGATCGCTTCGAGGATGGTATACATGCTGCTGGCCACACCTTTGGCGTAGAAGAAATAGTTATCTGCCTGGAAATGACTGACCGGGCTGCCGTCTTTTTCGGTGGTTTTTACCAGGTTTTGGTCACAACTGCCCAGAAGGTCTTCATAGGCAATCAGCAGCGGTATCAGGTTGTCGGCCCGGGTATGGAACGATGCCTTGCCTTTTAAGAGTCGCTCCCGATACTTTCTAAATTCATCCAGTCCGGCGTTGTATTTCGATTCGGGTGAAGGGAACCAGTACCGGTCGGACTGGATCATGAACCAGTTCATGGCGCTCTGGAGGTGGGTGTCAAACGAAGCGGTGCTGCCGGTGCGGGAAATCCTTTCAGCCAGGATTACGGCCGTCCGCCGGGTTACCTCGAGTACGCCCAGTTGAAAATTGTTGACATTGTCAGTGAAGTTCAGAATGTCGTTGGTCCGCCATCCCCAGAAACGTTTGTTCAGTTCATAATCCATGGGCTGGATGGCCGCGTCGATGAACGCAACTCCCTTGGGGAGGTGAACGGGTTGCGGCGGGGCCTGCGCGGTCTCCAATTGCGGCTTGTAAGTGGAGTACTGGGGCGCATGGTGATCGGCCGGTTTTGGACTGGCGGCGGTATGACGATCATGCTGTTTGGCGCTTGTGGCTGCGGCGCCATGCTCTAACTTAGCCAGGCTTTTCTGGGCCACGGCGTGTTTTCGCTGCGCGGTCGTACTGCCGTGCCCGGTATCCGTAGGTGTTTCTACAGCCGGGTGCTCTTCGTGGGCCGGCGGCGGGGTGGTCACATGGCCGGCTGGGGCAGTCGGGGCAGTGGGGGGCGCTTTATAGGCGGTTTTTGCCGGTTCCGGCTTGTTGAAAAACCCCAGGACGGTGACGAACAGCCACAGAACTGCCAGGGTAATGACAACACCAATGGCCAACCGCTTGCCGGCGTACCGCATGAATTCGGATTCATTCATGGCCCGTTTGCCGCTATTGTTCTGATCTTCCATATGCCTGCTCCAACGCTGTTGTTTTTACTTTACGTGGATTTTCTCAGTTTGCGGATATCCCCGATCCGGATGGTCACATTCTTTGAATCGAAATACTCGATAAGCGGTATCACATATTTTCGGGAAGCACCAGTCATATCCTTGAACTGCGGGGTGGTAATCTCCCCGTTTTCTTGTATAAAATTCACCAGCCGGACTTTCAGTTCCGCGACTGTTCCGGCATCGAAATAGAGGTCTTCCTTCACTTTGATGATTTCGCCGCTGTCTACAAGCAGGAAAAGAACATCTTTCGCTTCGGCCGGTTCGATATCGTAGGTTTTGCTCAGCTCCTTGAAATAAGGCGGCTGCAGGCCGCTGTCGCGATAGGAGGCCAGAATTTTTTTGCGGACACCGCTCTGGTCGGCGGCCAAAGACACCTTGTGGGCAGCTAGCCGGACGGTTTCTTCCTCGATCACGATGTCGTTTGCCTTGACCATGTGATTGATAATCAGGGTAAACAGTTTCTGTCCTAAAATCGCGGGCAATTTCGACTTCAATTCCTCTTTGGGCATGCCGGCCTTCAGAGGGTTGGCGCTATGATAGGCCTCCAGGTGCCCGGTGGTTTCCGCCTGGATGTGAGTAAAGCTGCCGCCGTGGATATACATCCGGCTTTCCCGGTCGATGAGCATCAACTCCCTTTTCGACAGCAGCGCGGATATGACTGTTTCCAGTTTTTTATCGGCCAGGTTGGTCATCAGCTTGAGGTCGGCAAAGGAGACACCCCGGTATCCGGTTGACTGGGCATGGAAAGAGATGATCGGTCCCGGTTCGCTTTCCAGGATGCTGTTCAAACCCGTGATGACCTCATCACGGAAACGCTTGTGTTTCACCGGGACGGGGTTCAGGATCCGGCCGCCGCCCACGGTTCTGACCGGGGAGTAGCTGCGGATAACGAAGCGGTCATCCCGGACAATCGCCACCGGTTCATCCAGGCGGATCTGGGCCACGGTTTTCTCGCCCGGGGCCAGTTCATTCCGATCCAGCAGGGCCAGGATGCCCATGATTTCGCTGGTGCCGGTGTGAAAGCGGATGCGGGCCCGGTTTTTGATGGGTTTGCGATTGCTCTTCAGGTAGTCCAGCGAAACATCCTGCATATAGCTCGCCTTCAGGGCTCCGGGGGTGGACACCACCTCACCGCGGTTGACGGCGGTTTTGTCCAGACCCTGGAAGTTGATGGCAGTGCGCATGCCTGTTGCGGCCTGTTCCACACTCTGGTTGTGCACCTGGACTCCCCGGACCTTGGAGGTGATCCCGGATGGATAGATTTCAATGGTTTCACCGGGGCTGACGGCACCTGAAACCAGGGTACCGGTAATGACGGTCCCGAATCCTTTCATGGAGAAGACCCGGTCTACCGGCAGGCGGAAGAGGCTGGACGGTTTGTGCTTGGGGACCTGGGCACTCAGGTCGTCCAGGGTTTTGATAAAGTCGTCGATTCCCTCTTGCGTAACCGACGATACCGGTACGATGGGGGCTTCCTCCAGGAAGGTTCCCAGCAGGAATTCACGGACATCCTCGGTCACCATCTCCAGCCACTCTTCATCGACCATATCGGTTTTGGTGAGGACCACGAAACCGTGCCGGATGCCCAGCAGGCTGCAGATCTCCATGTGTTCACGGGTCTGGGGCATGACGCCCTCGTCGGCGGCAATCACCATCGCCACGATGTCGATGCCGGTGGCGCCGGCCACCATGTTTTTAACGAACTTTTCATGGCCGGGGACATCCACGATGCCCAGGTGTTGGCCGGAGGGCAGGTCGATGGAGGCAAATCCGAGCTCGATGGTAATCCCGCGCTCCCTTTCCTCTTTAAGCCGGTCGGTGTTTACGCCCGTGACAGCCTTGATCAGGGATGTTTTGCCGTGGTCGATATGGCCGGCGGTTCCGAGAATAATCTGTTTCAACACTTACTCCCCTGGTTTCCTGTTCCGGTTGCGCATGTATTCCGTCACGTAGGCCATCCCCACAAGGAAGATCATCAGACCCACCACGTAAAGCGGCGTAATCGCGCCAAAAAAGAACCGGGACATCACCACTGCGATCACGAGCCCGATTACCAGGCGGATGATCAGAATGTGAAATTTTGTCATGGAAAAAACCTTTGGTTTTTGTGTTAAGTTTTAAGTGTTAGGTTTTAAGACTCAAAAGCATTAAAAAACAGAGCCTTAAGACATATGACCCAAAACTTGGATCTAGGGTTCAGGCGGTCTTTGTGGGAGCGGCATCCTGCCGCGATAGGAACGCCCAATGACCACATCGCCATCCAGGTTACGGATAATATATACAATCCATACGATGGTCAATAGGGGCCAGTTGAAAACCGCCAGTTTACAAATGGCCGACATGACCTTTGACTTTGAGTAAAGATAGAATTTCTCTATGTTTCGGGTTTTAGATTTTGGGTTTTCGAGTTTGTTTCGATATTCTTGTTTAAGGCGTTTACCTTGAGAGCCTTCCGATATTCGATATTATTATTTTTGCGCCCGTCATCCCGAACTTGATCCGGGATCCAGTCTAATCGGCTCCTTTGCCCGGCGGGTAATAGGCTGGGTCCGACCCAGTGGTTGCCATTTTTTCATAAAAACGCTATTAAAGGGCTTGAATCCGTACAAAGAGTCTGGTAGGAATCTGGTTTTCTTATGGTGGGTGTAGCTCAGTTGGTAGAGCCCCTGGTTGTGGCCCAGGTGG
>CAZYGG010000070.1:0-17963 GCA_964647585.1 uncultured Desulfobacterales bacterium
AGTAGGATTCGAACCCACGGAGCTTTCGCTCAACGGTTTTCAAGACCGCCGCCTTAAACCACTCGGCCATCCCTCCTGAGACAAACCAACTTTTTATCATTTATGACCACACAGGTCAACGGCTTATCTGGCAATTTTTTCAAAATGAGCAGTCTTTTTAACATTCCCGTCATCGGGATGAGCAATTTTATCAGAAAGCGAAAAATCTTGTTTTTGGATGTTGACAGACAGCCGTATTTATGGTTTTCCGAAAAAAATCAAACCAACAATCGGGCGGATTGGAGGAGGCCAGATATGAAGCAAAGATTTTCAATTTCTCGTAACACAGGCGGTGAGAAAATCGTCATTAAAGAGTATGGTGAATTGGACAAAGGCGTGTATTCGCTCCTTTGCGAGGAATCATACTCGGTGGAAACAGTTGAAGCCGCGCTGGCCAAAGGGCCGGACAAGGTGATCACCCTGCTGAGGACTGAAAGCTTTTTTCCGATCAGTTGTTTTGCGGAAAAGCTGATCGCGACTCTATGCGACTACCTCCGGCAGGGCAATACTGAAGTCGTGAAAATTGATGCCGATGACACGGAGTGCATTCATAATAGATCCATGCAAGACCCCCAAGCGGGAAACGAAGGGATTGATGCTTTGCTGGGGGTGGATACTGAAGAGATTGTTGAAGACGAAGCGCCCGCGGAGAAACTGGAAGCACCCATAAAAATCGCGGAAGTTGAAACCGTCGAAGCCAGCAATTCACTATAAACGCTTATTTTTTGCCGACAATGCCGCCCGCCTGCTCCATGTTACCCTTTTCTTATTGCCGCGAATGGACGGTATCTATAAGATAACTATTGACTTATCCTGTAGTTTTAGCCTAAAAAACTAAATGGTATTCAGTTGCTAAATTAGTAGTTATGCGGCCGTATTTCGCTTTGTTTCGTTAAAGCTACTCATCAATAGCATCAAGGAGGTGCAGATGGAACAGGAAAAAGCATTTTATGAGAGGTTGAAAAGTAAGGGCGTATCGCGAAGGGATTTCATGAAGTATTGTACCGCCCTTACCGCGACCATGGGGCTTTCGTCGTCTTTCGTCCCCAAAGTCGCAGAGGTTTTCGCGGCACCGGCACAGCGTCCGCCGGTCATCTGGTTGCATTTCGGTGAGTGCACGGGCTGTTCGGAAGCGCTGTTGAGGTCGAACTACCCGTTTATCGACGAACTCGTGCTCGAGATTCTTTCAGTGGAATACCACGAGACGATAATGGCGGCGGCCGGCCACCAGGCGGAAGAGAACCTGCATGCCGCGGTCAAAAAGTATAAGGGCAAGTTTATCTGTGTCGTTGAGGGCTCGATCGCAACCAAATACAACGGCGGTTACGGCAAGGTTGCCGGCAAGAGTTTCCTTGAGATTGCCAAGGAAGTCATACCCCAGGCGGCGGCCACGATCGCCATTGGCACCTGTGCGGCTTATGGCGGCCTTCCCCAAGCCAAACCCAACCCCGGCGGGTACAAGGGCGTCAAAGATGCCATCGGCGTGGGTACCCTGAATATACCCGGTTGCCCCCCCAACCCGATCAACCTGGTCGGGACCGTGGTCAATTATCTGCTCCTCGGCAAACTGCCGGCCCTGGACGACAAAGGGCGCCCGCTGTTTGCTTACGGCAAGACCATCCATGATCAATGTCCGCGCAGATCCCATTTTGAAAATGAGGAATTTGTTACGGAATTCGGCAGCGAAGAGGCTGCCAAGGGCTACTGCCTGTACCAGGTGGGCTGCCGTGGTCCGGAAACCTACAACAACTGCCCGATTGCGAAATTTAACGACGGCACCAGCTGGCCGGTGGAAGCTGGCCATCCCTGCATCGGCTGCAGCGAGCCGGATTTCTGGGATACCATGACACCGTTCTACGAGGAAATGTAATCAGATTAGACGTTAAATTCTTTTCAGAAGAAGAGAGGAGACAATATGGGTAAGAGAATAATGATTGATCCGATTACAAGGATCGAAGGTCACCTTCGGATCGAGGTTGAAGTGGCCGGTGGTAAAGTTGTAAATGCCTGGAGTTCCGGTCAAATGTTCCGGGGCATTGAAATCATGCTGCAGGGCCGAGACCCGAGAGACGCCCAGCATTTTGTGCAGCGTTCATGCGGCGTCTGAACGTACATCCATGCGCTGTCCTCGGTGAGGGCAGTTGAAGACGCAGTCGGCGTCCAGATTCCCGACAATGCCAGAATCCTCAGAAACCTCCTGCATGGTGCCCAGTACCAGCACGATCACATTGTACACTTTTATCACCTGCACGCCCTTGACTGGGTGGATATCGTCAGCGCGCTTTCAGCAGATCCGAAGGCCACCGCGGCCCTGGCTGACAACGTCAGCGATGCCCCCTGGGGCGGCGCCAAGTATTTCAAGGGCGTTCAGGACCGTTTGAAGAAATTTGTCGCCAGCGGCCAGCTGGGTCCCTTTGAAAACGCCTACTGGGGCCACAAGGCTTACAAGCTGCCGCCGGAAGCCAACCTGATGGCATCTGCCCATTATATCGAAGCGCTGCGTCTCCAGGCCAAGTCGGCCCGGATGCATGCCATTTTCGGCGGCAAGAACCCCCATCCCCAGTCTCTGGTGGTTGGCGGTATGAGCTGTGTCGGCGATCTTACACCGGATCGTCTGGCCGAGTTCCTCTATATCACCCGGGAAACCCAGCAGTTCATCGAGAGAGTCTATATTCCCGATCTGCTGGCCGTGGCCAGTTTTTACAAAGACTGGGGCGGCATTGGCGGCACCTCCAACTTCATGGCCTGGGGTGATTTCCCGGAAACTGCCCAGGAACCGGAAAGCCTCTATATGCCCCGCGGCGTTATCGCCAAGCGCGATCTTGCCAATGTGGCCATGGCCGGCCAGGACAAGGTCACTGAAGACGTCACCCGCGGCTGGTATGAGAAAGGCGCGCCCAAACATCCGTGGAAGGGCGAGACCAAACCGCTCAAGGAAGATCCCAAGTACCGTCCGGGCGGCGGCGACTACACCTGGCTGAAGGCACCGCGTTATGACGGTATGGCCACGGAAGTCGGTCCGCTTTCCCGGGTGCTGGTCGCTTATGCCAAGGGTCACGCGGAAATCAAATCGGTGGTCGACATGGTTCTCGGAAAACTTGGAGTGGGCGCCGGCGCCCTGTTCTCAACCCTGGGAAGAACCGCTGCCAGGGGTATTGAGACCGTGGTTATTGGTCAGCGCATGGAAAAATGGATGGGCGAACTGCTTGGTAACCTTAAGAGCGGCAATGCCGCCACCTACACCCCGTGGGAATTTCCGAGTTACGGGGAAGGGGTTGGTCTGAATGACGTACCGCGTGGCTCACTGGGTCACTGGTGTGTGATTGAAGGAGACAAGATCAAGAACTACCAGTATGTTGTGCCTTCAACCTGGAACCTGGGCCCGCGGGATGCGAAAAATCAGGTGGGCCCTGTTGAAGAGGCACTTATCGGAACCCCCATCGCGGATCCGAAAAAACCGCTGGAAGTCCTGCGGACAGTCCATTCGTTTGACCCCTGTATTGCCTGTGCAGTACATGTCATCGATCCAGATTCCAACCAGGTTTACAAAGTCAAGGCTCTGTAACACCTTCGAGAGAACTCCCGCCGCCTCCAGGCGGCGGGAGTCACCCGCGTTTGGCCAGCCTTTGTTTATTCTTAGATCCGCGTACCTGAAGAACACCTGCCAAAAGGCCCGCGGCCTTCATTCAATTGCTTGCATGGTACCGAAATCGGTGATACAAACAGTTCCGGTCTATGCTGTTGCAGCAGGCTTGTGACCGGGCCCGGTTAAATGGCTGGAAAAACAGCCTCATGGTCGGCTGCTGGAAGTGGTTGATAATAAAATACGGTTTTGAATGTAAAGACAGTCATGGGTAACACAATGAAAAATATTATGGTAATCGGGGTCGGCAATGTCCTCATGAAGGACGAGGGCTTCGGCATCCATGTGGTTAAAAGAATGGAACAGATGTTTGAGTTTCCTGAAAATGTCGAGATTGTGGACGGCGGTGTTCTCGGTGTACACCTGCTGGGCATCATTTCCAATCCGGATCACCTGATCGTGGTGGATGTTGTCCGCGGCGGCGGTAAACCGGGCGACATGTACCGTATCGAACAGCAGGATATCCCGTCACGCATCCGGGCCAAGAATTCCGTCCACCAGGTCGATTTTCTGGAAGCACTGGCACTCCTCCAGGCCATGGACCACCAGCCGGAGGTGGTTGTTCTCGGTGTAGAGCCGGAAGATATCACAACCTTGGAGACGGACCTTACGGAAACCGTTGAGAAAAAGGTGGGTCCCATTATTGACCTGGTGCTGGCGGAGCTGGAAACGCTGTGTGTAACCTGCAAAAAAGGAACGTGCGAAAATGTGTCTTGCGATCCCCTCTACGATCGTCGAAATTGAAGATGAAATGGCAACCATTGATGTTGATGGCGTCCAACGAAAGGCCAGTCTTTTGCTGGTTGAAGATGCCAAAGTGGGCGACTACGTTATCGTTCATGCCGGTTTTGCCATCCGGAAGGTAGATGAAGAGGCGGCCCAGGAGTCTTTGAGATACCTGCGGGAGGCCGCCGAGTTTGCAGATCGGGCCCAGCGCAAAGAACCCTCCACGGAATAGGGCCGCAGATATGACCGGGGCTGCGCCAATTGCCAGAAAACTTACCATCCGCGGCATTGTCCAGGGCGTCGGTTTCCGGCCCTTTATCTATCAGCTTGCTGCCCGCTATGAACTCACCGGTGATGTGGCCAACACCTCCAGCGGCGTCATCATCCACATCGAAGGCCCTGTTGATAAGATAACCGCTTTTACCGCGGCTATGGAAACAGAATATCCGCCCCTGGCACACATTACCCACATTACGTCTGAAGTCGAAGAACCCCGGGGCGCCGACACGTTTGCCATCACTGTCAGCACCCGGCAATCCAGCCGATCAGCCCTGATTTCACCAGATGTGTCCATCTGTGAAGATTGCCGGGCGGAGCTGTTTGACCCGACCGATCGGCGCTTTCGATATCCCTTCATCAACTGCACCAACTGCGGGCCCCGCTACACCATTATTGACGATATTCCTTATGACCGGCCTAAAACATCCATGCGGCACTTCACCATGTGTCCGCATTGCCAGACAGAGTATGATGACCCTGCGGACCGGCGCTTTCACGCCCAGCCCAATGCCTGCCCGGTTTGCGGACCGCAGTGCACGCTTTGCGATGCGGATGGCCGCCCAGTGGATTCAAAGGATCCGGTTGCAGCCGCCGCCCGGTTTTTAAAAGAGGGGCGCATTTTGGCCATAAAGGGGCTGGGCGGTTTTCACCTGGCCGTGGATGCGGCCAACGGTGCGGCGGTTGAACTGCTGCGCAAGCGTAAACAAAGGGAAGAAAAACCCTTTGCGCTCATGTCGCCGGACCTGGCAACGATTGAAACCTATGCCCGCCCGGATGATGCCGACAGGCGCCTGCTGGCTTCCATCCAGCGGCCCATCGTGCTCCTGGATAAAAAGCAGCCCAATGTCATTGCAGCGGCGGTTGCGCCGCGCAACCGGTACTTCGGGGTGATGCTGCCCTATACGCCCCTGCACTTTCTGCTGCTTGGCGAGGGCTTTACGGCCCTGGTGATGACCAGCGGCAACATGAGTGAAGAACCCATCTGCATTGATAATGACGATGCTTTGAGGCGCCTGGCATCCATTGCCGACTATTTTCTGGTTCATGACCGGGGCATCTACCTGCGCAGTGACGACTCCATTGTCAGGCAATACGCGGGGGCGACCCGATTTCTCAGGCGCTCTCGGGGTTATGTGCCGGCGCCGGTGTTTGTCAATCACAAATTACCGCCGATATTGGCCTGCGGCGCGGGTTTGAAAAATACCCTCTGCCTGACCAAGGAAGACCGGGTGTTTTTAAGTCAGCATATTGGGGATCTGGAAAACCGGGAAACCCTGGACTTTTTCGAACTGACGGTGCGCCATCTGCAGAGAATTCTGGACATCGAACCTGAGATTGTGGCCTACGATCTGCACCCGGACTATTTGAGCACGCAGTATGCCCTCGGGCGGGCGGACGCTCAATTGGTGGGCATCCAGCATCACCACGCGCACATTGTCTCCGCCATGGCTGAAAACCGAATCGACGGCCCGGTTATCGGCCTCGCTTTTGACGGAACCGGTCTGGGAACAGACGGTAAAATATGGGGCGGTGAAGTCCTGATCAGTGAACTCCATGGCTTTAAAAGGGCTGGATATCTGGACTACGTCCCGATGCCGGGGAGCAATGCAGCCATCAAGGAACCCTGGCGCATGGCGTTGAGCTACCTGTATCATGCCTTCGGCGACCGGGCCGCCGGTTTGGATTTGCCCCTGTATCAAACGGTAACGGGTGACCGGAGCGGGGTGGTTTTCCAGATGATCCGAAAGGGACTTAATTCACCGGAAACGTCCAGCCTTGGTCGGCTGTTTGACGGGATCGCGGCCATCATCGGTATCCGGGATACCGTTCGGTTCGAAGGCCAGGCTGCCATGGAACTGGAAATGATTGCGGCTCCGGAAGAAACGGGCCTTTACGATTGGCAGTGGACCCGGGCGGATGACCACTATCTCATCGACCCGGGCATACTTATAAAGCAAGTGGTCACCGATTGTACCGGCAACGTGCCGGCGGCAGTTATCAGCAGTCGCTTTCACAATACGCTCACGCAGCTTTTTGCAGCACTCTGTGACAGCATTCGTGCCGAAACAGGGCTTGACCGGGTGGTGATGAGCGGGGGTGTGTTCCAGAATGCGACCCTGCTCAAGGCCCTGTCCGCGGCCCTTGCAAAAATGGAGTTTAAGGTTTATTCTCAAAAACTTGTACCCGCCAATGACGGGGGCATCTCTCTGGGGCAAGCTGTCGCCGCAGCTGCCATGGTCAAAAGACAGGACGCGTAATTATGACCTTAAAACACCTTGAAGAATACCGCGATCCGGAAATTGCCGGGAGCCTGATAGCGGCAATTAAAAACCGCAGTCGTAAAAATATACGCCTGATGGAAGTGTGCGGCACCCATACGGTGTCCATTTTCAGAAACGGTATCCGGGATCTGCTCCCGGACACCATTTCCCTGCTTTCGGGGCCCGGGTGCCCGGTCTGCGTGACTGCCCAGGGCGAGATAGACGCCTTCATCGCCCTTTCGCAGGTGGAAGATGTGATTATTACCACCTTCGGGGATTTGATTCGTGTGCCCGGAACCGGCAGCTCTCTCCAGGAGGAACGGGCGGGCGGGCGCGACATCAGGATGGTCTATTCCGCCATGGATGCACTGGACGTGGCCGCGGCCAACCCGGAGTGTCAGGTGGTTTTTCTGGGCGTCGGCTTTGAAACCACAGCACCGACCATCGCCGCCACCCTGACCATGGCCCGGGCCAGGGGATTGGAGAATTTTTCCATAATCTCGGCCCACAAACTGGCCCCGCCGGCCCTGGACGCCCTGATGCGGACCGAAGGGGTGGACGTGGACGGGTTTATCATGCCCGGCCATGTGTCGGTGATCATCGGCCTGAAGGCTTATGACGGTCTTTTTGAGGCCTACCGGATTCCGGCCGTGGTGGCAGGTTTCGAGCCCACGGATTTGCTCAAGGCGATTTCCATGCTGGTTGACCAGATCGAGTCCGGGACGCCGGCCGTGGAAAACGCGTATCCCCGGGCCGTGTCCTGGGAGGGCAACACCAAAGCCCAGAAGATCATGTCGGCGGTTTTCAAGGTTGAAGACGCAAACTGGCGCGGGCTGGGTGTGATCCCGGACAGTGGTTTAGGGCTCAGGGAGGAATACGCGACCTTTGATGCCATGCAGCGCTTTCAACCGGAGGTGCCGGATTCACCCGAACCCAAAGGCTGCGGGTGTGGTGATATTCTTACCGGTCGCAAGATACCGCCGGAATGCGCCCTGTACAAGAAAGTCTGCACACCGGTGAATCCCGTCGGTCCCTGTATGGTTTCCAGCGAGGGGACGTGTGCAGCGTATTATCGTTATCATAATGGATGAATTCAGCTTGCTGAATTCATCCGTTTTAAGTTTTAAGTGTTAAGTTTTAGGATTATCATTAACCCCAAAAATATCAAACTGTGTGGGGCAGTAGGAAATTGTATTTCGATGGCTCAATAATTTAAACCACATGTAATAGCCGATGCCAGGTCACGAGTGATGACGGGTTGCCCGACAGGCGACGTTGCATCCAAAGAGTGGCGGAGTTCATCGATCTAAGGTTTTTCCTAAAACTTAACACCTAACACTGATGGTTACTTAGATGACGATGATATCTTTACGGTATGACAATTGAAGAGACAGGTAGCCCAATGACCCACGATAAAATTCTATTGGACCACGGCAGCGGCGGGAAGGTGTCGCATTCCCTGACCAAAGACCTGCTACTGCCGGTGTTTGGCAATCCCATCTTGGACCAGCTGGATGATGGCGCTGTTTTTGATATCAAAGCAGGCCGGATGGCGTTTTCCACGGATACCTATGTGGTGGACCCCATCTTTTTCCCGGGCGGCAATATCGGCGACCTGGCCATCAACGGCACGGTTAACGACCTGGCCATGTGCGGGGCCCGGCCCCGGTACCTCAGTGTGGGGGTGATCCTGGAAGAGGGATTCCCCATGGAGGACCTTAAAACCATTGTGGCCAGCATGGGTCAGGCTGTCCGCAAGGCCGGTGTCGAGGTTGTGACGGGAGATACCAAGGTGGTTCCCAAGGGGGCCGCGGACAAGGTTTTCATCAATACCTCCGGGGTGGGGCTTATCCCCGCGGGTGTCAACGTGGCCAGTGACAATGCGCAGCCCGGTGATGTGGTTATCCTGTCCGGTACCATGGCGGATCACGGGGCCACGGTGCTGACGCAAAGAGAAGGCTTGACTTTCGAAGCCCGGGTTCAAAGTGACTCGGCCGCCTTGAACCACATGGTTAAAAAAATACTGACACTGTGTCCGCAGACCCATGTGCTGCGGGACCCGACCCGGGGCGGTGTGGGCACGGCCCTGAACGAAATTGCCCAGCAGTCCGGGGTGGAGATAAAAATACACGAGGAAAAACTGCCGGTGAGACCGGCGGTGGCCGGTATCTGCGAACTTCTGGGGCTCGACCCACTGTATGTGGCCAATGAAGGCAAACTGCTTGCTTTTGTCCCGGCTGAAGACGCGGACCGTGTTTTGGCGGCCATCACTGCCGAGGAATTCGGGCAGGCGGCCGGCATTATCGGCGAAGTGACCCCGGGTGCCGCCGGCAAGGTCTATATGCGGACGCGTATCGGCGGCAGCCGGATTGTGGACATGCTTACCGGAGAACAGCTCCCGCGCATATGTTAATACTGACCAAAAACAGGAAGCCGCTGCTTATAACGGTGCTGCTGGGCCTAGTGGTCTGCGTGGCGGTCGGTTGCGGGATGCAAAAGGAGGTGCTGCTATCCGGCCGGACCATGGGAACATTTTACCACATTAAAGTGGTTACCGGCTATTTTGAAGATCTTTCCGGCCTGCAGGCCAGGGTTGATGCCCGCCTGGAAGAAATCAACCAGAGCATGTCCACTTACCGGCCGGACAGTGAAATCAGTCGTTACAACAGACTGCCGGTAGCAGAAACCATGGACGTCTCAGCGGATTTTGCAGCCGTGCTCAAGGTCGCGAAAACGATACACCGGCTGTCCGGGGGGGCGTGGGACGGCACCATAAAACCCCTGGTAAACCTCTGGGGTTTCGGCAATGCCCGACCGGTGAAGGTGGCCCCGGATAAAGCGGAGGTCGCCAGGCGTCTAACCCGCACCGGTTTCGAGCATATCCGGTTTCTGGATGACGGCCGGATTGGCAAGCAGATACCCGGGCTCACCCTGGACCTGGCCTCCATTGCAAAAGGTTTCGGCGTTGACGCGGTTGCCGCGGTTATTCACAAAGAAGGCTACCATGATTTCCTGGTGGAAATCGGGGGTGAGGTGGTGGCTGCGGGTGTCCGTAAAGATGGGCTGCCCTGGGCCGTGGGAATTAACCGGCCGGTACCGGTGGTCACGGCTGACGCGGTATATCGGGCGGTTTCGCTTACCCGCGGAGCCATGGCCACCAGCGGTGATTACCGCATCTTTTTCGAACTTGACGGAACCAGATACGCCCATGTTATTGATCCCCGCACCGGCTATCCGGTGCAAAATCAGGTCACCAGTGTTTCGGTGGTCGCCCCTGACTGCACCCTGGCCGATGGGTTGGCCACGGCCTTGATGGTGATGGGCGTTGCGGACGGTCTTGCCCTTGTCAACCGTTTACAGAATGTCGAGTGCCTGATTATCCGGCAAGCCCCCAATGGGCAGCTTTCCGATTATCCTTCCGCCGGTTTTCCAAAGCATTAGAAATCATTGCCTTTTTTTGGTCATTTGCGCGTTTTTATTTGACTTCGCGATGTGATCGTATTAGCAAATATATCCACGGGCGAATTTGCTTCCCCAGCAATTCAAATCTACACTTCTAAATACAAATTATTCTTATTGTCGCCGGTGGCCGGTACTGCGCAGGAACCGGGGAAGGATATAGACTATGTTGAGGCGGCTTCTCAAGTATCTTACTTTTGAATATATGCCGGAGTATCTGGAAAAGTGGCCCAAGACCGTCATTTGCGTGATCCTGGCCCTGACCGCCCTCTTCGCCCTGCAAATCCCCAACCTCTCGTTTTCTACTTCGGTTTATGATCTTGTTATCGAAGATCTTCCCGAAACAGCGCGTTATAAGGCGTTCAAGGAAGTATTCGGATCGGATGAAATTATCCGGGTTGTCGTCAGAAGCGAGAATACCTTTGATCCCCTGGTATTTCGTAAGCTTGAGTTATTAGCCCAGACCGCTGCCAAGATAAAAGGGGTGCGGCGCGTCATCAGCCTGCCGGGGATTAAAAAAGCAATAGATCTTAGTGGCGAGTGGAGTCTGGACGAATATACCGAAGTCTTGGATCCGGTAGACCTGTTTAACCGTAATATCGTTTCCACAGACCGCAAGGCAACCGCGCTGACCTTGATCCTGGCAGATGATGCTGACTATCTGGCGGTTATCGGTGATATTGAGCGGATGATTGCCGATACTTCCGGGAACCTGTCGCTTTACCAGATCGGCATGCCGCTCGTGTCGCAGGCCCTGGAGGAATACACCCGGAAAGATTTTTTCAGGCTGCCACCCATCACCTTTTTACTGATTGGCATTTTACTGATCTGTATTTTCCGGAACCTGGCGTACCTGATTTTACCACTGGTGTGTGTCTCCTTTTCCCTGGTGTGGACCTTCGGGCTCATGGCCGGATCCGGTATCCCGCTCTCCATGCTGACCATGATCGTTCCGGTTTTTCTCATAGCGGTGGGGACGGCCTATTGCCTCCACATTGTCTCCGCTTATCAGGCCTGCCGAAGTGATGACCAGACAGCGGTTGTGACCGTTAAGCTGGCTTTTTCTGAAATTGCATTTCCCACTGTTCTGGCGGTAGCCACGACCGTTATCGGCCTGGGGTCGCTTTTTCTGAACCACATACCGGCCATCCGTGAATTTGCTCTGTTTGCCTGCTTTGGTATGTTCAGCCTCCTGATCATGGTTCTGACCCTATTTCCCGCAGCGCTCATTTGTATGCCGCTATCCCGGGGTGACAGCTGCCAGCCAACCCGGGAAGGTGGTATCATAGATCGTATCATTGCATTTATCGTGGACCTGAATCTCAATCGCCAGCGCGTGGTGCTGCCCATTATCGCCGTGGTTGTATTAATCTGTGTGGCCGGTATTTTTCGGCTGCGGGTGGAGACCAACCCGGTTGGCTATTTTAAGGCCGACACACCGGTGAGCCGGCACTTCCACGATATTTACAAGGACCTGTCCGGGAGTTTCCCCATAAACATATCAATGGCCGGCAAGGGTGAAGATTATTTTCAGGATCCGGTTCATCTCGCGGAAATAGCCAAACTGCAGCAGTTTGCGGCAACCTTGCCGGGAGTGGATAAAACCATCGCGTATACGGATTACATGAAGCTTGTCAATTATGCCGCCAACCAATTTAAAAAGGAGAATTATGTACTCCCCGAGGCTGCCTGGGAATTGCGGATGCTGTCAAACAAGTATACGATGATGCTGGGTGAAGACATGTTTACCCGTTTTATGAGCCCGGATTATACCCGGGCCAATATCGTACTCCTCACCCATATTTCCAGTTCCCAGGATTTTCTCAACCTGCGCGAAAAAATTCTGGATTACGTCGGCAATGAATTTTCTAAGGATTATAGCTGGGATGTGACCGGGTTTGGTATTGTCATTTCCGCCAGCAGCCACCTGCTCACCAGCGGGCAGCTAAAAAGCCTGTCGCTGACCATGGTTGTTGTTTTCGGGATTATGTTCCTGCTTTTTTTGTCCAGCAAGGTCGGCCTTGTCGCCATTATTCCCAACCTTTTCCCGATCATTATCAACTTCGGCATCATGGGCTGGTTCGGGATAGAGCTTTCCATGTTCACCAGCCTCATTGCCAGTATTGCCATCGGGCTGGCCGTAGACGATACCATCCATTACCTGGTTCGCTACAACAAAGAGTTCAAGAAGGATCTGGATGACAAGAAGGCCCTGCGCGAGACGCTGCGCCATATCGGGCGGCCCATCATCTTTACCACCGTGACCATCAGTATCGGGTTTTCCATACTGGCTTTTTCGAGTTTTCAGCCAACCGCCGTTTTTGGCATCATGATGATGATCACCATGCTTTCCGCCCTGGTGGGTGACCTTATCCTGCTGCCGTCCCTGATGCTGCATGTTGAACTTGTTACTCTGTGGGATCTTGTCCGTATTAAGATGGGTGCGGAACCACGGCTTGGCATCCCTCTTTTCAAAGGGCTTTCGCGCACCCAGGTCCACTATATTATCATGGCGGGTTCGCTTAAAAAGATAGATAAAGGGACGGTACTATTCCGCAAGGGTGAAGCCAGTGATTCAATGTATGCCATCATATCAGGAGATATGATCGTGGTGGATCGCTCTCTGGATCAGGCTTCCTCCCCAACGCGCAGTATCTCGAAGATACTGAACCGGGTCAAAGCCGGGGACCTCATCGGTGAAATGGGGCTTTTGCGGGGTGCCCCGCGATCGGCCACGATCATTGCTTCATCTACTTGCGAACTGCTTCAGGTGAATCTGAAAATGATTAATCGTTTGCAATGGCTTTATCCGCCGATGGCGATCACTTTTAATTTTAATTTGATGAACATCCTCTGCGAAAGAGTGGAAAAGACTTCCCGCTCCCTGATCGATAACAGCTTTATTGATGATGTTACCGGATTATGGAACCGGAAAACGTTTATGGAAAATTTAGACACCGAAACCTACCGTTCAAAACGCTACAGTTCTGAGCTGACCCTTTGCCTGTTACAACTGAACCACCAGGGTTCTGAGAAACCTGAACCGGGAAATGACTTCAGCGAAGAGAACTTGCGATCGATGTCCGCCATTCTCACCCGGGGATTGCGCAAAAGTGACGGGCTTGGCCGCCTTGATGGCGATTTATTCGCATGTATGCTACCCCAGACAAAAGCTGAAGAAGCCCGGGTTATCGTTACCCGAGCACTGCGATCATTCCTGGACACCCTTGCTGCCCACGAAGGTAACCACGTTGAAATCGCCCTGGGACTGGCTGCCTATAGTTTGTCGGCGGATGAATCCGCGGATGATCTGTATGCGCGGGCGGAAGCAGATCTGAGTATTTTTGCTCCCGCGGATGGGCCCGCCTGATATCCCCTGAAAGTGCCTGAAAAAGTACGCTATCAATTATTCTATTGACTTTAAAATTTGAGATTCCTATTCCTAATCTGGCTTTTTAAATGTGAACCTCTCTTCTGATGGCGGCGGGACTTAAATGGACATGGATACCAAAACGCTGTTTCTGGTGAGCCTCGGCTGCGCCAGAAACCAGGTGGACAGCGAATTGATGACCGGCCAGCTAACGGATGCAGGCTGGAAGGTGGTTGCGGACCCTGAAGAGGCCGTCGCCATCGTGATCAACACCTGCAGCTTTATTGAATCTGCGGCCAACGAATCTATTGATGCCATTCTTGAGATGGCCGCCTATAAGAAAGAAGGTAACTGCCGCAAATTGGTGGTTGCCGGTTGCCTGCCCGAAAGGTACCGGGAACAGATCAGCACCGAGTTGCCCGAGGTGGATGCATTTTTAGGTACCGGGGCCTACGCCGAGATCCTGAGGGTGATTGAAGGTTCGGTTGAAAAGGGAACCTGCATATTACCGGATCCGGACCTGATAACGCCACAGGGACCGGATTCGCCGCGTAAATTGGATGCCGCCGCCGCAGTGGCTTATCTGAAAATAGCCGAGGGCTGCAGCCGGCACTGTACCTACTGCATCATTCCGAAACTGCGCGGCAAACAAAAGAGCCGTCGGCCCGGGGACATCATCGCGGAAGCCGGTTCGCTGGCCGCAAGGGGTGTAAAAGAGGTTGTCCTGGTGGCTCAGGACACCACCTTCTACGGTCGGGATAGTGGTTCCGACTACGGGCTCGCCGAGCTTTTAAAGGGTCTGGCCGAGGCGTACCCCGACCTGTGGATACGGTTTCTTTACGGCCATCCGGAGAGTATTCACCCGGATGTTTTCAGAGTTGTTGCCCGGCATGTCAATATCTGTTCGTACTTTGACATGCCCATCCAGCACGCCAGCGACCGGGTGCTGAAACGGATGGGGCGGCATTACACCGCCGATGAGCTTGTAACCCTGTTTGACACTGTCCGGCAAACAGTACCGGATGTCGCCCTGCGCACAACGGTCATCACCGGGTTCCCCGGCGAGACCGATGCGGATTTTGAGCAGCTGGAGACCCTGGTTCGGCGGGTACGGTTTGATCACCTGGGCGTGTTTACCTATTCGGATTCAGAAGACCTGCCATCCCATAAACTGACGGCGCATGTTCCCGAACAGGTCGCCATCGACCGCCAAGACCGTCTTATGTCACTACAATTGGACATTTCTAAGGAGAATAACCGGCGGTGGTTGGGAAAAGTTGTGGATGTGCTTGTGGAGGAAAATCCTGAAACGGGCATTTTTATCGGCCGGACCATGCGGCAGGCCCCTGAAGTTGACGGCTTGACAATCCTGCACGCGGACCCTATTGAAAAGGGCACGGTCGTGCGTGCCCGGATCGAAGATACCCTGGAATATGACCTGGTCGGGAAAGTTCTATCAGCCAATGAGTGATCTGAAAACCAAAATTCTGACAGCGGTAAGTGACGACCTGGAATCGATTGACCGCGCCCTTGCCGAAAACCTCGCGCCCCACTTTGAACTGACCCGGGACGTTGCGGGGCATATCCTGTTCAGTGGTGGCAAAAGGCTGCGACCACTGCTCATGGTGCTGGCCGCCCGGTTGTGTGGTTATACCGGCGCTAAAGCCGCCACTTTTTCAATTATTTTCGAATACCTGCATGCGGCGACGCTGCTGCATGACGATCTCGTGGATGAAGCCTCCGTACGTCGGGGCAAACCGGTTGCCAACACCGTGTGGGACAATTCAACCGCGGTTCTCACTGGTGATTTTCTGCTGGCCCGATCACTGTCACTGGCCGCGGAAACGGGCAAGTTCGAGGTGATCCGAACCATTGCCCGGATCACCGAAATGATGTCCCAGGGTGAAATTCAGCAACTTAATCGCAAGGGGGACCTGACC
Source organism: uncultured Desulfobacterales bacterium (assembly GCA_964647585.1). Classification (GTDB taxonomy): domain Bacteria; phylum Desulfobacterota; class Desulfobacteria; order Desulfobacterales; family CAJINA01; genus CAJINA01. The sequence goes on from CAZYGG010000070.1 coordinate 15,718, forward strand.
CTGACCGAGAAAGATTACATGGCGGTTATAGAATGCAAAACCGCGGTCCTGTTCCAGGGTGCCTGCCGGACCGGCGCGCTGGTGGCCGAGCGCAATGAGACCGACCCGCAGGCCATGGCTGATTACGGTTACAACCTGGGTCTGGCCTTCCAGATGGCGGATGATCTTCTGGATTATACCCTGGACAGCGCGGCACTGGGAAAGGCTGTGGGGGCGGACCTGCGTGAAGGCAAGTTGACCATGCCGGTTATACACGCCCTGGAAAACGCCGGGGCAAAAGATCGCCAAACCATGGAAGCGATCATTGGAAACCCTGATTTTTCGATGGATGACTTCAAAACGTTAATTGAACTATTGCAGGCGCACAACGGCATTCGGTATACCCGGGAGACGGCGGAAAAATATGTCACCCGGGCCAAGGCGTGCCTTGACGGATTCAAACCGTCGGTCACCCGGGAGACCCTGTGGAATATAGCCGATTATGCGCTTTTGCGCAAAGCCTAGTGTTGTGTTTCACACATAAGTTAAAAAATAGTTTCAGCCCTATACGGGATTAATTTGATTCACTAAATCCGAAATTCGGACTTCGGATTTTGCCGCATTTTAAATGCAAGGTATCAACAGATAAGAAACTTACGATACCTAACACTATAATCTACCAAAAAGTCAGTGATGGGAGGAATGGATTGATTCTCGAATCTGTTAAGTCACGGTGGTTTCTGATGGCGCTGGTTGCGGCTGCCGGCGGGGTGCTCCTGTTCAGTGCCCCGGCGTATGCCCGGACACCGGCGGCATTGAAAACGGTAGTCGTGATCGGTACCGGGACTATTTACAAGGGCAATTCCGAGGCTGCCCGGCAGGCGGCCATTAAAGACGGCTTGAACGTGGCCCTTGACGCAGCGGTTGTCGAACTGCTTTCGCCCGAAAGCCTGGTGGGGCATTTTCAAATTATCAACCAGGTGATCCAGGATCAGACCGATGAATTTATCCAGGGATACAAAGTCCTGGGGGAATACCAGGCCGGTAAGAATTACCGGGCTGTGGTTGAAGCCACTATTTCAATCGAGGCCATCTCCAGGAAACTTGCCAGCGTGTCTGTCTTTGTGGGGGCGAAGGAGCTCCCGAAAGTGCTTTTCTTTATTTCCGAGCAGAACCCTGCAGGGTCTCTCACGCACTACTGGTGGGGCGGCGGCACGCAATTCAGGATGTCCTCGGCTGAAAAGAGCATGGGCCGGGTGCTGACCGAAAAAGGATTCCGGGTGGCCGACCCGCGGCGCCGGGCCGCCGGTACTAAGAACCCCACCACTGATTTCCCGGCAGCCATCGATACGGCCTCCGCCATGTTGTTGGCGGCTGATTACGGTGCTAAAGTGATTATCATCGGGTCGGCCATATCCCGGCCCGCACCCAATACCATGGGGACTTCCAGGTCCTTTGCGGCCACCGTGACGGCCGGGGCGTTCAGGGTGGCCGATGGAACGGAACTGGCCTCAATTGAAAAAGAGGCCGTTGTCGCCGGTGACGATGATGTTATCGGTGGACGCAAGGCCATAAAAGCGGCGGCTGATCTGGCGGCGGCGGACCTGGCCGAGAGCATTGCCTCCAAGTGGGGTAAAGAGGGCAAGGCCCTTACCACGATCAAGATTGCGGTGGAAGGCACCCGGGATCTGGCTAATTTCGTCATGTTCCGGCGGGTCATCAAAAAGATGCCGGATGTCGAAACGATAAAAACCCTGGAGATGAAACCGGATCAGGCGGTTATCGAGGTTGATTACCAGGGAACGGCCGAGGCCTTCGCCAAAGACTTAATGGTGAATCCATTCGAAAATTTTCGGCTGGATATTTATGAAGTTTCAGAGGAGTTGTTGCGGGTGGCATTGATCCCGCAATAGTGTTCGACCACAGGTGGCATATTTTGGCCCAGGGCCGCGTTCTTCCGGCTTCGCCGCAGGCTACGCCGGACAAGCGATAGGGATTATTAGCTTCCACCTTTGTGGCCGGGCACTGATTTTTATAGTGGTTGCCATAAATGTGACCCATTATCCTGTCACTCTGAGCGCAGCGAAGAGTCTCCCACAGGTGGGCCACAAGTTCGGATGTAACAGGCTGATTATTCATTTGGAAATTATTAAAGAAAGGCTGCAGATCAAGCCGGGATGACACTTTGATTTCGCTTGACAGCGATCATCCCCGGTGATATCTCAACATCTACTTTTAAAGGCGCGTAGCTCAGGGGGAGAGCGCTT
>CAZYGG010000071.1:0-17586 GCA_964647585.1 uncultured Desulfobacterales bacterium
GCATCATGACAGACCCCGGTTCGCGGGTCAGGTGAGCCGACCGAAGGCCGGCATGGGTCGCCTGTGGGTCCAGATTGAGCACAAAACTGCCCAGCACCGTCAGCAGGATACCGGCCCCACCCCGTACATTGGGCAATTCTCCGAGAAACATATAACCGGGTATAATCGCGAAGACCGGTGTAAAGGCCAGATAGGGCAAGGTCAGGCTGAGGGGAGAGACCTGGATGGCACGCATGTAGAGGGTAAAGCAGATACCGTTCAAGGGTAAGCTCATGAGGAAACAGGCCAGGAAAACCATATCCACGGGTGGAATCTCTACGAAATACAGGGTGACGGCGAACAATGGGAAGCTGAAGAACATGGGAATCACCGCCATCTCGTATGAGGACAGGTGGGAGAAGTGTTTTTTTATCCACGTGTCCTGGCTGGCCACAACTATTGCAGTTAAGATAGCGAGAAATATCCAGAGCATATTTTTTAACGGTTTGGGTTAAAGACTAAAGGTTTCTGGGTATAACAAATTTCGGTGAGGTTTTCCTTCAGCCTATCAGCCTGAATCTAAACGTTTAAAAGCATATCGGTGGTGACGCTGACAATGCCCCAGATGGCATCTGCCGGCAGGTGATCTTCAATGCTGCGGTCGAAAAGGATCGAGACTTTTGCCGGGAACTCGTCATCCGCTCCCCACAGGAGGTAGTAGACCGGTATCTTGGGAAAGGGGCGTAAACAGATGGCCGCGTCTGCTTCCGGCAGACCGGTGCCGCCCAGCTGCAACCCCGCTTTTATAAAATGGTCGGGATGGCTGCCGAATTTGGCGGCCAGCTTTTTGGTTTTAAGTTCATGCGGTCCCTGGAAGAACTGGGCATCTTTCAGGCCCTGGGCGCCGACCATTTCGTTTTTGAACGGATGGCCGGTGACATTCAACAGGTATACCAGCAGCATCAGTTCCAGAAACGGATCTGCCGTTTTACGCCATTGACCGGGCCCGCCCTTCTGGATCTCCCGCATTTTTATAGCTACCCGGATCTCCTTATTGAAAGCCGTTACCAGAATGCCGCCGTCAGCATCGACCATGACCGCCGCCCGCGGGCAAAGCTGCTGCCGGTCCGTTTTACGGAGTTGTTCCCAGTATTCCGGCGGCACCGCCACTGAATCCCCATAGGGTGCCCGGGTGGTAACTTTTCTGCTCTCCTCCGTGTTTGCATAATTTATTCCGCAGGCGCCGGTGGGCATCGTTTATCCTCCGATCTTATCGAGCCGGGCAACGGCTTCAATGTGAAACGTGTGCGGAAACATATCCACCGGTTGAACGGCGGCCACCCGGTAAGCGTCCTTCATCAAGGCAATATCCCGGGCGAGGGTGGCCGGGTTGCAGGAGACGTAAACAATTCTGGGGGATCCGATCTCCAGTACTTTTTTAACCACGTCTTTGTGCATGCCCGATCTGGGCGGGTCGATGATCATGACATCGGGACGGTCCGTATAATCCGCTAAAAGCTGGCGGATGTCACCCAGGATGAATTGACAGTTATCGATCCCGTTGCGTTCGCAATTTTTTTGCGCGTCCGCAATGGCGCTTTCAACGATTTCCATGCCAACGATTGAACGGGCGCAATCCGCCAGGCAGATGGCGATGGTGCCGGTTCCGCAATACAGGTCAAGCACGGTTTCCGTGCCGGTCAGCCCGGCATAGTCCCGGGTGGTTTCATAGAGCGTTTGCGCGCCGCGGGTGTTGGTCTGGAAAAAGCTGTTGGCGGAAATTTCAAATGCATACTTTCCGATGCGGTCCGACAGGGTCCGGTCCCCGGCAAGATGCACTTCGTATTCTCCGGTGGCCACGCCGGCTTTGCGCGCGGTCACATTGTTTACCACCGACGTGACGCTGGGAAATTTTTCCATGAGCATCCCGGCCAGCGGGTCCAGGGTTTGCCGGTCTTCCGCCGCGGTGACGACATTGACCATCCAGGTATCCCGGTCAACCGAGTGGCGCAGCATCAGAAACCGCCAGAAACCCTGGTGGGACCTCAAACCGTAGGCGGGTATGCCGGAATTTTTCATATAGGCTCTGGCTGTGTTACGGATCGCGTTGCCTTCCTCCGGGTGGAGGTGGCACGTTTCGATGTCCAAAACCTTGTTAAAGGTCCCCGGGACATGGAGGCCCAGTGCAAAATCCATCTTGATTTCCGGATTGCCCAGCTCCTCGGGGAGCAGCCAGCGCCGGTCGGTACAGGAGAACTCCATTTTATTGCGGTACCCGAACACTTTTTCCGACGGCAGGGTCGGGCGAACCGCCACATCCGTGAGCATGGCCAGGTGCTCCAGAGATTCGCGTACATGCTGCCGTTTGAATTCGAGCTGTCGGGCATAATCCAGAAACTGCCATTTACAGCCGCCGCAGTAACCGCTGTACGCGCAACGCGGCGCTACCCGGAAAGGCGACGGTTCAACAAGTTCAATAACCCGCGCCTCGGCATATGTTTTCTTCTTTTTAACAATCCTGATAACAGCCGTGTCGCCCGGAACCGCCTGGTCCACGAAAACCGCCAGGCCGTCAATCTTCACAAAACCCTTGCCGCCAAAAGCAATATCCGCGACCGAGACTTCAAGTTCCCGCCCTTTTTTAACAGACATAAACCCCTCGGGTGAATAAAAGAAACAGTTGGAAATAATAGTCATATTTTGCTAAATTAATACACATCGTTCGATTTATCATCGTTACGCCCTGTCAAGCAAGCAAAGATACACCCGATTCGAGGATTTTAAGATTTCAACCAATACCGAGGTGATATTCCAGTCCGAGGGCTGCCGGCTCACAGGCGTTCTCCACTTGCCGGATAGTTCCCGACCGCCGGTTGTTATTGGATCGCACGGCCTTTTCGGCACATCCGGTTCCGCCAAACAGGTGGACCTGGCCGCTGCCTGTGTGGCCAACGGTATGGGTTATTTCCGTTTTGATCACCGCGGCTGCGGTCACAGTACCGGCGACTTTGCCCGGGTCACCACCCTGCCCGGCCGGGTGCAGGACATGCTTGCCGCTATAGAGATGATCATCGGTCGGGCGGACACGGGCCGGATTTTCGGTTTTTTTGGAAGCAGCTTCGGGGGAACCGTCTCTATCAGGGCGGCCGGGTTGCGAGAACCGGCCGCCGTGGTCCTGTGCGCCGCACCGGTACGCAGCGGCGATATCGACCCGGCCCGGGCGGTGCCGGCTGATGATCCCGCCGCAGCGCATCCGCGACCGGCCAACCTGCAGTTTGACGTGACCGAACATATGGATGGCCTGCACGACGTCCTGCTGTTTCATGGGGACGCAGATGAAGTGGTTCCCTACCGGCACGCCGGCGAAATAGTCGCAACTGCGCAAGAGCCCAAAAAGCTGGTTACCCTGCCCGGAGGCGATCACCGGATGACAAATGTATCACACCAGAAGTTGTTCGTTGAAGAAACTATCCGTTGGTTCGGGGACCGACTGCTGGCACCAGAAAGATTCTGAGAGCAGTGCCTGAAGTACTTTAGATCACTTCACTCTTCCTAAGTAAAGGAGTTCACATGGCTGATAAACCCCAATTTAAGCTCCTGCGGAGATCCTTCATCCTTTCAGTTCTGCGGCGCCTGACCGCCCTGATCGTCATTGCCGGGCTGATATACGGGTTTGTTGCGGGTGTCTACGCCACCCGCACCATTTTTAAAGTGAAGATGAACTATGCCGTGGTCCTGGAAAAATTCGGGGGTGTCCGCGAGGCGGTTACGGACGTCGGCTGGCACGCGCGCTGGCCCTTTTTCACCCGGATAGAACAGGAAGTAACCCTGATGAATCAGCGCCTGTTCCTCGGTGGTCAACTGGAGCCGATGCGGATCATATCCCAGGAAAATGTGGCTCTGTGGACGTCGGCGGTGTTGACCTACCGTATTCGGAACCTGCACACCTGGGCCATTGATAACCTGGACCCACTGAGTATTCTGCAGGGTGATTATGACGGCATCGTTAAAGATATTCTCCAGGCCCAGGAGGTCGACCGCCTGATCAGTGACCGCGAATCCATCAAGGAAGAGATTTTCAGTGCCCTGAAGTCCCGTCCGATCAATGAAGGCGGACCGACCCTGGAAAAGAAATATGGCATCGAGGTCGTCAGTTTTGTTCTTAAAGAGACCCGTTTCGGTGACAAACTGGTGGAGGCCACCGAAGAGAAGAAACGCCGGGAACTGATTGCCGAGGCTGAAAACTACGCGGCCGACCAGGAGGCCAGTCGTATCCGGAAACTCTACGCGGCCTACCTGGAGAGTGTTCAGGGTCTTCAAAAGGCCTTGGGAAGGCCGGACGGTTCCACTGACAAGGCCCTGCTGGAGTTTCTGGTGCAGCAAAAGTGGGCCAGCGCGTATGAAAAGAATCAGGCCGGCCAGAATACAGTGGTGATTCATAACACCGGTGATACGCCTAACCTTACCCTTCCCTCTCCACCGGATATGACCGCGACTTCGGAGGGTAAATAATGGCCCCGCGCCTCACCAAAGAGATCAAATACATTCGTCTTCCCGAGCAGCGGATCAGGGAAATCGAGGAACTGGTGAGATCGTGGCCGTATGAAACCAAGTCATTCATGCGCGCCCGCCTTAACCAGTACCGTCCGCGTTTCACCTCCCTGAATACATTCTTTACAACGGTGCGTTCAATTTTCATGCCCACCAAGGAGAGAAAATTCGCGACCCTCAAAGACCCGCGCATTCTGACCGATTGGCAGAAACGGTTTGAGCTTTCCGGGCAGACAAATCCCCAGGAGGCCTGGCATAAAATCCTGGGAAAAGAGATATCCGCTGGTGATTATGAGTATCTGCTGTACCTGCTTGATAAAGAACTTGCCGATATCCATGTACCCCATGAACTGAAAGAGCTGTTCGACAAGATCTATCGGGCCCATATTCGCAAAGAGTATATCAGTGACCCCGAAGTGCCAAAGGCGCCGCTACTGCTGTTCGTCGGCCCGAGCGGCAGCGGCAAGACCGTCACCGTTACTGAAACTGTGGAAAATGTAATTTTTATCAACGAAGTCCGGCCGGAAGTGGACCTCCAGCAGAAAAAAGAAAACCTGCTGGCCGGGGAACCTATCTGGAAAACACTTGAAATGGTCGATCCGGACCTCGTGCTCGAAATGAGCCGGCTAAAAAAACTGAGGTTCTACAAGCGACTTTCAAAGTTGCCCCTGATCAATTCACTTTTCAAGAAAGTTATCAGCAGCAACCTTTCTGACCTGGAGGAGCAAAGTCTGCCGGTGGATTACGCAATGGTGACACCCAATGACTACCAGACCGCCCTGGCCGGCGAACCCGGCAACTATTTTAAAAAGGCCCTGGGGGACCCTGCAAAAACTGCAATTCGACATGTAGAGGAAGCCCACAGCGCCTTCGGGAAAGCTTCCGGCCGGGAGTCCGGGGTCGAACGGCAGCAGCGAACGCTGATTGATACGTCTAATATCGTGATTGATGAAATCATCAGCGGCCGGCGCGATTGCCTGCTGATTGCAACCAGCGACCAGCCCGAGCGCTTCGATGCGGCCATTTACCGGCGTTTTGTGGAAAAGGGCAAAATCATCGACATCTCCGATTTCTGGATGAATTCGGACAATCTCAAGGAGGTGGTCCGGCTTGAACTGCTCCGGAACAACATCCATGTCGGCGATAAAACAGATCCTTACTGTGTGGTCACGGATTCCTGCCTCAATCCCGAGGAAACCGAGATTGCCGTTGAAAAACTTTACACGATTTTTAAAGATCGCACCCTGAAAGTAATTCCCTCCTATGTCCGCAAGCTGATTAATTCCATCGTCCAGATTCAGGGTGATTTCAAACCGGAATACCTGGATAACTCTTTCCTGGTGCGCAAAGCTTTCGAACTGGTTGCCAAAAACTCCTACGGCGACCTGTTTAAAAAAGTAGTCGACAAGATGGACCGCAATGTAAAGTGGCAGGAGTATGTGGGCGGAATCAAGGACGTATTCTCCGAAATGAGCAACAACTGCCTCTATTACGGCGTTAGCGAGGAAAAAGGCGTTGTGCTCAATGGCCCTCCGGGTGGCGGGAAAACATTCCTGGTACGGGCCTGGCTCAGTGAAAACAGTGATATTCACGATATCGCCACCAGTCCCAGTGCCTTGCAGGACCCGGTAAACCCGGTGGAAGGCGCCATCGACAACTTGGAAAAAGTATATGATATTGCCAAAATGATCGCTCCGACAGTTATCTTTTTTGACGAAGGCGATTCGCTGGCCCCTAAACGCAGTCAGAGCGGTGGTTCACCGACTGATCGCCTGACCAATAAATTCCTGAACCTCATCGACGGCGAGATCCCTCTCAATCGGGTGTTTACCGTACTGACAACCAACCGTCTGGACATTCTTGATCCAGCTCTAATCCGTTCCAAGAGACTGAAAGTTATGGAAATTTCAGGGCACATGGGGCGTGATGACATCCATGATATCGTCCGGCAGGCCATTAAGGATATCCCCATGGCACCGGATCTCGAGGTAGAAACCATCGTGGAGTCCGCCAAGGAAATCTGCCATACACCGGCTGACTATACCGCTTTCGTGGAAAAGGCCCTGAGCCTGCGCAATACGGAATATGAGGTCCTCACCCGCTTCAGGTCCCAGGCCGGAGAACCACTGGAGGTAAGAGAAAATTTTATAAAGTTCAACTTCAAGACGCTGATCGGCATTCTCGACGCCATCCAGGCGCCCAAGACCCTAATTGCCGGCATTAAGGAAAATCCGGCCAGTGTGGCCGCACGTTATGACGAGATTTTGGAACAGACGGTCCGGGTGGATTCCATGGAAAGTTACCCGGTGGTCGTCTCTCACCTGAAGTCGGCGGTCCGGGAGATCTCGGGTAGCCCGGTACGCAAAGGCAAGGTTCAGCTGGATAAATTTCTGGAAGCAGAACTCAGCCAGGAACCCCAGGTGGGTTTTATTATCGGTGTCGGTGCCAACGACGTATCCGGTGTGTTGCTGCCCATCGCCACCAGCCTGACCTACAAGCTGGGCGTCGACCGGGTCATTGTCACCGGGGCGGTTTCCAGTTCCGGATCGGCCACGGCCCAGCTTGAGATGGCGGTCAAGATGACCCAGCAATCGGCCCATGAAGCGCTGACCATGATCAAAAACTACCTGCAGGGTCTCTACCCCAAGGTCAGTATGCCCAAATTGCTGGGCGAATACCTCAGCCAGTACACGATCCACCACCAGCTACTCTCGGCTTCTTACAACGTCGGTGGGCCTTCCGCCGGCTACGCCCTGGCCATCAACACCCTGTCCGCGATCCTGCAGCTGCCGGTCTGGAATGATTTCGGTATTACCGGCGCCCCCTGGACCAAAGGCGTGAAAAAGGACGAGGTCGGGGGATCGGTCATCATCGGGGGACACCGCAAGAAAACCGAACAGGTGCTGTTGCACCTCCGCAGAATGTATATGCCCCTGCAAAACTATTATGACCTGGAAAAGGAGTTCGTCCACGGCTTCTGGGGACGCGATAAAGACATTCTTGGCGTTACTCATTTTGGGGATCTTGTTCCGGAAATTGTATGGCTGGATCGGGAATGTGAAGCCATACAGAACAACCTGATCAAAACCCGCCTGGAATATAAAAAAAATAAGTATATCAGCAACAAGTCCAACCCTGAGATGAAACAGCGTATCCTTCGGGAAAAGGAAAATTTAAGGAAAGTAGTGGAAGCAGAAATTATAAAGCGCCTGCGCTCTGTGCACACCTACCTGAAAAATCCGAGGAGAGACCCGCTTCTTTCGGTAAGTGAGATTTTTAAAAAAGAAGACCATGGCCGCTTTTATGAGATACGGATGGCATTTGCCAAAATGGCGCAGAAAATGCGCGAGAGTGAATAGACCGACGACTATTGCCATTTAAACAACCCTCGGAAAGAACTGCTATCTTCGTATCCCACCTGCAAGGCAATTTCGTTAAAATGGCCGATTTGACGTGTTTTAGGTCATATTCGCCACTTTCCTTTTCCTATGTCATCCTATAAAGTTACTTTCAAAGACGAATAGCGTTACGCGTTTCTCAATAAAACTCCAATTGTTTATTGGAACGATTCATAGGAACCCCGTCGGATACGGAGATCATGTTATTTCCAACCACCGGGGTGTCTTGTTGATTGGTATTATTGAAATCGCTATCGGGATCGAAATCGGCAGTTAAGGGTGTCTCGGCGTTGGCTATTGACGGGTCAAGCGAAACAGGACAACAACAAAAGAACCCGATTCCGATAGCGATACCGGTCCCGATTTCGATGAACGTCACTTTCTGTGCCAAAATGCCTTAACTGGAGCTTCGTAGAGAACCGAACAGCGCTAATAAAATTTAATCAGCCCCAATATGTATAAGGAGGCAAAAAATGGGAGAATGGCACAAAACAGGCTGTGTGCTGTGCGCACAAAACTGTGGTCTCGAAATTCTGGTGGAAAACAACCGCATGATGAAAGTGAAACCGGACAAATCAAACCCGAGGAGCCAGGGTTATGCCTGCCGCAAGGGCATCAATGTGATTCATCACCAGTATCCCAAAGACCGGATCACAGAGCCCTTAAAACGGGTTGGAGACAAATTCGAACCCATTTCATGGGAACAGGCCATTGATGAAATCACCGCAAAGATGAAAAGTCTGGTGGAAGAACATGGGCCCCGTTCTTTGGCCTACATGGGGGCAAGTTCCCAGGGCGGTCATTTCGAGGGGGCGTTCGCCCTGTCGATTTTAAAGGCCATGGGATCCCAGAATTTTTACAGCTCCGCCGGCCAGGAATTTTCCAGCAGTTGGTGGCTGTACGGGCGTATGTTGGGCAAACAATATAATCTTCCTATTCCGGATGAGCATCATACCCAGATGCTGGTGGGATGGGGTTGGAACGGTATGGAAAGCCACCAGATGCCCCGGGCCCCGCAAGTGCTCAAGGAATTTTCAAAAGATTCTGAAAAAATCCTTGTGATCATTGACCCGCGTAAAAGTGAGACTGCGGCTATTGCCAATATTCACCTCCCTGTGCGGCCCGGCACGGATGCCCTTTTAATCAAAGCGATGATCGCCATCATTGTAGAAAATCAATGGGAGAATGAAAAATACCTTGCCGATCATGTTGAAGGCTGGGCGACCATCCGCCCCTGGTTTGAAAATTTTGATATAAAAGCCGCCCTTGGGGTTTGTGAACTCGATTATGATCAGGTGCTTGAATTATGCCGCCTGATGACCACCAAGACATGGTGTATGCATCCGGATCTCGGGATTTACATGGGACGCAACAGCGTTATGAATTCCTATATGATGAACATCCTGGGAGCGGTTTGCGGTATTTTCGGTGTGACCGGCGGAAATGTGATTCCGGGCATGGTGGTCCCCATGGGATTTCATGCGGATGAGCGCGACCCCAAAACCTGGAGAACGCTCATAACCGATATGCCGCCGGCAGCGGCCGGGTCTTTCCCCCCGGCGGTCTTGCCGGAAGAGATCCTGAATGATCACCCGGAACGTCTGCGCGCAGTTTATGTCAGCGCCTGCAACCCCTTGCGCTCCTACCCTGACACCACGGCGTATGAAGAATCATTTTCAAAACTGGATTTACTGGTGGTCAACGACATTGTCTTGAGCGAGACTGCCCGTCTGGCCCACTATGTGCTCCCCTGCCGTACGTTTTACGAATCCTGGGACGGGACATTTTTTCCATGGACATTTCCCAAAGTCTTTTTCCAGATGCGCCGGCCGATTGTTTCCCCGCCGGAAAAATGCCTGGAAGCATCCCAGATTTTCACCCTCATGGCAGATAAGCTGGGCCTCATCCCGGAAATCCCGGAAGCGGTATATGCGGCCGCCAAAGAAGACCGTTTTACTTTTGGCGCAAAACTCATGGAATGGGCGGCAACCGTACCCGAGTCCCTGGCGGCCATGCCGTTTGTCCTCGCAAAAACCATTGGAAAAGAGTGGGACAGTGCCGCCCTGGCCGGTCTTTGGGGGGTACTGATGACCGCTCCCAAGGCGTTCCGGAAAAATGCCGCCCGGATCGGGTTCGAGCCCGGCATGGATCAGGGTGACCGTATTTTTCAGGCGCTGCTGGACACCCCGGAAGGGCTCTGGGTCGGGGAAGTGGATCCGGAAGAAAACTTCAAAGCCATTAAAACACCGTCCGGCAAAGTTGAAGTCTTCGTCCCGGAGCTTGAAGAAGAAGCAAAAAATCTGGATGCCGCCAGTGAAGACAATGACCTGAAGCTTCCGGATGAATTTCCCTTTATCTTAAACGCCGGCCGCCACACGCGTTATAACATCAATACCTTGATACGCGGCCAGGAGTGGAACAAGGGCAAACGGGCCTGCACGGTCTCTGTAAATCCTGCGGATGCAGAGGCACTGGGATTTGAAGACGGCCAGAACGTAAAAGTCACTTCCGAAGCGGGCAGTGAAGTGGGAGAACTTCAGGTGTCCGCACAGATCCGCAAAGGAACGGTACTGATCCCCCACGGGTTTGGCCTGATATACGGTGACACTGTTTACGGACTGAATGTCAATAAACTGACCAAAAACACCCACCGGGACCTGCTGGGGACGCCCATGCACCGGTTTATACCCTGTCGGATCGAAGATGAAGTGGCGCCCTGACCTGACCCCCGGAATTGGTAATGGCTTTTGGCTCTGGAGAATCCTGTTTCAAGGTCATCAAGTCTCGTGCGGGTGATGACTGTCCAGAAAGGCCTGCACCGCTTGACGGTAGCCTGGTCTGGAACTGCTGTCACTGTGGCCGGCGCCGGGAGCGATGAACAGCGTCGCCTGACCGGGCTGGAAACTGTGGCGCAAGGTAACAGCGAAGTCCGTGAGAAAACGCCTGTCTTTTTCACCATGGATAAGCATGACCGGGGCGGTTACAGCCGGCGCCAACCGGACCGGGCTGAGTTGGTCGAGGGCGCCCCGATAGTAAATATTCATCCAGATCAGGATCATGGGGCCGAGCAACGTCCCCACCCACCAGTTAAACCACCGGTAGAGACTCAACAGGGCCGGCCGGGTATGGGCATAGCTGGCTTCCAGGAAAAGCAGTTGAACGCTCTCCGGCCGTCTCGCTGCCGTGATGATCGCGCCGCCGGAGCCCGCGGAATGGCCGTAGAGAATCACCGGCCCTCCGATCCAGTCGATAACTGCCTCGATGTCCTCGGCAAACCGGAGGGCATTCATCACAAAGCTGGGACTTGAATTGCCGTGATCCCGGGCGCTGTGGATTACCGTCGTGTAGCCCATGGAAGCGAACATGCGCGCACGGTTGACCATGCGGTCACGGTTGCGCCCCCAGCCGTGCGCCAGCAGGACCGTTCCCCTGCTCTCCCCGTCCGGTTCTATCCGCCACACCTCAAGTTTGCCGCCGTCTATGGCGTTCACAAACGTATCTTCGATGGTACCCCAGTCGGGCGGGTCGCTCACCGGTCGGCGAGGAATTTGCTGCAACAGAAGCGACAGATACAGAGTCAGGATCAGGTAAGCAACAACAGCTGTAACCGCAAACCAGATGAGAGTCATATTCCTTCCTTTGAACGTCCAACATCGAACACGCAACATTGATAAGCATGTAAAAAATCGAATTTTTCCCTATTTTGTCATCCCGGCGAAGGCCGGGATCCAGTGATTTCGGAAACTTCTGGACTCCGGCCTTCGCCGGAGTGACGGGCTTTGGCACTTTTTACGGCTTCAGCAAACATTAAACTTTGAACTGTTGTACGCCTCCGGCGCCTATCTGAAAGTTATTTTAAAATTCAAATGCTGTTACAACGTAGAATTAGCAGAGCGGAGTGATACCTCATTCGATGTTCTGCGTTCGATGTTTAATGTTGAAAGTTCAGCTTTTTAACAGTTCCTTGCGCAGTTTGTTCATGGCAACCGTGGCAAAGAGAATCTTGTTCTGCCATCTCTCACGGAAGGGAAAATTGTAGATAAACCCACGCGATGTCTGCGGCGTTGCCAGACCGACGCAGAGGGTTCCCACGGGTTTATCATCGGTTCCGCCCCCCGGCCCCGCGATGCCGCTGGTGGCAATGGCATAGTCCGCCCCGGAGATCTTCCTGGCGCCCAGAGCCATGTGCCGGGCGGTTTCAGCATGTACCGCCCCGTTTTCTACGAGAACATCGCGGGGAACCCCCAGAATCGTTTCCTTGGCTTCGTTGGCATAGGTAACCCCGGAAAATACGAAATAGTCAGAGCTGCCGGGAACATCGGTCAACAGGCTTGCTATCAGTCCCCCGGTACAACTCTCGGCAACCGCAACCGTGGCCTGTTTTTCGGCCAGCAGTTGTCCCAGGGCCCGGGCCATGGAATGGCCTTCAGTCGAAAACACCGTGTCTCCCAAAAGCTCACAGACCCGTTTTTCCACAACGCCAATCGCTTTATCCAATTCTTGACCATTTTCATCCCGGCCGTACAATTTTACCTGAATCACGGGAAACGTCGCGCGTAGCCCCAGCTGGATATTGGGAAATTCAACTGTAATATCAGTAAGTTTTTCATCAACGGCCGATTCGCCCAACCCAAAGGAGCAAATGGTTTTAACCTGCGTGGCCAGTTGCTTATCGCCCCTTAGCGCGACAATGGCCGGCAGGATCGCATCGGCCAGCATTCTTTTCATTTCATGGGGAACCCCGGGTATGAAAAAAAAGCGGCAATCTCCAATCTGAAGTTCAAAACCGGGTGCGGTCCCCACGGGATTGGGAATGCAAACGGCTGTTTCAGGCAGGAACGCCTGCTTCCGGTTTTGCGGACTCATGGGGAAGTTGCGCTTTTTGAAAAAAGCGGTGACTGTTTCGAGGGCGGCCGGATCCAGGCGGAGTTCAACGCCTCCGGCTTCAGCCGCAGCCTGGGTCGTAAGGTCATCGATTGTGGGTCCCAGTCCCCCGGTTACAATGGTGATATCCGCGCGGGCAGCCGTTTCCCGGAAAACAGCCCGCGTCTGGTCAAGATCGTCTCCCACGCAGATGTGCCTGGAGACGGTAACACCTAATTCTTCTAACTTATCAGCTATATACGCGCTATTGCGGTCTACAAGAGCGCCGGTCCTGATTTCGTCCCCGGTCGCGATGATCTCGGCTATCATTTGGATTGCCTCCAGACTAAATACCGTATTTTAATCATCTTATCTAAAATCTAATGGCTAAAAGCTAACACCTTCCATCCGGAATTTCCAATCATGGATGGGCACTGAATAATTTAAAGAATATCGATCACAGCGCGAATGTATAACAGAAGTTGAAAGAATGCTAAAGGCGTTAATCAGCGCATTGGGAAAGAAATTCTCGAATCCGCGACCCTTGGACCCCGGGTCCCTCTTCTCCGAATCAATTGATGGAGAAACACAACATTTTCCATAGATATCAGGTTAACTGTACGACTTACGGTATGTCGCATAGTTGACAACGGTTATTTGCTCCTATATTTTACCAGATATTAAATGCGTTAACCCCGATCCAAGGAAGGAAATAGTGATGACGACAAATCAGTCCCTGAAACTCATGACGATAATCGCTGTAAGCTTGGCCCTCTTCATGTTTGCCGGCTGCGCGTCCACCAAGGTTGAAAGAATCGATGTGGATGAAACCGTCGACCTCAGCGGCCAGTGGAACGATACGGATTCGCGTCTCGTCTCAGAAGAGATGATCAAGGATGTCATGAGCCGCAACTGGCTGGAAAAATACAAGCGGGCCAACAACGGCCACACGCCGGCGGTGATCGTCGGGTCTGTTCGCAACCGGAGCGACGAGCATATCAACACCCGGACCTTTGTAAAAGATCTGGAGCGGGCCCTGGTGAATTCAGGGGAAATTGATTTTGTGGCCAGCAGTGGCGAACGCGAAGAACTCCGCGAGGAACGTGTTGACCAGGCCGCCCACTCTTCCGAGGAGACCGCCAAGGAGGAAGGCCAGGAAATCGGGGCGGATTTCATGCTCCAGGGTTCCATCAACACCATCACCGACCGGATTGAGGGTAAGCAGGTCAAATATTACCAGGTAAACCTTGAACTGGTGGAGATTGAAAACCACAAGAAAGTCTGGCTCGGGGAGAAAAAAATTAAAAAGTTCGTCAAACAGAGTCGTTTCGGTTTTTAAGGACGGACATGCGCCGCCTGATCCTGGCCATCTGCACCGCCCTGCTTTTAGGGGGGTGTGCGCACAGTCTTGACTACAACCGGCTGTACGTTCAGTTGCAAAAGGGAGAGTGCCGGGCAGCCGTCCGGCATCTTGATAAAAACCGGGCGGATTATGGGGACAATGCCCAGCTGCTCTACCTGCTTGATTCCGCCATGGTGCACCTGCAGTGCCGGGATTTTGAAACGGCCCAGGAAAGATTCCATGCCGCCGAGCGTCTGGCCGAGGAGCTGTGGACGGAAAGCCTCAGCCGCCAGGCCGTGTCGCTGGTCACCAACGAGTATCTTTTAAAATACGCCGGTGAAGATTACGAACGCGCCCTGATCAACATGATGTCGGCCATCGGGTATCTCCAGTCCGGTCAGTTCGATGATGCCCTGGTTGAGTGCCGGCGGCTTGATTCCCTGCTGTCACTCTTCAATGAAAAATACGAAAAGAAAAACGTCTACAAGGAGGACGCTTTCGGCCGGTATCTCAGCGGCATTCTGCATGAAGCGGACAGGGCCCTGGATGACGCCTTCATCGATTACCGCAAGGCGTTCGAGACCTACCGCGATTATGAGACCCATTACGGCACCCCCGTCCCGGAAACCTTGATCGAAGACCTGGTGCGGGTGGCCGAAGCCGTGGACCGGGTTGAAGACCTTGAAGGCTTGCTGCCGGACACGCTGGGGCCGGAGGCGCTCACTTACGCGAAATCGCGTTCACTGGGTAAAATCGTTTTCCTCCAGTTCAGCGGCTGGTCGCCGGTAAAATCCCAGGGGCAGATCGTACTGCCCACCGGGGCCGGTCCGGTGACCATCGCTTACCCGCGGCTGTTGCTGCTGCCCACGGCCTGTAATTACCACCGCCTGACCCTCTCTTCCGAAAAGGGACAGTATGCGGCGGAACTGGCGCTGGCTGAAGATATCGGCCGGATCGCCCTGAAAAATCTGGAAGACAAAAAAGCCCGCATCATGGCCAAGACCGTCGCCCGGGCCGTCGTCAAACAGGCGCTGATCAACAACCTGGCCAAAAGCAGCGACGACCGGAACACTGAAATGGCTCTGAGAACGGCCCTGAACATTGCCAACCTGTTTTTGGAACAGGCAGATACCCGCTCCTGGCGTACCCTGCCGGGTAAGATATACATGACCCGTGCCTTTGTCCCCCCGGGTGAATACAGGGTTACAACCGCCAGCTGCGACGGCCAGCCGCATGAATTGAAAAATATTCTGGTGAAGGCCGGTAAAACGAACTATATTGTGCAGGATGATCGCTTTGTAACTGCGGTCGCTGAAAAATGAGGTGCAACATGATTAGACGCTATTTAAAAAAAGTCTTCCTGTTGGGCGGAGCTCGAAGAGCGAAGACTGATTGGCCCAATTTCTGTGTTGGGCGCTCGTTTCAAATCCTCGCAATACCCGATGTATTCTTCCGGTTTCAAACTCTCGGCCGCCTTGACCTTGAACCAAAATCCGGTTTTAAAATAGCTTATAGAACACTTACAACCATCTTTGCACTCGCAATATTGTTCTCAATCGGCTGCAGCCGGTCGCAGGAAAAATCTGCGGCTGAACAGCAAAC
The DNA here is from genome assembly GCA_964647585.1 of uncultured Desulfobacterales bacterium. Lineage (GTDB taxonomy): Bacteria > Desulfobacterota > Desulfobacteria > Desulfobacterales > CAJINA01 > CAJINA01. The sequence goes on from CAZYGG010000071.1 coordinate 15,736, forward strand.
TGCTTTCCCGGAGGCCCGCTACCTCACCGCCGAAGGCACCGGGCAGACGGAAATCGAAGCCCGCCAACAGGCATTGGCGGAACTGTCCGGAATTTTTGAGTCGAAAGTTAGCGCTGAGACGACCTCCTTCGCCCGCACGGCGATCGGCCCCGAGAATGAAGAGCTGTTTGAAAAAAATGTCGAATCCAAGATTGCCATTGTTTCCTCGGTGCGCCTGGCCGGAGCACAAATAGGCCGGGTGTGGCAGGATACAGCCCCACCGGGGACCTACCATGCCCTGGCGGTCATTGATCGCGCGAAGACCGGCCGGATTTGGGCGGATGAACTTGAAACGGTAACCGCCAAAACCGAAGCCCAGGTGAAAAATCTTGCGTATACCACAGGTCGTTTCCAGCGCATGTTGGGCTTGAACCGGATTGTCGTGGGCGTGCTCCAGAAACAGGCCCTGGAGAGCCGGTTAAGGGTGCTGAACTACCCGGCCCGATCATCGCTGGACGTGGATATCAGGCAGATCACCACCGAACTTGCCCGGTTGCGTTCCCAACTCAGGTTTTTTATCCAATTTAACGGTGACAGCGGCCAGCCCATCGCGGACCGCCTTTCCGAGGCTTTCACTGCTAATGGTTTATTGATCGGAAGCAGCCGGGATGAAGCGGAGGCCCTGATCGTCGGACATGTCGAGATCCAACCCCTGTCCCTGAACAATCCCAGGGCGCAATTCATGCGGGCCATCGCCTCGGTGAAAATCATTGAGACCGGTTCCGGTGCGGTAGTGGCCACTTTAAATGAGAGCGTGCGTAAAGGACACGTGGACCAGGCCGAGGCGGCCCGGAATGCCGTGTCAGCCCTTTCGGAAACACTGGCGGAAAGATTGATTTTGGAAATCGGTTTTGGCGGGGGTGACGCGACAGATTGATGAGTTTGACTTGGCTTTACATAAAGGCAACAAGGAGGCTTCCCATGCTTAAACGTTTATGCATCATACTGATGATCCTTTCGGTTGGCTGCCTGCTGGTGAGCGGCTGCAGCAAAAAGGTGAAGAAAGTAGACAATGAGGCCCTGGAAGAGGAGTTCAAACACGCCCCGGCCTGGGTGCTGGACGGCCACACCGAGGGGAGTATTTCTGCCGTGGGTTCCGCTGTGATCGGCAAATCCGGCATGCAGTTTGCCAAAAACGAGGCCCTGGCCCATGGCCGCAATGAACTGGCCCGCCAGACCTCCATTAAAGTGAAAGCCCTGGTCAATAATTTTGTAGAGCAGACCGGCCTGGGCGACGATCAGCTGGTTGATCGATTCTCCAAGCAGATGACCAAACAGATTACCAATGTCACGCTCAGCGGCTCCCGTCAGAAAGACATGTGGATTTCACCCAGCAAAGAACTCTATGTCCTGATGGTGATGGACCCGGCCACGGTAAAAGAGACCGTAAAAAAGGAGCTGACCTCCACGTATCAAAGTGACCAGGCCCGGTGGCAGGAATTCAAGGCCAAAAACGGCGAGGCGGAACTGGACCGGGAGATCGAGAAGACCTTCGGAAAGTAGATCGTTCCGTGGACGGCTAATGGCGTCCTTATTCCAAACCAATGTAATTCTGCGTTTGAAATTTTAGTCCCCCTTGACATGAAACCAAATTGAGCATTTTGACACAGCTTCTTTAGCGGCGGGGCACCTCCCCTCCAATTCCTCCCGCCAGGGAAGGTAGGTTTTTACTCCTCCCCATTGACGGGGGAGGTTGGGTGGGGGTGATGGTTGGTCCGGCTCGGTACAGCCGAAAAGTATACTTTGGTGCCCCTTCACCCTCCCCCCGTGCAAGCCGAACATGGGTAACACTTTAGACCGGAGACATAGGTT
>CAZYGG010000072.1:0-16878 GCA_964647585.1 uncultured Desulfobacterales bacterium
CGTTCGATGTTCAATGTTAAAGAAGTTGCAGGGGTTTTAAAGTTTCGGCTATTTTACATTTCAGGATTTCGCTTGACCCCTTGAATCCTCGAATCCTCTTCAGTCAATCCCCCCGCTGCGTTCCAGCCAGGTCCGGCGGTCGGCGGCGCGTTTCTTGGCCAGCAGCATGTCCATGGTGCCCAGGGTGTTGACCTCTTCTTTAAGGGTCAACTGAACCAGGCGACGGGTGTCCGGGGCCATGGTGGTTTCCCGCAGTTGAATAGGGTTCATCTCGCCAAGGCCTTTGAAACGCTGGACATTAATTTTTGCGCGGGGTTTTTTGGCCTTGATCATGTCAATGGTAACAAGTTTCTCTTCTTCATCCAGGGCATAATGGACGTCCTTGCCGACATCGATTCGGTAGAGCGGCGGCATGGCCACAAAGATGTGTCCGCTCTCCACCAGGGGCATAAAGTGTTTTACAAACAGCGCGCACAGCAGGGTAGCAATGTGCAGGCCGTCCGAATCCGCATCCGCCAGAATGCAAATTTTCCCGTAACGCAGTCCGCTGATGTCCGTCGAGCCCGGATCAACGCCGATGGCGACCGATATATCGTGGATCTCTTTTGAACCGAGAATAGTGCCGGAATCCGCTTCCCAGGTATTGAGGATTTTTCCCCGCAGGGGCATCACCGCCTGAAATTGCCGGTCCCGGGCCTGTTTTGCGGACCCGCCGGCACTGTCGCCTTCGACCAGGAACAATTCCGCCTGGAGCGGTTCCTGCCCCACGCAGTCGGCCAGTTTGCCGGGCAGGGCCGGGCCGCTGGTGATTTTTTTGCGGGCGACCTTTTTGCTGCTGCGCAGCCGGCGCTGGGCATTTTTTATAGCCAGTTCGGCGAGCTGCTCACCTGCATCGGTGTTCTGGTTGAGCCATAGGCTGAAAGCGTCCTTAACTACGCCGGAAACATACTTGGCACATTGCCGGGATGAGAGCCGCTCTTTGGTCTGTCCGGAGAATTGGGGGTCCTGCATTTTGGCCGATAGAATATAGGCGCAGCGGTCCCAGATATCGTCCGGCGTGAGTTTGACCCCCCGCGGGATCAGCTTCCTGAATTCGCAAAACTCCCGGATGGAGGCCAGCAGACCGCTTCTGAAACCATTGACATGCGTGCCGCCCTGGGAGGTGGGGATCAGATTGACATAGCTTTCACAGACTGTGTCGCCGGTATCCGGGAGCCACGTGACCGCCCATGTGACGGTTTCCACGGTATTTTTAGAGTCCCCAACAAACGGCGGGTCCGGCAAAAGCGAAGTTTCCGGGTAATTGCCCTGCAGGTATTCGCTGAGACCGTCTTCATAGTACCACTGCTCGGTTTCACCCGATTTGGCATCGGTAAACGTGATGGTAAGGCCTGGGCAGAGGACCGCCTTGGCCCGCAGCACATGCTTGAGCCTGGGTATTGAAAAGCGGGCAGAGTCGAAATATTTGGGATCCGGCCAGAAATGAATGGTGGTGCCGGTGTTGCGTACGCCGACCGTTCCCACAACCTCGAGAATTTGAAAGATTTCGCCATCTTCGAAACCGATGGTGTATTTCTGACCGTCCCGCCGGATTTCCACATCCAGGCGGGTGGAAAGGGCGTTGACCACGGATACCCCGACACCATGCAGCCCTCCGGAGAACTGGTAGTTCTTGTCGGAAAACTTGGCACCTGCATGCAGCTTGGTCATGATCAGTTCCACACCGGTAATGCCCTCTTCCGGGTGAATATCCACCGGCATGCCGCGCCCGTTGTCGGTTACTTTCAGGGAGTGGTCCGGCAGGAGGGTGACATCGATCCGGTTGGCGAACCCGGCTATGGCTTCGTCGACACTGTTGTCAATGACTTCCTGGCCAAGGTGATTGGGCCGCAGGGTGTCGGTGTACATTCCCGGTCTGCGTTTGACCGGTTCAAGACCGTTGAGTACCTCGATCGATTCGGCTGTATAGTTGTTCGCTAGCATGGGGACGCTCTTTTAAAGGCTCGTGATTGAAAACAGGTTGATTTATATACTAAAAACACCGTATACACACTAGGTAGTAGTTGTTAATCCGGTAATCTACCACATATTGCATATCAAGATCAAATGGTTTGATGGGTGTTCACCGAGAACCGCGCCGTACCGGTGGTCTTTTCAAGGGCAATGGGATATGTCTGCGAAATCCATGTAAAGCCATCTGTACGCATAAAAATGGGGTTGCTTGAAGAAAATCCTTTTCATAAATCCGCCGGTTGCCAAACCCAGCGAACCTCCGGCCGGGATTGCACGCCTGGCCGGGTTCCTGCGGCAAAACGATGTGGACTGCCGGGTGATCGATGCCAATATCGGCGGTATGGACTTTCTGCTTCACCGGCCCGTTTCGGCGGAAGATACCTGGACCCGCCGCGCTGTCAAAAACCGGTCCCGTCACCTGAGTGCGCTCCAGGCCCGTTCGGGGTACACCGCCTTTGACCGATACAAGCGGGCCGTGGCCGATATCGGCCGGGTGCTGGAAAAAGCGGAACCGGATCAACGGGTAAAGATCGGGCTGGCCAACTACCAGGACCGGGATCTGTCGCCGGTACGCAGCCGGGATCTTTTAAAGGCAGCTGCCAGACCGGAGACAAACCCGTTTTACGATTATTATAAAGAAACTATTTTACCGGCCGCCATGGATCCGGAGATTACGGCCGTGGGCATTTCACTGGGTTTCCTTTCACAGGCCCTGTGCGGCTTTGCCCTGATCGGTCTTTTGAAAAGAGAAAGGGCGGATCTGGATATTATCCTGGGCGGGGGGCTGATGACGTCCTGGATGCGTCGGCCGGACTGGCAAAATCCATTTGGCGAGCTGGTGGATCATATGGTGGCGGGACCCGGCGAAGAGGCGTTGATGAACCTGCTTGGCATGCCGGGGGGCGAGCGGGGATTTGTACCGGATTACTCAGATTTCGAAAAGATCCGGTATTTCAGCCCGGGGTTTATCCTGCCGTACAGTGCCTCCAGCGGCTGTTACTGGTACCGGTGTTCGTTCTGCCCGGAACGCGCCGAGAAAAATCCATGGAAGCCCATCCCGGACTCCCGGGTGGTGGCCGACTTGCAATGGCTGGTAGACCGGTATAACCCGGTTTGCGTACATTTGCTGGACAATGCCATTTCGCCGGCACTGCTGAGGGCCCTGATCGATAATCCCATTAACGTGCCCTGGTATGGTTTTGTACGTTTTAACCGGCAGCTGGAAGACCTCGATTTTTGCTATCAACTCAGGCGGGCCGGCTGCACGCTGCTTAAGATCGGGTTGGAATCGGGGGACCAGGCGGTCCTGGATGCGCTTGAAAAGGGGACGGAACTCACCGCAGCCGCCCGGATCCTGTCGAACCTGAAAAAAGCCGGGATTGCGACGTATATCTACCTGCTGTTTGGTACCCCGGCGGAAGATGAAGAGGCGGCTGGCCGGACCCTGGCATTTACTGTCGAGAACAGCGACCGGATCGGGTTTTTGAACCTGGCTGTTTTTAATATGCCGCTAAACAGTCCGGATGCCGGCGATATTCCGACTCGGGTTTTTTATGCGGGGGATTTGAGTTTCTACCAGGATTTCGAGCATCCCCGGGGGTGGCACCGCGCCCGGGTGCGGACTTTTGTGGAAAAGACCTTCAAGAAACACCCCCAAATCGCCCGGATCATCCGCCGGGACCCGCCGGTTTTCACCTCCAACCATGCCCCGTTTTTTTAGGTCATAAGGTCGAAGGCTGAAGGGATTAAAAACGGCCATCGAAACTTCTTGCCGTCTTGGACTACCTTTAGGGTTGCGCGCTATTAGGATTCAGGATTTTCCAGGTACTCCTGGATGGACTCAATGGCATCCTGGGCCGCTTCCTGAAGATCTTCGTCTTCGGTATTTGCGGCGACGGTTTCCAGGAACGGGATGTGGTCTGCATTGCCGGATTCTCCAATGACGTGGAGGATATCGCCCTGTACGGTTGCGTTGACTTCGGAGAATCGTTTTTCAAGCACGGGTATTATGGTTGCGGCCAGGGGGCGATTGTCCCAGGCAATCTCTTCAGCGGCGACCATGGCGCCCAGGCGGATGGACCACAGGTCGTGGGTGATCAGGTCAATCAGGGCCGGAAACACGGCTTTGGCGGTGATCATCATCTGGGCCAGGTCGGATGCCCGGCCGTCATCTATGAAACTGCGCAGGGTCTGGGGACCCAGCTTGACCGGATCCCGGTTGATGATCGTCTCGGTCAGCTCGGCCATGTCCACCGACCCTGTCCAGCGAAAATCAGTGTCCAGGATTACGGTGGGAACCGCTTTGATCTGGGCAACATCCGCCATTTCCGTAAAAAGGGTGCCGTCAATAATGGATATGGAGACATTCTCGTTGGCGTGGATCAGCGGGAGCAGCTGCCCTACGGTCTGCGGGCAGTGCGGGCATTGCGGCGCGATATACACCTGCAGGTGGGCCGGAACGGTTAATGCTTCCAGGGGGTTCTCCCCGGCTGAGGCAACACCGGCCGGGTCGGTATGCTGTGCCAGGGCGTCCAGAAACGGTCCGAGTTCAGGCCCCAGGGGGACGGCCTGGTATTTCAGGCGGCTGCCGACCAGGATCGCGGGTAGTTCCGCGTCCGAGTCGGGTGTTCGTTTTTTGGTTTTAATTTTCGGGCTGAGATCGGCCAGCTGTTCACAAAATTGGGTCAGAGTTCCGGACGGTTCACTGCTGTCGGCAATGAGTTCCAGCTCAACGTCTGCAGGGTGGTCTGTAAGCCAGGCTTCAATCTGTTTCTGGTCGTTCCGGGTCATGGAGTGTTTTCCTTTTCATTTTGATGTCACTCTGAGCGTAGCGAAGAGTCTCTGCCAATTCAAGGCTATGCCCGACAAAAAAGGGACTCTCACTGCCGGCCGGGCGTAGCTCCCGCCGATTCGGTGAGAAACCAGTAGCCGCCATTTCGCATACTGCAAAAATGGAACTGTTTGGTATCCTGTAACAATTTGTTACTTTTCTTTTCCGAAAAAGAAAAGTAACCAAAAGAAATCGCCCTGTTACGCGGCCCTGCGGGCTGCCCTGCGCTTCTCGAAGCGGGCGGCGAGCTGTGAAACTCGCTGCGCTCAAACAACACAGCTCTTGGTTCCGCCCCCTTCTGCGATGCTCGGCGCGTCACAAAGGGGACAGGTCAAAACCGAATACCCCTTTCAGGGGGCTTCCGGTGACCGCCAGGCTTTGCTGGAGGAGCATTACTTTCCTTCCTGACAAGTGACAGCGTACAATACCCCTGTGTTATCACTTAGAAAGCCTGTCCCAAAAGGCGGCCCCGTCGGATTTAGGCTGTCCCGGGCGGTTGCCGGACTGCGGGGGGGTCGGTTTTGAACCGGTCAACCGGGCGACCCGCTCGGCTATGGGCGGGTGAGTGGAGAAGAGACCGGCCAGTTTCTGGCCTGAAAGGGGGTTGACGATGAACATGTGCGCCGTGGAGGGACTGGCGTCCATCGTCCGGCTGCGGCTGTAAGATCCCAGTTTTTCAAGGGCCCGGGCCAGGCCGTCGGCCCGGCCGGCAATGGCCGCCCCGGTGCTGTCGGCCAGGTATTCCCGGGAGCGGGAGATGGCCATCTGGATCAGCATGGCAGCCATGGGGGCGATGATCGACATGGCGATAACGCCGATGATTCCGAGACCGCCTTCATCGTCGTCCGAGCGCACGCCGCCGAAGATGGCTGACCACCGGGCCATACTGGCCAGCATCATGATGGCCCCGGCCATGGTGGCCGCAATGGTGCCGATGAGGATATCCCTGTTTTTCACATGGGCCAGTTCGTGGGCGAGCACGCCTTCAATTTCATCGCGGTCCATGAGGTTCATCAGGCCCCGGGTAACAGCCACCGCGGCGTTCTCCGGGTTACGGCCCGTGGCAAACGCATTGGGCTGGTCCTGGGGAATGATGTAGACTTTGGGCATGGGCAGCCCGGCCCGCTGGGTCAGGACCTGGACGGTCTGGTAGAGTTCCGGTGCCTCACCGGCCGTAATGGGTTGCGCCCGGTACATCTTCAGCACCAGCTTGTCCGAATACCAGTAACTGAAAAAGTTCATGCCCCCGGCAAAAATCAGGGCGATAAACATGCCCTGCCGCCCCCCCAGCAACTGGCCGACGATCATGATGAAAGCGGTCATGATGGCCAGCAGGATGGCTGTCCGAAATTGATTTCCCATTTTTCCTCTATTTCTTTGATGAACTCGTAAAAAGTCAAAAAACAACTTTTACGAGAGTTTTAAGTTTTGGGTCTTAAGTCTTAAGTGTCTGTTTAGAATAGGTTTTGTTTTTTCATAACACCTAAAACATAACACCTAAAACCGATGAATTCGGCTTTTCACGAATTCATCAAATATAACCCTGTTTGGCTAAAAATCAAGGTCAGTGGGGCCGGAACAACGCTTGACGGGGAATAACGGGTTGCATATACTTCGATCGATAATACAGCGATCATCGAAATCGGTATCGGTATCGAAATCGGCCCCAGGGAACGGAGATATGATCCTTTTTTCGATTTCGATCCCGATTGCGATCCCGATGCAGAACTATGTCGCCCGCCAAAACTGAAAATCGATGATCATTTTACCATAAAGGAAAGGTTACGCCATGACGCTAACAGCACTAAATGCCATTACACCGGTCGATGGCCGTTACCGGCGGGCAACGCAACCCCTGGCGGATTATTTTTCCGAAGGCGCCCTGATCAAATACCGGGTCAAAGTCGAAATCGAATATTTTATAGCGCTCTGCCAGGTGCCGCTGCCGCAGTTGGAGGCCTTTGATGCCGCCAAATTTGAAAACCTGCGGGACATTTACCGGAATTTTTCCGAGGCGGACGCGCAGAAGGTTAAGGACACCGAGAAGGTGACCAACCACGATGTCAAGGCCGTGGAATATTTTGTAAAGGAACAATTTGATGCCCTGGGTATTTCCGCATTCAAGGAATTTATCCATTTCGGGCTGACTTCACAGGACATCAACAACACCGCCGTACCCTGTTCGCTCAAGGATGCCTGGCAAGAGGTGCTGCAGCCGGTGCTTGACCAGGCGATAGACGCTTTGGAAGAAAAGGCCCGGGATTGGAAAACGGTACCCATGCTGGCCCGGACCCACGGACAACCGGCATCGCCCACCAGCCTGGGTAAAGAGCTGTATGTTTTTGTGGATCGGCTGCGAGGGCAGATCAGCCAGCTTAAGCAGGTTCCCTACGCGGCCAAGTTCGGGGGTGCCACCGGGAACTTCAACGCCCACCATATCGCCTACCCGCAGATAGACTGGATCGCATTCGGCGACAAACTGGTCAATGAATCCCTGGGGCTGCAACGCTCCCGGGTGACCACGCAGATTGAACCCTATGACAACCTGGCCGCCTTCTGTCATGCCCTGATCCGGATCAATACCATCATTCTCGATCTGAACCGGGATGTGTGGACCTACATTTCCCTGAACTACTTCAAACAGAAGATTAAAAAAGGCGAAATCGGCTCTTCGGCCATGCCGCACAAAGTCAATCCCATTGACTTTGAAAATTCCGAAGGCAACCTCGGGGTTGCCAATGCGGTTCTGGGTCACCTGGCTGAAAAACTACCGATTTCCAGGCTGCAAAGAGACCTGACCGACTCCACGGTTACCCGGAACATCGGGGTTCCCCTGGGGCACATGCTCATCTCCCTGAAATCGCTGCTGCGCGGCCTGGACAAATTGATCATCAACGAGGCGGCCCTGAAAGCGGATCTGGAGAACAACTGGGCGGTGGTGGCCGAAGCTATTCAGACGGTGCTGCGGCGCGAGGGCTATCCGAAACCCTACGAAGCCCTGCTGGATCTTACCCGGACAAATACCACCATCGGTCCGGATGAGATTCGCACGTTTATCGATGGACTGGAAGTGGCCCCAGAGATCAAAGCTGAGCTGAAAAAGATTACGCCGGAGAATTACACCGGTGTGTATGGCTTTTAGATCGAGGCGTTCGTTGCCAGTCGGGTAGCAACAAGTAGAGATAACGTGATATTTTCCCGTGAACGCCCATTACAGCAGGGTTCAAGGGGCCGAGTGAAACACTGCGAGCCATAAAAATGGTTTGAAAAGTATTGCGGAGAAACACAATGGGCCCTCCCGAAGATACATGGGAACCGCTTCCGGCCGAAAAGCTCGCCGAGATAGGAGCTCTTTTCGATACCCTTTTCCCGGTCGATAGCTATGGCACTCTTGCTGAGGATATCACCGCCTACTGGGAGCAGATGCTCCGGGATGCATGGGATGCGAAACCCCCGGATGTCAAGGCGAAAGATAAACGCTATGATTCCGGTGACCCGCTGTCGCGAATCCGGCAGAAGACGGTTGTAATTACCTACGCAGACAGCGTCCAAAACCCAGGTGAAGCCTCGCTGGAAACCCTGGATGCCTTCCTGAAAAAGCATTTTCCCGCCATCGGCGGGATGCACATGCTGCCAGCCTGCCAGGTTGTCGCGGAACGCTTCAACGACGGTTATTTCTCCCAGGTGGTCCGCCATCGCATCCATCCGGACTTTGGCACCGATCGGCAATTCGAAGAGATGATGGCCCGGTATTATTCCATGGCGGATTTTGTGCTCAATCACGTGGATATCGCCAACCCTGAATTTCAGGCCTATCTCGATGGGGATGACAGATACGGAGACTGCTTTTTTGTCTTCAGCGAAGAAATGTATCAGCAACGGCTGGCGGCCGGTGATTTCAAACCGATTTTTCGTCCCCGGCCCTTTCCTCTGTTCACGATCTTCAGACGCAAATCGACCGACCCGGCTCTGGCGACTATGGACCGCCTGGAGAAGACGGCCTGGATGCGGGTACTCACCGGAAACCGCCTGCCGGACCCGGTGATCAATCTGCTCGTGATTTTCAACAAACTCAAGAACGACCAGATGCTGCTGCCCGAGGATTACCGGGTGGTAACCCGGTTTCGGGAATATCTTGCTGAAACAGGGCAGACCGACCCGGAGGCCGTCTTTACGATTTCCACAACCCAGGAAACGCAGCATGTTCCCTATATCCTCAAAACGCACATCCAGATGCCCGCAGAGCTGCTGACAGCTATCGGGTACGAACCAGATGGAGCCATGGAACTTGCTGAGATTTTCGATAGACACGTGGTAGAGGTTTTCGGAGAGGAAATCCGGGCTCTCACAACCTTCAGTCATGTGCAGGTGGATCTGAATACGGCCACGCTGCGCGGTCTCAAAATGCTGGCCGACGATTTCGCCTGGTACCTGAGTATGGACCTGGACATGCTGCGCCTGGATGCCGCCAACTTTGCTTTCAAACGGTGGGGCAGCAGTTGCTTCGGCCTGCCGGAAGTAAAAGGGCTGATGCAGATCCTCTACCTTTCCATGGATTGCGTTGCCCCCCGTATGGTAGCCAATCTGGAGGTCAATGACCAGTTCGCGTCCATTTTAGAGCAAATGGCAGACACAGAGGCACCGCCGCCCATGATGTACGATTTCCACCTGGCCGGGATGCTGCCGGCGGCGTTCATCACCGGCAATGCCGGTATCTTCAGGCGGATTTTCGATATGCAGGGGGGCTATGCAATTCCCCCGGACAGTATCCGTTTCAGTCTGGCCGAAAGCCACGACGGTAAATCCGTGCGCGGCAGTCTGGATCTGTTGACCCTGGCTGAGAGGCAGGCCGTTGCCGACATGGTGGAATACAATGGCGGGCGGATCAAGTACAAGGGGGTGACCCCGCGCGAGTATCCGGTTGCGGAATTCGAAGAGGTCTGCCGTGAAGCCGACCTGGATTTCAAGAGGGCCCGCGACGTGATTTTCAAGTCAGGCGGAGCGGCGGACCCGGTCCTATCCATGGCGGACGACATTCAGGATGCGACCGGGATGGCGGCAGCCCTGGGTATTTCCCCGGATCTGCTGGCCACCTCAGGGCCGCTTAAATATTTTTATAACAAAATAATAGAGGGGCGGGAACCCTATGAGCTGTGTGTTGCGACCCGTGACTGCCTGCCGCGGCTGAGCGACGAACGGCTTGCCGCCGAACGGTACCTCTCCTTTTATACGCTCGCATTCGCCCTGATGGGCCGTAATGTAAAGTCAATCTATTTCAATGATCTGCTGGGACTGCCCAATGACTACGCCAGGCTGGAGGAAACCGGGGAACTGCGGGATCTCAAGCGAACCAAATCGAACCTGGCCGGCCTTGCGAAACAATTGTCAGATCCGGCTTCCATTGAATACCGGATTGCCGGAGGCCTGAACAATCTCATCGCGCTGGTTGACGCCAACGCGGCCTTAAGCCCCCGCGGCAGAGAGGCCGCAGTCTCCGCAGGCGCCGGTCAACCGGAATCCGTGGCCATGGTGCACTGCTCGGCGGACGTTCACACCCTGGTGGTTGTAAACCTCTCCGCGCGCCGGGAAACCGTGAGCATCGATTCCGCAGAATTCGGACTGACCCCCAACCGACCCCTGTTTGATAATATTGGCGGCCGGTCAGTCGCGCCGGGACCCGGGCGCATTGTGTCCCTGGAACTGGAGCCCTTCGGGCGCCTGTGGCTTACCGATGAGAAGATAGATATTCCGGTTGAACGGCTCGTTCCCCTTTGAAAGTGAATTTCCAATATCCAAGTGTGGACGCACTCTGTGCTGCTGATTCTATAGCGATTTCTAAAAATATGTTTCGATTAAACTATCCTGTCACTCTGAGGAGTGAAACCAGGCTTCGCTGGAAGCTACGCCCGGCAGGCGACGAAGAATCCCTCATATCGAAGCACGGCCTTAACTTGCAGGGGACTCTTCGCTCTGCTCAGAGTGACATTATAACGGAACGTATTGTCTCATTGTTTTTTTAACTTGTGCAAAGCCGCCTGATACGCTTCCGTGATCTGGATAAATTTATCATGGTCGCCCCCCTGGTCGGGGTGGAGTTTAATGGCCATTTTCCGATAGTGGCGCGTGAGGGCTGACGGGGACATTGTTTTTAGCTGCTCCGGTGTCAGTCCCAGGGCCTGGGCAGCGGCCGATACACTCATGGCAGGTGCGGCTTTATCCGGAAACCGAAATCCGCGATGGTTGCGCATGAAATCGCGGACGTAGGCGGCCATGAAATCTTCTTCGGGGAAAGGGTTGTCAAAGTACATGACAATATACCGGATAAGATATTCACTGAGCCCCTTGCCCACAGGCAGGCCCCGCCAGAAGTTGCGGTCGTCATTCAGCCGGCAGGCCGCTTTTATGAAATGGGTGTCGAGCTTTTCTCCGCCCATGGCGGATGGAAATCTTGTAGCCAGGGGAGAGGTGAAATGTTTCTGGAGGTCAAAGATGACATAGGTGTAGATTTTCAACTCTCCAGGCTTTAAAACGCGTTCAGCCGCAAGAAAGTACTGCTCGATTTCGTCGCGGGATTTATGGTCCAGGATTCGAAAGAGTTTACCGGGGAGGCGGCCGATAGGCCCCTGATCAAGGGTGCCGGATTTTAAAAAAAGAACCCGGCGCTTATCGAACAGGTGGTACGCGGCGGAGGGGCTCGTTACTGGTGTTTTCCGCCATGATCGACACGGATGACTGAAGTGTCCGATGATGCTCCTGATCTCGGGTTTTAAAAAATTCCACAGGAGGTCGTCCAGACAGCCGTCGACGTCCGTCACCCCCTGTTCTTCAAGGGCTTCGACGAGCAGTTCATCAAAATAGTAGGCATTGCCCCCCGGGTACTTGATGAACTGACCGGGGTCCGTCCCGAGTGTGAATATTTCGCGGCTTTGCAGGGTGCCGTCTGCCGGGTATGATTCCCTGAGGCTATATACGGAGGATGTATTTTTATCTGTTCTGGCAAGGTACAAAGGCACTGCCTTTCCGGTTACTGGATACCGGCATGCTTCAGATAGCCATCGATTACTATCTGCGGTTCAAGCTTTACGAGGGAGGCGTATGCCCGGAGAAAATTTTTCAGATAGAGGGTCGATGGCAGGTTTTTAAAATCATTGCCTTCGATGGCTTTGATCGTTGAAACACTTATCCGGGTGGCTTCATAAATTTCATCTAGCGACACACCGATTTTTTCGCGCAGTTTTTTCAAGTCGTGACCACTTATGGAATCCGCCGCAACGATATCCCGGGAAAGCTGACTGATGGATGCGGCACTGATCTTTTTTGAAATCTTTCTTTTCAGAAGGAACTTGTCAGTGCTGCCGGTGCTCTCAAAAATGGGCACTGGTTTGTTGGGTTGGTCCACGGCTAATTTGGACGGGTCCAGGGCTCCCGTTTGAACCAGGGATTGGTTATACGCCGTACGGCGGGTGGCATCGGTCAGCGTCCGGAAAGCAGTTTCGAGCGTTTCAAGGATCACCCGCCGCTCCTTTTCAGAAAAAAGTGAATAGGTCGCCAGGGAGTCATGCCCGTAGATGGCCAAGGCGTCGGCATAGGCTTGTTTTAGTTCAAACAGAGTTGCATTGGCGGGTACGCTCAGCATCTCATAATAATTCAGTTTCTTAAAATTCTGCATGGTTTTCGGTCTGTTATTCTGCGGTGTCCCGGCATATTGACATGAGTTCCCGGGTAATCCCTTTTAGATCAGTAGCGGTTTCGGTATACGGGTATTTATGCACGAACATCTTTTTCAGGTTGATGCTGTCGTGCACCCGATCATCGTAGCCGATATTTCCCAAAAACTCAAAAATCGAGTAGAAATGGCGGTTGCAAACGATCCTGAGTTTTTGACCCAGCGTGGCGTCATTTGTTTTACGAAATTGATTTAATACCATGTTGAAGTGAAAGCGCGCCAGGGATTGGCGCAACAAGGTTTCCTTTTCCGGGTCATATTTTAAAATTCGATCGATGACATCCGGCGTGTTTAATTCCCCTTTGTGGGCCAGATCCACCGATTCTTTTACCGCCGCGTTGAAGGCATGTTTTTTGATCAATATTTTAAGCTTGCGCAGATAGACGGTTCGAATGAACCGGATGGTGTTTTCGATGGAAGTCGGCTCAGGTGTGAAGACCATGAGGCCGGTATACGAGGATAGAAAGAAATCCAGGGTATTAAAGCTCGTCCCGGCCCCCAGGTCTAACAGCACGAAGTCGTAAGGCAGCTTGCGAATGGCCTTAATAATGCGCACCTTTTGCTGGTAGTACAGGTTGGCGATTTCCATTGAACACCGGGCGGAGCTGATCAGGAAAAGATTGGGAATCAGGGTCGGTACCGCGGTGTGCTCCAAAACGGAAGCCGATTTATCCATGAAGCTGTGCAGGCCTTTATCCGGCGGCTGGAGACCCACCATGGTGTGGAGGTTGGATGCGCCCAGGTCCAGGTCCACAAGCAAAACCTTTTTGCGCTGTTTTGCCAGCAGGGCGCCGAGACCGGCCGTGACAAAACTCTTTCCGGCCCCGCCTTTACCGCCTCCTATGGGGATAATTTGGGTCATTCAGATTTCAAAACTTCACGGATCGCCGCGGCGATTTCAGATTTTATGACCGGTTTCATTATCAGTTTGCGGATGCCGATTTCCACAGCCCGGTCCTCGTCGATAAGTTTACTGAAACCGGTGCAGAGTATGACCGGGATCCCGGGACGGATTTTCAAAAGCTCCCTGGCCAGAAGGTCGCCGGTGATTTTAGGCATGGTCATATCGGTGATGACAAGATCAAACGCCTGGGGGTCAGTTTCAAATAGCTCTAACGCTTCCAGGGGATCAATGACCGCTTGAACCCTGTATCCCAGGCTGGCTAACATCTGCTCCAGCATGCGGGCAATCTGGTCTTCGTCATCGATGAGCAGGATATGTTCGTCCCCTTTTTGAATCTGTACGGGTGCCTGGCCATCTTGTTGGGTATCTTCGTAGATCCTGGGAAGGTAGACATTGAAGGTCGTGCCGTTGCCGGGTTCGCTATACACCTGGATATCACCATCATATCCCTTGATGATGCCATGCACAACGGCCAGGCCCATACCGGTCCCTTCACCGACTTTTTTGGTCGTGAAATAGGGTTCAAAAATTCTTTCCAGGATATCCTTTGACATGCCGTAGCCTGTATCGGTTACGGTCAATTTGACATAGGTTAACGGGTCATGGCTGGTTGGCAGGTCTTCCGATGCTATCTGTATTTCTTCAAGACTGATCGTCAGCTTGCCGCCATGATTCTGCATGGCGTGGAAGGCATTGGTGCACAGGTTCATCACGACTTGCTGTATCTGGGTGGGATCCGCCAGAACCGGTCCACAGTTCGCATCTATATGCTGGACGACATCGATGGTTGCCGGCAGTGTGGCCCGCAGCAGGTTCAGGGATTCCTTTACCGCGTTTTGAATTTTCAGGGGGATACGGCCCTGGTGATCCAGACGACTGAACGTGAGAATCTGCTCCACCAGTTTGCGGGCCCGCTGGGCGGCTGTCATGATTTCAGTCAGGCTTTCGCGGGCCGGTGAGCCATCCGGAACTTCATCAATGGCCATTTCCGTGTAGCCCAGTATGGGATAAAGGATATTGTTGAAGTCGTGAGCGACACCGCCGGCCAGTGTGCCAATGGCTTCCATTTTTTGTGATTGCCGCACCTGATTTTCAAGTTTGGTTTTTTCCTCTTCATAGCTGACCAGCGATTCCTTCATGCAGGCGAAAGAGTCAGCTGTTTCCTGGATCTCCTTATAGATGGAATTTACTTCGCTCAGGTTGTCGAACTCATGGTTTCGGATAGCCCTGGAATCATGTTCAAGGTCGGCAATCGGTTTTACGATGCCACGCGCCATGATGAGGGCAATAAATGTGGCCATGATGGAAATGGCGATGGTCATAAAAAAAATAAACATTCGATTGGCTTTTATTTCACCCAGATAGTCATCTTCCGGCAAATAAACACCGATCAGCCAGGGTCATTGCCGGTCTGAAAACGGAGAAAACATGACGTTGTAGACTTTTCCCTCGTTATCGAATTTGGCAAACAGGGGATCCTCGATGATCAGTTGACCGTCAGCGTCTTTCTTCCAGTTTACTGCTTCGAAAGCTTTCCGGCTGAGGGTGTCTTCGATCTCGTATATTTTGACCAATCGGGTTTTGCCGGGGGAGAGCGCATTGGGGCGGGTAATTTTTGTCATATCCGGAAAGGCGACGACATCCATATTGCGGTTCAGCAAAAAGGCCTTCCCACTTTTTCCGATTCTTAATTTCCCGATAAAGGTGGACAACTGGTCGATGCGAATATCAACCCCCACAATGCCCCTGACAAGGTTGTCGTTCCCGAGGACGGGGCCGGCAATGGTGATGCCCGGTTTCTGGGATGTAAAAAAGACATAGGGGTCTGTCCAGACGATATCGCCGGTACGTGTTGCTTTTTTATACCAGGGTCTTACCCGCGGGTCGTAACTGTCATCCAGGTCCTTTTCGCTGGCAATATATTTCAGGTGGCGGTCCCGGTAGACCAGGTCCACCTGCCGCACACCGTCCGGATGCCGGATGATCTTTGTCCGGAAACCGGCGGGGCTGTGTACCTGGCTGCGTCTGACATCGAAAAAGTCCCCGTTGGGCGCTCCGAAATAAATGCCTGCGAAATGGGGATAAATGGCCATTTGATCAAAGAAATATCTTTCCAGGGAATTGAATTTCTGAATATCACTGCTGACGACGTTTGCGGATATCAGGCGTTTGGTGAGGTGGGCGGCCCCCTGGGCCAGCGCCAGGTGGTGCCTGGACTGTTCCATGGCGAATTCGGCGATGTTCTCCATGATGTCCCGGGCGTGACCGAGCAGTACCCGTTGGGAGGTGATATAGGCTGAGGAGACGGTTATCGCCTGTGTGCCCCAGATGATAACCAGAAGCCCTAAAATCAATGCCCATCGAATGGAGATCTTCATACAGCATCCTTTTTAGCCAGCAGGTATGGGGATTCAGCTTCAGGGTGTGTTTATAGCATAAAGTACCCAGTGAGCTCAAGGGGCATCCGATCTTATATAACTATAAATAAAAACAGGTAATTTTGACAATAGCAGGAGGTGTTTTAGCCGGGTTGGGACCCGATTTTCCGGTGCGCGGAGCGGTTAAGTGAACGAGTGCCCATCCATGTTTGGAAATCACGGATGGAAGGTGTTGGCTTTTAGCTATTAGGTTTTAGATAAAACTGTTAAAATACAGGGCATTACCTAATTGCTAACTGCTAACAGCCAACAGCTCCATCCTGAAACCTTGGATTTATAGATGGGCACGAATTAACGGCCGGTCACCTTATCTGGGCGCAGTCTGGTGGTGGGATTATCAAGGCGCCAATCTTGATGAACTCGTAAAAAGCCGAATTCATCAGCCTATCCATCCGGAAGGAAAGCATACCCCTCAGACAGTGCCGGTCCTATGGGGCGGCAGGCACAACTTCCAGAAATAATGGGATAATATGCAGGTCGGGCGTGCGCTCGATGGTTGCGCCGCAATACCACTGCTCTATCTGGACATGTTCACCCAGTTGTCGGGCAATTTTTACGGTAGTACCTTTTATATCGATTACCGGATGACGCGCGAACACATTCGGCAGGCCATAGGTTAAATTGCAGGCCAGGCATCTTCCCGGTTTCGGGGTCAGGTGAAATTCAAACTCAAGTTTTTCCGGAGTGCCGTCTTTAAATTCAAGGTGGATTTTATAGGCCCCCTCGGCGGCATCCCCAAAAAGGGCTTCGAAAAACTGATCGGTTTTCTCCGGCGGCCAGAGTTCTTTCAACCGGTCCCGGGTAAATAGAGTGGATAATTCAGCAGGGGGCATTTCGGATGCGTCTCCTATGTGTGACGGTTTATTCAGCGTTAAAAAACATCGTTCTCAAGGATCCGACAGAGATATTTGGCTCTGCCGTGAGAATTAGAGGCGAGTGCCTAAAGTGAACTAAAGTTTGAAGTGAT
>CAZYGG010000073.1:0-16707 GCA_964647585.1 uncultured Desulfobacterales bacterium
CACTTGAATGGGGTTCAAGGGGTCGGAGGTTCAAATCCTCTCGCCCCGACCAAAAACAACAATAATTAAGGCGGGTTAGCAACTATGCTTCCCCGCCTTTTTTCTTTAAAAAGTGCGTTTGTCTACCATATGTCTACCAAAATTTTTCAGCACTAAAGCTATTTTGCTTTTTCCCTATAAATACCCACATTATTTAACTGCCTGTATTTTCTCCATATTTCTTATTACCCTTAAAAAGACCCACCAGAAACCAAAGATCATAGCCAAAAATGTAAATGGTGTTATTTTACTTTGTTTTCAGTATCTTAGGAAATCTTGCCCCTCCGTGCAGCCGAAACCGTTTCAAGTGCTCTCTCGTGCAAATTGACCATGCTTTACCCCTTCGCTGGAACAGAAATGAATAAAGCGCGGACTGCGTATGCAATCCACGCTTCAACATTTTTAGTAAGGATACGGACAAATGGTCTCTAAGCAGTTGTTATAGTGCGATTACTAGTGTCGATGGTATCCCTCCCGTTTGCCATATCGTTGCTATGGGTAATCCTGTCGAGTGGGTCGGACCACAATATTGCTGACATGCACATGAGGCGGATGGTCGACAATATAGTGGATCGCGTCAGCTATGTCGTCTACTGCCGGAAGAGGTCCGTATCTGTCTTCCAGGTTCTGCACCATTTCATCACTGTAACCTGCAATGGCCTGAAATCCACTGCAAACCATCCCCGGTTCAACCAAAGAAACGCGAACTCCTTTAGGTCCCACTTCTCGCCGTAGGGCTTCTGCCAGTGAGTGAATGGCAAATTTAGAAGCCCCATATACAGCACTGAAAGGGGATATATGCCTCCCGACGACCGATCCGATAATTACAATGTCGGCTGAGGTATCGGGATAGTCGCTTTGTTGAGGGTCTACCAGTTTCCGTGCCGCTTTTTGCAGAAGCGCGAGGGCCCCTGTTACATTTACGTTAAGCAGATCCGCAACTTGCGACAGGTCAGCATCCATGACCGAACCGCCCAGCCCCCGGCCTGCGTTGACGACCACAATCCCTACCGGTTTGCCAAAACGATCACCCGCCTGAGAAAATAGTTTCTCGAGAACGGTATCGTCAGCTGCATCACCAACGACACCTGAAAAAGCAGGACCGAATTCGGTTTCAAGCGCGGCCAGCTTTTCAGCATTGCGTCCATTACCGACAACTCCCATACCGGTGGCGATAAATTTTCTTGCCGTAGCCTCACCAATACCGGAAGTCGATCCAGTTACAATCGCTATCCGCCCATAATCATCAACCATTGGTCACTCCATTGTGATAAACCGTTTAATATAAACAGTTACAGTGGATTATGAATAATTCTAATTCGCTGCTTTTTGTCTAAAATCCTGCCGAAGTGACCAATATCGGACCAATTTAAGCCCCCATTTGCCACCAACTACCCTCCCGGATCTAACCTCTTATCTGGTGACAGTTAGGCCGAGCGCCGCAGAACATTACGAATGGCCTTTGAAGGAATCTCTCTGGACTTTGATATTCGGCACCGGTTGGCGATATCACAGGAAAAAGAAGCCGATACGCTTCGCCTGGATTATGAATCGTGCGGCCACGATATTATATCCATGAAAATAACGTGATTTCATTCCGCCCGCTGCCATGCGGTTCACCCGCTGAAACCGGCAGACCCTCAGCGCACGCCTTAACAGGGTCAAGCGGGCCGGAAGCCGAGCACAGTCGACTTAACACCATCTCGTTCCCGGTGAATGTAGTCAGTTTGCATGGGCATCCCAATGCGGATTTCTTCCGGGTTTTTGGGATTGATTCCTTGGATGCGGGCATCGATCCGGATATCGTCGGCCAGTTCGATCACACCGGAACAATAAGGGTTTTTCCTGTCAAACCCTTCACGCCGCATGGCCGGCGGTCCGATGGTAATGCAGGTAAACGCCGCCAGTTTGCCGGTTTCGGGCATCGTGACCCATTCCAAATTCTGGCTGAAACAGTTTGTGCAAACCGGTTTGGGCGGCAGGTAAGCGGTGCCGCAATCGCGGCAGCGGCATCCCATTAGTTTTTCTTCGGAAAGAAACTGGCGAAAAGACAAATCGCTGAACGCACGGGTTTCTGACATGGTTATCTCCTTTCCAGAATCGTGAAGGTGCAGGTCCCACCGGTGCCGCCAAGGTTGTGCGCTGCGCCGATCCGCAAATCGTCTTTGGGTACCTGGCGTTTTCTCGCCTCACCGCGAAGTTGGGTCCAGATTTCGTAAAGCTGCGATACGCCGGTGGCACCAACCGGGTGCCCCTTGCATTTGAGTCCGCCGGAAGTATTGATCGGTATCGAGCCATCCAGGGCCGTGGCCCCCTCTGCGATGGCCCGGTACCCCTGCCCGGGTTTGAAGAATCCCAGATCTTCTACGTGGATCAGTTCAGCCATTGAAAAGCAATCGTGAACCTCAGCGAACTGAATGTCGGAAGGCTCCAGCCCGGCCATGGTGTAGGCCTCCCGGGATGCATAACGCGTCGCTTCAAAGGACGTCAATGAATCGCTGGCATGCAGGCCCCGACCGCTGCCCTGCCCGATACCGGCCACATAAATCGGATCGTCGGTGAAGTTGCTTACAAGGTCCTCCGCCACCAGAAGCATGCAGCTCGCTCCGTCACTGATGGGGCAGCAGTCGTACAGGTGCATCGGCCAGGCTACCGCCGGATTGACCGCCGGATCGGATAAAAACGCTTTTTCGTCGGCCCACTCCGGTACCGACAGGCCTTTGTGCACCAGACTTTTCTGGCGTGCCGCCATGATGTCCCGAATCGTCAGGGGAAACTGGGCCTTGGGATTAAGCGGGGCGTTGTTGTGGCTTTTGATGGTGATGTTCATTAGATCTTCCCGGCCAGCGCCGTATTTGGCGAAATAGGCCGTTGCCAGCGCTCCGAACACACCCGGAAAGGTAAAGCCCACCTCTCCTTCGTACGGGACGGTGGCCAGGGCAAGGCCCTCGGCCACCTCTTCGGTGGTCCGTTTGGACATATCTTCCACGCCTCCAACCAGGACGATGTCGTAAAAGCCTGAGGCAATGGCGAAAACCCCTTCACGAAACGCCAGCGCGCTGGATGCGCAGGCTCCTTCAGTGCGGGTGGCGGGCTTGGGGGTCAATCCG
Organism: uncultured Desulfobacterales bacterium; assembly: GCA_964647585.1. GTDB lineage: Bacteria > Desulfobacterota > Desulfobacteria > Desulfobacterales > CAJINA01 > CAJINA01. The sequence goes on from CAZYGG010000073.1 coordinate 3,150, forward strand.
ATCAAGTCTGAAACGATCGGGGCCCAGTGGGCTTGGTGAACGAAAAAATCGTTGGTAAAATTACCCAGGTAAAGCGCATCGATATCTCCGGGGTCGAGTCCCTTGTCCACGGAGTCAAGCATGCCGCTGAATGCCTCGGCAAACAGATCTTTTGAATTCTTGTCCCTGAACATACCGAATTTGGACATGCCGGCGCCCGCGATTGCAACGCCCCTGACAAGTTTTCTCTTTTTAATCATGTTAAACCTCCCGGGCCCGCAAACGGATCACCTCTGGACCAGTTCGATGTAAACCCCGTTGAATTCCTCCGATTTAAAAAACGCGACCTGCGACCCCCGCGAGCCGGGAATGATCCGGTCCCACAGGAAAGAGACGCCCTGGCCGCGCAGCGTATCAAAAATTGACGCCAGGTCCTCCACGGCAAAGGCGATGTGGTGGATTCCCTCGCCCCGGTCCCGGAGAAAATCTGCCGCCAGACCGCTTTTGGCCGTGGTATGCACCAGTTCTATATTGGTATTGCCGGTCGGTAAAAAGGCCACCCGCAACAGGGCGCCCTCCACCTCGACTTCCTCGATCTCCTTGAGCTGCAGCCCGAGCAGGGTCTGGTATCTGGCCGTGCTGGCTTCCAGATTCGCGACAACGATGCCAATGTGATCAATTTTTCCTACCATGGTCACTCCTTTTGCTGCGTGGCAACAGTCCGGTCTCGCTCCTCGAAAACCTCCCGGGCAGCGTACAGCCCGTTGAGTGCGGCCGGAAACCCGGCATAGACCGCCATCTGCATGATGACTTCAACAACCTCGGTCCGGCTGCACCCGACGTTCAGCGCACCGTGGACATGAACCTTGAGTTGCGGGAGAGCAAACCCAAGCGTGGTCAGCGCCGCCACAGTGGCAATTTCCCTGGATTTAAGGTCGAGACCGGACCGGCTGTAAATATCCCCGAAGGGAAATTCGATAAGGTAGCGAGCCATATCCGGGGCGATGGCCTTCAGGCTCGCGATCACGTTTAGGCCCGCATCGCCGTCGATCTGCTCAAGCTTCTCAAGGCCCCGCTGGTATCTGCTTTGACCCTCTCTGGGTTCCATTGCAGTCCTTTAAAGTTTTCTTTCTTGATCCTGCCAGTAGCGAGCCCGCAAATCCCGCTTAAGGATTTTTCCGTAGTTACTCTTGGGCAACTCGTCTACAAAATCGACCGACTTGGGCTTTTTGTAGCTCGCGATGTTGTCCTTGCAAAAGTCGATCAGTTCCTGCTCCGTGGCCGTCCTGCCAGGATTCAGGGAAACCACCGCCTTGATCGCCTCACCCCATTTTCGATCCGGAACACCGATGACTGAAACCTCGCCGACGGCCGGGTGCCGAACCAGAACCTCTTCTATTTCCCGCGGGTAAATATTTTCGCCCCCGCTGATAATCATGTCCTTTGATCGGTCCATGAGGAACAGGTAGCCGTTTTCGTCCAGGTAGCCGACATCACCAGTGTACAGCCATCCGTCTTTAATGGTCTCAGCGGTGGTTTCGGGATTTCTCCAGTAGCCTTTCATTACCAGGTCGGAGCGGGTAACGATCTCTCCGATCCGGCCGGGCGAAAGGTCTTTGTCTTCTTTGTCGACAATTCTGATCGCTACATCGGTCCGGGCAAAACCGGCCGATCCAAGGCGCTTGATTTCTTCCGGGCTCCCGCCGGGCTTGTGGGCCCAGTGGGGTAGATAGGAGATGGTCATGGGAGACTCGCCCTGGCCGAAGAGCTGGACCAGGCAGGGACCGAGTTTTTCGATAGCCTTTTTGAGGTCCTCCACCAGCATGGGAGCCCCACCGTAATTGAGCGCCCGTAGAGAACTCAGGTCGTAGTGATCCACCGTCGGGTGATCAATAAGCATCTTGATCATGGTGGGGGCTGTGAACATGTTGGTGACCCGGTATTTCTCGATGGTTTGAAAAACCAGTTCCGGCTCGAAGGATTTTGAAGCCAGGATAACGCTGGTGGCCCCTTTGCCGATGTTGGGCAGACCATAGAGGCCGCTTCCGTGTGACAGGGGAGCTGCGTGGAGAATCACATCGTCGGGCGTGAAACCCGGGGCAATGTCCGCATAAAAATTCATGGTCATCGCCAGCAGGTTGCGATGGGTCAGCATGGCACCTTTGGGCATGCCGGTCGTCCCGGATGTATAAAAGAGCCAGGCCAGATCATCGGGGGAAACGTCCACGTCGGTAAACGTATCGGCCGATTCTTCCAGCAGGGATTCGTAATCGAGAAGCTCACCGGCCGCGCCGTCCAGGGTAACCAGGTGACGGACATTGGGTATTCTGTCCCGCACCTCGATAACAGCGTCGTTGAATTCAGGCGAAAGGACCACGGACCGGGACTCGGAGTGGTCAACGATAAACGCGATCTCCTTGGGATGGAGCCGGAAGTTGATCGGTACCGCACCCAATCCGCTCTTGAAGCAGGCAAACAGGGTTTCGAAAGTCTCCGGGTAATTGTATTGCAAAATCGCTACATTATCCCCCGGCTTGAGACCCAGGCGGCTAAACGCATTGGCCAGCCGGTTGACCCGGGCGTTGAACTGGGCATAGGTACGCTGCCGGTCCCCATGGATGAAGGCCGGCTTGTCCGGGAAAAGCTGGGCGGTTTTGGTCAGCAGCATGCTAAGGTTCATCTATCTACTCCTTCTAATCTTCTACGGGCAGAGGAAACGACTCAGGCCGTGACCCAGCCCCCGTCCACGTTGAGCACCTGTCCGGTAATGTAACTGGAAGCATCCGAGGATAGAAACGTGATGGCATCCGCCATCTCTTCGGGTTTTCCCATTCTGGGGATCGGCAGCATCGACACATTGTAGTCGAACCCCTTGGTCATCTCAGTCTCGCAGGCCCCTGGCGCAATGCTGTTGACGAAGATACCGTCTTTGGCCACGTCCTTGGCTATCCACCGCGTCAGGGTGATGACGCCGCCTTTGGCCGCGGCGTAGGCCGGACCCGAGCGGTCGCGGGTGTTTTCCGGAGTATCATCCTGCTTGGAGACGGCCCCGCCGATGATCCCCGAAATTGAACTGACGTTGACAATCTTGCCGTAGCTGCGCGCACGCATGTGGGGGTAAATGGCCTGAATACAAAGAAACGCCCCCTTCATGATAACCCCGACCACCCGGTCCCAGGTGGCCTCGGAGGTCTCGAGCAGGCTGTCCCGATGCACCACCCCGGCGTTGTTGATCAGAATGTCGATATGCCCAAACGCTTCGATGGCCTTCTCTACCATCTGCTGGACATCTTTCTGCACCGCGACGTTGGTTTCCACCGCAATCGCCCGGCGCCCCATGGCCTCCACCTGCTTGACGGTCTCGGTGGCCTCAATAAGGTCCGCCACGACAATGTTGGCGCCTTCTCTGGCCAGGGCCAGGGCGGCAGCCGCACCGATCCCCCGTGCACCGCCGGTCACAATGGCATTGCGCCCACTCAAATCCAATGCTTTCCTGTTCATATGTTCCTCCACGCCGGTCTTATTGGCCAGAATTCGCCTCCGTAAACAAATGAAGACATCGCACCTCTATCCCATCGTCATGGGAAGCCAGTAACTTAGAGAGGGAAAAGTAAAAAGAACCAGGGCGGCCACCAGTTCGAAAAGAACGAACCACAAGCAGCCTTTAAAGATATCCGCCAGAGGAACATCCCGGACCACCCCGGCCAGGACGTAGACATTCAACCCCACCGGCGGGCTGATCAGGCCGACCTCGCACAGTTTGGTGGAAAGGATGCCAAACCACAGAGCGCTGAATCCCATCTGGTCCACCACCACCGGGTACATGATCGGCAGGGTCACAAGGAGAAGGGAAAAAGAATCCAGGAGCATTCCCAGCGGAATGTAAAGAAGTAAAAAAAGGCCCACGACCATCAGGGGCGGAACCGGTAGTGTCGCCACCCAGGTTGAAACCATTTGCGGCACCTGGGCCAGGGTTAGAAAAAAGCTGTACAACCCGGCCCCGACGATAACGATAAAGACCATACAGGACGTGCGCAAGGTAGATGTAAAGCATTCCTTGAGCGCGTTCCAAAAGGTTTCTTCCAGCTGCTTGCGCCGGACAAGCATGGCCAGGAAGGAAACGAAGGCACCAACGGCCGCGGCTTCGGTGGGAGTAAACCACCCGATGTAAATCCCTCCGACCACGATAAAAAAAAGCAAAAATGCCCCGACGCCGTACTTCAAACTGCCGAACCGCTCGCCCCAGGACACCTCGACCGGCTTAGGGGCCAGGGTAGGTTCTATACGGCTTAAAAATGTCAATCCGAGTATGTAAATCAGAACCGAAATAAACCCCGGAATCACTCCGGCAATCAACATGGATCCGACAGAGGTATCCGTGATCACGCCATAAAAGACCAGGATGACGCTGGGGGGAATGAGAATGCCCAGGACGCCGCCGGCGGCAACAATGCCGCAGGCCAGCTTCGGATCGTACCCCTGCTCTCTCATCTCCGGAACCGCCACCGCGCCCATTGTGGCGGCCGTTGCCACGCTGGACCCCGAACAGGCGGCAAACCCTGCGCTGCCGACGATGGTGGCCACCCCCAGGCCGGCTGGGAATTGTGAAAACCAGGTCCGCCCGATAAGATAGACATCTTTGCCGATTCCGGCTTTAAAAGCAAAATGCCCCATGATGACAAACAGCGGCACAACCACCAGTAGATAGCTTGCGCTCTGGACATAGGGAAACACCTTGAGTTGAATCAGGGCCATGTCCATTCCGGAGATTGCGGCCACCCCGATAAAACCGGCCACCCCGAGAGAAGCGAAAACCGGAATTCCCGCCGCCAGCATGAGGAGAACCAACGGGATACTGGCCAGTACGGCTAACAATGGATCAATCATTGATTACCTTCCGTGATAATGATTTGCAAAGCAGATTAGTGTTACGGCAGGAACATCAGCCCCTTTGTTTGGGCAGGCGTCCGCGCAGAAACTCGATATCCTTCCAGATGTCGAAAAGGAGCTGTATGTTCATCATCCAGCACCCGATGGGGACCAGCGCCTTGGCCCACCATATCGGCATCTGGACGGACCCCCAGCGGAATTCCCGAATCTGGAACGACTCCCACGCGCCGATGGCGCTTTGGTAGGCGAGAATAAAAAGGAAAATAAAGGTCACGGCCCAGCCCAAGATGTTGAACTTGACCTCGGTTCGATCCGAAACACGCATAAGAAAAGCCGTAACCCGTATGTGTCCGCGCTCGATCTGGGTCCAGCCCATGCCCATGTATACACAGATGACCAGCAGGACCTCGTTGAGTTCGAAGACCCCGGGGATCGGGCTGTTGAGCGCGTACCGGGCCGTCGCATCCAGCGTGGTGCTCAGCATCATCAGCGCAATGGTGATCGCCGCAACCACGGCCGTAAACGTGCAGAAAACCGTATATCGATCCGCGAGTCTTTCGACCAGAAGCTTTTTCCGCGGTCTGTCCATGGCAATACTTTCTCCGCTTTTGAAAAGGGGGAGCAATAGGGCCGGGCCTGTGGCAGGACACCCCGAAACGGCGGGTGTCCTGCGATGACCAGGGCCTCAATGTTCCTGTTACATGTACTTCTGCTTGTAGGTTTCCCAGGGGTTTTTCAGTTTGCCCGGCTCGTATTTCTTAATCAAAGCGTCGACCTTTGCCTGAAACCCGACACCGTCGAACTTGTTGGGTTTGGCGATTTTTTCGATCCATTCGTTGATTTGAACCGGCTGAACGATCTCTCTGGCCTTCTTGATTTCCGCATCCGACCAGGTTGAAAACTTGGCACCCTTGGCAACCATTTTATCCACGCTCTCTTCAGTCAACTTTGTATACAGCTCCAGGTAGCGCCAGTTGTAGAGATCTTCTACGGTCTTTTGCACGACCTCTTTCAGGTCATCGGGAAGGGACCGCCAGAGATTCCGGTTCATAACGACAGTGGTGGGGGCATGCGCGCCGGCGCCGGCTTCCACGATGTAGGGTGCCTGCTCGTGCAGCTTCATCTTCTCGGCGGTGATAAAAGCAAACGCGAAGGCGCCGTCTAGAATTCCCCGCTCCAGGGAGGTGTAGACCTCGCCGGCCACGATGGGCATTCCCTGCCCGCCGAGACGGTTAACTGTGTCGGCGCCGATGCCGTACCCGCGTACCTTTTTACCCTTGAGCGCGGCCACGTTCGGCAAGGGTTCTTTCATAATGAAGGGGCAGTAGCTCCAGTTGGTGAAGTAAAGCACTTTGGAATTGTTCCGGTCTTCCCATTCCCGGCGAAGCTCGGGGGTCTCGTTATAGATGTCGCGACAGACGTACAGCAGGCTGTCGGCATGGTCGCATTTCCGGTAATACCATTCCAGGCCCCGGCTCAAGGGAACCGCGGAAGGATAGTAGCCATAGCTGATCAGGGACAACTCCGATAGTCCGTCCCGGATCGCGGGCAGGTGCTGGCCGACCTTGTGCAGCGAGCCTGACCAGAACTTCTTGATCTTGATACGTCCGTCGCTCCGCTTGGCTATCTCGTCCAGAAACCAGTTGTCCAGCTGGGCTGTTTCCGCGGAGGAGCCAATGTAGCAGTCGTACTTCATGGTGTAGACGCCCTTTTTGGCGGCCTGGGCCGGCTGCAAACCCGGCACCATCGTCAACCCGGCCCCGACAGCGGCCCCCCCAAGAACAACATCCTTTAGAAACCGACGACGCGAAATCCCTCTTCCTTTGTTTTTCTTGTCCATTTTTACTCCTCCTTGTGTTTTCCCAAAATATCATGGCTTGCGACACCCGCCTGCTGGGTCGGTCTGCAGCGAAATGTTTCGCAACCTGATACGGTATGAGTGCCTGCCGGGTTTTTTACCGCCGGTTTAAAGCAGAGACCGGACAGCATTCCGGTGCGGCAGACAGCGGACTGGTGGGACAATTTTTGAAAGGCAAAAAGCATGGGTCTGTCTTCTCCCATTACATTACAGTTTTAAGAGGGATAACAGCGTGAGTAAAAATAGTAAATGCCCCGAACGGGTGAAAGGTCGTCGCCCTAACGGGTGAGGAAGGGGGAAATATGCGGGCTACCGGGACAGATGCACGAGCTTGCCCTGGATGACAACCCGGGCGGCCTGGGAGCGATTGTGAACCCCCAGTTTCTGGTAAATGTTTTTCAGATGGGATTTGACGGTATCCGGCGACAGGTGGACGGCATGCGCAATTTTTTTGTTGGATTTTCCTTCCACCAGGTGGGTCAGGATTTGGAGTTCTCGCTGGGAAAGAACGGGACGTGGTGGCCCGGGCGTTTCTTCAGTCGTTGAGGACTGCTGAATGCTGTGGAACAGCTTACGGGTTACGGTCGGATCGATAAACGCTCGGTCCTGAAGCACACTGTGGATAATCTTGGGAAGGTCCCCCTTTCTCACATCCTTGAGTACATAGCCGTCAGCGCCGGACTTGATCGACTCCAGAACATATTCTTCATCGTCATAATTGGTGAGCAAAATCACTTTGATCTGGGGATATTTTTCTTTTACCAGCCGGGTGGCTTCGATCCCGTCTATGCCGGGCATTTTGAGATCCATAAGGACCACGTCGGGCAGCACCTCGCCGATCCCTTCGAGACATTCGATGCTCGATCGCGCTTCGGCCACGACGTCGATATCTTCCTGGAGTTCAAGCAACACCTTGATGCCCTCCCGGACGATGGTGTGGTCGTCGACCACCATAACGCGAATCTTAACGGCCATCCTGGGCCTCCTTTAAAGGAATCTTTACAATGATTCGGCAACCCTTTCCGGGGCCGGAGTCCACGCTGAACTCTCCCCCCAGATCTTCGGCTCGCTCGCGCATGGTCAGCAGTCCCAGACCGGGCCGGTATCTCTGGCGATTCTGTTCTTGCGGGTCGAAACCCTGGCCATTGTCTTTCATCGTCATGATCAGGCAATCGTCCTTGGCAAGATTCAAGGACAGTGTGACACTATTGGCTGCGGCGTGCCGGCGGGCATTGTGCAGCGCTTCCTGGAGGATGCGGAAGAGCGCGATCCCCTTGTCCGGATCGATCTGTAGGGAATCAGGGTGTCGGAAGTGTGTCTCGATGGCAAACTTTCTGCCAAAATCGCCCATGAGTTTTCGGAAAGCGGCAATTACCCCGATATCATCCAGGATATGCGGCCGCAGATTGCTGATAATTTGCCGGGACTGGCCCAGGGCGTCGTTAACGGTTTCGGTCAGCAGTTCCAGTTCCTGGTTGAGGCGGTCAAGGTCCTTCCCGGCGATCTCCATGCAATACAGCGCCTTATAACCAATTCCGGTTAGTGCCTGGGTCAGCACATCATGAATATCAGCCGCGATCTTTTTCCGTTCTTCTTCCTGAACGGAAATCAGCCGCGTCGTGAGATTCCTCAAATCCTCTTTCTTTTCGGCGATTTCAGAAACCATCCGGCAATTGGCGGAAACGGCGCCGATAAAATAGGAAAATTGATATAACAAGTTCCGATCGAACTTTGAAAACCGAAAGGTCCGTCCCTGATCGTGAACGCAAAGAACCCCAGTGAGCCTTGATTTGCGATCCATGATCGGGGAGGCTACGAAGCGGAATTGGTCGGTGTCCATCGAACTGGAAAGGCGATGCAAGGTGTTGCGCTTGTCCAGCGCCATCGGCCTCAGCAGGCGATAAATGCCCTCCAGGATTTTTGCCAGGTCCTGCTGGGCCACCTGTAGGCCGATCATCCTGTTTGTCTCGTCCCCTTTTCCCTTGAAACTGTCTCCCTCCGGCAAAAGGAACGTCCCGTTTAGCCCAAAGATATCGAAAACCCCCTGGGTTGTCCGAGCCCAGATTTTTTCTTCTTCAAAAACCGAAACAGCCTCGGTGGCAAATAGCTGCAGCGTCTGGAGTTGTTCCCGGTGGCGCCTGATTATCTCATCACGTGTTTCTAAAAAAGAGAGGGTTAAATAGTAGTATGATCCGTCCAGCAACTTGTTGAAGGTGAAGATATCGTCATTGCTTAGGCGGTCATCAGGATTTGGTCTGGCATAATTGTATTCGCGACTGGCCTGCCAGAAGGCATCCTTGAAGGCCACCGTAAATCCATACACATCATTGAGGTGGTAGCCTTGCACCGCCCGGACGTATCCAATTCGCTTCTGGTCTTCGAAAAAAGTTTCAACGTTTCCGGAAAGGGCGGCCTCGAAAGCGTCCAGATAAACGCAGACTCGACCCTGGCCTTCAGTGTTTTCCAGAATAAACTCCCGGTATATTGTTTTTGGCTCCGACCGTATAAAGGCCAGCAGGTAGGCATGAATCTGTTCTCGGTAGCATCTGAAAAAATCAAGGCGTTTCGGAACGCTGCCCCTGGAAAGAAACTGGTGGAAGCTACTGTGGCCCAGCCTGCTTCCGGCAACCGGCTGCGGGCCGGACCCAGATCCGCTTTTTCGATAGGGCATCGCCGGATTCTCCCAAAGAGTTGGCTGAATGAGGGTCGCTTAGATATAGATCGCGCCCCCCTTGTTTTTCGAAAACCGGAATCTTTAATTGGCAGATCTATGTCGCCCTGTCAACCAATCTCCCATTGCGAAGATTAGCGATGCGATTTACTCCTGACTGCAACTGATTAGTTAAACTTTTAAATGATGTCAATGCGTTGCGACTTATTTAGAATGTCATATGAAAAGCAGACCGTTAAAAACGTGGAGGAACTTGATAATCATCTAAAATCACCCAAACTGTATGTATGATTATGATATCTGGATCGAGTACCATTGCCAACGGTGCTCAGTCAGAACAGGATAGGAGCTGCTATAGAATGTTTTTGATATTCCTGCAATTCGCATTGTTTGCATAGTTTAGACCACCTTCTATGCACTGAGAACCATATAAAACTATTGATTATTTCTTTGTTTCCCATATCATGGCACATCCTGTTGACACAATTATTTAAAAGTATTACACAATATTAGATACTTTTCTAATATAGATTTTTTTCTTTTAGTATTTGACAAGGTTGTGATCAGTTGATAACCTAAAGGTTACTGACATGCCGGACGATATAAGAAATGTAGAGCTTACAACTCTGCTTGATCTTGATGGACAATCGTATTGGTACAGGAATTATTGGGTCAAATTTGAAGCCCATCAGGTAAACAAAAGTGAGCATCGCCCCCATGGCATTAAATATTCACTTACATTGCATGATCGTAACAATACGAGGATTCTGGGATTCGATAATGCCCATGCCGTTAAGAAAAAAGGCCGCCGTCCAAAAAAATATACTGGACGCATTGTCACATGGGATCATGTACATCGCCAAAATAAGGTGGAACGCTATCTGTTTACATCTGCAAGTCAGTTGTTAAAGGATTTTTGGGATGCCGTAAATCAGATAACTGATAGTTAAGAAGAATGAAGGGGTAAATACGATGAGGCCCAAAATAGTCAAAGTAGGAATCATGCCTTTTAAGCAATTTCAGAGGTACACTATGGCTATTGCCTGCGGAGACTATAAGCCAAAAAAGAATGAACCTAAGATATGGTTTGAGTCAGTTGAAGCATGTATGCAGATCCTAAGTACAAAAAATATTGAATTGCTCAAATTAATAGAAAAACAGAAGCCGCAATCTATTGAACATTTATCTAAAATATCAGGACGGCAAAAAAGCAATCTATCTCGTACATTAAAAACGTTTCAGCGTCACAACCTTGTTGATCTAATTCAAGAGAATCGCCGTAAAAAGCCAGTGGCTTTGGCAACACAATTCGATATTCAAGTTGGCCGGAAACTTCCAAGTTTTATATGCGACGAACTTATGAATACAGACGAAGGATTAACCTGCACGTCATAGTATTTTAAGCTGTTCTGAGCTCTATCGGTCTACCACATGTCTACCAAAACGTACCGTGTGCATAGTGCGTCATATCAATACTTTGTGTGCATTGGGTAATATCGAGGGGCAAAACAAGCTTTAGAAAGATTGCATTTAATATTAGATAGTTAGATGCGATTTTCCCCATAGACGGTCCTGAATGGGGTTCAAGGGGTCGAAGGTTCAAATCCTTTCGCCCCGACCAATTTAGACAATAAAAAGGGCTGGTTAGCAAAAACGCTGACCGGCCCTTTTTTATGTGATTCGCAAACGGTACATAAAACGGTACACATTTTGAAACCCTCCATCGTTTGACATGCCAAGGCGCTGTGGTACTATCCAAACATCCATCCACCCATTGATGCCTTGCCAAATAAAATGCCAATTCACGATATAGACCAATATATTGAGTTCCAAAAAAAACTCTACAAACACTTGGACTTGCTGGGTGGCGAGATTGAAGTAATATTGAAAGGTTACCTACTTATACAAAATATTTTGTTACGCATTCTGGAAAAATCTGTACAGGCCACCAAGAAAATTGCAGAGGCAAGGTTGGGCTACCACAGGTTGGCATGTATTGTTCAGGCGCTTCACGAAGATAGGCGTGGCGATTGGGTGTGGAAGGCAGTCTTCGACCTAAACATTCTCCGCAACAATATTGCACATAGACTTGATTCGCCAAACATTGAAGAATTGATTGAAGACTTTATATCTTACGTCCGCGCAAATGGTGACGGTACAATGGAAGCACATTACGCAATGGGACTTATGCTTGGTGAGTTGGCTACAGCCATAACCAACATCCATTACGAACTCTGGCGTTTACTGGACGATCTGAGTGAATAAAAAGGGGTTTTAGTTCATGCCCGAATTTATAAAAATTTCACTGATCTGGTGTGGCGTTTTTGCAGTACATGTATCTCTAACAAACTTTCTGAATTATCCTATAGTTTTACTTAATCACTGCGGTCATGAGGTAACTATATGAGGAATATATTGGTAGTCGATGACGACAAGGTTTTTCTGATGCTGATGAGAAGGTTTCTTAAAGAGGAAGGCTATCAGGTAAAAACCGCAGCTGACGGTTTAGATTCTCTTGACATTTTGAAAACCTATATACCCGATGCCATATTTGTTGATCTCGTGATGCCCAATATCGGTGGGAGAACGCTTTGTAAGATCATTAGGGGTATGGAGAAATTTTCAAATACTCCTATAATTCTTCTTTCAGCTACTTCTGCAGAAGATTTGAAGGATTTTTCCCAGTTGGATGCGAACGCTTGTATTGTCAAAGGTATATTTACTGAAACATCAAAAAATGTTCTTTCTGTTCTCAATCAATCTAATCTTGCTTCTTGTCGCTGCTCGCCAGAAAACGTACTAGGAATGAATAAAGTTTATCCGCGCCGCATAACTGAAGAGTTACTTTCAATCAAAAGACATTTTGAAATTATGTTTGATAGAATGTTAGATGGCATTTTAGAAATCAATTTAGATGGAAGAATCATTTTTGCTAATTCAGTTGTTTTCTCACTGATCGATATATCCGCAAAAGATTTATTAGGATCGAATTTTGTTGATTTGTTTTCTGGAGATGACTACCAACGGATTTTTAATCTTATGAAAATACCGGGATCAAAATTGAAAACAATTACCGATGACGCCCCTGTGCGTTTGGGTAGGTATCAAATTACGTTAAATATTATCCCTCTCAGTAATAAAGATAACAGTACATCTATAATTATTCTACATGATGTCACTGAACGCAAGATATCCGAGGAAGCGCTCCGGGAGAGTGAAGAGCGGCACAGATTGTTATTAGAGGTAGCACCTGATCCTATTGTTTTATATGACATTGAGGGAAGAGCGACTTACGTCAATCCTGCCTTTGAACAAACCTTCGGCTGGTCGCTGACTGAGATACGAGGGAAGCGTACAGATTTTGTTCCAGAACAAAATTGGCCAGAAACAAAAGAAGCCATAGACTGTATGCTCCGAGGAGAAAAAGTCAAATTATTCGAAACCAAGCGTTTAACCAGAGACGGTAGTATCTTAGATATTCAACTAAGCACCTCACTTTTTCGTGATCGAGATGATAAGCCTGCCGGAAACATCGTGATACTGCGCGACATCACCGCCCTAAAGCAAGCAGCGGTGGCAATGCGAAAAGCCCATGATGAGATCGAGCAACGGGTTGAGGAGCGTACTTTTGAACTACTGCAAGTAAATAAACAACTTGAGAAGGAAATAGAAGGACGCAAGCGAGTCGAGAAAGAGATTAAGGTGTCCCGGGAGTATACCCAAAGCATAATGAACAGCTCTTTAGATATGATCATATCAGTAGATAATGAACGGAGGATAGTAGCGTTTAACCGTGCGGCAGAGAAGACCTTTGATTATAGCAATAAAGAGGTTTTAGGTGAAAAAGTGGACATTCTTTATGCAGATCCTACAGAGGGAGACAGGGTAAGCAAAATAGTCCGCGAAAGCGGCGAGTTTATTGGTGAGATAACGAACGTAAGAAAAAATGGAAAGGTCTTCCAATGCTTGATTTCTGCTACGCTCTTAAAGGATGCGGCTGGTAATATAATCGGGAACATGGGTATTTCCAGGGATATAGAAGATAAATAGCAGGCCGAGGAAAGCCAGTTGAGTATACACAAACCTATCAATATTTCATGGTTAGGAGGGTGTTCAGAATTTTGTGTCAGTCCAATAAAAAGCTGATATATTCAGCTAAA
>CAZYGG010000074.1:0-16643 GCA_964647585.1 uncultured Desulfobacterales bacterium
AACTCGCGACACCAAGCTTGGGAAGCTTGTACTCTACCAACTGAGCTATGCCCGCGTACCAAAATAGCTTTCTAAGGTATAAATATAGGAATGTCAACGATAAATAGCGTTTGCTTTGATATTTTGTAAGAAAGTACCAGTTTCGATGCGACTACTTCACAAATGGTGCTGCCAGTATGCAAACGCTATATGGAGTGAGACCGTTTGGTAAGCTCTCGGGACTTTGAAATAGCCAACCATTTGGGTTCAATTTCATTTAATGTACCCATGGCCGCAACGGCCGCTCAGGTGATTTCATCACATTCGTTTTTGTGTTTGCCCGGGGCGCTTCAAATTCTTTGGGTTGATGGCAGGGGCCGCTTGGTGGGGCGGCGCAGGCCAAAAACGAATCAGGACAGAATCTTCTGGATCGACTCGAGTTCTTGCCTGATTTCGTCCAGGGTGATGGCCGCCGGCGGTGCATTTTCCTTTTTTGCGCCGGCCTTGAGGTGCTGCCGGGCCCCTGGAATCGTGAACTTTTTGTCATATAGCAGGTGTTTTATCTGCAAAATAAGTTCAACATCCCTTTTACGGTAAAGACGCTGGCCGGAAGGTGTCCTTTTGGGTTTTATGCGACTGAATTCCGTTTCCCAGAAACGCAGGACGTAGGCCGGCACGTCGGCGATGGTACTGACCTCCCCGACTTTGAAGAAAAGCTTGTCAGGCAACGCGTTGTTTTGAAGTGTCTTTTCCGGCATTTTCACCCCCGGCGATAACCGAGCCCTTAACATTAAATATGAAAATACCCTACTTACCGGCGCGTGTCCACCTATAACCCATCAGGCCGGCAGAGATGCGTCGAAAGCGGCAATCAACTGCTTGGAAATGGATGTGTGCAGGTCATTGACCGCGCTGTCTTCAAGCGTTTCGGTGGAAGACCGATAGGTGATTCTAATGGAGACGCTTTTTTTACCGGTCTCAATCGGATCACCGGTGTACACATCGAAGATTGTGACTGATTCTGCCAATTGTTCATCCAGTTTTTCAATGAATTCAGTAAGATTGACGCTTTCAATTGGTTCCGCAATGATCAGGGTGATATCTCGGGTAGTGGCCGGATACCTCGGTATCGGGCGGGCATCAATAGATTCAGTGCCTGCTTCCAGAAGACCGGCAACGGCGAATTCGAGAATGAAGGCGCTCTGTTTCAGGTCGTATAGTTTCAACACCGCAGGCGCGACTTCGCCGAGAAGGCCAATGGTCTTTTGGCCCACCTGAATCAGGGCCGTGGCTCCCGGGCGGGTATACGCACAATCTTCTGCCGAGACCCGGGTGAAAACCACATTGGGGATGCCCAGGTTCTCAGCCAGGGCTTCGGCGACCCCTTTGATATCATAAAAATCACAGGCCGCGGCTTTACCGTGCCAGGAAAAAGGGGCCCGCTCCCCGGTCCACAGGGCGGCCAGAATCTCTTTTTCCGTGGGCAGGCTGTCGGCTTTTTCCGTGGCGAGAAACGTATTGCCGATTTCATAGAGCATCAGGTTCCGATTCTGAACGGACAGGTTGCGTCCCATGGCTTCCAGCAGGCCGAGTACCAGAGAGGTCCGCATAACGGCCTGATCCTCGGAAATCGGGTTCAGGATGGGAACCCCGTCGCGGCGGCGGTCATCTTCCGGCAGCCCGAGGCGGTCCGGGGACTCACCGCTGACGAAACTGTAATTGACGGTTTCACAGAAGCCGTGGCCGGTCATGAAATTGCGAATCCGCTCCCGCAGGACCCGGACCGGTTCCGGGTTGCGTCCCTGGGCCGGGATCAGGGGGAAAGTCGTGCTGATATTATTATATCCATACAGCCGGGCAATTTCCTCCGACAGGTCTTCCGGTCGGGTTACGTCTACCCGGTAAGAAGGCGGCTGAACAGACAGCGTTTCCGCATCAGTAGCTTCGATGGCGAATTCAATTGACTCAAGGTACGCTTTCATCTGGTCGGCTGTAAGATCGGTACCCAGACGCCGGTTGGTGGCGGCTACGGACAGCGCAAGCGTACGTTGTTCATACGGCTGCGGATTTTCGTCAATGGTGCCCCCGATCAGGGTGCCGCCGCCCAGCTCCGCCATCAGGTATGCGGCGCGGTTCAGGGCATTGACCGTTCCGGCCGGGTCCACTCCGCGCTCGAAGCGGTGGGAGGCATCCGTGTTCAGGCCGGTCTGCTTGGCTGTCTTGCGGATGCTGATGGGGTTGAAGCAGGCGCTCTCCAGCAGGACATGCCGGGTATCGTCCTCGATTTCCGAGTTCAGCCCGCCCATGACGCCGCCGATTCCCACGGCTTTTTCGCCGTCGCAGATCATCAGGGCGTTGTCCGGCATGGAGCGCTCTTTTTCGTCCAGAGTGGTAAATTTTTCTCCTGCGTCGGCGGCCCGCACGACAATCCGTTTTTCAACCAGCTGATCGAAATCGAAGGCGTGCAGGGGCTGGCCGCTTTCCATCATGACGAAATTGGTGATGTCGACGATGTTGCTGATCGGTTTAAGGCCCACCGACAACAGCCGGTCGCGCAGCCAGAAGGGCGAGGGGCCGATAGTGACATCCACAATCATGCGGGCCGTGTAGCGCGGGCAGAGATCCGCGTTTTTGATTTTAACCGAGGTCAGAGCGGTGATGGCATCACTGGTCGCGGGCTCTACCAGTTCCGGGTAGGTCACCCGGGAGCCTTGAAAGGCGGCCACTTCCCGGGCCACCCCGATGATGCTGAGGCAATCGGGCCGGTTGGGGGTTAAATCGATTTCAAAAACAGGGTCGGTGAGTTTCAGGGCCTTATTCAGGGCGGTCCCCGGCGCAAGGTTCGCCTCCAGGTCCATGATGCCCGCCGCGTCATCTCCCAGGGCGAGTTCGATGGCGCTGCAGAGCATGCCGTCCGATTTTTCACCCCGGATCACCCCGGCCTCGATGGCCCGGCCGTCGGGCAGAACGGTACCCGGCAGAGCGCAGGGAGTGAGCATGCCCGGCTGTACATTGGGTGCTCCACAAACCACCGCGGTGGTCCGATCACCCAGGCTGATGTCGCAGATCGTGAGCCGGTCGGCGTTGGGATGGGGGTTGACCGCCTCAATCCGGGCTACCCGGACCGACTCCAGGTAATGGTAGCGATCTTCAACCGATTCCACTTCGAGCCCGGCCATGGTAAGCGCGTCGGCCAGTTCTTCCGGCGACAGCTTGACTTCAACGTATTCTTTTAACCAGCTTAAACTGACTTTCATGTTCGAAATTGCCTTAAAAATCTCAAGTCGTTTTCAAAAAATTTACGAATATCATCCACGCCGTATTTGAGCATGGCGATCCGCTCGACACCCATACCAAAAGCGAACCCGGTATATTTACGGGTGTCATACCCTACGTTTTCAAACACCGCCGGATGAACCATACCGGAGCCCAGTACTTCCAGCCATCCGGTGCGTCCACAGACCCGGCAACCCTTGCCCCGGCACATGACGCAGAGGATATCCACCTCCGCACTGGGTTCGGTAAACGGAAAGAAACTGGGCCGGAACCGCAAGCTGGTCTGCTTGTCGAACATCTGGTGGACGAAGGTGGTCAGGATCCCTTTGAGGTCGCCGAACGAGATGTTGCGATCCACCAGCAAGCCTTCCACCTGATGGAACATGGGTGTGTGGGTCAGGTCCGAATCGCAGCGATACACTTTGCCCGGGGCGACAATCCGAACCGGGGGTTGCTGCCTTTCCATTACCCGCGGCTGGGTGGGCGAGGTGTGGGTGCGCAGGACGACATTCTCGGAAATGTAAAAAGTGTCCTGCATGTCTCTGGCCGGGTGGTTCTTGGGAATGTTCAACGCTTCGAAATTGTAATAGTCCGTCTCAATTTCGGGTCCCTCGGCCACATCGAATCCGAGCCTGGAAAAAATACCGCAGATTTCATTGGTAATCCGGGTTACGGGGTGCAGGGTTCCCCGGTTCAGGGGCCTTCCCGGCAGAGAGACATCCAGCTGGTCAGTGGCCAGGTCCTGCTCGGCCGCGATGCGGTCCAGGGCCTGGCGGGCCGCTTCATCCAGGGCCTTTTTGACCTGGTTGGCCTTTTTGCCTGCCGTGGGCCGCTCTTCCGGCGGGAGCTGGGCGATATTTCTCAAAAACCGGGTCACAACACCCTTGCGGCCGAGGTACTTTACGGTGATCGCGTTGACCGCATCTCCATCGCCGGCGGCGCTCAGTTCCGCGAGCCCCTCTTTCTCAATCTGGTCTATTGAATTTTCCACTTTTTAAACTCTATCTAAATGATGGCGTGGTCAGAAAATAAAAAAGCAGCGGTCGGGCTTGATCTGCCAACCACTGCTTTTGACATGTCTCTATGTTTAGAGCTGTGCAGAAGCCAGGCTGACAACCTGGCTAAAACCGGCCGGATCGGCAACGGCCATTTCTGCAAGAACTTTACGATCCAGTTCGATATCAGCCTTTTTCAACCCATGAATCAGGCGGCTGTAGGTCAGGTCATTCATCCGGGCGCCGGCGTTGATCCGGGCGATCCAGAGTTTCCGGAAATCTCTTTTTTTGGCCCGGCGGTCACGGTAGGCGTACATCAGGGCCTTGTCCACGGCGTCGGCCGCAGTACGAAACAGCTTGCTGCGCCCGCCGCGGTAGCCCTTGGCCAGTTTGAGCACCTTTTTTCTTCGCTGTCTTGCTTTAAATCCTCTTTTTACACGCATTTCAACTCTCCTTCAGTCCTGTGCACCTGCGGTCGGTGGCTGCCCAATGCAGCCAACCAGTTTAACCGTTCGGCAACAGCAGTTTGAGTTCCTTCATATCAGTCCCGGCGATAATATGGCCTTTCCTGAGGTCTCTTTTACGTTTGGTCGATTTCTTGGTCATAATATGGCCGGCATTGGCTTTGGAAAACTTGAATTTACCGGATCCGGTCTTTTTGAATCTTTTGGCCGCCGCTCTGTTCGTCTTTATTTTAGGCATTGTGCGTTTCTCCTGTCACATAAATATTAATTGAAATCAAATCGTCAAGGGTGTTTCCGTTTGGCAGCTGCGCAAATGCAGATGGCGCAGGCAGTTACCATCACTGCTCGCGCCATGCGAAAACGAACCGAGACCTTTGAAAACTACCCCCTTTTGTACCATTACTGCATTGAGCTCAAATTTTAATCATCGAAATACTCAATGTATTCCTTCGATTAAAATTTTCGCCCGCCTTGAACTGAAACAAAATTGGGCATTTTTCAAAGGTCTCGAACCATTGCGCAACCGCGCTGTCTTCGGGCAGCCTTTATTTCGGAAAGGCTTCTCAGCTGGCTTTAGCCGCCAGAATCATAAACATCGTGCGGCCTTCAAACTTCGGATATTGCTCAACTACGGCAATATCCTCCAGGTCTGCAGCCATCCTCTGGAGAACTTCTCTACCCAGATTGGAGAGCGTGATTTCCCGCCCCCTGAAAATGACCGTTACCTTGACCTTGTCTTTTTTCTCTATAAATTTTCTAATATGCCCGAGCTTCGTCTGCAGGTCGTGTTCGCCGGTTTTGGGTCGAACTTTAATTTCTTTGACCTGGAACGTTGTCTGCTTTTTCTTGGCTTCCTGCTTCTTTTTGGTCTGCTCGTACTTGTAGCGGCCGTAGTCCATTATTTTGCAGACCGGCGGATTGGCATTGGGAGAAATTTCAACCAGATCCAGTCCGAAATCTCCGGCAGTGGCAAGCGCCTTGTACGTTGGCAGTACGCCAATCTGCTCACCGTCAGGATCGATCACCCTTACTTCTTTGGCCCGGATGTCGCGGTTGATATTTGTACGATCAGCTCTACTTGGTCGTCGGGCTCTTCTCGCTATAGCTATGCCAGCACCTCCTTCAGAAACATGTTTTATTGCCTGTTTCCCGTTTACACAGGGAACAGACAGCCACTTCAGGGCCTGCGAATACGGACCCTGAAAATCGTGCAAACGCATACCGAACAACCATAAGAAATGCAAGTAAAAAATGCAACAGCAAAAAATATGCGGGCAATTTTGATACCCTACGTCGTTTCCAGTACGATTTCAGCAGCCCCGGGTGCCTCAACATGGGCCTTTGGGGAAGGGTTTCAACACTACATGTGGTGTTGACCGGGCAACTGGGCCAGGGTGTAGGCTGCCAGCTGGCTATTTTGCCAGTAATCGTTTTCGGGGGCACTGAAAAACGTCTTGAACAGGGTCAGGCTTTCCGCCCGCATGATTCCAGGAACAATGGAGACCGGGCTGTCGCTGTACAGTGCCGGCAGTCCGCTCAAATCGCAATGGGTGCCGCCGCCCATGACATCTTCATATGCGTAGACGATTTCACCGATACCGGCAATCAGCAGCGCCCCGAAACACATGAGGCAGGGCTCCATGGTACAAAACGCGGTTATTTCCCGTGGGTCCGGCGCGTTTTCCAGCTCATAAAATTCTTTCAGGGCCATAATTTCAGCATGGTCCGTCTCGTTGCGGGCGCCTGAAGCGGTTCCCCGGCGCCGGCCGGAGGCGACCACTTGATACTGGTGGACCAGGACACAGCCCACCGGGAATTCACCGGCTTGCAAGGCCGCATCCGCCTGTTCCAGTGCGGCGGACATGAAATGCTGGTAATCAACTTCGTTTTCAAGGGTACTCATGTATTTACAAGGGTGTTAAGTGTTCGGTGTTACGTTTTAAGTAATTGTTTTGACATAACACTTAAAACTGATGAATTCGATTTTTACGGTAGTCGACAGATGTCGGTGTCACAGGGGCAGCTACCGTCGACCTCAAAGGCATAAATAATTTTGTTAGCCATTTCAACCATTTTCATTGAAACGTCACTAAAATCATGGTTTTTCAGCCGGCGCGCCAGATCCTCTTTTGACGGGATGCTTTCCAGGCCTTCGCCGATTCGTTCACCTGAGAGACTGTTGAGCAGGTGGGCATCTTCTCCGTTGGTCACCACGGCAACCGGTATCAGGTACGGGCATATGACCCGGGCGGCGGCTATGGCCGGTTTGTGGCGGGTCACCAGGGAGCCGGGGCCGTATTTAACAATCAGGCCTATTTTACCGGACAGAGTGACGAGAAAATCAACCGGGATGATAGCCTGGCGACCGCAGGCGGAAACTGTCAGTTTGAACCGGGACGTGAGGTCCTCTTTGGCGTACCCGCATTGCGTGACAAGATGACGGGCCAGCTTCTGGCGGTAGCGTTCATCGTGCGTGTCGTCAATGCGCAGACCGGTTAAATAATCGGTCAACTGTCCCAGGATGAGGTGGTGATCGTTCATAAGTCTATGATAAGAATTAGCGGTGCGACTGTAAAGCACCAAAAATTGCTTTACAGATCTAAATTGTTTTGGGTAGGTTAAGCAGTTCTCGCACGAGCTTCGAACAGGTAAGCGTATGACCATCAGAGAAGATTTTGAAAATCGCGAAAGAGGCTTTTTATCACCGCATGGATGTCTGAGTGCGGAGTCCCGGGGCCGGCTCAAACCCGAGGAACCGTCACAGCTCAGGACTGCCTTCCAGCGTGACCGGGATCGCATTATCTATTGTAACGCTTTCCGGCGGTTGAAGTATAAGACCCAGGTGTTTTTGTCTCCCCTTGGGGATGAATACCGGACCCGTCTGACCCATACCCTCGAAGTGGCCCAGATTGCACGGACGATTGCCCGGGCCATGCGTCTGAACGAGGATCTCGCTGAGGCCATTTCCCTGGGACATGACCTGGGCCACACCCCGTTTGGCCATGGTGGTGAGACGACCTTGAAGGAGATTTATTCCGGGTCGTTTACCCATAACGAGCAGAGCCTAAGGGTGGTAGATTGCCTGGAAAAAAATGGGGATGGACTAAACCTGACCCGCGAAGTGAGAGATGGAATCCTAAAGCATTCGAAGGGTTACGGGAAAATTATTTCCACAAAACCCAAGCTCAAAGCCATCACCGTGGAAGGCCAGATAGTCCGGATCGCGGATATCATGGCCTACCTGAATCACGATTTGGAGGACGCCATCAGAAGCAGGGTGATAGACGTGCGTCAGGTGCCGGAGTCTTGTATCCGGGTCCTGGGCCGGACCCATTCCACCCGGGCCACCACCATGGTGCACGATCTGGTATTTTCAAGCAGCGTGGATAACGGCGAACTCGTATTGCGAATGAGCGACGAGGTGTACGATTCCATGACCACGCTCAGGCGGTTTTTATATAAAAATGTCTATCGGTCACAAACGGTTCACAAGGAATTTGTGAAAGCCAAAAAAATTCTCCTGGAGCTTTACACTTATTTTATAGAACACGAGGAAATGCTGAACAGGGAATTGGCCGCGATAAACCTGCCGTCAGCCGAAAAATCAGGTGATGCCAGGGAACGAATCGTATGTGATTTCATTGCGAGCATAACCGACCGGTACGCCCTGGCTCTGTATGAGAAACTTTTTTTTCCTTCACCGATGGTGTAGGCGCATTCAAAACCAAATGCGCCTGTTTTAGGTTTTATGTTTTAGGTGTTATGATATACCGACAACGTTGTAAAAGCATATTCTTAAAACTTAACACCTAAAACGTAAAACAATAAACGAACGATGCATTGGATTATCAGCGTTCTGTTTATACCGAGATATAACATTGACTGATCCATCCACCTACTTAGATACCTCCCCGGAAATACTGAAGCCGCATCTCAAGAACCTGGCGGATCTTTTCGCAAGGATGGAAAACGCGTATGAAGCGGTGGCAGACGCCTATGGGTTCAAGTGTGCCGGCTGCGAGGATAACTGCTGCCTGACGCGATTTTATCACCATACCCTGGTGGAATATCTCTATCTATATCTGGGATATTCAAAGCTGTCGGGTGACGAACAGGCCCGGCTGAAACAGGCGGCTGACCGGGTAAGCCGCGAGACGACCGCAGCGGATGAGCGGGGGGAACCTGCCCGCAGCATGTGCCCGCTGAACATTGAAGGCCGCTGCACGCTCTACCGGTACCGGCCCATGATCTGCCGGTTGCATGGTATCCCCAATGAAATACAGCGTCCCGGTGGTTCACCGGTGCGGGGACCCGGTTGCGGGGATTTTGACCGGCAGTGCGGACACCAGTCTTACATCCCGTTTGATCGGACACCGCTTTATAGGGAAATGGCCCGGTGTGAGCAGGCGCTGCGGGAGAAATTGGATTTCAGGGAAAAAATACGACTGACGGTGGCGCAGATGATCTCCGAATTTCCAACCGAAAAGGACCCGGATAATCGTGCGGGATAGACAGGCATGAAATATATTGATGCTGATAATATTAAGGATTTACCGGGGCGCCAGCTGGAAGCGGGCGATACGTTTGCCTTCCGGTGCCACCCTCAGGTAGCCTGTTTCAACCGGTGTTGCCGGAACCTCAACCTTTTTCTATACCCTTATGATGTCCTGCGGCTGAAAAATAACCTGGGTATTTCTTCAGGACAGTTTTTGGATGAGTACGTGGATGTGGTGCTGCGGCCGGGGGGCTTTTTCCCCGAGGTGCTTTTGCGCATGGCGGAAAACGAGGAAAAGACCTGCCCGTTTCTGACCGGGTCGGGCTGCACGGTTTATCCGGATCGGCCCGATACCTGCCGGACCTTTCCCGTGGAACAGGGCAGCTTATACGATGCCGGAACGGGCAAATCCCGCCCGGTTCACTTTTTCCGCCCCCCGGATTTTTGCCAGGGACAGCACGAAGCCGATCAATGGACGGTCGCAGCCTGGATCAGTGATCAGGACGCCCGCGATTACAACCGCATGACCCGGGCCTGGGCGGAGATAAAAAGGTTGTTCCAGGCCGATCCCTGGAAAGGGGAAGGACCGGAAGGACCGCGCGCCAAAATGGCGTTTATGGCCACCTACAATATTGACGATTTTAAAAAGTTTGTTTTTGAGAGCAGCTTTTTTAAGCGCTACAAGGTGAAAAAGGATGTGCGCCGGAAAATCGAGGCCAGTGAAAACGCGCTGTTAAAGTTCGGCTTCGAGTGGGTGCGCCTGTTTGTCTGGGGCTTGAAATCGAAAAAAATAAGGCCGAGGTAGGGCAGGTGGAAGGTAAAAGGTAGAAGGCTGAAGGTAGCCGGAAGGTTATGAAGGGTTGCCGCTCGTTTTCCGTCCTCCCTTCTACCTTCCACCTTCTGGCTGAACGCTATGCCGGCCAGTTTTTAGGTTTGGATTTGAACGATGTTTCCCGGAAGATCTTCCATGCATTGCCCTTCTTTCTGAATTCCAGGATCTTGTAACCATTCGAAAGGAAAGCGTCCGAACGGTACCTTTGCTTGAACCAGGCCCGGGAGGTATTGCCGGTGGTTTTGGTTTTCAGATTCGAGACGTTGACCGAAATCGTTTTATATTTTTTGTTCAGGCGATCTTTATAGCGTCTCCATTCCGGCAGGGTCTTGCCGTTGCCTGTAAAACCGGGGTGGTAATGGGCGATGTAGGCTGACAGGTGCTTGCTTTCCCAGGCGGTTTTCCAGGAATTAACCAATGCGGCAATGGGTTCTTTTCTCTTTGAGGCGGCCGGGGCCGCGGTCTTTTTAGCGATGACCGCTGCCGGTTTTTTCGCCTGCCATTCCCGGCGTACCATGACCATGAGGCCGGGTTCCGGTTCGGCCAGATAGAGCCGGGAGACCGCGTTCACGGCCGGGGCGGCATTGACCTTGAGCGCGCCGAACGACACCAGCTTGTCCTGGTAACGCAAGATGGTGATCCCGGGGAAATCGATCTTATTGCCGGCATATTTTTTGGGGATCATGGCCTGTCGGAAAAGTGCGGCCAGCTTGGAGACGTCCCGTTTTGCTCCGGAAAAGGTGTAGGGCAGGCGTTCGCCGATGATGACCGGGGTTTTATCGAATTCAATGCGCTGGTCCAGGTCTTCCAGATCCTGGTTGTCCAGCGCCACGCACCCGTTGGTCGAGTAGGGGGTGACCTTGCGGTTCGAACCGTGAATATAAATGCCATGGCCGCGGTTACCCGCGATGTCATCAAAGGCATTGGGATAATTGAGTTCAAACGCCCTATCGCCGAAAACCGTTACCTGGCGGTCCCGATAACTCTTGGTGTTGAAATAGATGCCTTCGGGGGTCTTTTCATCATTTTCCACCCTTTTTTGCCCGGCGCGCTCACCGGTCGCGCAACTGTATGTCTTGAGCAGTTGATAGCTGCCATCGTACCGGTAAAGGTGCAGTTTCTGGAGTGCTTTTTCCACCAGGACAAGGTGAATGGGCCCATTGGCGGGGGAATGATACAAAACCGGCCCATCCCAACTGTTATCGTTTGCCACTGGTTTTGGCGTCGCCGTGATTGGTTCCGGCTTGATTTTAATGGTTCGGGGGGCCGGGGTTGCGGTGATTTCAGCGGCGGTGGTGTTCCCGGTAACCGGGGCGGTGGGGGTTTTATCGCCGGTAAAAAGAAGCCCGGTGGTTACCAGAATGATAACGGCGGCCCCGATCAGGCCATAGATGATGAGGGGCTTGGGGCGACGCTGCTCAGTGACCCTTTTGGTATTGGGCCTGGCTCTGGAAGCTAAGTAGGAAGTCGATTTACCGGATCTGATTTGCAAGGCTACCCATATATTTTTAAATATGAAAATCTGTCCGGAAAAGATATATAAACACACAGGGGCTGTGTCAACCCCGGACAGCCGGGGGGAAGCGTATGGAACCACAGAGCGGAACCTGCCCGATAGCGATCTCGATCCATGCTTGGACTACCAAGACGGTCCCGGGGAATCTACCGTCGATTGATCTGTCCGGATAATAGCGGTAAATACTATTCCGGTTGGAATACCAATGAACAGACCACCACAGACCTATACCTTTACCTGGGAACCCGCCATGGGCGGGATCGATAAAGCCGGCTGGGATGCTCTGGCCCGGCCGTTGCAGTCGCCCTTTCTTGAATGGGAGTGGTTGCAACTGATGGAATCGTCTGGCAGTATCGGCGCTGAGACCGGCTGGTACCCGGCCCATCTGGCGGTGTGGTCAGGGGAGACCCTGGTGGCGGCCGCCCCCCTGTATCGTAAAATTCACAGCGAGGGTGAGTTTATCGATGACTACGTCTGGGCCGACCTGGCCTACCGCCTGGGGATTGCGTATTACCCCAAGCTGGTCGGGATGAGTCCTGTCACACCGGTTCAGGGGTATCGTTTTCTCATGAGTCCCCGGGAGGATGCCGCCCACCTGACCGGTTTGATGCTGGCGGAGATAGAAAGGTACTGCCGGGAAAACGGACTTTCCGGCTACCATTTTCTTTTTGCCGACCCGGACTGGGCGCACACAATCCCCGACAACCGCTGCATTGCCTGGCTTCACCCGGTTTTAACCTGGAAAAACCGTGGATATCAAAGCTTTGCCGATTACCTGGCCCGGTTTAAAGCCAACCAGAGAAGAAATATCATCCGCGAACGCCGACGCGTCGCGCAGTTGGATATTACTTTGCGGCCGCTGACCGGCACGCAGATAATCACCGCGCACCTGGAGTTGATGTACCGGTATTACGTGGGGACCAACAGCAAGTTCGGCTCCTGGGGATGTCGTTACCTGACCCGGGATTTCTTTGCCAGGCTGCCGGATCGGTTTGGCGACCGGCTGTTGATGCTGGCGGCGTTTAAAAACAGGGAGGGAGATACCCCGGTCGCCATGGGGATGTTTATCTATAAGGAGGACCGGCTATACGGCCGGTACTGGGGGTGTCGGGAAGAGCTGGATACCCTGCATTTCAATACCTGCTATTACAGCCCAATCGAATGGGCCATTGCCCGGAACATCCGTGAGTTTGATCCCGGTATCGGTGGCGTTCACAAAGTTCGTCGGGGGTTTGAATCAGTGCCCGGCTACAGCCTGCATCGATTTTTGGATCTGGAAATGGAAACGATCATGCAGATGAATATAGAGGCAATCAACCGGCAGGCGCGCGGCCATATCGAGCAGATCAATCAGCGGATTCCGTTTGCTCAAAAAGGAAAATAACTCTACGGGATTCGAAATGCCCTTTCGTCTGAGCCCGGTTTATATCTGTCATTCTGAGGAGTGTAACGACGAAGAAGCCCCCGATAGAAAAGAGTAACTTTTTATGTGAAGGGGACTCTTCGCTACGCTCAGAGTGACATGCTTACCGATAAGGCTCCGGTTCATACCACCCCTTCCGGCATTGCCCCCACTCGCTCCCCCCCCAGGATATATCCACCGTCAATCCGCAGGGTGCTGCCGGTCATGAACGGGGCGTCTTTAAGTATGAAAGTCACAGCCCGGACAACATCGTCAATACAGCCGGTACGGCCCAGCAGGGTGTGATCGATGATGGCCTGCTTTTCGGCGGCACTTAATAACCCCCAGCCGCGGGTTTCCCGTCCGTGACGGGTATCGACCACCCCCAGGACAATCTCGTTGACCCGGACATGCGGGGCGCCCAGGCGAGCCCACGTTTCGGTGAGCAGTGAAATTCCCCGGCTGGCAGCGGAATAGCCTTCATTAAAAAGCAGGCTGGCCGGGCCGGACCGGCCGACAATCCCGGCGATGGAAGAGAAGTTGATCACAACACCGTCCCCGGAATCTTTCAGGAGGGGCAGGGCCTGTTCAAAAACCCACTGTTTGGCTCGGAGGGTTGTGGCCATTTCCAGGTCCCACTGCTGCCGGGTATACTGGCCGTGAACCACCGGCCAACCGCCCCGTTCGATATTGTTGATCAGGATATCGAGCCCTCCACAACGTTCAGTGACCCGGGTGATGAGCTCCGGTACTGCGTCGGTGTCGGTCAGGTCGACCTGGTGAATGAAGTGGGGTGTACCGGTGGCCGCCATTTCGGTTTTTAGAGACGCCAGGCTTTCCGGCCAGTCATGCCAGGTGGCGGCTACATGCACACCCGCTTCGGCCAGTGAAAGGGCGATACCTTTTCCAATTCCCTTGACAGCTCCCAGGACCAGGGCGGTTTTTCCTTTCAGTTTCATGATGCGTTTCCTATCCGATGCGTCACAGGTTGTTTTGAAAATATTCTTTCCGAGATGCGGTCATCCGGTTCCCCGTTCAAAGGTTCCCGGTTTTGGGTTGTGAAAATCAAATTGAACATCGAACATTCAACTTTGAACTGTGGTCGCCTTCGGCGGCCGTTTTTACATGGTTTTAGGAAAAATTAGTGCGTCAGCACCTTATTCGAAGCTGGACGTTCGATGTTCAATGTTCGACGTTTAGGTTTTCCTTGAGACCTATGAACCCTGAACCTCTGAACCTTTGAACCAAAAAGTTGTCCACACCGTATTCGTCCTGGCCCCGGGGAACAAATCCAGAAGTTCTGGTCTTACAAGCTATTGTTACTCCGCGTTCCCAAAAAGCTTGAAGCGAACCCATTGCAGTCCGAGCTTTAAAAGTTCGACATCATCGGTCCGGACTGTTTCAAGCAACTCAGCTTTTACGTTCAGCCCGGCCAGCAGGTTCTGCTCGAAAATTGCCTGACGGAAGTTGTCCAGATCGTACAGGGCCAGGTGAAACTGCTCTGCCAGACGGGGTTCCAGGGTGCCGGGCAGCAGGCGGTTTTTCAGGCTGATCAGGGTCATGAGCCGGTCGTTCATTGCGTTGTACACGTCAAGGCCCTGCCCGGTGACCCAATCTTCGGCGGTAAGGGTTTCACCACCGGTAAAGCCCTGGCAATGGGGTTCTCTTAGCAAGGCAAAATGTTCAGTTATCTCGCCTGTTTCCCTCGACCGGGAAAGTGCCCGGGCCAGTGGGTACATGCGGCAGGAAGATGGCCGGTCGGTATAGACCGCACAGCCGGAGGGCCGCACAAACGGACACTGGCGCTCTTCAGATTGATTCTGCTTGAGCGAGATCACGGGCAGGCCGGTTTCGGGGCCCAGATAACGGACGGTGTAACGTTTTAGAAATTCATCGGAAGAGAGCCCCAGGCAGTTTTTCAGTCGGAGGATGTCATAGGGCGTTAAGAACTGGTTCAGGTCACGGCAGCATTCATTAAAACAGGGAACTTCCGGGGAGCATTTGAAACAGAATTGCTCTTCCGGTAAAAGGGGTGTCATTTCAGGTTCCATCAGGTTTACAATCCTTTTTTATAGGCAAGGGTTCCGGTACAACTTGGTTCCCGAATACCGGTTATTGGAAACCGACCGGTAATATCCGATCCGGTGAAGGAGAGCCGGCCGGCTTTTCGGCGGATTCCAGTGACCTGGTCCAGATGGCATTAGGTAGCATGCCGGGACTGCAAGTCAATAAAAAATATACCGCGCCGCAATTGATTCGGCCCAGTTTTTTTTCATACCTGCAATGGTACTCTGACATGGGTTTTAGATTAAAGCTACACCATATATAGTAGGAATGATAGCGGTCTAGGCCAGATATGGAATTCATTTTTTCAGGTTGCCCGAAATATCCGGTGATAAGTCCCCCGAGACGTGTTTGGACCGGGCAAAAATTGTTGACAAGAAAAAGGTCGGGTGATAATTATCTATTCTTGTTTTATATTGGTGTTTGAATGCGCATAGGTGTCTGATATTTATACAAATACCGATCTTTTGCCGGGGCGCCTGATCGATGGCCGGCGCAGGCCCGGAACCGGAAATGCAGATCAATTTGAAAACACGTAGTTTTATTAGATAGTTAATTTTTGTTTAAGGCCGTATTTGCTTTTATATCTCAGAAATGAAGGGAGGTGCAAAACAGCGTTTTCAAGGAGTTTGAAGCAATCTATGAACATATCGTATTGACCAGAAGTAACAAACAAAATCAGGAGGTATTTTAATGCCAAGTTTTGTAATTAGCGAAAAATGTGACGGCTGCAAGGGCGGCGATAAGACCGCTTGCATGTACATTTGCCCCAACGATCTGATGGTCCTGGAACCGAATGAAATGAAAGCCTACAACCAGGAACCGGATCAGTGCTGGGAATGCTTTTCCTGTGTCAAGATTTGCCCGACCCAGGCTATCGAAGTTCGTGGTTATGCCGACTTTGTACCGCTGGGAAGTAGTATTATGCCCATGATGGGTACCGAGGATGTCATGTGGACCTGTAAGTTCAGAAATGGTGTCGTAAAACGCTTTAAGTTCCCCATCCGGACAACTCCGGAAGGCGCAGCAAATGCGTATCCTGATCTTAAGGGTAATGATCTCGAGAGCGAACTGCTGTCCACTGAGGAAGCTGACGGTTATGCAATCCCGACACCTACGGACCTGGTCTAATAAGGCCATATTACGTGAAGTTAGCAACAGACTAAATTAGAAAGATTACATTTTAAGGAGGATATAATATGGCATTACCTAATAAACCCACGGGCGAATTGAAAGCCGTAAGAGATCCGGAAGTAGATGAGCGCGAAGTAGATGTTCTTATCGTTGGCGGTGGTATGGCTGCCTGCGGTACTGCTTTTGAAGTAAAAAAATGGTTGAAGGACGATCAGACTGTTCTGCTGTGCGACAAGGCCGCCATGGAAAGATCCGGCGCCGTTGCCCAGGGCCTGTCCGCCATTAACACCTATATCGGTGACAACTCCCCTGACGACTACGTCCGCATGGTTCGTAACGACCTCATGGGCCTGGTACGTGAAGACTTGATCTTCGACCTGGGCTGCCACGTAGACGACTCCGTCCACCTGTTTGAAGAGTGGGGACTGCCCGTATGGAAGAAAACCGACGACGGCAAAAACCTCGACGGCAAAAAAGGCCAGAAGA
>CAZYGG010000075.1:0-16549 GCA_964647585.1 uncultured Desulfobacterales bacterium
CGCCGCAAATACGAAACAAACTCGAATGACCAAAATTCTAATGATCAAAACAAAACCATTGTTATGAAATGAATACATTCTTGGGCGTTTGAATAATTTGAGAATTCGAATTTAAGATTTGTTGAGCGCATGGCTTCACTTCGTGTCGGATTTAGATATTGCGGCGTTCGCCTTGAGAATATTCCGAATTTCGGATTTAACCCGATCAATTGTAAAATATCCCCTTCCCCGTGGTGTGCCGGGATCTGCGACAGGGTAATCCAAAGCCCATCCCTCCGGGCCAGGATGCTTTACACTAAGGAGCTGGCATCAGGCCAGGGAAAACAGCCCGGTTCCGGTAAGTCCCGTTACCCTGACGGATGGCGTGCCGTCATTGTCTACGCGGATACCCTCCGGCCATTCAAAGCCGGGGTCCATGTTTTTAAAATAGCCCTGGTCGTAAGGTGTCAGCCGTGCCCATACCTCGCCATCTCTAATATCGCAGGCCGAGGTGAGGCCGAAATCCACTTCTCCTAAAGCGGTGCGGAGGATGTAGCGCGGAATTTCGCGTCCGCTGCCTTCCCGCCGCACGCAGGTGGCGATGTCAATGATATCGCGCATCTGTATCGGGTGGTTTTTATTGTGTCTCTCCTGGTGCGGCAATCCAGCCACGTAAAGATGATGGAATTCGATGCCTGCCTGGCGCATGCGGAAAGAGAGGGCATGCATTGCTTCGGCGTTGTTGTTAATGCCGGCAAGCAGGGGGGTGTTGGCGTAGACGGTGATGCCGCGGTTGTTGAAGTCGCGGACCAGGCGGTCGTGGCTGATAGTGATATCTTCAGCCCGGTAAAAGCGGGTTTCGATTTCGATTCGCAAAGGACCGACGATGGACAGCCGGTTCAAGTCGGCCAGCCGGTCGATGACCGCGCGCGTGAAGGCTTCCGGTGAGTGACTGAACGCGAGACTGCGCAGGCGGACCGCATTGACATGCGGAACCGCTGCAAGGTGGGCAACAAGTTTTTCAACGGTGCCAAGCGACGACACCACATCGTTTTCGGCGGCAATAATCACATCGGTGATCCGGGTATCAGCCCGGATGTAATCGATCGCCGTGTTCGCTGTGGTGGTGGTTATCTCCACCCGGGTTTCATGCTGGCGGAACAGGCCGGCAATGTTTGTCGCGACAATGGTGTCCGTCAGGCACGCATCCTCCCGGATCATCTCCAGGCTATCCGGCGGGTATGATGCGGTGGTTTCTGCTGGGATTGCCTCCGATGGCATACTTCCCAGAAACAGGTCTTCATCTCCGATCCTGGCGAAATACTGGATATCGATGGTGCCTTCCGCGTTGACCCGTATATTGTCCAGCCTGTCGGCCAGCGGGGCGAAACTTTTGAAATAGTCGGGCGTGTAGGGGGTCCGGATCCAGATCAGGTTGTCGTCACCTTCAACCGGCTCAACGGCCCATCCGCTGCTTTGCCAGTCAATCTTGCCGATGGGCGTGGCGGTGCAGATGCGCGGGATGGCACGATCGGAAAGATGGGCCCGCAGATGGTGTGCAACGGTGATGCCGCTGGAGATCGGACTCCAGTAAATACTGTTTCCGTGGATGGGACTGCAGGGGATATAAATATAGTGCATCTCGGCGCCGGCACCGCGCAGCAAACCGAATAGCCGGACCAGTTCGGGCCCCTTGTCGTTACAGTCCTTCAAAAAGGGCGTCTGGATGTAAACCGGGATGCCGTTGCGGACCAGATCGGCGATGATGGCCAGGCTCTGGGGCGAGACTTCGTCCGGGTGGATGAAGTGTGTGGCCACCTCCATGCGCTTGCCCTTCTGCTGCAGGGCCAGGTTTTTTTCTTTCAACCAGGTCAGGTATTGACCGTCGTCAGCCAGAAACATGTGCGGGAAATACGCGATGGAACGGGTCGCCAGGCGCAGCGTGCGTACATGGTCGACACCGGCCAGACTGTCGACGGCACAGGTCATATTGCGGCGGTTCATGAAAGGGTCGCCGCCGGTAAGCACGATCTCCTTCACATGCGGAGAGTTGTGAATATGGCCCACGGCTTTGAGGATATCGTTTTCGTTGGGATTGGCTTCGTTGCGCGATTCCTTGTGTTTGCGAAAACAAAAGCGGCAGTAAACCGGGCAGCTCATATTCAAAAGAAAAATCACGCGGTTGGCATACATCTGCTCAAGCAGCCCCTGATGGAACTGGCCGATCCAGGTGTTGGTGTTGCCCACTTTGTCCAACTCTTCGATAAAGGGCAGGTACTGGTAAGCGACGTTGTGGGATATCCGCATCTGGCGAATAGTGTGCATGGAAAGGCGTACCGGGTAGGTATCCAGAACCGCTTGCATTTCTTCCCGCTCTTTTGCGGGTACACGTATATTGGTCTGTTTCTCAAGTCCCTCGACATCCTTAATGGAGATGAAACGGTCGCCGGGCAGTATCACCTCAAGAACAGCCATCAAGGCCAGGTGCGGGATCACGACTCCGTTTAAAGAAATGGGCGCGTTGCCATCCGCGGTACCCAGGGATGAGACAAGCGCTTCAAAAAACCCATAAGGGTTGGCCCTAAAGCCCGTTCCGTCAAGGAGTCGCTCAAACCGGGCGGTACCGTCAGCGTCTCCGACCAGGGATAGAAACGATGAGTCTACCAGGGAAGGGTGGCAATAGTGATCCAGAAAATCGTTCATGCCCGCAACCAGGCGGGCAAGGTCCGCCTCCCGGGATGCGCCTGTGTTTTTAAAGGTGACCGGTACGGTCGTGTTGTCTGTCAGCATGGGGTCTCCTTGAGCGACTGAACACCAATTAGTTATTGACAACCCGTTTGGTTTCGGGCAGGTTAACTATAATAGTAATTTGATTCCTATTATAGTTATGCTATTAGCCGCACGGAAACTATATGTCAAAAGGAAAATACTATTTTTCGAAATCTCTGGAAAAGGGCCTGAAAATTCTTTCCCTTTTCAACCGGGAAAACCCCGCCATGACCCAGAGTGAGATCGCCAAAACACTCGATATGAACATGACCTCCACGTATCGCTATATCAACACCCTGGTGGAGCTGGGCTACCTGGAAAAGGATCCCCGTACCAAGGTGATTCGTCCCGCCATTCTCTGCCAGCCGTTTTGCAACAACTTGATGCGGGCGACTGACCACATGTCCCTGGTGCAGGGGGTGATTGATCGCGTTTACAGCGAGCACAACATCAGTATCGAAGTTGCCTTTGTGGTGGCCGATACCATTGTCCGCATCTATCATAAAAGTGCCGCTGAAACGCTTACCTACCGCTTGCCGGATTCGACCAGCCACAGTCTGCACAATACTGCCCTGGGCAAGGCCTACCTGAGCTGCCTGGAAAAGGGACAACTGAAACAAAAGATTAAAACAATGGTTTTAACGGCCAAAACACCGCAGACCATTACAGTGAAGAAAGCCCTGCTGGCGGAGTTGAAGACTGCTCGGCAGCAAGGTTACGCCATGAACAAAGAGGAGTATCTGCCGGGCCTTATTGCCATTGCGGCACCGTTGCGAGATCCGCGCAATGGCAAGGGTGTCGGTGCCGTCTCTTTCGATTTTTCCGTGCTTCAAAACAGTGCTGCGAATATCGAGGCTGATTACGCGGATTTGATCCGGGAAGTGGCCGGTGTGTTGTCCGACCTGGTTCCGCCGGACAGAATTGCAGCCTAGATACAAGCCCATAGCGATGCAAAGAACGTTTACGGGAATTTTTCACCCATCTTTTAACCCTAACTTAAAGGAGTCTTACGATGAAACGACTGATGACGGTAATGCTCATTTTACTGCTTGGCGGTATTTTGGTTACCACGGCTACTGCCGGCGATCTGGCCAAGGTGAAACAAAAAGGCGAAATCCGGATGGCCATGAGCGGACAGTACCCACCCTTTAATTTTGTGGATGAAAACAACAAGCTAACCGGTTTTGACGTTGAAATGGGCGGCGAAATCGCCAAAAGAATCGGCGTTAAGGGCGTGCCGTTGAGCACTGCCTGGGACGGCATCATTGCCGGGTTGCTGACTAATAAATATGAATGGATCTGCGGCAGTATGGCCATTACCGAAACCCGTCTCAAGTCAATTGATTTTTCCGATCCCTACTACCGCTCAGGTGCCCAGTTGTTTGTTAAAAAGGGTTCTGCCGTAAAGTCGGTAAAAGGCCTGAAGGGCAAAAAAGTCGGTGTAACCCTTGGCACCACCTATGAAAAATGGGTCCGTGAGAATATTGCCGGAGCCGATATACGCACTTATAAAGGTGTGCCGGACATGGTTCTGGAAATTGGCATTGGCAGAATTGACGGCTTCATCACGGACAAAATCGTGGGCGCGCTGGCGATCAAGAAAAAGGGTGTGCCGATTGCCCTGGCCGGGGACCTGCTTTACGAAGAGAAAATGGGCATCGCCCTGCGCCAGAATAATCCTGATTTGAAGGCGGCCATGAATGCGGCCCTCGCAGCTATGAAAAAAGACGGTACTTACCGCTCCATTTCAATGAAATGGCTGGGGATTGACGTGCGTTAATTCGGTTTATATCCGGGATTGCCTTGTCCCGGATTCTTATCGGTGGGAAACGGGTTGACCGTTAGGCCGAGCGGGGCGTTTATCCCCGCTGTGGCCAACCCGGTCGGCCCGCTTGCCGGCGGTTCTATATCGGTTGTCATAATTATGTTCCGTTTGACGGCCTATCGGGCGGTCGTTTGCGCCTCAAGGGGACGCTTTGGTTTCTCGGCATGCCGACAACCGGTATCCAGGCAGTTTCCAGTTGTGGGTTTAGAGGTTTCCGTCAGTAAGTATCCGCGTTGAAACAATTTTTGAAGTGTATCCGCAACAGGCAAGCTTTCAAAGCAGTTCAATTGATACCAATTGTCTTGACCCGGAAAAGGTGCGTTGCCATGGAAGGTGGCTTTCAGGCAACTCAGTAACTGGAACGTTATTCTGACAATTGGTATAAAGGATGGCGATTATGCTAGACTGGAATGTCATATTTCATTATTTTCCCTTCCTGCTCAAGGGTGCGGTGCTGACCCTGCAGATTTCCATTTTATCCTTGCTGCTGGGGATTGCCTCCGGCCTGGTGGCTGCCTTGTGCAAGATCGGTAACAACCCGTTGCTGCGCGGCCTGGCTTCTTTCTACATCTGGCTGATCCGCTCGACACCGCTGCTTGTGCAGCTGTTTATCATCTATTTCGGGCTGCCCCAGTTGGGGATTGATTTGGGGCCTTTTCTCTCCGGTGTCCTGGGGCTGGGGTTGAATGTGGGCGCCTATAATGCTGAAACCATCCGCGGGGGTATCGTTTCCATCCCACCCGGGCAGACCGAAGCGGCCCGTTCGTTGGCCATGAGCAGTGCCCTGACCATGCGCCGCATCATCCTCCCCCAGGCGCTGCGCATCATCATACCGCCCCTGGGCAACAACTTTATTATTCTGATTAAGGACACCTCTCTGGTGTCGACCATTACCCTGGTGGAACTCACCCTGACGGCCCAACGCTTCATCGGTTCCACCTACAAACCGTTTGAAATGTATCTCATGGCCGCCGCATTGTATGCCGTCATGACCACTACCGCCAGCTTGCTGTTGGCAAAACTGGAAAAACGAACCAGTAAGGGACAGCGCTAATCATGGAAACGAACGCACAAGACCTGAAAGACGAACCAATGGTAAAAATTTCCAACCTGCAAAAAAGCTTTGGAGACCTGGTCGTGCTAAAAGACGTCAGCCTGGATGTGCCCGCCAGCCAGGTTATCGTCATCATCGGTCCCAGTGGGTCCGGCAAAAGCACCCTGCTGCGCTGCGTCAACCACCTGGAGGTTCCCACCGGCGGCGAGATAACCATTGAAGGCGTCCTGGTGAACGACAAGAGCCTGTCGCATAAAGCCTTCGAGGCGCACCTGAACCGCATCCGTTGCAAGTTGGGCATGGTTTTCCAGCAGTTCAATCTCTTTCCGCACATGACCGTCATTGAAAACGTGATCGAGGCGCCGATTCATGTCCTCAAGCAGGATCGTGAAACAGCGCTTGGCAAAGCCCGCGAACTGCTCGCCAAAGTCGGCCTAGAAGAAAAAGTGGACACCTATCCGTCCATGCTTTCCGGCGGGCAGCAGCAGCGCGTGGCCATTGCCCGGGCATTGGCCATGGAACCCAAGGTGATGTTGTTTGACGAGGTTACCTCGGCCCTGGATCCTGAACTGGTGGGCGATGTCCTGCGCGTGATGGAAGACCTGGCCCATGAGGGCATGACCATGATCGTGGTGACCCATGAAATGGGATTTGCTGAGAAAGTCGGCGACCGGGTTGTGTTTATGGCGGATGGGGTGGTGGTGGAGGATTCAAAACCCCAGGACATGTTCCAGAATCCACAGAGGCGACGAACACGTCAATTCCTTTCTGAAGTTTTGAAATAATACGGCCTGCGGCCAATGCGGCTGTCTCTTTATCGACAGACCCCGGGCTGGTTCGAGCCCGGGCACAGCGTTCTATGTCAATTCTTTCCTTCCTGCCCTTTGCCAATCCCAAGTATATATACTATACGGCATAGGATCTTCAGATCCTAAGTCGAAAACAGGTTGGCAGACAATATGGGTACCATCCTTACCGCAGATACAGATGACCTAATCCAAACGGTTGGTGAGTTGTTTGTCGAGTATGCCCGTTCACTGTCGTTTAAGCTTGATTTCCAGGACTTTGAAGCGGAACTTGTGGATATCGGGCGCCACTATGCGCCTCCCCGGGGGCGCTTGTATCTGGCCCGGGCAGACAATCGCCCGGCTGGTTGTGCCGCTCTGCGGGACCTCGGCAAGGGCGTGTGCGAAATGAAGCGCCTCTACGTGCGGCCGGAATTCAGGAAACGCCGTATCGGGCGGCAGCTTGCGGAAACAGTTATTGAGGCGGCCCGGGAAATCGGTTATCATCACATGCGCTTGGATACCGTGTCGGAGATGAAAGCAGCCAACCGGCTTTATGCCACACTTGGATTCAAGCCCATAGACGCCTATCGGTTCAACCCGGTTGAGGGCGCTATTTACCTGGAGCTACAATTGAATGCAGACAGACGTATCGATTAGAATCGCTGATGAAGCCGACGTTGAGATGCTGGCTGCGATGATCCGGTCATCACATGCCGACGTGGCCCTGCAGTTCAATTTAACTCCGGAGAACTGCCCGCAGCACCCCTCGAACAGCACGACCGAATGGATAGAAAACGACCTGGCGCGCGGCGTCCGCTACTACCTTGCGGATTGGCACGGGGAACCGGCCGGGTGTGTGGCCCTGGAGCACGCAAATCCGGAAATGGTTTACCTCGAGCGGTTGTCTGTATTGCCTGCGAAAAGGCGCAATGGAATTGGGCGCCGGTTGGTGGATCATGTTTTCCAGGAGACGGCCGATCTGGGTGTTCCCCGGATCGGCATCGGGATTATTGCTGATTTTGTTGAGTTAAAAACATGGTATATAAAATTGGGCTTCCGGGAAGGGGAGACGAAAACGTTCGCGCATCTCCCATTCAAGGTCCTGCTGATGGCTTACGATTTAAAATAGATAGCGTTCATCCATAAATCCAAGATTTCTGGATAGAGCTATTAGGTTTTAGCGATTAGCAATCAAGCGAGCAGCCAGAAAGTTTTGGTCGCCATGCCGGATCCCGGATCACTGTCCGGGACAGGCTCTTGCGATCCGACATCCCAGGGTGTTTCCTTTAACCGGACTGGATCCCGGCTTTCGCCGGGATGACCGGTATTAAACAGGAAAACACCCCGACCCCTGAATTAAGTAACACAATGGTTTTTATTGATTTCATCTAAAACCGGATTGCTAAAAGCTAACAACTCCCCTTCCTGATTGGAAACCAGGGATAGATACTAAGCAGAAATAGTCGTTATGATGAGAGCACTATGCATCGCGTGTTGTTTATGGTTGCTTATTCCCGTGTTCCTGTGGGCGGAGGGGGCAGACTTGAAAAATGAATGCGTGATCGTTCTGCACGGTATGGGCCGGACGAAATACGCCATGCGCAAAGTGGAAAAAGAGCTGGCCGCGGACGGTTATACCGTCTGGAACCGGAGCTACCCGTCAACGAAAAAACCCGTAGAGGCGCTGGCTGCGGAACACATTTCGAAAGGTCTGGGGTACTGCCGGCAGGCGGGGGCCGGCAAGATCCATTTCGTCACCCATTCGCTCGGGGGGATTCTGGTCAGGCAGTACCTGCAGAACAACACCATCGAAGGCCTCGATAAGGTCGTTATGCTCAGCCCACCCAACAAAGGCAGTGAAATTGCCGACAACCTCAAGGAGATGAAACTCTACCAGTGGATGATGGGTCCCGCGGGGCAGCAGCTCGGCACGGGCGCAGACAGCCTGCCGAACATGCTGGACCGGATCGATGCCACGGTGGGTATCATCACCGGGAACAGTTCTTCCGACCCCTGGTTTTCGCCTTTTATTCCTGGCGAGGATGACGGCAAAGTATCCGTGGAAAGCGCCCGGCTGGAGGAGATGACGGATTTTCTGGTTGTGGAGGCCGGCCACACCTTTATCATGAGCAACCGCAGTGTGCTGGAACAGATTCGCCACTTTTTGAAGAGAGGAACTTTTAAAAGATGAAAAAAGCCGGCATTGTCCTCGGCTGCCTCCTGGTGCTTTTCATCGGGTACAAGCTGCTGGGTTCCTCACATGATATCAGAAACACGGCACCCACCGGTAAGACCATTGTCTGCTTTGGCGACAGCCTGACCTACGGCACGGGAGCCGCTAAAGGACGGGACTATCCCTCCCAGTTGTCAACCCTGATCGGACGGCAGGTGATCAACCTGGGGGTGCCCGGCGATACCACGGCCGGTGCACTGGCGCGTATCGATACCGTACTTGAAAAAGAGCCCCGGATGGTCCTGCTGACCCTGGGGGGCAATGATCTCAAAAACCGGGTACCCAAACAGACCGCCTTCAACAACCTCGAACGGATCATCCAGATGATCCAGGACCGGGGCGCGCTGGTGGTTATCGGGGGTATCGATATCCCTTTTTACGGACGGGGATTCGGGGGCGCCTATGAAGAGCTGGCCGTCAAAACCGGGTCGGTGCTGATACCCAACGTCTATACGGATATCATGGGCCGATCAAGCTTGATGAGCGACCCGATTCATCCGAACAGTGACGGCTATACTATTCTGGCCGAACATTTCTACAGGGCGATCAAACCTTATCTTAGATGAATTCGTAAAAAGCCGAATTCATCGGTTTTACGTGTTAGGTCTTAGGCGTTAGGAAAAAACAAAACATCATCAAAACAGATAAGTTCGTCATACCGGCGAAGGCGGCTGTGTCACAATTGTCAAAATCATGTAGTTGGCAATATCGTCATCCCGGACTTGATCCGGGATCCAGTGTGATTACCGCCAGATAGAATTCTGGATGCCGGATCGAGTCCGGCCTGCCAGGAAATATCTGAATGGCAAGATTGAGACTTGTTTGAGCCGGTTGGAGAGTGGCTATATTGAGCAACGATTTAATAAATAAACTTCCCGCGGGGGTCGCAACCGGCTTGGGCAGTATGCCGTTCACAGAGGCTGCGCCGGCGCTGGCGATGATCAAAAGATATCTGCCGTTTATCCCCCATTGGCCGCAAATGCCCCGCCGGGGGGCACAGGAAGGACTCATCTTTCAGGCTTTCCATTGTCTGGTTGCCACCGGTCTAGTCCGGGTTAAGGGTGACCAGGCGCTTTTTGATACGGCGGCCCCTGACTGGCCGGAGCGGTTAACTGCTTTTTACACGATCTGTTTCGACGCCGCGGCAGGCTCTCCGGAAACCCTGGAGCGATTTGCATTCGGCCCGGGGGCGGCGGACGGTTTCGCAGCGTTTCTAGACGACATCCAGAGTGCCGGCCAGCCCGAGGCACTTTGGGTAAAAGGTCAGGTAGTGGGGCCCTTGACCACCGGTTTTCGCCTGAAGGACGAAGGGGGGAACCTGGCATTTTATGATGACCAGCTCAGGGATCTTGTAAACCGGACCCTGGCTCTGCATGCAGGCTGGCAGTGCGCCCGGCTGGCCGAGACAGGACTGCCGGTGATGCTGTTTATCGATGACCCCACTGTGGCCGCGTATGGCACGCATTCGCACCTGGCCCTGGGAAAAGAGATGATCCTGGAAAGTTTGAACATGGTTATCGAGGCGATTCACCACCAGGGGGCCGCGGCCGGTATTCATTCGTGCGATGCGGCCAACTGGGCCATGTTATTTGAAACCGGTATAGATATTTTGAGCCTGGATACCTACCGGTTTGGGGAGTCGATGATTGGCTATGCCCAGGATCTGCAGGCCTTTTTTGAACGTGGCGGGGTGGTCGCCTGGGGAATTGTGCCCACCGACAAAGAGGCTTTTGGTGAAACAGGAAACTCTCTGTTGGCTCGGTTGTACGATCTTTGGGATCAGCTTGTTGATTCAGGTGTCGATCAACAACGATTATGGCAGCAGGCCATGGTCACCCCTGCCTGTGGTACCGGTTTGCTTTCGGAGGAACTGGCAGAACAGATTTATGCGCTGACAGCCGAGGTGTCAGCGGCGGTGGGGGAGTGAGAGAAGGGTTCAAGGGTTCGAGGGGTCAAGTGAAAACCCTTTTGAACTTCGAACATTGAACATCGAACATCCAACGTCGAAAAAAGGTGCTGAAGCGCCAGTTGATTTTAAATCATTTAATTGTTGATTCAGGTATTTATTAAAACAGCCCCCTCCCCCAGCCCCTCCCGCGAGGAGAGGGGAGCTTTTCAAGCGGAACTTCCAGGCAGTATCTTTTAACCGAATAGAATCGATGATCGCGGTTATCTACTCCCCTCCCTTGACGGGAGGGGTCGGGGGAGGGTGATCACACCATCAAAACTGACCGCCGCAAGCGACTACAGTTCGATACTTAATGTTCAAAAGGGTTCATAGGTTTTAGGTTTAAGGGGGCAATGGTTTTCACTTGGACCCTTGACCCCTTGGATCCTCGAACCCTGCTTTTTAATTATTTTCCGGCTTCATCTCCGCAAACGGTTCCGTCTGAGGCGAGCATCCGGAGCAGTCTTTGCAATTGTTTTTGCGGGCCCATTCCATCAGGGCGTGGCAGTCATACGCCTCCGGGGGCTTGGTAAGGATGGTTTCCAGAGCCGGTTGCTCGAATTTGATATTGGAATCACGGCCCAGAGATTCACGGTAAACCGCCAGACTGTAATTAATTGCCCCTTTCTGGGTGGTGCGCTGGTACTCGACAATGTTGTTGAAGTCGCTTGTGTCGATCTCGTGGTCGCCGTGAACGGCCACATACAGTTTGGTGACAATGTCCAGGATGTCCGGGTCAAACTTGATTTTGTCGGCAGATTTGGCCGGGTCGGAGTCGATGTCCGCATACTGCTGCAGGAAATCATTGACCTTCCAGCCAATATGGGCCAGCCATTTATGGGGCAGGTTCTGGGGCAGCAGTTCATCGGGGTCGGCCTGTGCAAATTCATCTTTTAAGGATACGGTCATGTGTCTGGTTCCTTTGGTTATTTTTTTGGGAGCGATTAGCTTTCAGCACTTAGCTGTTGGCTTTTTAAAAACCAGTCATCACCTGGTTTCCCCCGCTCTTGTTCGGTCCAATCACCATTAATTCTATGGAGCTGAAATGTTGTTCCTAAAAGTTAACAGCCAATGGCTAATCGCTTATTTTAGGTGTTAACTTAATACAAGTTAATGATTTTGCAAGGCTCTCATTTTCAATGGCCGGTTTTATATTGGATGAGAAAAAGTCAATTTTTGACTTTTTACAAGTTCATCAATAGTGATATGAGAGCTTGGAGTTAGGATCCATTTTTGAGATAATACCCAGTTGATCTAAATGAAGGGTTCAAGGGTTTCCGTCTTCGCTCTTCGAGCTACGCCGGACAAGCAAGGATTCGAGTAAAATGCTAAGAAATTATAACATACTGAAAGCCCTGATCAAATCCTTATTTGCGGGAAACAGCAATAGTTGCCTTAACAAAGAGGAGCGTGTCAATGAGCGACAAACTGACTGAAATAATCGACTGTTTCGAAAAAATTAATGAATTTCCACGCTGTAGCGGTAATGAAGCGGCGATAGCGGCCTGGCTTTGTGAGTGGGCCGCGGACAATGGATACGCCCATCGCAGCGATGCGGCCGGCAACCTGATTATCGATGTGCCGGCCTCGGCAGGTTATGAGGCCGCCCCCGGGGTGATCTTCCAGGCGCACATGGATATGGTATGTGAAAAAACACCTGATTCTGAGCACGATTTTTCCAAAGACCCCATACGCATGATTACGCGGGGAGACTGGTTGACCGCGGAGAACACCTCCCTCGGCGCTGACAATGGGGCCGCCATCGCGCTGGGGATGGTGCTGGTGAC
Source organism: uncultured Desulfobacterales bacterium (assembly GCA_964647585.1). Lineage (GTDB taxonomy): Bacteria > Desulfobacterota > Desulfobacteria > Desulfobacterales > CAJINA01 > CAJINA01. The sequence goes on from CAZYGG010000075.1 coordinate 12,384, forward strand.
TGATCCGGCCGTGAAGCACCCGCCCCTGGAACTGCTTTTTACGGTGGATGAAGAAACCGGGTTGAACGGAGCTAAAGAACTGCCGGCCGATTTTATCAGGGGCAGTATCTTATTGAATGTCGATTCAGAAGACGAGGGGGTCTTTACGGTCGGCTGTGCCGGCGGCACCGACACCCTGATGACCCGCGATTTTGAGATGATAAGGGTACCGGAAGAATACCTCCTGGTCGATATCAGTGCCGGCGGTATGCGCGGCGGCCATTCCGGTATCGACATCGGGAAGCACCGGGCCAATGCCAACCAGGTCCTGGCCCGGCTGCTGGATGCGGCGGGAAAGCGGGCTGATCTGCAGCTGGTATCAATGGAAGGCGGCACCAAACACAATGCCATCCCGCGTGAAGCCCGGGCCACGGTGGCCCTGCCGGCTGCAGACGCTGCCGACGTGGAAAATGGGGTGCTGGAACTGGCCACGGACATCCGGGCCGAATACCAGGCAACTGAACCCAGCCTGACCATTGCCTGCGGAAAGCAGGCGGCTGGCGGGGAAGAGCAAGCCATGACGCCTGTGGACACTCAAACGGCCATTGCCGGTCTGATGGCCATGCCCACCGGTGTCATCGAGACCGTTGCGGGCGAATGCGACCAGGTGGAGACATCCTGCAATCTGGCTGTCGTGGGTCTTGAAGGGCAGCAGTTTTCCCTGCTGGTCAGCCAGCGCAGCGCGGTAATGTCGCGGTTGGCAGCGATAAACGCCCGGGTGGTAAATGTTGCGTCCCTGGCCGGGCTGGCTGTCCGGACCACCAATCAATACCCGGCCTGGCCCGTAAAAGCGGGCGACCCCCTGGTTGAGCGCTGCCGGCAGGTTTACCAACAGAGCTTTGACAAAGAACCGGTGGTGGAGGTTATCCACGCCGGCCTGGAATGCGCCGTTATCGGTTCCAAATACCCGGGCATGGAGATGATCTCTTTCGGCCCCACCATGAAAAATCCCCACTCCCCGGATGAGAAACTGAACATCCCCTCCATGGGAAAATTGTGGGACTTTCTGGTGGCGTTGATGGCGTCTTTCAAATGTGAAAAGTAAAATTCTTCAGCAGGTCCGCTTCATCCTTCATCCAGTCTTCGCCGAAGGTCTTTTCGCTGAAACGGGACAGGCGGCTGTACCAGCTGCCCCAGGTATTGCGGCCTTTTTGCCTGGCCTCCAGCACATCGTTCAGGAATAATTCGAGGTCGGCCATCTCCTCCTTGGGGATGTAAAAAGCGGCGCCTTTGTCAAATGATTTTCGTACGTCGGCGGGCGTGACGGCATAGGCGGTCAGCATGACGGCGATGATCTTTTTCGCGACGCAGATATCAAGCAGTTCATAGCCGGATACGCCCATGATATCGAGGATGGCCAGGTCAAAATTACGGGTTTCCAGCAGTTCCCGGGCCGTTCGATAGTCACCGGCCCGCACGGTGCTGCACATGGGCAGCAGATCCTCTATCGTATCCAGTATGTCCGGCTCGTCATCCACGATGAGCACGGTTTTACCTTCCAGGAGATTTTCATTTTTCATTGTGTCACCTCGTAAAAACGGTTCTTCTCCCAATGAGATGGGAGAAAGGGCCCCAAGGTTCCAGGATTCAAGGCCCCAAGTGTTTGTTTTCCAGGGATTTGATAAGGGCTTTTAGCATTCTTGCGACTTCTTCGATGCTTTTAAATCTTTAATAGATTTTAGCATCTCACTCGAACCCTTGAACCCTTCATTTAGATCAACTCTTTATGAGATGATCCGTAAAAATAACGACGGAATTTGTTTCCCGCAAGTATTTTGGAACCGGAAAAGCAGTGTAGCTTGGGTTGAATGCAGTGAAACCCAACATAATTCTACAGATAGGTACGTGACCAAGAAATAGACTTTAACGCGACGATAGGCAGGGTGTCCGGTTTGTTGGGTTGCGCTCCGCTTAACCCAACCTACGTTACTATCCTTCCCAGCTATTACTAACAGCCGAGATTGTTTGTGGTGAAAACCCGCGTGTGTAAAGATAACGGTAAATTTTCCCCTTGCGCTTATAGCGGTCTTTTTCCCGGGTGAAGGTGCTTTTTTTCTTTGCCAGCATTCTCAGGGCGATCTCTTTTTCCTCAGTATCGGAATAGCCGTCCTCCAGGGCGATCTCGGCGGTATCGGCCGCCAGCCCCTTTTTCCGCATGGCTGCACCCACATGCCGGCGGCCGTAGCCTTTAGACTTGAGTTCCGCGACATAACGCCGGGCCGTGTCTTCATCGTCGATGTAGTGCAGGCGCACGCATTCGGCGGCGACCCGCTCTATGATCTCCCCGCGGATGCGGCGCTTTTTGAGCTTCAACGCCAGCTCATGGGCGGTGTGGCTGCGGCTGGTCAAAATCCTGACCGCCGTATCCATGGCGGATCTGAACTGAATGTTTTTTTTATCCATAATACCAATTGTCAAAACATGCTTGCGTCTGTACGGGCTTACCGAAAGCGACCTCTCATGGCAACATCGATTTTGATGCGTCGAGACAATTGGTATCTATTGATCGTCTTGAAGGCTTGTCTGCACTGAGACCGTTTCAAGAAGTCCTTATACCGAGGAGATATATCCATGAAAAACTTCGAAGCCTGCAATCTGGGACTTTTGCCATAACGGTTTCCGGCCGTAAGGCCGCCAGAACCAAAACCTGTTTTTTGAGATGTGGGTTTTCTCAAAAAACAGATTTTGGTTTACCCGACGATTTCGTCGTCTTCATCAAACCGCGTATCAAACACCCGCTGGCTCTTGCGCACTGAGCGGGGCAGGGAGCCGTAGTCCACCACCTCCACGGTCGGCGACACCAGGAGTTTTTTCTTCACCAGCCACGCCAGCTTCTGGCCGGGATCCGGCTCGGCCCCTTCAACGGGGTGCTCGGCGCTTTCGACGACGATCCGCATGATGCCCCGCTCGGATTTGTCCCGGGACAGATGAATCTGGTATTCACTGCCCAGGCCCGGTAGGGATGATATCAGCGCGTCCAGGCTGGAGGGATAGATATTGACCGCCCGGAACTTGATCATGTCATCCGTACGGCCTTTGATACGGGAGTGGCGCGGCATGATCGAACCGCAGGTACAGGGTCCCGGAATGATCCGGGTGATGTCCCGGGTGCGGTACCGGATGAGGGGTACGGCTTCCTTGGTCAGGGTCGTGATTACCATTTCGCCCCACTCGCCTTCGGGGACCGGCTGCAGGGTGTCCGGGTCGAGGATTTCCAGCAAATAGTAATCCGACCAGTAGTGGATGCAGTCGTGGTCCTGGCATTCGATCCCGGTGCCCGGGCCGTAGAGTTCGGTCATCCCGGTGATATCGAAAAGTTCGGCGCCGCCGAGCAGTTCAGATATTTTTTTGCGCATGGAGACAGAGGCCCGTTCGGAACCATAGATGATTTTTTTAAGGTTGATTTTATCGCTGATGCCGCGTTTGTTTACCTCTTCCGCCATCAGCAGCCCCATGGAGGCTGTGCAGCACAGGACCGTTGGCTGCAGGTCCACCAGAAATTCGCACTGCATGTCCACATTGCCGGGGCCGATGGGCAGCGCCATGGCGCCCACCTTCTCACAGGCCAGTTGAAAGCCCATGCCGGCCGTCCAGACCCCGTACCCAACGGCTATCTGGACCCGGTCTGCGGCGGTCACACCCGCCATTTCGTAACAGCGGGCAAAAAAGTGCACCCAGTCATCCACATCTTTTTGGGAGTAGCACAGATTTTTACGTTTGCCGGTAGTGCCGGAACTGGAATGGATCCGGACCACCTCTTCAAAGGGGACGGACCGCAGGGGGTAGGGATATCCGCTGCGCAGGTCGTCCGCGGTGGTAAAGGGCAGCCTCGCAAGGTCCTCCAACGATTGGATGTCATCGGGGCCGACACCGGCCGCATCAAGCTTAGCCCGGTAGTCAGTCGAGCCCTGGTAGGCGTGTTGAACCGTCCACTGCAGGCCGGCCAGCTGGTGGCTCTGCAAAGCTTCTTGCGACGTGAATTCAGGCATAAAGGTTTTTGCAGGCATGGCGATTCTCCATTTATTAGAGACTATCTCAAAAATGTCTTTTGGCCCAATCTCGGCGTTGGGCGCTCGGTTTCGGCACGGAGTGAAGCTTTAGCGCTATCCTCGAAATACTCTCAGTAT
>CAZYGG010000076.1:0-16353 GCA_964647585.1 uncultured Desulfobacterales bacterium
GCCTCCGGTGGGGCCACCTTGGCGGTAAGATCGATAACTTCATCAGCCGCCTCCGAGGGGGCCACTTTAGCAGTGAGGTCAATAACCGCATCGTCGGCATCCGGTGCGGTTACTTTCTGGGTAAGATCAAGGATCCCTTCGTCACCCGCCGGGTCCGGTGGCACAACTTTCTTCAGTTCGATGATTTCATCTTTGTCAGCCATGCATCCCCCAAACTTGTCGGTGTATGTTCGATAATATCCTGCCAACATACTATAATTTAAGAAATATTAGCAACTTACTTTTTTTATGTCAAGGCGGTTGACCGTTTGGCGCGGTTTCATGCGGATTCTTGTCTATAACTTCCAGAATATCAGGGTGATATGACCGTTCAAAACAGGCTCTTTACAGAATGAGGTCCGGAGGATAGAGTACGGCCAATTCGGTATAGGAGGACAACTTCCAAATGCGACGATTTAAAATAAATACGCGGGCCATCAGCCAGAACAGTGCCGTGATCAAGGGCTCGGATGCGAATCACATCCTCAATGTGCTACGGTTGAAAGCCGGCGGCCGGGTCGTGCTCTTCGACGAAACCGGATGGGAATATGAAGCCGTCATTGCGGAGGTTCTCCGCGGGGAAGTCCGTTTGTCCATCGAAAAGAGCCGCCGGTGCCAGGTTGAGTCCCCCATTCAGATTACCGTGGCCCAGGGATTTTTAAAAGATAAGAAGATGGACACGCTTATCCGCCATCTCACCGAGCTGGGCATCAGTCGCTGGATGCCTTATTTTGGAGCCCGTTCCGTTTCGCGCCCGGACGCCGCCAGGCTGGAAAAGCGCACGTCGCGCTGGCGGAAGATAGCCGACGAGGCTCTCAAACAGTGCCGGCGGACGCAGCCTCCCCGGATTGAGACGGTTACCGGATTTGAGCAGATGCTTGCGGCAGGTGCGGATGCGGATGTTAAGATTGCCTTCTGGGAAGAAGAGACAGCGGCTCTGCCGGCTGCGGACCAGACACAGCCGGAACACCGGGATATTTTTATCATTTTAGGGCCCGAGGGCGGACTTACTGCAGAGGAAATCAATTTAGCACGGCAGGCCGGATTCAAATCGGTTAGCCTGGGGCCCAGGATTTTAAGGGCCGAGACAGCCACCCTGGCGGCCTGTACCCTGGTGCAGCATCTGTACGGTGATATGGGGCCCAGGCGGCTTTAAAACCTGGCCGTAAAAATGTTCAGATGGATATGACCTTCCAATGGTACCGCCGGGCAAACCTGAGCAACCGGCGGGTCGGAGAAACAGCCACCGGGTGACCCACAGCTTTGAACAGGTCCATATCGGCGTGGTGGTCCGAATAAGCATAGGACGCCTGCATATCAATTCCCAGATCTGCTGCCAGCCGGGCAGCCTTGTCTGTTTTATGGCGGCCGACACAGACAGGACCCTCCGTCTTTCCTGTGAGTACACCAGCCTCATTTTGCGCAAGCCGGGTACTCAGGACGTTTTCTATCCCCAAATCTCCTGCAGCTGGTTCGATAAGGTGGGGCAGGGAGGCGGAGAGGACAACCAGGAGGTCGCCTCTACGGCGGTGCTCCCGGAGGGCGGATACCATACGGGGTGAGAGCCGGGGACGGATTGCTTCCCGGTACAGGTCATCCGCCCAGGACAGAGGCTGGCGGCACGGCCGGCCCCGGTAGATCCGCAGGCAGGTTCTGACCATACGATCGGCAGTGAGCAGGCTTCTTTTGAACAGGAAATTGGCCAGGACAATCGGTAAAAGATCCCTAAGGGGAATCATTCCGCGCTTAAACAGATATTCAATTTCCAGCCCCTGACTGTCGCCGGTGATCAGGGTATTGTCGAAATCAATGAAGGCGGCGGCGCGGTAGTGTGACATAATTCATTTTATTTCAATAGGTTAATATATTACTGCCCCGGTCGGTGCGGATACGATAAGGCAATAAGGGGGAAAGGTCAAAGGGTATTTTAGACTGACCGGTCAGTTTTAAGTTGACAGGCGGCCCCCAGATTTGTACTGACTGGTCAGTTTTCGTTCTGCTGTTAGCCTGACTGTAATGGCAATTCAACTTTCAATACGATAGCCCGCCCGCTGGGCTGCTAACTCAAATTACCGCCGCAAGGCCCGGGGAGAAGAACAATCATGAGTGCCACTACAAACTACGCCATTTCAAACTGGCCCGATACAGAAGAGATCCTGTCCGCTCTGGACAAGCTTATCAGCCAACCCATGCGTCCGCTCAAACGAGCGTATATGGACCAGGTCATGCACTATTTTAATGACAAATGCCGCGGGTCCCGGAAATTGACGGACGAAGCCAAACAATATATTCCCGGCGGGGTGCAGCACAACCTGGCCTTCAACTATCCTTTTCCCATTGCCGTAGAAAAGGCCACCGATGCCTGGGTCTGGGATGTGGACGGCAACCGATACATCGATTTTCTGCAAGCCGGGGGTCCCACGCTTTTAGGCAGCAACTACGGGCCGGTCCAGGCCAAAATCCTTGATCTGATCCAAGCCTGTGGGCCGGTTACCGGCCTTTTTCATGAGTATGAGTTGAAACTGGCTCGTCTGATTAACCGGCTCATGCCCGGCGTGGAGATGTTCCGGATGCTGGGCAGCGGTACCGAGAGCGTCATGGCTGCCATCCGGGCGGCCCGAAATTTCACCGGTAAAGCCCGGGTTATCAAAGTGGGTGGGGCCTACCACGGGTGGAGTGACCAGATGGTCTTCGGACTGCATATCCCCGGGACAGCCAATTTTGAAGCGCACGGTATTCCGGCCGGATGTCTGGAAAATACCCGTGAGGTTTATCCCAACGACATTGACGGTCCCAAAGGGTTGCGGGCCCTGTTGACGGAAAACCGGGATGACGGCGGGACAGCCGCGGTGATCGTAGAGCCGCTGGGCCCGGAAAGTGCCACCCGGCCGGTCATGGTCGATTATAATCGCCGGGTGCGCGAATTGTGCGATGAATTTGGTGCCCTGTTAATCTTTGACGAGGTCGTAACCGGTTTCAGAGTTGGGTTGGGCGGCGCCCAGGGGTATTTCGAGGTAAAACCGGACCTGACTGTTTTTGGGAAATGTGTGGCCGGCGGATATCCGGCAGCCGGCGGTCTCGGCGGTCGCCGGGATGTGATGTCAACCCTTGCCGCCGGAGTTGAGTCCGGCAAGCCGCGGGTTTACGTGGGCGGCACCCTGGCGGCCAATCCCCTGAGTTGTGCGGCCGGGTATTACGCCATCAAGGAGATCGAGAAAACCAAAGCCCACTTGAAAGCCGGGCAGGCGGGCGACCGGCTCTGCCAGGGCCTGCAGGCGATTATTGCGAAATACAACCTGCCCTTCGTGGCATTCAACCATGGATCCATTTGCCACCTGGAGACCTCGGGTGTCATGCTGATGGACATCGACAATCCAAATCTCTTCGAAGAGATCGGGCCACGCAAGCATATGATGGAAGAGATGGGGGCTGCTTTCATGGCTGCGGGCATCGTTACCCTGGCCGGCAGTCGCCTGTATACATCGATGGCGGATACCAACGAGGTTGTTGATGATGCCCTGGAACGCTTTGACCGGGTCCTTAGCCAGGTGGAGGGCGTTTGATTTTTAGGCGGCCGGTGCGATGGGGCCGCCTGGGGAACAAGGCTGATGGGGGCCCTTTCAGGGGTGCCTGATACCGCCGGTAAATCCGGTGACGGACCACAAAAAAGGGGGCAAACCGTGGAACAAGGGTCTCTGATACTCACCTACGATGTCGGCACGACCGGTAGTAAAACCTGCCTGTACCGTATCGGTGAATCAATTACAATGCTTGCCAGCAGCATTGCCGAGTACCCCCTCTACATGACGGCTGACGGTGGTGCCGAACAGAAGGCGGACGAGTGGTGGCAGGCTATCTGCAAGTCCACCCGATCCGTTTTAGCACAGACCGAGACCGATTCCGCACAGATCGTGGGGATCGCCTTCTGCTGCCAGATGCAGGGCTCCATCGTTGTAGATGAGAAGGGACAAGCCCTGCGCAACCCGATGATCTATCTGGACGGGCGTTCAACGAAACAAATTAAGCGTTTTCTTTACAACGGGCTGCTGCGCATCAGCGGCTGGAACGCTTTTAAAACCCTTTACTCACTATGGGTAACCGGCGGTTTGGCGGCCACTGCCAAAGATCCCCTGTGGAAATACCATTGGGTGAAAGAGAACGAGCCGGATGTTTTTAGAAAGACCCACAAGTGGCTGGACGTCAAAGACTACCTGCTTCTGCGCTGTACCGGGCAATACGCCATGACCCAGGATTCAGCCCACCTGACCTTTATCTACGATACCCGGCCGGGCAAACTCGGGTGGCACCGGGGACTGGGCCGGCTTTTCGAGGTCGACCCGGCGCACTTGCCGCCGGTGGTTCAGGCCACCGACCGGATTGGTGTCCTGACTGACCAGGCCGCCGGCGAGATGGGCCTGTCGCCGGGGATCCCGGTTTTTGGCGGGGGGGGCGATACGTCGCTTACCGCCATTGGGGCGGGTTGCCTGGAACCCAACGACACGCATATTTATGTAGGGACCTCGGGCTGGGTCGCGGCCAACGTGCAAAAACGGATGGTTGATATCAACAATTTTATCGCTTCCATTCTTGGCGCTATTCCCGGTGGATATAATTATATTGCCGAACAGGAAACCTCCGGTGTTTGCCTGCAGTGGGTGCGGGATCACCTGGCCCGGGACGAAATCGGTGTCTATCTCAAAGACCGCGGTGCGGGGACCCCCGATGAAGAAAGCGGACACCTCTATGAACTTCTCAGCCGGGAAGTGGCCAAGACGCCGCCGGGAGCGGGGGCTCTGATTTTTACCCCCTGGCTGCACGGCAACCGGTCCCCCCGGGAAGATGCCTATGCCCGGGGCATGTTTTTCAATATCGGTTTGAACACAGGCAAGCGCATGATGGTGCGTGCGGTCCTTGAAGGTGTGGCCTTTCATAAACGCTGGATGCTGGAAGCTGTGGAAAAGAAAATTCCCAGGCAGACCAAGGTGCGGTTTGTCGGCGGCGGGGCCAAATCGGAGGTCTGGTGCCAGATCATGGCGGACATTACCGGTCGTCAGATAGAAACCGTGGAAAATCCCCAGGACGTCGGAACCCTGGGCGCGGCAGTTGTCTGCGGCGTGGGGCTCGGTCTGATTCCTTCTTTTACGGCAGCCAAAAAATTGATACCCACCGGGAAAACCTATTTCCCGCGGGTCGAACATAAAACCCTTTACGACCGGAATTTTAAAACATTCAAGGCCCTCTACCGGCAGAACCGGAAGCTTTTCAGCAGTCTGAACAGGAAAACTGAAACAGGGCGGGAGAGATAAAAAATGAGTAAATACGATCAGGCCAAAAAAGATGTGTTGGCGTGCACCCAATGGCTTTCCGAGCATGGCTATTTCGGCGCCTTGCGGGGAACCGGAGGGAATGTATCCGTGCGGATAGAGGGCGAGCAGGCTGTTGCGGTTACCCCTTCCACGCTGCCCTATAGAGATCTGTCGTTTGCGGACATCTGTATCGTTGATTTTGATTTGCAGGTGATAGAAGGAGAATACCCCCCGTCGGTGGAGACCGGGATGCACATCGCCGTCTATCGCAACCGACTGGATGTGAACGCCGTGGTTCACACCCACCAGGTGAAAGCCAGTGTGCTGTCACTGATCAATACACCCCTGCCGCCGATTTATGACGAAGTGGCGCTGCACATTGGTAATGAAGTCGCTGTTGTACCCTACGCGTTGTCCGGGACACCCGAGTTGATTGAAAACGTTGCGGCGCAGCTGGGCAACAACTGCCATGGCTATATACTGCAAAACCATGGCGCTCTAAATCTGGGGGAAACCCTGGAAAAGGCCTGGCTCAACGTGGAGCTGCTGGAGAAGACTGCGGAAACCTACATCGCCGCCCTTTCAACCGGTCGGGAGGTTACGCCGCTGCCGGCGGATATTGTTGACCTGCTGGTGATCATCCGCAAAGATGCCCAGGATAAAGCCGCCGCAAAAAACAGGGAACTGCTGGAGGCAACATGAAAAAGAGTGCGGATTTGTCCGGGAAGAAAAGAGACAACATTCTCCAGGCCGCTGCCCTGGAATTCTCCCTAAAGGGATTTCACCGGGCCAAAATGGATGATATCGCCACCCGGGCGGGTGTGGCCAAGGGCACGCTCTATTACAACTTTGCCAGCAAATCGAAACTTTTTTCCGCCACGGTAACCGAGGGGATAGAAGTGATTGTTGACAAGATTCAGGCCCAGCTGGATGCGGACATGCCCTTCGAGGCGCATTTCAGGGAGCTTATAGAGTGCAATGTGGCCCTGTATCTGCAGTACAGTGATCTGGCGCACATTGTCTTCAATGAAGTCTCCAGCGGTATCGATGCCGAGATCCTGGCTGATATCCAGACGGCCCGCAACCGGTATATCAATTGTGTGGCCGGACAGCTGCGCAACGGCCAGCAGTCCGGTCACATCAAGAGCGTGGACCTGCGGTTGACCGCCACTGCCATCGTCGGCATGCTGGACAACCTCTGCAATCTCTACTTGCGCGAGCCGCAAGCGGTCGGCCGCGACCAGCTGGTGGATATACTTTACGATCTGTTAAGTTCGGGCCTTACGGTTAGGTAATGGGATTAGTTTTGATCTGGACCCTCCGCCTCTGGCGCCCTTTCCTGCGATGCTCGGCGCGTCTTAAAGGGAAGGTCAAAACCGAAATGAACTTCAGCCCCCATTGAGGGGGCTTCCGGCTGCCTCCCGCTCTGCGGGAGGAGCATCACACTTTTAGCTACGTTGTCAGGAAAAGGAGAGCAACTCTTGAAGCAGGATCCTGTCCGTGTTTACGGTTATCGCTGGATTGTATTGCTGGTTGTCGCCCTTATCACCATGGTCATTGAGATGCAGTGGCTAACATTCGCGCCCATTGCCCGGGAGGCCAGGTTTTTTTACCAGGCCACGCCCATACAAATCGACTTTCTTTCCATGCTTTTCATGATTGTTTTTCTGGTGGCGTGCCTGCCGGCTTCATATATCATCGATACTTACGGCATCCGTGTCGGTATTGGTATCGGCGCTTTGCTGACAGGTCTGTTCGGACTGTTCAAGGGTGTTTTTGCTGCAGATTACACCCTGATGATTGTCGCTCAGGCGGGTTTGGCTGTGGCCCAACCGTTTATCCTTAACGCTGCCACCAAAGTGGCGGCCCAATGGTTTCCCATTCGGGAACGGGCCACAGCCGTAGGAATAGCCACCCTGGCGCAGTTTCTGGGCATCATTGCCGTCATGGTGGCAACACCGATTTTCATATCGGGCGCCGACGGGTACACGATACCGCAAGTACTCATGTTTTACGGGGTTATTTCAGCTGTGGGTGCGGTTGTGTTGATTGCCTTTTTGCGGGAGAAACCGCCCACGGCACCTTCACAGGAATCCGCTCAAAGCCGGTATAAGGTGTTTGAAGGCATTGGTCACATGTTCCAGGATCGCAGCATGCGCCTGTTGGTGCTGCTTTTTTTCATCGGGCTGGGCCTGTTCAATGCCATCAGTACCTGCATCGACCAGGTTTGCCAGATAAAAGGCCTCACCATGGAACAGACGGGTCTGGTGGGCGGGATAATCCTGATTGCCGGGATTGTCGGGGCACTCATTTTACCGCCGCTTTCCGACCGGTTTCGGAAGCGGAAGGCCTTTCTTTTACTGGGGATGGTCTGTATGATTCCCGGTCTCGTAGGGCTGTCTTTTCTCACCGGTTACATTGCGCTGCTCGTATCGGCGTTTGTGTTTGGTTTCTTTTTCCTCGGAGCAGGCGGCCCGGTGGGATTCCAGTATGGAGCCGAAATCAGCTTTCCAGCACCGGAATCAGTCTCCATGGGCCTGCTCACACTCGCCGGGCAGATTTCGGGTATTCTTTTCATCGTCGGCATGAATACCGTGGGGATGATTCCGTTTATGGTCCTTTTCGTCGCTTTGGCGGTATTGAATGTTTGGCTATGCACCCGCCTGGAGGAATCGCCTCTGATGACCGGCATTGTGCAGGTGGCCTCAACAACCGGGGATTCGTAATGCCCATACCGGGGAACAGGCCCGGGCCCCGGTACGGGCCAGGACCGGTTTGCCGGAAACCGTTATTGCTGGGCACAGCAGGACGGCAGGGCTCCGCCCCCGCCGCTGCCTTGCCTGGGTTCCGGGGTGGTACCATAGCCCGGGACAACTTTTTTCATGGCAATGACATATTGTAAGTATTCCTGATTGAACTTCCCTTTCAGATCGTTCAATTCATTCTGGAGGTCGCCGGCCCGGCTGGCATCGGGGTTTGGCTTGGCCAGTTCGCCGGCCAGGGCGCGTTGTTTCGCAACAATGGATTTACGCAGATCACCGGTGGCATTGTAGAACGCCTCCTTCTCACGCTGAAGAGCCTCGATTTGTGATTCGCTGAGGCTGGTGTCATATCCTGCGCACCCACCACCGCCGCAGCCGCCGGATTCGTACGGACAGCCCCCGGTATCCGGACCGGCATTGACCGTACCGCCGGCCAGTAACAGGGTCCCCAGGCCCAGTATCAATAACAGAATCGGCTTTAGTTTGATTTGCATGGCATTCTCCTTTCAACACTGATTTTAATTGGCGTTTATAATTTCGTCTGTGATTTTTCCGTCCGACACGGTCAATAGGCGGTTCGCATAGCGCGAACAGGCGTGACTGTGCGTAACCATGACAATGGTGGTACCCGAGCGATTCAGCTTTTGCAGGAGCTCCATAATTTCGCGACTGGTGCGGGTATCCAGGTTGCCGGTGGGTTCGTCGGCCAGGATTACCGGCGGTCGGTTTACGATCGCCCGTGCGATGGCCACCCGTTCTTTCTCACCGCCGGATATCTGGCTGGGCAGCCGGTGGGCCTTGTCGGCCAGACCCACACTTTCAAGGGCTTCCAGGGCCATTACCCGCTTTTCCTTCCGGCTGACTTTCTTGGCCGTCAGGGGCAGCAGGACATTCTCGATAACCGTCAGGTAGGGCATCAGGTGGAAGCTCTGGAAAACGAAACCCAGAAATTCCCGGCGGAAATCAGCACGCTTTTCCTGGTTCAGACTATAGACGTCGATATCATCCACCAGGTAGCGACCGGTTGTCGGTTCATTCATGGCGCCCATGATGGACAAAAGGGTGGATTTCCCGGCGCCCGATTCACCCATGATGGCGACAAATTCTCCCAGGCCGATGGAAAGGTTGATTTCCGCAAGTGCGGAAACCGCGGCATCTCCCGTACCGTATTGCCGGGAAAGCTCTTCACTGGCTATATAACTCATGGTTCCTCCTGTTTATTCTGCCCTAAAAAACCTGGTCCTCAGGGCCAGGTCAGAGACCTATGGCTCTGCCGAAATAAATTGATGCAAAATTAGAAGCACGAAGCGCGAAATACGAAACAAGCTCGAATGACCAAAATTCAAATGTTCAAAACAAACATATCGTTATGAAGTGAATATTTTTTTGATCGTTTTGAGCCTTCGAATTTAACCTGTTCAATAGTAAACTATTCCCTTCTATGGGTAACCCAAAGCCTGGCCCTCCTGGCCAGGATTCTTTACAATGTGTGCAGCGCTTCATTGGGATCGAGCCGGGCGGCCATGAGCGCCGGATAGGCGCTGGCCAGCATGCCGAGTACAATGGACAGGGCGAGCGACCCGACGAACAGGGCCGTACTCAGCGGAACCCCGGTGCTGGTGTTTTCCATAAAGAACCGGAAAAAAGACCAGGTACCTCCAAAGCCGGCGGCATATCCCAACAGACCAGCCAGGGCCGAAATGATGACAGCTTCGATGAAGATGATCTGCATGATATGGCTTCTTCTGAAGCCGATGGCCCGGAAAATACCGATTTCGCCGGTTCTTTCCCGGACACTGCCCATCATTGTGACCAAAACGACCAGGCTGCCAACCAGCAGCACAACCGCGCTGGTGCCGTATGAAAACTTTTTAAAGCGGTGCAGCGTCTCCATACGCCCTTTGACAACCTGCTGAATAGCCATGACCCGGGCACCGGGGAGGGCGGTTGAAATCTGGCGTACCATTTCGGTGATAGGGCAGGCGCCGCAAAGGGCAGCGATCTCCACCATGGAGATCAGACCTTCTTTTTTGAGGATGGTCTGGGCAGTTGCAATCCGCGAAAATATCAGGTGGTCGTCCTGGGAGCCGGTCGGGTCCAGCACGCCGGCAATCCGGTAGGGTGTACTCTCAAGGGTAATCTTCTCATTTGTCGTGGCATTAAGGACACGCGCGGCTTCACTGCCAACTATAATTTCATCAGCGGCCGGCGGTCGTCCGTTGATTTTCCACCAGGGTTTCAGGATAAGGGCGGCCTCGAAATCGACCCCGGCCAGTAACACCCGCTGGTCCCCGATATTGACGCCGCCAAGCACCATGGGGCCCACGGCGGCCACGTTGGCCGCATTTTTAATCCGGCTGATTTTGGCCAGATCAGTCTGGCTGATCTCCTGCATTTCAAAAGAGATGCCACCCAGGGAAAGACCGCCGTATGACAAAGGCAGGTTGTCTGTTTTAGGGATTGCCAGGATGTTGGCCCCGTATTTTTCGAGTTTATGATTGATGTCTGCAGTCATGGCCCTTGAGAAGGTGATCAGGGCCACTACCGTGGCCACACCGATCATCAGGCCGGCCAGGATGAAAGCGGCCTTGGCCTTTCGCCGCGACATGTTTTTAATGGCAATTTCGATGAGTGTCATAATCAGGCCTTGTTGGAAAAATTAAAGTAGCGGAGTCCATCCAGAATGTCTGCCTTCTGGATGATCAGGCGGTCGCCTTCAATCCGGCGATTCAGAGGCGCCGGGTTGCAGCCGCCTTTGACCTCGTTGATCCGGACGGAATCGAACTGGCGTCCGCAGTTCCGGCAAATCATCTGGTCGCCTTGCTGCACATAGCCTTTGCCGGCTGGCCAGCAGACATCACAGGCGTCGAAGGCGGCCCGGATAACACCGTCCGCGCTCTTCAGGATAAAATAATGGATGGTTTGCTTTCCGGCGGTATAGCTGAAATGCCGTGCCTTCCCGTCGTTGAACAGAGCCATTTCATATTCCACCTGGTCTGAATGGGGGGCGGTGCTGACACCGGCAGGTGCAGCGGTACCGCCCTTGCCAAAGGGTGCCAGGGTATACATGACGGCTCCGGCAGCGATAAATACCGCACACAGGGCGACCGCGATCAGGGGCAGTCGGGAGCCTTTTTTCTCGTTCAGGATTGCCGCTTTTTTGGCCGACCGGATTTCATCGCTGGTGAATTTTCTCTTTTTCTTGGACATAATATTTCTCCTGATTGCATGCCTGATACTGCCGGTGCCGGCGTGCCCGGCAAGATCTGCGGCTTTATAACAGGCAGATATATTTTTAAAACACTTCTGGATGATATAACTTCGCCGAATCAGACGGATGCGGTATACTGCCGGGAAGATCCCGTGGAGAAGGTCATGCGCAGTTTACCTGTATCCATCATGAGCGTAAGGAAAGGCGCGCTTCAACAAAGAAAGGATTGGATGGATAGATAGATTGGTCCGGACCTGGCCCGGTTTCCTGACAGGATAGAAGCGAGGGTTGGCTGCCGATTGTCCTGGCCCGGAATGGCTCCGGATACGGTTGCCGCCAATCCGGTGGACAGGTTGTCACCGGCCGTGCTGACCTGGACAAGGGCATATGCCGGCAAATCCCTTGCGTCTGCGGATTCAAACGTGCAGGTGCAAGTCGTCCCGGAAGCACAGCAGCCGTTTGCAGCCATCACGGATTCGGTGTGCATGGGATGCGGCAACGCAGTCTGGGCACAGTTTCCGCAGCAGTCGTGTCCGGCGCCGGCAGGCACCCCGCCAAGGGTCGTTAAAAAGCAGACCAGCAAAACGAGGGCACCCAGCCTGTTTGGTTTGAGATATCTATTCATGTTATTTTCTCTAACATCTCATGAAAAGATAGAGTTGATTCTCACATCTGTCAAGCCCAAAGTAAATGGATTTATAACTATATGTAATAATTTATATAAATATAAACAATGGATAGGAACAAAAGAGGCTGACAAGTGCCACAGTGTGGCAGTTCGGAGGGCGCCGGAACCGTTCCTGATTTGACTATTTTATTCAGCGGATCAGGATCGCCTATCAATCAACTTTACAGGGAGCCATCCAACTCAGCGGCCACATCCTTTCCACAGGCCCGGCAGCGCCGGGCGCCCCTGAACAGCGGATTTCCGCACTTTGTGCAGTGGTACCGCGCGCACTCCGCCCGGGCCCATGCCTCACTGCCCCTTTCATCTCCCAGTTCGGCCACCTTTTCACGCCACAGGGGAATGGCCCGTTTTATCACCCGTTTGCCGGTGGCCAGTCCGAAATTTTCCACCAGGTCACAGGGCCATTCGTCGCACTGGTGACAGGCGTAATAACCCTTCTCCCGGACGCATTTCCGCAGGTCGCAGTGCTGGCAGTACAGGTAGAGTTTTTCCGGTGGGTCCGGCTGCATGCACCCGCGGCATTCGGTTTCCTCCGGTTTTGTTCCATAAAGTCCCCCCATAACCGTCTTGAACTTTTCATTATTATCACGGGTGGCAATATAGACCCCGCATGTCCCGCAGTACAACCCGCAGGGAGCCATCAGGTCTTTATTTTTAATTTCCTCTTCAGTCCAGCCTTCCAATGGTTTTGTCTCCTTCTCTTCCGGTTTTTCCGGAAACTGACTTCAGGATGCCTGACTTCGATTTCAGGTACTATTCGGGCTGAGCGTGACCGCCGTGCCGTATACCAGCAGTTCGGCGGCGCTGCCCACCACGCTGGTTGTCATGTAGCGTACGTTGATGACTGCGTCGGCACCCAGCTCCGCGGCCTGGGCACGCATTCGGGCGGCGGCGGTCGACCGGGCGCTACCCATCATCTGGGTGTATTCGGTCAACTCACCACCCAGAATCAGCCGGACGATGGCTGACAGGTCTTTACCCAGCCAGACGGCAAAGACGGTGTGTCCCTGGACCAGACCCAAAACCTGGGTAATCTCCCGTCCGGGCAGTTTGGCCGAACTCATCAACAGCACTTCGGGATCCGTTCCGACTGCTATGGGCCTTTCAGCCTGTGCTCCGCGGAGTGCCTGTTCAAGCGCCAGGGTTGCCAGCACGACCAGGATGCCCCCCAGCAGGCAAAAAACTGCCAGCCGCAGCCACCCGGGCACCACCGGGTTGTCCGCCACCATCACGTGCCAGGGTATTCCGGCAAAGACCGCAGTAAAAAGCCCCAGTACAAACGCCAGCGAACCGATATTTCGCAGTATACGCATGGTGCCCTCCTTTTAAAACCGTTTCTATTCAGTTTGGTCGCAGGTTTATTAAGGCCCAATAAAGCCCCTTTACCACTGCCTGCATTTTCACGAAGTCCAACGTCTCGATCACATCCGATCCTTGATGGTAGTTGGGGTTTCTATAGAAAGCGGTGTCGGTAATCATGACCGCCGGGTATTTAAATTTCCAAAAATTCAGGTGGTCCGAAAAGTCGACCCCGGGCAGGAACGCCGGTGCCCTGAGGCTCTCGACATCGATGGCTGCCAGTCCCAGGGCGCCCTTGAAATGCATGACAAGTTTAGAACTGCTGAAATTACCTACGACGCCGATGAAATTGCCCCGGGTCGGGTAAAAGAGTTTCATGACCGACAGGGGATACTCCTGCGATTTTGGCGCATCGATATAATACCCGATCATTTCCAGGCAGGCCATACCCAGTACCCGGACACCGGCGTCGTGCAGCGAACGGGCATGGATATAGCTGCCCATTGATTCCGAACGAAAAACAGGGGGTTCTTCCAGCGTATAGGCGGCAAAGTCAATCCGGTAGTCTAGTTGCGGCGCATATTTTTGAAAGAGGCCGGCGACGGCCAGGAGCCCGGCTATCCCGGACGCGTTGTCATCTGCGCCGGGCTGTTCTTCACAGACATCATAATGGGCTCCCAGGATAAAGCGGGGCGCGTCGGCGGGGCCATAGGAAGCCAGGATGTTTTTGTATTCACGCGGGCCGGCATTAAATTTCTGAGCACTTGGTTTATACCCGTAGTGTGCGAACTGGGCTTCAATGTAATCGGCCACCCTGTTCAGGGAGGCGATATTGCGATAATTCCTGGGTGGGTATACGCCGGTCAAATTTTCCACGACGGCAGATAGTACGGCCTTGTCCACCGAAACGGCAGGGTTTTCATATGAGGTGTTTGCAGGCATGCAGCCACCTGGTAAGGCTATTGCTACCAGTAACAGGAAGCGTTGTTTTAAACCTGTAGTCACGGCAATAACATTGAATTACTGGCCACCGGCAGCGGCCGGATAATGGATGCAGCATATGGATAGAACGCTAACACAAACAAGCGTGGATTGCCAGCGGCATCATCCCTGCCCGGTGCGCAGCTTCGCGGTAAGGGCAGCCGTAAAATGGTTGTGAAGGGTTGCCGGGGTATAGCAAAAATGGTAGTAGCTTTGTTTCCCAATTTGAATATTTTCAGATCCATTGCGATACTGCTTTAACCAGGAAATAGAGATGGAAACCCAGGAGAAGATCAGGCTTGACGCTGCCGTGGCCGGACCGCTCTTCATGTTGTCGGCGGCGCTGCTGTTCACCGCGCTCAACATTCTTGTGAAGCTGCTTGGCCCGCAGTTCAATGTCTGGCATATCGGTTTTTTCAGGTTCTGCGGCGGGGCTCTAGTGCTGCTGGCAATCTTTGGGCGTCACCGGAACCCCTACCGGGGATACAATATCCGGCTGCTGATTATTCGCGGATGCACGGGGTCCATCGCGTTCATAGGGGTTATCACCGCCATCCGGCTGCTGCCGGTCTCAACAGCGCTGGTCATTTTTTATTCCTTTCCAGCTTTTTCCGCTATTGCTTCCTATGTGATCTACGGTGAGCGCATGGGCAAGCTCGAAATCGGCTGTATCGCCCTGGTTATGGTCGGGGTAGCGGTTTTATTTGATTTCAAGTTTACCGGCGGCTTTTTTGGCCAGGCCATCGCCCTGGCAGGCGGTGTATTCGCGGGGATTACGGTCACCCTGATCCGGTCGCTGCGCGCCCATAATGGACCGGTGATCATCTATCTCTATTTTTGCACCATGGGCACCCTGGTAACGTTGCCGATGTTTGCCCTTAACCCTGTTTTTCCAGCCACCCCGGCAGAGTGGGCCATGATCCTGGGCATTATTTTTTCTTCGGTGCTGGCCCAGTTGATGATGAACCAGGGTTTTTTCTACTGCCGGGGATGGGAGGGCGGGGTCTTCATGTCCAGTGAAGTCATTTTTACCGCAGTGGTTGGAATTGTCTTTTTGGGGGATCCGGCAACCCTGCAATTCTGGATCGGGGGGTTCATGATTCTGGGTAGTGTTGTCGCTCTCAACCGTTTAAAGGCCGGGAAGGAGAATAGTTCCTGATGAACAAGCATCTTTTTGATCAAGATACCCGGATAACGCCGGGGGGCGATAACCGCTATAAAACCGCAGTCACCGGAAACTGGTCCATTAACGGGACGCCGGATGGCGGCTACCTGATGGCCCTGCTGGCCCGGGCGGCCATGGAACACAGTGAAAAAAGAGGCCTGTCGGTTCTGACCGCTAATTTCATAGCGCGCAGTGAACCCGGCCCGGCCGAGTTGACCGTTGCCAAGATGGGCGCGACCCGGAACTTTGATCGCTGGCAGGTCAGCCTGATTCAGGCGCAGGCTGAAAGGCTCCATTCAATGGTCACCCTCACAAACCCTTCGCCCGGTAAGGCCGGGCAGCGATATGAAAAATCAGCGCCGGTGCTTGCCCCGCCTGAAGCCTGTACCAGGTTCGGGGAAATGCCGGGCTACACGCTGTTCGACAACATGGATGTCCTGCTGGATCCAGGCTGTTGCGGCTGGACTGCCGGGGACCTGGCCGAGCGGTCGGAACTCAGGGGCTGGATCAAATTCAAGGATGACCGCCCTTTTGATCAGGCCGCCCTGATGCTGATCGCGGATGCATTTCCACCGCCTATTTTCGTCAGCCAGGGGATGGTTGCCTGGGTACCCACCCTGGAGATGTCGGTGAATATTCGCAACCTGCCGGAGACGCGGTGGTTGAAATGTGTTTTTCGCTCCCGGTTCCTCAATGGCGGTATGGTGGAAGAAGACGGTGAGATCTGGGATGAAGCCGGGGACCTGGTGGCGATTTCCAGGCAGATAGCGCAGTATCGCAAGACGTAGCAGGAGTCAGGAGTCGGGAGTCAGGAGTCGGGAGTCAGGAGTCGGGAGTCAGGAAGAGCGGTCCGATCCTGATATAGGTTGTCACATAGCCGCGGAGGGCGATAAGCTATGGGG